>CALCOY010000046.1 GCA_937897325.1 uncultured Shimia sp.
TGGGTTGGAACGCAGGACAGCAAAGGCCCTACCCCCCTGGTAGATTAAGGATGTCTTCAAAACAGTGACGGTTGATGCCCGAAAATGGCCCAAACCGTCTTCAAAACAGTGACAGCCTGTCTTCATTTTGAAGACGCCTTTTGCTGGACCGTCTTCAAAACAGTGACGGTACTGTCTTCAAAACGGTGATGGGATTCTGTTTTTCCTCTCCTGCCGTGACGGTTGTTTGCTGGGGCCTTGATGACGGGCCAATCGCCGCCTGATACCCATTCCTTGAAGAGCCTCCGACCGCCATTTTTGCCGCTATGTGGCATCTCAATTTCGGTGAGTTCGTAGGCCGGTGACTGAGCAGCGCCCTCAACGCCCAGCCTTGCTGGCTCGGTAACAGCAATGAAGCCCTTGGCCTGCAACTGGTGGAATGCCCGAGACGCAGTGTTCAAACCAACCCCAAGGCGCACAGCAGCCTGTCTGACACTGAGCCTGATCTTGCCGTTGTTGTTCGCCATAGGGCCGCGCCATTCGAGCAAGAGCCAAGGATATAGCGCCTGCGCAGTAGCGGGCAGTGCCCGCCATGCGTCAGTCTCCATAGTTGCGCGAACCAGCTTTGCGAAGTGTTGCTGCTTCGCCTCGTTGCTTCGATCCCTACCCATCAGTGCCTCCTTGCGCCATTTGGAGCGCTGAAATGATCTCGGGGATTGCGTCAGGCTTGAATGTGACACCCTTCTTTGTCGGTCGGGTCTCGCCATCGTCATAGGTGTACCAGATACGAAGCTGGGGGATTTCGGCAAGGAAGTCACTCATAGCCGCCCCTCCCCATAAGCCATTTCAGCCAACAGCCGGGCACGATGACGCGGCAGGCCGAAACGACGGCCAAGAACCAGTGTTTGCAGGTCGCGCGGTGTAGGTGCGTGTCTCATGTTGCGCCCCCAACCTTGATGCGTTCAACACGCGACAATAGGGTGTAAACGCCAAAGCGTTCCCGGCCCGTGTCTGGATCAGCGCGGTAAAGTGTGCAGTCAATGTCGACGCCATGCTGATCGCGCAACAGCAACACTTGATCAGAAAGCCTGCAAACACTGGCTGAGTAAATCGGGCTACGCCGAAGCGCCTCAAGTACCCGTCGTGTATTCCTGCCAACACAGATATCACGAGGGGCTTTGCCGTCTTCGTGAACATGATAGACAGCGTAATCAGTCGTCCGAGGTGTGTCGTCCCACCGACTAATGCGCCTTGCATTCATTGGTGGGCGCTCGCCCTCATGTTTTGGTCTGCTCGTAGTTCTCATTTGCCATTTCCTTTTTGGATTGAAAGGACGGGGCAGATGCGATATTCCTCAGTGGCGCTTAAGAAATATGCCTCTGACCGTCCTAGGCGGCAGGGGTTTTCTTATGCGGCTTGGCTTTGGGCCTGAAATGCAGCGTCAATTTCAGACTCGATCCAATATAGACGACCGCCGAATTTCACTGGCCTTGGAAGCAGGCCGCTCTCAACATCGCGTAGGATCGAAGAGCGCGAACGTTTTGCCAGCTTCTCTGAAAGCTGGTTAATATTGATGTATTTCATAGCGAAACTCCATGAATTCTCATGAAGCAAGAAAAGCACGAGCAAGAGACCGGGAACACCTGTACACATCATGTGTACAGGTTGGTGGCGACATCACTCTCCCAACAATTTGGTCATGAGGTCATGTGTCGGAAAGTATGGTTCTGCGGCGAGAACGTCGCTCGGTAGCCATGCAATGTATACCAAGCCGAGCTTCTTGGCCCGAACATCTCGGTCAACTTGATCAAACTCCGAGAAAAAACTCTGGAATGCCGCCACCGTCGTCAAATAGCGCCTATCAGCCTCCGGTGCTGGCTCAAATGGAGGAAGCAGCTCACTATATTGACTTGCCGCCACTCGCGCAGCACAGATATGCAGGGTTGACCTATATTGCCCTGCTGATCGCCTGACCGCTGCTTCACTGGTCGGAACATTGCGGAACTTGGAAAGGAATCTTCCTTCCTTGTGTTCCCAATGAGTGAATGGCAACTTGGATTGGCGCAAAGCGTAGGACGCCACCAAAGGGTAGGCTTTTTCTAGGCTTGCTTTTGTGCCATTTGACTTCAAAGCCATCAAAGCAAGGCCAACAAGTCCAGCTGTGTAAACGGCTTCTGATTTCTTTGCGATGGCAGTCAGCAGTTGGCCCGAAAGCAAGCTCGGCCGGTAGCCATCGCTCCCCAGTTCGCACCACCTTATGTATTCAGATTCGAGTATGAGCTTCGATTGTTCGATACTCGCCATGTCACCTTGATAAAATGCTATGCCGTCAATCAAATGCCTGACGTACGGCAATAAATTTGCTTCCTCATCAGTCACAGCGACATACTTCAACCACATATCCTTACAACCTCGCCTTTAGGCGCGGAAATGAGGCGATTGGCCCAACGCTCCATCAGTGCCCGCCGCTGCTCAAGAAAGTCAGTCCTTCGATAACTGCGCTCGACTGATCCTCCTGTCACATGGGCAAGTGATGTTTCAGCAACGTCATGCGGCGTGTTAGTGGCTTCGGCAATCCAATCGCGAAAACTGGACCGAAAGCCATGTGGGCGAGCAACCATCTCGCGCCTTTCCATAAAACGGCTCATCGTGGCGTCACTGATCACCCCTTTGCGCACGCTGGGAAAAAGAAAGCCATCTCGCTCAAATTGTGCGGCCGCTGCAACAACTGCCTGGGCCTCGCTCGATAGAGGCACCCGAAAGTCAGTCGTCGCATCTCGGCGTCCCTTCATAACCTCTGCCGGTATGGTCCAAACGTCACCGTCAACCTGATCTATCCGCATGAAGCGTAGGGGGCGACTGCGAACGGCGGTCAAAATAAGGAGGCGCAACGCAAGCTCTGTGATTGTCCCGCCATTGAGCGACTGGTAGAATTCCGGCACATCTTTCCAGTGCAGGGCAGGGATGTTCGTGACCTTGTGTCTTTGTTTGCCGAGTAGTGCTCTGGCTTTGTCGGTTGCTTGTAGATCCACATCAAGGCCAAGTGCTGCTGCGTGCCGCATAACGATAGCCATACGCTGCAATGCCTTTTGTGCTGTGCTGGCTTTTGTGTGCCATATGGGTTGCAGCGTGTCTCTGATATCGCTTTGATCTAGCTGTGAGACTGGCGTTTTTCCCAACTTTGGAAGGATATGGATTTCCAAGGGACTGAGCCAGCGACCCGCTTTGCCGTCATTCTTCAATTCGGCTTTGCGGCTTTCAAAAGCATCCATGGCGACATCTTTTAGAACATGTAGGTTCCGCTCGGCCTCACGCCGTTGACGCTCGCGCTCCTTGATAGCGTCCTTACCATCACGGACGACTGCACGCCATTTGTCCGCCTCTTCCCTTGCTTTCTTTAGTGTGACTGCGGGAAATGACCCCAGCCCCATCTCATGGCGGCGACCATACAACGTATACCGGAGAAACCATTGCGCCCCGCCATCTTCGCGCTTGTGAAACCACAATCCATCGCCATCGGAGTGTTTTCCCTGGCTCTTGGTCTTGAGCTCAACTGCGAAGAGTCTGTGCTTGACTCTAACCAACTTCTATCCACCTCAATATCCACCCCTATATATGCCATGATTTGACACTGGATGAAACAACTTGAAGCAGTTTTTCGTTTGGAGTCAGCGGTTTTTCGGGAGACGTGACACGATGTGATATCGCATGACGCAAGACTTCAATGCGCTCCACCCGCACCTCCCAGCAGAGCCCTCGCTCTGACCGGATCCCGAAACAATACCCAACCAGCAGCATCTGGATAAGCAGCTCAGGGTCGACGGATGGGCGGCCCATATTGCTGTAGAAATCCGCAAGGGGCGCGCGGATGCTGCCTAGATCAACGAACCGGTCAATCGACCGCAGCAAGTGATCCTGAGGCACATAGTCCTCCAACGAGAACTCTTAGAAAAGCGCCGCTTGCGCCTCTTGCCTCGATCCCAACATCATCAATCCCTTTTCTCAGAAGCAATTGAATCAGCGACTTGCACCTCAATCAAGTCAGACTTCTTCAACACAATCAGTTCTGAGCGGACTTCCGGCGGTTTCGGGCGATCTCAATTGCCGCGCAGCCGTGATAAATGTCCACTATGCGGTGCCCGAAAATATCAAACCGAGTTCTGAGCTGAGCCGAAGTTCCAGTCAAACGTTAAACCACCTTTCAATCAAATGATTGATACCAGAGCTCTGGCGGCCTCGGGGGCCTCGCCCAGCAGAACAGCTTCGAACGCGTCGCTACTCCAAGCCAGCACCGACACACCAAAGCGGAAGTCTTCTGTCGGCGAACGTGCCTGGCCAGCTGCGGGAAAAATACATAGAGCAACCGGCGCTTCATGCTCGGCCATGAACGCAAGGTGGGCGATCGGGCGGCCATTAAAACTCAGTAACTGTCCACGCACAAAACGCATGCCTGCCTGCTGGAGCGCCGCCAGTTCGATCTCTGTTCCGAGCGCTGCGGAAATCGTCACCAACTGACCAGACTGTTGCGCCTCGTCGGTCATGACCATCGCCAAGGTGCGTGCCGAATAGAGGCGGTGATAGGCGGCCGCATAGTCGGCCCAGCTTTTGACCCGAGGTTCCTGTAGCGCAGCGTAACCCCCAGCACCGACAGACACACAGGCAACCGACGCCGCCAGCTGAAGGACGCGTCGGCGGCCCAACGCGCCTGGGCCTTGCGTTCCCTGTGTTTCGGCTTGCGCGGGTCGCAGCAGCGGAACGACCTGCGCCGGGTTCGTGGCAACTTTTGGATCAAGGCCCTGAAAAGGAGGCGCTGCGGCCAGCAAGGGTGCCATCGCCTCTTGTATGTCGTCCAGCGATACCGCGCTCAATTCCTGAATTCGGTGCGACAGGTCCGGGTCGCTGCGCAAGGCGGCTTCTAGAACTGTGACACTGTCGGCATCAGCTTCGCCATCGAGATAAGCGGTTATCTCCTCATCTGTGATCTGAACCGCGTTCACCATACTGAATCTCCCTGTTCGTAGGCGACCGTTTCTTTTAACTTGGTTCGTGCGCTGGCGAGCCTGCTCATTATTGTGCCGATCGGCACCTCGAGGACGTCTGCTGCTTCCTGGTACGAACACTGCTCGACGTAAACCAGCATAACTGCGCTGCGCTGCGCTTCGGGCAGCTTTAGAATACCGCTAAACACGTTGCGGAGATAAGCTGTCATTTCCTGTCCGGGCGTCTCGGCTGCTAGTCCGCTATCCTCCACATCGACAACGCCTTCCCCCCTGCGCACTGCTTTCGAGCGCAGTTCGTTAAGCCAAACCCGATGCGTGAGCCGGAACAACCATCTGTCAAACGGAACATCGGATAGCAAGAGATTCGATTTTTCCAACGCGCGTAGGCATGCCGCTTGTGCGAGGTCAGCAGCTTCGGTTCGGTTACCTGTGAGCACAAGTGCATATCGCCACAGCCTAGGGTAGCATTCCGCAAGAGCGGCTCGGAAATCCCCCCTTGCGCGTGCATCTATTGTATCGACAGTATTCACGATTTGCCCCCTCTATCGATTTAGCTTAAATGTAATGAGCTTAAAGTTTTAACTCCAGATCTTTGAGTCGAAGCGCCACGCCTCAAGGGCGGAACCCAGGCCATCGGATTCAGGCGGCGGATTGCAAGATCACGATGTCCTGGTGCCCTCTTAGCAAGCATTGGTCTCATACTGAGACGCGATTGAACGGCGCTTCAGAAGAAATCAAAGGTTGAATCCCCTTCGCTCGGCGCCGCATCTTCAAGCGCCCAGATCGAGAATGCACTGAGCTTGGGGTCGTGCGGCAGGAGTGTGTGCGTCCCGATGGTCAGGCTGCCGTCATTGACCTCGACGACCCGTTGGATGTCGAAAGCAGTGTTCGCGCCAGCCTCTCCAAAGACGTCGAGATCACGAAAGACGAGCTCATCCTCGATCAGCACATCGAACACTCGTGCGCCGTCAAAATGCCCGCCATGATAGATTTCGGCAAAGTTTAACTCCACCAGATACGTCCCGTTTTCGACAGCGATATCGTATTCGAAGCCGCTGCGGTTGACCGCTTCGCTCTGGTACAGCACGTCATCATCGGTCCCAGCGATTTCTATGGGGTTGGAGTACCGGCGACCCCCCCAGTAGTCGTCTGCGCGATAGGCAACGCCGTCCACAGAGGTGTAGGCCGCGCCACCGGCATTCACGGCCTCGACCAGCTGAGTAAAGTCTTCGGGCAAGGGAACGTCATCGGTTGACCAGATCGAGAAAGCGCTGATCTTGGGGTTCTGCGCACCTGAGGATGTCTCAATCGTCAATGCCCCGTCCTGTACCTCCACGGTGGTCTGAGCCACCAAGGCAGTGTTGGCACCGACCTCACGGTAAATATCGAGATCGTCGAACAAGAGCTGATCCTCCACCTGGACATCAAAGACCCGTACACCGTCCCGGTAGCCACCGTGCCAGATCTCGGCGAAATGCAGTTCGACCTGATAGGTGCCATCGGCAAGCGCAATGTCATAGGTGAACCCGTTCAGATCGACCGTCTCGGTCTGATAGAGAGTATCGTCTTCGGTACCTGCGATCGGGACTGGGTTGTACCAGGTGCGGGCCACCCCGTAGGTATCGGCCTCATAGACGGTTCCGTCCGTCGCAACATAGGCGCCGCCACCTGCATTGACAGCCAGCACCAGCTCCGGCGTCTTGGCGGTCGGTGGATGGTCATCTGACGGCGTCAGGTTGTCGCCGGAGGTCCTAAAAGAAGCCTCGCCCAACGAGGCGCGGAACTCCTCGAACCTTCGCCCGTCTTGGGAAACGGCCTCGATCGGGGCATAGCTATCGATTTCCCAGATGGCTTGGCCCACCACGGTCTTGCCGCCCTCCGAGGCGCGGGCGCGATCAGATTTTTCGAGAGTGACGCCAATGTCAATGTCAGTGCGGAAGAAGTCGGGTGTATCGTCAAACTGGTAGGATGCGTCCGGGTTGTCCAGCAAATCGCCCGTGTTCGGAACCCAACCGACATCCCGCAAGACCGACAGAGAGAGCCCAATTGTGGACGTCCCTTGATTAAGAAGTTTTCCGATCTCGAGTTCAATCCGAGCGTCAAAGTCCAAGCCCGCGGTGACCTCGGTCGTGACCGGCGTCGCGCCACCATCACTGAAAAAATAAGCTCGCGACGTCGCCTGAAGGTCTGCCTCGATATCGAATGGCGTGCCCTGCAAGAACGTCAGGTCGGCGAACAAGCCGAGATCAGTCAGCGCGCCGAAAACGATGTTCCCGGCAGAAAAATCCGAGTTCAGGAAGTCTACGAACGCCCCGGCCCGGCCCTCGATTGCGCCGGTCTGAAGGTTCGCACTGTACCCCAAACGGACAAAGTCGATCCCGTCATCCTCTGGTTGCCCGGGCACTGTAATGTTGGTGGAGGGTAAGTCAGGCTGCCCCGGACCCGTAGCGCTGGCGACGGGTGGTACGGTGTTCGTAGTCTGGCTCAGCGCTGCACTGACCGCGGGGGTCTGCAAGCCCAGCGCGGCGCTTATATTGTCGATAAAAGCCGTTCGGGATTCCTGGCCCAGCTCAACCCCTGCAGCGGCTTCACCCTGCTCGATGAACGCCTCGATGCCTCCGACCTGGCCGATGGCGGAGTCGATTAGGTCGAGCACTCCGCTCTCTGCATCTTCTGCGATCTGGCCCAGACTGTCGACAAGACCCAGTGCAAGGTCCTGCAATGGATCGAATACCTGCTGTTGCACGAATTCCGCGAATTCGTTGGCATAACGCTCGAGCATTGCCTGCAGGTAATCGACGACACCCAGAAAGCCGTCTCCGATCTGATGCGCCAGATCACTCAGGAAAGCGATGGAGGCGTCGAAGCCATCGGTGACGCCATTGACCGCGCTCTTGGTAATAGATTCAAACAACGCACCGGCGCTCGCAGAAAGCCCGGCCAGTGCCTCCGCCGGCAATTGTTGGAAGACGCCTGCCATGGCCGGGGTGATCAGGGCTTGCGGCAGATCGAGCAACTTCTCGTACCGGCTCAGCACCTCTGGCGACCAGTCGATATCCAGCGTTGCGAGATCCTCGAACGCGTCGCCGATCTCCTCGAAATCCACGATTGGTGTGATATTGCCGAGTATGGCGCCAAAAATGACACCGTCGCTCGTTATCGCATCCAGATATGATCCGCCCAATGCGTCGTCCCAGCCATCAGCCGCAACATCGGCGACGAACGCGCGTTGCGGCACATGATCGACGGCCAAATCAATGGCCGCCGCCGCATCTGCCAGGCGCGCTTGAGCAGCAGTGAGCGCCGGACTGGACACGTGGAAGAATTGCTGGAGAATGCCGACCTCGTGAGAGGCCCTGGCGATGCCGTCTCCCAACGCTTCTAGGACTGTGCTGTCCAGAAGGTTCCCAGATTGTGTTTCTAGAGTCAGCATTTTGGCCTTGTCCGCCAGTGCGTCCAAGGTGGTGGCGAACGTTGTAGCCAAAGCGCCCGGGTCACTTGCACCGGTAATACCTATGTCAGTGGCGTTCTGACGTACATCCTCGGCGATCCGAGCCAGATCGCCTGCGATCCCGCCTGGGTTCGTTGACAACACGGCGTCGTCGATCACGGACAACTCTGCTGCGATCCCCTGCAGGCTCGCGATGACGCCGATCTCGTTCACGGCAGCAAGATCCTGGACAATGGCGACAGCTTCTGCCTGCGCAAGCTCTATGGCCTGTGAGAGTACGCCGCCGGGATCTCCTAGACGGATTAAGGTGAACAAGGATTGGCTGACCGCCTCCAGGTGTCTCGCTGTTAGATTGAGGTTGGTGCTGTCGACCTGGCCGGCTTGCAAACGGGCGAGCTCTGCTTCGTGATACCCGCTCGCGGCAGTGATGAACTCCCGCGTGACCGCAGAGATTTCATTGGCCAGTGCCGCGTCGATCCGGCCGACGGCCTGAAGATCGCTGCTGATCTGGGCGAATGCGAAGCGCGCTTCGCCGATCGAGCCCAATGCGTCTGTCGGATTGGCGATGAGACCCTGGATGCTCACTGTCAAATTCGAGATTTGATCGAGACTGTCGAGCGCGTTGCTCACCGCGCTCGCAGCGTCGTTGGCAAGGTCTTTAATAAGATCCGCAGGATTTGGAATGGTCATTTTGATGCTCCAAGTTGAGTTTCATCAGAATAGGCATGCCGTTCGCCGGCACGGGCCGACGTCGGTTTGGTTTCGGTCGATGGTCGGGGAAGGGCCCGAGCGCTAGGCGTGTTGCATTGTCATAAGTTGCTCCTGTGTGCTGTGCGCCAATCCCAAGGGACTTTCAGCGCCTTCCTGAAGGAGACACGCCAGCGTTCAGAGAAATTCGGTCGATGCATTCACGTTTTGGGACACGTTTTGTCACGCGCCAGTGACGGCGCTGAAACACGCGGCGGCAACCACTGCTCAGCTACCGATTTTTCAGAAGTTGCGGGTACAGCACCTGTACCGCTCCCGCATGAAAAGAGAGCCCGTGGGAAAGGCCGACGCGACTTTGTGAAAAGACCTGTGTCCGAGCCAACAGCGTCGGGTCAATTATCTCGTGGTCTTGCGCAGCTGCCGCAACTTCATGGTAAACACGCTGTATTGCCCGCCCCCAGGAATTCCTTCGACTAAGAATAATACAAGCTCTTGGCGATCCCCTCGCGGCGGCAAAGCGCGGCGATGCTCTCTTCATCACGCAGACCCGCCAACATGACCCTGATCTTCTCTTCAGCGGAACAATGCTTGCGCGTTTTCCGCTTGATACCCCTGACCAGCTTGTTAGCGGAATCCTTTGATAGTTCCTGCTTTGTGCCTCATCTTCGCTCCTTGATGGCTGCGGTGAACCAGAAAGCCTCCGTTACTCAAACCCAGTATTCCGTCTGTTGGCTACTGACGTCAGACACATTGCTCTCTAATAAACAGGCAAAAGCCGACAACGGCACCGACGCAATACCGATGTAATACCGACCTAAAACAGACCGGTAATTGGCCTTGTTTTGTGGGGTTAGCCGGCCGAAGCGAGGGCTTTGCAAGAACCGCGCCGTTAACCGTTGGGCGTACAGTCGGTCAGTCCCACCGATAATTGAAAGATACCGACACTCGGTCTTCCTCGCTCATGTTCATTGGAACTTCGTGGCGAAGCCAGCTTTCCCAGAGAAGCACGTCGCCGACTTCGGGTTTTATGTAGATGAACTGTCGCAGGTCCTCGGGCGCGTCTTTTGTGCGGGGTGGGGCGGTCATCATGAAGGGCAGGCGGGGGTCTTCGAGTTTCAAGGCGGAGGCACCCTTGGGCATGGCGACATAGGTGGTGCCCGAGATGACCGAATGGGGATGTATGTGGCCCGTGTGGATCCCGCCTTCAGGTAGGATATTGATCCAAATGTCGTCCAATAGCAGCGCCCTGTCTCCCAGGTCAAAAGCCAGATCCTTTGCGAAGTCGGCAACGCGGGTGTCCAAAGCCTTGACCAGATCTGCAAAGATCGGAAAGCGCCACGGGAGATCGGTGAGAGAGGCATATGAGGTATAGCCCGGATAACCTTCGGTCTCACACCATTCCCGGCCTGCTTCGTCATCCTCGGCGATGGCATAGCAGGACACTTGCAATTCGGATGTATCAACGCCTTCAAGCTGTGCGTGATAGAGGCGTGTGGCAAAAAGCGATTTGATCTGAGGCATGTTCCTGCCATAGACCAAGCCCGTGCAAAGCCGCAACATCTAGTGGTCGACGCGTCCGCCTTTCATAGCAAGTCAAACGCTGCGGAAAATCCTGCCATCGGGGGTTGCTTTATGTAGGCTGCGGGCTTAGACGACAGCCTTCACCATGACCTCCACCAGAATCATGGGTGACCCGCATTGGGGCCCACTGGTGATGTTGAAAGGAACAAGGCGATGAACGCCAGCGAACTGCGTGACAAAACGCCGGATCAGCTTCGTGACGATCTGGCAAATCTGAAGAAAGAGGCTTTTAACCTGCGTTTCCAGCAGGCAACAGGCCAATTGGAAAACCCTGCACGGCTGCGTTCGGTGCGTCGGGATGCAGCACGCGTCAAGACAATTCTGAACGAAAAAGCCAAATCTGCGGCAGAATAGGGAGAGCACGAAATGCCCAAGCGTATCCTGCAAGGCGTCGTGACCTCTGACGCGAACGCACAAACAGTCACCGTGTCGGTCGAGCGCCGCTTTACCCACCCGGTTCTGAAAAAGACCATTCGTAAGTCCAAAAAGTATCGGGCGCACGACGATAAGAACACGTTCAAGGTGGGTGACAGCGTCCGCATCATCGAATGCGCGCCGAAGTCGAAGACAAAACGCTGGGAGGTGTTGACGGCCGAGGCCTAAGACACCCTCCGGTTCAATCGAAACCCTGGGGCGCAGATGTCCCCAAAGGTCGGGAGAAACCTAAATGATCCAGATGCAGACCAATCTGGATGTTGCTGACAACAGCGGCGCCCGCCGCGTTCAGTGCATCAAGGTCCTGGGTGGTTCCAAACGCAAATATGCGTCCGTGGGCGACATCATCGTCGTGTCGGTGAAGGAAGCCATCCCACGCGGTCGCGTGAAAAAAGGTGATGTGCGCAAGGCCGTCGTCGTCCGCACCGCCAAGGAAGTACGCCGCGAAGACGGGACGGCGATCCGCTTTGACCGGAATGCGGCCGTGATCCTGAACAACAACAACGAACCGATCGGCACCCGTATCTTCGGGCCGGTGGTGCGTGAGTTGCGCGGCAAGAACTTCATGAAAATCATCTCGCTGGCGCCGGAGGTGCTCTGATGGCTGCGAAACTGAAAAAAGGCGACAAGGTCGTTGTGCTGGCCGGTAAGGACAAAGGTAAGGAAGGTACGATTTCTTCGGTCAATCCGAAGGCAGGCAAGGCTGTGGTTGACGGCATCAATATTGCCATCCGCGCCACACGCCAGACTCAGAACAGTCAGGGTGGGCGCATTCCGAAGGCAATGCCCATCGACCTGTCAAACCTAGCTTACATTGACAAGAACGGCAAACCGACACGCGTTGGCTTCAAGATGGAAGGTGACAAGAAGGTGCGCTTTGCCAAGACGACAGGGGACGTGATCGATGCTTGATGCTGCAAACTACACACCCCGCCTCAAGGCCCAGTTCCGTGAAACGATCAAAGCGGCCATGAAAGAAGAGTTCGGTTACAAGAACGACATGCAGATCCCGCGTCTGGACAAGATCGTCCTGAATATCGGGGCCGGCGCCGAAGCCGTGCGCGACAGCAAAAAGGTCAAGTCCGCCCAGGAAGATCTCACAGCGATTGCTGGCCAGAAGGCCGTTGTCACCAAGGCCAAGAAGTCCATCGCGGGTTTCCGTGTGCGGGAAGAAATGCCTCTGGGTGCAAAAGTGACCCTGCGCGGCGACCGCATGTATGAATTCCTGGATCGCCTGATCACAATCGCACTTCCACGTGTGCGTGACTTCCGCGGCGTTTCGAGCAAATCGTTCGACGGGCGCGGCAACTATGCGATGGGCATCAAAGAACACATCGTCTTCCCCGAGATCAACTTCGACAAGGTCGATGAGGTCTGGGGCATGGATGTCGTGATCACGACAACGGCTCAGACCGACGATGAGGCGAAAGCCTTGCTAAAGCACTTCAACATGCCCTTCAACTCGTAAGCGCGGAGAGACAAGATATGGCAAAGAAATCCATGATCGCGCGCGAGGCAAAGCGCGAACGGCTCGTCAAGAAATACGCTGCAAAGCGGGCAGAGCTGAAAGAGATCATTAACGACGAAAGCAAACCGATGGAAGAACGCTTCCGGGCATCGCTGAAACTGGCGAAACTGCCCCGGAATTCGTCCGCCACACGTCTGCATAATCGCTGCCAGCTGACAGGTCGGCCCCATGCTTACTACCGTAAGCTGAAGGTCAGCCGGATCGCGCTGCGGGAACTTGGCTCCAACGGCCAGATCCCCGGCATGGTTAAATCGAGCTGGTAAGGGAGAGAGTGATATGAACGATCCTATCGCCGATATGCTCACCCGGATCCGCAATTCGCAATTGCGTGGCAAATCCACTGTCCTGACCCCAGCTTCTAAGCTGCGGGCATGGGTTCTGGATGTGCTTGCGGACGAAGGCTACATCCGCGGCTACGAAAGCACGACAGGCAAGGACGGCCATCCGGCCATCGAAATCAGCCTGAAATACTACGAAGGCGAACCTGTAATTCGCGAACTTAAGCGGGTCTCAAAGCCAGGCCGTCGCGTCTACATGGGCGTCAAGGACATCCCGCAGGTCCGTCAGGGCTTGGGCGTGTCGATTGTCAGCACGCCGAAAGGTGTGATGTCGGACCGTAGCGCACGAGAAGCCAATGTTGGTGGCGAAGTGCTTTGCACTGTATTCTAAGGAGGGGCAGATGTCTCGTATTGGCAAAAAACCGGTCGATCTGCCCTCTGGCGTGACGGCAAATGTGTCCGGCCAAACCGTCGAGGTGAAGGGCCCCAAAGGCACCCGCAGTTTCACCGCGACGGATGACGTGACGATCGCGGTCGAAGACAATGTGATCAAGGTTGACCCGCGTGGCAAATCCAAGCGGGCTCGTCAGCAATGGGGCATGTCCCGCACGCAGGTGCAGAACTGCGTGATTGGCGTCACAGAGGGTTTCAAGAAGGAACTTGAAATCCAGGGCGTCGGTTACCGGGCGCAGATGCAGGGCAATACGCTCAAGCTGAACCTGGGTCTGTCGCACGACGTCGATTTTGAAGCGCCCGAGGGCGTGACAGTGACTGCGCCTAAACAGACGCAGATTGTTGTCGAGGGCATCGACCAGCAGCTCGTTGGCGAAGTGGCCGCCAATATTCGTGCCTGGCGCAAGCCAGAGCCTTACAAAGGCAAAGGCATCCGCTACAAGGACGAGTATATCTTCCGCAAGGAAGGCAAGAAGAAGTAAGGACCAGGAACATGGCAAACAGCAAAAGACAATTGTTCCTCAAGCGCCGGCTGCGCGTCCGGAACAAACTTCGCAAGGTAAATGCCGGTCGCGCGCGCTTGAGCGTTCATCGTTCGAACAAGAACATCAGCGTTCAGCTGATCGACGATGTGAATGGCGTGACGCTGGCCTCGGCCTCAACCCTCGACAAGGATCTTGGGCTTGCGGGCAAGAACAACGTCGAAGCTGCGACGAAAGTTGGCGCGGCGATTGCCGAGAAAGCCAAAAAGGCCGGTGTGGAAGAGGCTTATTTCGATCGCGGTGGTTTCCTGTTTCACGGCAAGGTCAAGGCATTGGCCGATGCAGCCCGCGAAGGCGGTCTGAAAATCTAAAGGTGGGGCGGGCGACACGCCCGCCTTACGACTTCTGTGCAGGCGGGTTCTCTGCCTCGATGATCCGGGCGCTTGGCGCGCACCGCGATTGGACAAATGGGCAAATGCCCGCAATTAAAGGAATGCCACATGGCAGAACGTGAAAATCGCCGGGGTGGGCGTCGCGACAGAGACGAAGCCCCGGAATTCGCTGATCGTCTGGTCGCGATCAACCGGGTCTCGAAGACCGTGAAGGGCGGCAAGCGCTTTGGCTTTGCGGCGCTTGTCGTTGTGGGTGATCAGAAGGGCCGTGTCGGCTTTGGCAAGGGTAAGGCCAAAGAGGTGCCCGAAGCAATCCGCAAAGCGACCGAACAGGCCAAGCGCCAGATGATCCGCGTTCAGTTGCGTGAGGGCCGGACGTTGCACCACGACATGCATGGTCGCTGGGGTGCTGGCAAGGTTGTCATGCGCACAGCGCCCGAGGGTACCGGGATCATCGCTGGTGGCCCAATGCGCGCTGTCTTCGAGATGCTGGGCGTGAAAGACGTCGTGTCGAAGTCGATCGGGTCGCAGAACCCCTACAACATGATCCGCGCCACGATGGACGGGCTGAGGAAAGAGCAATCGCCCCGGTCCGTCGCGCAGCGTCGCGGCAAGAAGGTCGCCGACATCCTGCCCAAGCGGGACGACGCACCGGCCGCATCCGCTCAAGTCGCGGAGGAGGCATAGACCATGGCCAAGACACTTGTCGTCAAACAGATCGGCTCGCCCATACGTCGGCCCGAAAAGCAGCGCCAGACGCTGATCGGGCTGGGCCTCAACAAGATGCACAAGACGCGTGAGCTGGAAGACACACCTTCCGTGCGCGGCATGATCAATAAGATCCCGCATCTCGTCGAGATCGTCGAAGAGCGTGGCTAACGCTTACGGGCGGAGGAAACCTCCGCCTTACGTCAAAAGAAGTAAAGTGGGCCTCGGCCCACCATAGACCCCGGTCAGATGTGGCCGGGGTTTTGTGTTTGGATTGTCGACAAACAACAGCCGATCGGCATCGAAGCCGGATCTTTTTTGCAGCCGATCATCACTCGGAAAATTCCATCGACGCGGGCGCACGGCATTCTTTTGCGAGGTCGATCAGTGGTCGCCAGCCGTCAGGCTCGGTCGTGCTGATCACCGATATCATCGCCTGCCTCTTGAGCCTTGCGGGTGCGCGGTCACATCTTGAAAACGACGTTCCACTGCGCAAATCGGCGGCTTCAAGGGCCGCATCAAGAGCTTCCCCGAACCGTTGGCGTGCGCCTTCGGTGCCGTTTTGCAGTTGATCCATGACGATGGATATTTTGCCCGGCCTATCGAAATCCAGATCAAAGTTGATGTGAAACTTGTCGCCGGCGTTGATCGTCGATATCGCGCTCACTTCGCGAAGATCTATCAGAGTAGTGATGGTCCGGTCCCCATCACCTTCCCCGAACGCCTTGCAGTAGTTCGGATTCACTATAACTTCTTTAAAAACGCAGCCATCAATACTGAATGAGATAATGCGTCTTGCGTTTGCTAGAAGTGCGTTGGCCTTCTCAAAAGCGCTCACAATTTTGGCCGGGTCTCCGCTTGTCTGTGTTGCGAACATTGCTGCCAGCATACAGGCAATGATCCGGGCTAGTGTTTTTGTAGGAGTTCGCCGGTGCACTGTATTCAATTCCCTTTGCAGAAAGCGTCCTTTCGATCCTATCGTAGATGTCAAATTCAACAACCGCGTTTGGTTGCATGGAACGCTGCGGCACTCGTTATCCATTCGGTCCGTTGACCTGCTGCCCGAAAACTGGACCGTTCTGAGCTGGAATTTTCCATTTATGATCCCGTGCGCGGGAGAAGGAGGATTCCATGAAAAGAAGCAAGTTCACGGAGGCGCAGATTGCGTTCGTGCTGAAGCAGGCTGAAGATGGCACGAGTGTCGCGGAGGTTTGTCGCAAGGCCGGAATTGCGGAAGCGACTTTCTACAACTGGCGTAAGAAGTACGGCGGCTTGATGCCTTCCGAGATGAAGCGTTTGAAGATGCTTGATGAGGAGAACGCGAGGCTGAAGCGGTTGGTGGCTGATCTTTCACTGGACAAGGCCATGCTGCAGGACGTTATCAAACGAAAGCTCTGAGGCCTGCTCGTCGTCGGGAACTGGTAGACGCCTTACGCACGGTTTGGGAGGTCAGCATCCGGCGCGCCTGTCGTGTGCTGCAGGCGCATCGTTCGACCTACAGTTACCGTGCCCATGGCGATGAACAGGCCGAGCTCAAGACACGCATTAAGGAGATCGCAGAGACGCGTGTGCGCTATGGATACCGGCGTATCCATGTGCTGCTCCGCCGTGAAGGATGGCACGTGAATGCTAAGAGGATTTACCGCCTTTACAATGAGATGGGTCTTCAATTGCGGAATAAGACGCCAAAACGACGCGTGAAAGCGAAGCTGCGCGAGGATCGCGTTGATGTGACACGCAGCAACGAGACTTGGGCTATGGATTTTGTCCACGACCAGCTGGTCACTGGTCGAAAGATACGTGTTCTAACAATCGTGGACACATTCTCGCGGTTCTCGCCCGCCACCGATCCACGGTTTAGCTACCGTGGTGAAGACGTCGTCCAAACGCTGGAGCATGTCTGCGCCCAGACCGGTTACCCAAAGTCGATCCGCGTCGACCAGGGCTCAGAGTTTGTGTCGCGGGATCTCGACCTATGGGCCTACCAGAAAGGCGTCACGCTGGACTTCTCGCGGCCAGGAAAACCGACCGACAACGCGTTCATAGAGAGCTTTAACGGCAAGTTCCGTGCGGAATGCCTGAACACGCATTGGTTCATGAGCCTTGACGATGCGCGGACAAAAATGGAGGACTGGCGCAGAGACTACAACGAAGTTCGCCCCCACAGCGCAATTGGGAACAAACCACCGATCTCGCTAATGAACGGCTCAGGGCTCGAAAAATCGCCCTGAGCTCAAACCCCGGAAAATCTCCAGCCGGGTGGTCCGACTATGGGGAGCAGCTCATTCCTCCGTTTTTCTAAACATAGCGGAGGACCACTTCAGAGGGGGAAGACCAATAGCACTACGTCAAGAGGCTTTGACCAACCTATGTCCACCGTCACCTACATCTACTCCGCCCATTCCGCCTTTGCCTATCTTGGGTCAAAACGCCTGTCCGAGATCGCGGCAGAGCATGAGGCGACGATTATCCACAAGCCGATCCTGCTCTCTCCGGCCATCGAGGCGCAAGGCAGCCTGCCGTTTCAGCAAAGGACGCAAGCGCATGTAGACTACTTCTTCGGGCGCGAGATCGAACGATGGGCCGCTTATCGCGGTGTGTCGGTGATTGATCATCGCCCAACTTTTCATGACGCGGATTACAGCCTTGCCTCCGGCCTGATACTGTCGCTGGGGGAAAGTGGGACGGCGGTCGACGCCATGGCGCATGCGCTGCTTGAGGCGCATTGGCGCGATGATGCGGATTTATCCGATCCCAACGCGCTGGCGGGGGTGGTCCAGGCACTTGGTTATGACCCGCAAGCTTTGATCGCGATGGCCGCATCAGAGCCGGTGCAGGCCAAATTGCAAGCGAACACCGACTGGGCGCGGGGTCGAGCGGTGTTTGGATCGCCGACCTATATCGTTGATGGTGACCCGTTCTATGGACAGGATCATCTGGAGATGGTCGAACATGCGCTGAAAATGCCTTTCAAACCGACACGCTTCCGCAATCCCTCCGTCGGGTAAATCGCGCTGCCCTTTGCCTCATGGCCGTCCATCTGCCGCAGAACCTCATGGCAGAGGGCAATGTTGGTCTTGATGTTACGGATATGGTCGACCAGGTCGAGGATGCGGGGCAATTGGGCCTGCGTTTCCGTTCCCGCGGCGATCATGGTCGATCCAAGCGTGCTTGTATTGGCCGCGGTTTCGGCCACCTGATCCTTGCACAAGGCGGTTGTGGCACTTTTGTCGACCATCTTGCCTGACAGGTCTGTCACAACGGTGGACAACTGCCCGATGCTCTGATCGACACCTGCCATAGCGCTTTCGATGCCGCTGACGTCCGTCGCGGAATCCTCGGTTAGTTTTAGAGCCTCTTCCGCCACCATCTTGAACCCAATACAGGACGTGCCCGCCCGTGCCGCCTCGACCGAGGCTTTGACGGCCAGGAGCCGGATCTGTAAAGTTGGCTTTGACAGGCGGTGCCCTGCTTGGCTTCGGCAAAACGCGCCCGTCAGGTGTCTGTGAGATTTGTGATTCCAGACATTGACTGGTTGGTCGCTTCGATTTCATTCGCGAGGTGATTGATCTGACCGCCAATGTGATCAAGGCCATTGTCCAGATCGCTAAGCGATGTGCCGGTATCTCCGGTTTCTTTGCCCAACCGTTCGATCACTTTGCAGAGACCTTCACCGTGTCGGATCAGATCCGCGGTGAAGTGCACCCTTTCCCGAGAAGACTTGTTCATCGCCAAAGCATTGGTTCTGATCTGCGCCACGACCTCGGTGGTGCAACCCGTCGCCTCATATGACGGCGCTGACCGGCTGAACCAGGTGGTCAGATGTCAGGCACGAGGAGCTATCGCGCATCTGCTTTGCATGAAGGTCCAAAATATCTCACGCAGCTTGCTTTCGCTCGCCTCTATGCTTTCGATCAGTGCCCGATTCAAAGCCGTGGCTTGGACCCTTGGGCGATCACGTTCTTTGATGGCCCTTTCCAGCGATTGGGAAAGATCTTGCTTTGTGGCATGTGCTGCTGCGGTAATTTTCGCCACAGACATTCGGAGCTGAGCCAGCCGAAACGCATCGATCATAAGAGCGGCAATCATCGAGAGCAGGATCAACAGCGCAGAGTGAAGATCCGGCCCCCAGAACCATGCTCCCCCAAAAAGGCTGGCGGCAAAAGTCGCCAGCATGACAGCCAAAAGTGGTCCCGTTTCGGATTTGGGTTGGGCGGATCCGCTCATCGTCCATGGCTCATTCTATGTCTTGCCGAGTTTTAGGGAGGAATGGTGAACCGGCCAAGAATTCCGGCGTTACAGCGCCTTGCGTGACAAGGCCATTTGCGCCCCGCAGTGTTGGCGCACAAACGCTTGATCCGGCCGCATGGGGTCGCTATACGCGTCCGGCGGAATATCGCCGCGATTCAAAACAAGAAATGCCGTGGTTGGCCCGTTACGCTTCGGGGGTCACATCCGGCTTAGGAG
>CALCOY010000047.1 GCA_937897325.1 uncultured Shimia sp.
CCCTAAACGTCCCGCAGCGGCGTTCGGCTTGACCGAACCCCAAGGGACCAGGAAAGATCAGATCATGGTGTCCAGAGGTGCGAACGCTACGACGCGAACAAAAGTAAGGTTCCGAACACGCACATCATGCCACCTGAAATGCGCTGAAACACCGGGATCTTGTCGGCAGCAAATGCTGCGGCAACACTGCCACCAAGCGCATATGCGAAGATGGCGACGGCCTCCATGATGAGGAACGCCGCGCCAAGCATCGCGTAGCTTTGCCAGTATGCGTCCAGGATGACGAACTGTGGAAAGAATGCAGCGAAGGTCAAAATGGCTTTGGGGTTGCTGATAGCCAACAAGGCTTCCCGTTTGAAAGCGATCCTCATTGAAACGGACCTATCCAGAAACTCTTCCGGGTTGAGTGTCTTTGCACTTCGCCAAAGCGCGATGCCGAGCCATATAAGGTAGGCAGCGCCGATAAATTTGGCGATGCCGTAAACGACCTCGGATGTCGTCAACAGAAGACCCAAACCCAATGCACTCGCTGCGATCATTGGAACAAAAACGATCAATCTAGCGATTGCTGCCTTCTGGGCGAAGGGAACGCCAGATTTTGCACCATGGGTCATCGCCAATAGGTTGCTTGGCCCACAGGCCATGTTCAGCGCGAAACAGGCGGGCAGAAAGATGAACCAATCAATCATCGCGGGGAATGATCCTACTCGCCCAAAGCGGCAATGAGCGTATCCGCAATAAGATCGCATTCGGCGAGTGTCAGGCGAGCTGGCAGCCGTAGATCGCAAGCACGCATCAACATCGCGCGGGTCTGCGGAAGGTCGGGTACATCGTTCAAGAAACCCCAATTCCAGTAGGCACGCGAATTGTTCTTGGACCGGCCAAAGACCTGAATGTGCAAACCACGTCGCTTTGCGTCGCTGACAAAGGCGTCCACCTCGTCATCTGAAAGGTGAGGCAGATTGAACTGCAAAGAGTCTGGGGCGCGTAGCTCTGCTGCATATGCGGCTGGCACTTTAACAGAATTTAGCGCTTGCAAGCGCTTAGCGACATGATCGTGGTTACGACGGCCATCAAGCACGCGCTGATCCAAATGCTCCAACTGCGCGCGGATCAAAACTGCCGAGAGTGTATTCAGCCGCAAGCCAAACATCGGCATGTTGTTCTGGACACGGGCCATAACGTCTGCCGGGATATCGTGGTGCTGCCACTTATCCTCGTAAGAGCCGTGCATCATTATCGCGCGGGCCATCAGCTCTGGGTCGTCAGTGACCATGATCCCGCCCTCTCCTGAATTCAGGAGTTTGTAGGACTGGAAAGAGTAACATCCGATTTTGCCCAAGGTTCCAATCTTGCGGCCATCCCATGTGGTTCCAAGGGAGTGGGCAGCATCCTCGACAACGGGAACGCCAGCCGCATCACAAGCGGCCATGATGGCGTCCATATCCGATGTGTGACCCCGCATATGGCTTATCAGGACGGCATCAACTTCCGGCAATTTCCGGCGAAAATCGTCCAGATCAATCCTGTAGTTCGACCCGCATTCGCACAAGACAGGCACACAATCCGCATGGACCACTGCGGAAGGCACTGCAACAAAGGTAAAGGCCGGGATCATCACCTTTGCGCCTGGCTGCAAGTCCAGCGCCATGAGCGAAAGGAACAACGCTGCTGAACACGACGAGACCGCCAAAGCATAGCGACTGCCTATTTTGGTCGCGAATTCTCGCTCTAGCTGGGTAACGGGCGACTCTACGGTCGTGTAGCGATACAGGTCGCCATTGCCCAAAATCCGGTTGACCTCGGACATGGCGGACGGCGGAATTGGTTCTGCGGCAGTCACATCGGGCAGCTTGAATGCAGTTTTTTCGCTCATCCGTAAGCCTCCATGAGTTCGTCGCCGCCGATGAAATCAAGACCGCGTTATTCGCCGTATTTGCGGGCATCTTCGTAGGTTGTCGAATGGCCGGTCTCTGCATCAATCATTTCGGAAGCGACAACCATCGGGAACAAGCCTTGATTGACCGCGAAGGCCAATATGAGTTCGGTATGCCCGTTTCTCTCCTTGAGCAGGCCCTTTGTGCCGACGATCAGAGGAATGTGCCCGGGCGCACGAAACAGGCGCGCGAAATCCTCGGCATCGCCCTCTTTTAACAGCGCGCAGAGTTCGCGAATTGTTCGAGCGGTCTCAACATGCGAGCAACCGGTTTTGTTTTCCCTGAAATCCAAGGTGATGGAAAAGCGAGGATCGAAGCCGGGTGTTGGTTTTGATAGCGCGCCGTAGATCGAATTGGGGTCGGCATACTTGGAAACAAAGTCCAAATACGTATCCAGACCCAATGTCTGACCCATTTCCCAACTGATATAAACAGTTAACGGCGCACCGGCATTGAGCCGCAAATCCGCAACTGCCTTCTCATCAATTTTCTCAGCGAGATAAATAAGATCGGTTTCAGCTTCTCGATCATCGAAATCATACAGAAGAATTGGTTTGCCTTCTGACAAACTACGGGCTGCGTTCTCGAACTTCTTCATATTTTCCCTTCTTCGCTGGCAACAGCATAGTTTGGTCTTCGGAATAAATATCCGAGCCGAACCAAATAGCTCACTACACGACTAAGTTGCAATGCGCTTGGGAGGTCTGTTGAGCGGCAGAGCGCTCAAAGGCGCAATACTGCCGGGATCGAAGATCCGATGCCCCATGCGATTGAAACCCGGACGAGCGGATCGCCGTGATTTGCATGACCATGTGAACGCGCCTGGGGGTGGCTCAGAGAGACACGCACTGGCGCCAATGTTCACAGGGAAGGCAGGGCAGGGTGTTCCGGGCGTAAGCCAGTCTGCCGGCTGAAGCCTGAAAAGCGCGGTGCGCCGTCCACAGGACGGGGCAGGGGCCCTAAAGCTGCTCTGTGCCCCGCATCTTCACCATCACCCGAATTCCATGCTGCACGGCAACCTCATCGTCGGGCCAGATTCTCGCTGCTTCACGCTAACACGCTCGCGCAAGATCGAAATGGATGCACTGCGCCAGCTCGTCGATCATGTCACCATGCGCGTCATACCGCACCACGCGGTAAGGATGATCGAAAATGCGACCCATGCGACAAGCCATAGATGTTCTGCATACGTTCTCGCAAGCCCAGACGTTCCGAAACTATCCACTCTCAAGACGCGCGGCTGCTTTCCACAGACCATCCATGGTGCCAAATTCTGCCTCGATGATGTCTGCGAGCGCCGCGTTCAGGGCATTTGCATCCGCGTCTTCTGGACCTTCAGTTGCGTCCAAGACAGGCACTATCCCGTCCGGTCCGACGAAAGATATGGTTGGTTCGCTGTCGGAACGTAGAGCCTCGGTGGTCTTGCAATAGCCAGGTATCTTCACACGGATATGGGTGTCCAGAAGTGACAGTTGCTCGTCGGTCAGCTCGGGATGCGCTTCACCAAGCCATTCCGGAAGATAAGGAATGTCTAAGAACGGACCGCCGCTCGTCAGTTCCCAAGTGGATTCTGCAATGCCACTGGCCGAAAAATTCCGGCTGCTCAACTGTTCTCGGAGGAATCGGTAAAAGTCATGATCTGCTCGAACACAGTATTCATCTTCTTCGACCAGCGACACCCGCGACCAATCTACATCTTCTTCGAGCAAACGAGGTATCCATAGGTTCGTGGCATTCATATCGTCGGATGGTTCGCAAATTGCCATTACTATCCCATCGGCGCGAGCCATGATCATTCCAAAGAACGTCTCATAGAAACCTTTCGATCTGGGAAGCATTCCGCGTCGCATCTGCTCCACTGTCGGAAGCCCAATGTAGGCCAACGATACACTGTCTGTGTGGGCTTGCTCTTCGTAATCTTGCGCAATTTCATTGGCGAGCTGCATCAACAAATCCAACCTCTCGACGGCTTTGTCGAGCAAGTCATCAGGCATTCGCATTTTTCCACTTTGCCACTTCTTTATAGTGTCTCGTCTGACAGAGAAAAATATTGCGGCGTCTGCCTGTGACAGGCCGAGTGCATGTATGACGCACGACGCTGTTGTGGGCCCCTTGAAGGGATAATCCGGAGGAAGTTCCAATGACATATAGTCGGACATGCAGTGTCCTTTCATTCAAGCTGAGCTTTGGATTTACAACCAATGACGGGGGTTAAGACCCCCGAGAGGCAACGCCAGCATATAATTGATACCTTGAAAATCAAGTTGCAATGGGGGCTGTCTGCCCCCGGCGCAACGCGCCTCCCCCGAGGATATTTGAGGCAAGATGAAAACCTGACTGAAACGGGTTAAGGTGCTGAAGTGATGCAAGGATGGGTGCGGAAAAATGTGTAATCTTTACTCGAACACCACGGCTGTTGAAGCCATGCGAAGGCTGTTCGACGTGGATGCTGCACGCGACCATTTGGGCAACGCGCAGCCGCGCCCAGGCATTCATCCGAAAGGGACCGCGCCAGTGGTCGCGCTCGATGATGACGGCAACCGTGAGCTGGTGGAGATGTCGTGGGGGTTTCGGACGCCGCAGGTGTCGAAACGCACCGGCAAACCCATCAAACCGGCGGCGTGGAACAATGCGCGGGATGACAAGCTGATGAAGTCCGGCCTCTGGAAAGGCAGCTTTGCAGAGCGGCGGTGCCTAGTCCCGGCGTCGAGCTTTAACGAAACAAAGGGGCAGAAACCGGCGACGGACTATTGGTTCGCGCTTGCGGGCGAGGGTGACGATCGCGCGCCCTTCGCGATAGCCGGTCTTTGGCGGGTGGAAAGAGAAGATCTACTTGAACCCGAGCATCCACGACGGGTTCATACGATGGTCACGACAGAGGCCAATGATCTGGTCAGGCCGATACATGCCAAAGGCAGAATGCCGGTGATCCTCAGACCGGACGACTATGAGACCTGGCTGACTGGATCGCTGGACGAGGCCGCGGCGCTGCTGACGCCCTATCCATCTGACAAAATGCGGATCGTCCTGCAAGGCGTCGGTGAAAAACGCGATGAAGCGGGGCTTTGATTTTAGGCCGGCGGGTGCTGCGCCTTGACCAGCTCGTCGGCGATAAGGCCGGTGATACTCGCGTATGCGATAGCGCCGTCTGGCCGTTCGGTGCGGGCCAGGGATTTGGCAATCTCGTCGGGGCGATGCCCATGCTGAAGTAAGATCGAAATGAGGACGCAGGCGTCTTGAATCTGAAACTCAAGGGCTGATCCGGATTTGAAGCCAGCGGAGTAGAAAACCTCGCGCGGCCGTCCGTCCTCATTGGGATCGTAGCCTACCGACAAGTGGATCGTGTGGCCGTCCGGCGTCTCGATGCGCCGCGTCTCCGTCAGGCGGCGCTTGGGCAGATTGTGCCGTGGATCGGGTTTGTCCTTCATAGCGCTATCCTCGCAGATTTGGCGTGTTTGTCGCCCGAAAAAGCCGCCGCCCGGGAGGGAGGCGGCGGAGTTTGCCGTGAGTGGCATTCGGGTCTTTCTGCCCGCTGCTCGATGCCTGGGTGCCGGGGGCGGCCTTGGCCGCCCCTTGGCTGGCCTTAGCCAGCCAGCGGGACCAGGCGGTATTCGCCTTCGGGGTCTTCGTCGCTGCGCAGGGCGTTCACGCGAACCTGCTGGCCGTTCACCATGACCGACAGAGAGAGGTAGTCGTTGCCCTTCTGGCTGGTCTGCTCCCAGGCCGATCCGATGCGGATCACGCGGTTGCGCGGGGTGCGGGTGGTGATTTCGAAGTCCGGGTGCGTTTCCTTGTTCTTGTGCGGGTTCTTCGTGAGCGTGATATCCACGTCGAAGGTCAGCGATGCGATCCAGCCGGTGATTGCGTCGTCGTCAGTGCGGGTGATTTTTCCGTCGATTGCCATTGGTCATCTCCTTTGTTTCGATGGGGATAAGCAAGAAGGGATCGAATGAAGGATGCAGGTGGAAAAACGGAAGGTT
>CALCOY010000048.1 GCA_937897325.1 uncultured Shimia sp.
TGCAAGTCTATGATCGCGTGCTGACCAGCCAGAACATGGACACCCTGATTGCCCTCAGCATCCTGCTGGGTGGTGTTTTCCTGGTCACCGGTCTTCTGGACCTGATCCGCATGCGTATCCTTAGCCGCCTTGGTGCGCGGTTTGAGTTGGAGATTGGCGCGCCGATCCTGGAGGCTTCGATCCGCCGCCGGGTTCAAGGCAAGGCCGGTGGCGACAACCCGGCCGCCGATGTGAACGGGATGCGCGACTTCATTTCGGGCCCCACGCTGGTTGCATTTTTCGATGCACCGTGGATCCCGCTTTATCTGGGTGTGCTCTATGTCCTGCACCCCTATCTTGGCGCGCTTGGTCTTACCGGCGCGCTGTTCCTGACACTCATGGCCCTGATCAATAACGCGCGCTCGGCGGATGTGATGCAAGACGCAGGTCAAGCGAGGGCCAGGTCCGACAGTTTGTTCACCTCCAGTGAACAGAACGCAGAGCTTGTCCACGCGATGGGTATGACTGGTGATCTCGCCCGGCGTTGGACAGCTCTGCAACACAATGCGCATCACCTGAAATCGCGTGTGTCTGACCGGCTGGCAAGCTTTTCGGTGATGTCCAAGACGACCCGCATGGCCTTGCAATCGGGCATGTTGGGGCTGGGCGCCGCCCTTGCCGTCAGCGGTCAGGCCACCGCCGGTGTGATGATTGCCGCCACCATCGTGCTGGCCCGTGCGCTTGCGCCTATCGACCAACTGATCGGCCAGTGGCGCACCTTCCTAGCCGCACGTGGTTCGTACAAGACGTTGCGCGCCCTGTCCGAAACCTACCCCGAGCCGCCCAAGCGGTTGGCACTGCCGCGTCCGCAAATCTCGCTGAACGCAGCCATCGCGCAGGCGGGCCCGCCCTTAGCGCAAAATGCCACCATCGGGGGGATCGAGTTTGCCCTGTCGGCTGGCGATGTTTTGGCCGTGATCGGTCACAGCGGGTCGGGTAAGTCAACGCTGGCAAAGATGCTCGCCGGGATCTGGACCCCGCAACGCGGAGCCATTCGCCTCGATGGTACGCCCATGGCCAAATGGGATCCCGAAGAGCTGGGACAGTTGGTGGGCTACCTGCCGCAGGATGTACATCTGTTCGATGGGACCATTCGCGAAAACATTGCACGGTTTTCAACGTCGATCGACGACAGCAAGGTACTGGCCGCAGCCGTCGCTGCTGATGTGCACGGTCTGATCAGCAGCTTGCCTGATGGCTATGCAACTGAGATCGGCAACGGCTTCCATCTGTCTGGCGGTCAACGTCAGCGGATCGCACTCGCGCGCGCTCTCTATGATGATCCGTTCATTCTGGTTCTGGATGAGCCGAACTCCGACCTTGACGCCCAAGGCGAAGCGGCACTTCGCAACGCCATTCGCGGCGCCAGTGCACGCGGGGCTGTGACCTTCGTGATGACGCATCGCCCAAGCACGTTGGAGGCCGTCAACAAGGTTCTGACACTCAACAAAGGCACGCAAACGGGTTTTGGCGACAAGGAAGACATCCTGCGTCCGCGCCAGCAAGGAACACCCGTCGCCCAGACGGTTGCCGCACAATTGGCCGCCCGTCGCTCACAAGAGCCTGCCGTGAAAGGAGCAACACAATGACGACCGCACTCACCCCCGCCCGCAACACCGGCGTTCTGCGCCTTCAAGAGTATAGCCGTGTTCAACCAAAGGCCCCTGGCGCTGGTATCACTGGCTTTGTGACCTTTGGGTTATTGGCCGTGATCAGCTTCCTTGGCGGTGCCGCCTATTGGGCAACGGCATCAAAACTGGATGGCGCAGTTGTGGCCCAAGCGACCTTCGTGGTCGAAGGCAACCGCAAGACGGTCGAGCATCTGGAAGGCGGCATTGTCAGCAGCATTCTTGTCAGCAATGGCGAACTGGTCGAAGCGGGCCAGACCCTTTTGGAACTGGACAGCACAGACCTCGGCGTCGATCTGGACGTGATCGAAAGCCAGCTCAGCGATCTATCGGTGCGCCGTGCGCGGCTGATGGCCCAGCTGCAGGAAGCCGATACATTTGATCAAGCGTCCGTTGCGCAGATGATGCGTGTCGAACTGGACCCGGCAACGTGGGCCACTGCGTTCACCACTCAGAAGCTGCTGTTCGATGCGGAACGCCGGTCGCGCGATGCCGAAGAGGCGCTGACAGCACAACGCATCGCCAATCTTGAGGATCAAGTGAGCGGCCTGCAATCGCAACGCGCCTCCAACACCCGTCAGCTGGACATCACGCGGCAAGAGCTTGGCAACCTGCAAACCTTGCTCGACAAAGGTCTCGTTGCAGTGGCGCGGGTGAATGCACGCCGGGTCGAGGTTGAGCGCTTGACCGGCGTGGACGCCGCCCTGCTGACCCAAGAGGCACAGGCCCGCAACCAGATCAGCGAATTGCAACTGGCCGGCATCGGTGCACGCACCTTGCGGGACGAGGCCGCCTCGACCGAACTGGCACAGATCGACGCGTCACTCGCCACACTCGAGCCGCAGTTTATCGGTGCCTCTGAACGGCTGAAGCGTGTGGCGATCACTGCGCCTGTCCCGGGCCGGGTGGTCGAGATGACGGTGTTCACCGCAGGCGGCGTTGTCCGCCCAGGGGCGCCCATTCTGGACATCGTGCCAATCGACCAACCGCTGGTGGTCGAGGCGCGAGTGAATACGGCCGACATTGAAAAGCTGCATGTCGGACAGTCCACACGCGTGCGTCTGTCTGCCTTTGATCAGGGCGATGTGCCCGAGGCAGAGGGCCGCATAATCGACATCTCTGCCGACAGCCTCGAAGACGAGCGTACCGGAGACTACTATTACACCGCGCGTGTCAAACTAGACGATGTCCAGCCCGAGGAAGTGGCCGCACTGGATCTGGTGCCGGGTATGCCCGCCGACCTGTTCGTGAACACGGGCGAACGCACGGCACTCAGCTACCTGACCCAACCGCTGAGCGACCGGTTGGCGCGCACCTTTATCGAGTAGGAAAAAGACGCATCACGCCACAAATGTCGGCGTGACGCCCTTGGGCGGGTTTTCCTGGATATACGCTCCGATCTTGGCAAGCAGCGGTTTTCTGGGGCAATTCAATCGCGACGCCGCGCCGAGGTTGCGAAGGTTTCCGGGGGCTTCGAACGGAATGAAAGACAAAGGCCAATTGTCCTGGCTGAACTGCTCGGCAGCGAGGGCGGAGACAATAGTACAATCGTCCGAATGGCAGATATGTCGACAGATCGTCTCGAAACGCAGCGCGGTCAGGTCGAATTTCTTGGACCCGCGTGCTGCCTGGTCAGGTGTTGGTAACCGATCTTCAAGTTCGTATCCGAACGAGTGCGGGAGACGAATGAAGTCATGTACCGGCACGTCTTCAGGCCGGATGGATGGTATGGGTGCAAGAGGATGACCTTGATTAACCGCCAAATACAAAGGTTCTTCCCAGATCGACGTGAATTCGAGCGTCGGATTGTGATTGAGTTTTGCCACCAAAGCCACGTCCAGGCTGTGATCCTCAACCATCTTCAACATGTTCCGCGGCAGGTCTTCGATCATGGTGACCCGCATTCGTGGAAAGAGGACACTGAACAGGTTTGAGAAGTAGTCCGTCAGATAGGGGGCCAGCGTCGGGGTCAGGCCAATGTTAAAGGGCACGGCTTCGGGGTCGCGAAACTCCGTTGCGGTATCTCTGATCCGCTGAGCATTGATCAGCATCTCTTCTGCAATTTTCACGATGCGTTGACCGCAAGCGGTTGGTCTTACTTCGCTGCTAAGGCGGAGGAACAGATCGGTGCCCAGCTCTTTTTCGAGTTTCTTGATCTGATTTGACAGAGCGGGTTGTGACACGTTGCAGAACTCGGCTGCGACACTGAAGTTACCGCATCTCGCAACCGCTGTAACGTATTCCAAATCTCGTAAGTTCATTATTTCCTGCAATACCTGTGTGGTTTTTTTCTAACGGACCTGTCTTGCGATAGATAGAACCGTCCGCAGGCGCAAACCGGATGGTCTTGGAAGACACCACAACGCGGGGTCTGCCATCGGAAGACGAGCATTTGGCTGCTTCAGCTGCATGTCGGAAACGTCTGTGGCTGCTAAGTTCGCCTGCGACCCTGTTTGCACATGCCGTGCAAGGTCAGTTTCGCAAAGCTGGGGCCATGTGATACCTCGCGCAAGTTCAAACGCTGTGGTCCAATTGAATGTCGGTTGTGCAGACTTATGCCGCCAATGAAGTCGCCGTCTACATCAAAACGTTTAGAGTCGGCGATATCGAGAACGTCCGCGCCATGTTCGTTTGATTTGGATGCGGTCGTGTTTCCGTTTTGGACTTCGCCAAGGCAACCCTCGCGAATGACCACTCTGTCAACGTCCGCCGCGCAAAAGCGATATAAATACTGCGTCGGCAATTTTTCGAAGTTTAGGAGGAGTTTTGCCCCGTCGCAGCACTTAGTCGTGAATGCGGCCATTTCCAGTTGCTCTTCAATTTGGCAACATATCTGCGCTTACCAGTGGACGGAGATCCAGGCTCGCCGAACCAAACAATGATGTCTTGACCTTGTCACCTGCCCCACCGCGTTACTGGATGCAAGAGACTCCGGAAGCTTCTTGCTCAGATAGCCATCGACCCATTCGAGCGCAAATCGCCCGAACTCATCGGCACCGAAGTTAGCAAGCCGGTCCAACGGTTTCACCGGAAAACCGGCAACGAGACCTCGAAGGCGCGCGTTCGTGAACGGCCATTTTGTGGGAAGGTCGAGGTCTTGAAGCGGGGGTAGCGCGTTATTCATCCCCTTCTCCATCCCATGGCTTAGCAACTTTATCTTTGAGGGAGGTTGGGGCCCATTTCTGACGGGTCTTGCATAGCGCGTTGGCACTGATGACGAGCTTTCTGGCAACGTCGG
>CALCOY010000049.1 GCA_937897325.1 uncultured Shimia sp.
TCTTCCTCCGTTTTCCTAAACATAGCGGAGGACCACTTCAGTGGGGGAAGACCAGCCTGATCTGATACTTTTAAATTGTTTCACCAAAAGTTGACCATCAGCAGCAGCCCATAAAACCTCAATATATCTATCTGTTCCTTTTCTCGTTGCATTCTCGTATTCTTTTTGCAGTCGCGTCGCAGCACCTCTTGCTGCACGTTTTATGGAGGATTTGTAGATATCAGCGCCTATTGATCTCATATGAAAAGATGTCTCGTAGCATTCCTTTAATATCTCTCCCACTATCAAATGAACAAAGTGTGGATAACCAGAGGCGATCTGGGATATTCTGAACATCTGGCCTCGAGATGGTTCTACATCAAACTCCTGAAAGATATTTTCAGCAATTCTCAATGTATAAGTATGATTGAGCGGCTCCAGATCCACAGCCTTTATGTATCTGTCAACGGATTCATGACTTCCAATAAGATCGTTGAGGTTTGAAGCAACACCACAGAAAACAAACTTAACGTTAACTTTATCAACCGACATTTGTTTCGCGAGTGATGTAAAAAAATTAATTGTCTCTTGGTTCTCTAGCTGATCGAATTCATTAACAATGATCACCCACTCTTGATCTGTATAAAGGTCTTTCGGTAGGATTGTATTTAGAAAGTCAGATGCATGATTTACGCTATCGATCTGCAACTGCTCTCGAAAACCACCCTTCTCGCCCTCTAAAGTCATGACCCCAAACAGTGATAATTTTCCTTTTATTGAGCTATCATTGAGGTTGACGATACCTGAATTGGTCGCACGCCGATAAATATCCTTAAGTAACTCCTGATAAGTTGACCTTTTCTGACAACCAACCGCCGCCGCCAATTTCACAGTATCAGAATACTTCGCGCAAGCTGTATGAACTAACGAAGTCTTCCCAACCCCCCTCAAACCCCACACAAATGCATGAGCTCCATTGGTCTCAAAACAGTCTCGAAGTTTTCCCAGCTCGTCTTCTCTTCCAACAAGTTGAGCTGGAATGGATATCTCCTCACTGGGATGAACAAAATGCTTTAAGTGATCTATGAACTCTTTCCGCGAACTATCAACAAATCTCACCCAATAAGCCCCTCAAACTCCCGCCACTCGCCCTTGGACATCCCTGATGTCTCTTGCGTGACCGTCTCACCTTTCAACATCCGGCGGATGCAATCAAGGGCTGTGGCGCTCAGGTTTGCTCCACCCATGCGGTAGTTCTCGAAGGCGCCGTAGGCGGCGGGGACCCAGTCTCTGACGACTTCGCAGATGGCGTCGGCATAGACGCGGATTTCGTATTGGGCATGGGCGTCGGCGCGCAGGCGCAGGAAGTGGAAGAGGTTGTGCAGGTCTACCTTCCAGTACCATTGGGTGTAGATGTTGGCGGGCAGATTCATGCGGGCAAGCTCTCGCGCGAGGCCCTGCTGGCCGCCCTGTCCGATCATCTCTTCATAATGGTCATAGCAGCGCATGGCATCGTCGCGCAGATAACGCAGGACACGTTCGGCTTCTTCTCCGCTGAGCGCCTCACCACGGCCCTGGTTGTTGACGACAGATTGGGCGGCAAGCGCGTTGGGCGCGGGGATGTAGAATTCGCGATCCAGGATAGAGTAGCGGGCCGAGTATTCGTTGACGTTGGCGGTGCGGTGGCGGATCCACTGGCGGGCGACGAAGACCGGGAGTTTGACGTGGAGCTTGATCTCGCACATCTCGAACGGGGTCGAGTGCCAGTGCCGCATGAGATAGCGGATGAGCCCTTCATCATTCTGAACGGATTTGGTGCCCTTGCCGTAGCTGACCCGCGCGGCCTGTGTTATGGCACTGTCGTCGCCCATATAGTCAATGACGCGGACAAAGCCGTGGTCGAGCACGGATAGCGGTGTGTATAGGTGTTTTTCCATGCCGGGCACGGTCGCACGGAGCGTTTGATACGTTTCCCCCCGCAGGGCTTCAATTTCGGCAAGCTGGTCTGGCTCTAACGGCATGTGTCCCCTCATCGCGCTACAGAATCTGTCAGAACCTCACTGTATATTGGGGCAGGCCTCACGTGAACTGCTATATGATGGTAGCCGATCTGCCACATTTTTCCCCAGGGGCGTGTGGACAAGTCAGGATTGGTTTGACTTTTCATGTGTTTCGGATGACTTTCTCAGCCAAAAGCCAATGAGCGGGTTTTAGAAAAAGGCGTGGCAGGAATGAATAGACTTATCGCAGCAGCTGCTGCGCTCGCACTTCTTGGTGCATGCGGCGACGGCAATCCCTTTACAACCGACCCAACGGATGGCGGGGATGGTGGTGGTGGTGGAGACACGGCAGGTATTCCGGAAAACATTTCGGACGATTTGGACGCGTTTACCTACAACCCCGCGACGGACACACTCACAATCACCGGCGTGTTTCTGGATGACGAAGCGTCGACGGTCACATATGCGAGAACACCCTCGCTGGATGTGCCTGGCTACGTCGCCTATTCCGTTCAGGAAGATCCCCTTGATCAGCACGTGACAGCCTATGCTCAATCCATCAGCAGTGTGACAGGCGCGATGGCCGTTTCAGGCGGTCAGTTCACCTTTTACAATGGCGGAGTTGGCTATACCCGTTCTGGAGGCTTCGATCCGCAGGACGTCACGCCGGATACCGGACTTGTCACATATGCAGGCGACTATATCGGAATAACAAATATCGGTTCAGTTGACGGCACCGAGCTGGCGCCTGTTCCACCCGGCACATCAGATTCTATCAGGCCGAGACAAGCAAGTACGGTGACTGGCAGTATTTTCATCAATGCGGATTTCATCGATAATACTGTGAAGGGTACAGTTTATGACCGCGTCTTCCGTCCGTCGAACGGCGCCGCTGCAGTTCCGCTTGGGCCAGATGGCGACCTTAATCTGGTGCCAACCGAAATCACGGCGGACGGCACATTTGCCGGTGATGTGCAAGTCGCACCATCTGGTGATCGTCAGACAGTTGGTGAATACGGCGGTATCTTCGGGGGCACCAACTCGGACGCTGTCGCAGGTGGCCTATATGTGGAAGAGCATATGGGCCCCGGCTTCGGAGACGAAGAAGAATACGGGCTATTTGTTCTCGGTCGGTGCGGTACGCCTGTTGGCACAAGTCCGCTTTGTCCAACAGTGGGCGAATAGGGGCAAGAGGTGCGCCGCACCACCGCAGCACTCACATTGCTATTCGGTCTTGCGCAGCCGCTGGTTGCGCAAGATCCTGTTTCGGTCACTGTGGATCAGGCCTATGCCATGGCGATCAACGCAGTCCAAGCGGGCGACAGCAAACAGGCTATCAAGCTGCTCAACGGATTGATCCGCGCGCGCCCTGACGATCCGAACCTGCATCTGTTGCAAGCAACCGCCTATGCGCAGCTTAACCGACCGCGCCCTGCACGTGCCGCTGCAGCCCGCGCCTACCGCCTGACGGACAACCCTTCGCAAAAGGTGACCGCAGCGGAATTTGCCGCAAGCAGCGCACTTGTTCAAAACCGGCCCACGATGACCCAATTGTGGCTACGTCGCGCGGCGCAGCATGCAGATGATAAATCTCAGGAACAGATTGCCAAGGACTATGCGCATGTTCGCAGGATAAACCCATTCAGCTTTACCCTGCGAGGGGGCATCACGCCTTCGGACAACGTTAACAGTGGCACCGACACGACAGATCACATCATCAATGACTTACGTTTCGGAGATATAGTCTCTGCCGACGGCGAGGCGCTATCGGGCATCGTCACGACCATGGATGCGCACCTATCCTATCGCTTGAACCAAACCCAGACATCGCTCACCACGATTGGTGTTCGACTATACACGCGTCGCGTGTCTCTCTCATCAAGCGCCAAAGCACAACTCGATGCTGATGCCGCTGCCGTCCGTCGCAGAAACTCTGACTTCGCAACAGATTGGGCCGAGGTGTCCCTCGATCACCTGATTGGTCTTGGAGAAAAGAGCGGGAATATTGGTTTGGGATTGTCGTTCGGGTCCTTCTGGTACGGAGGATCAGGCCTTTTCGATTACTCCCAGATGCGGGTGAAACGAGGCGTTCCCCTAAACGACAGAACGTTCATATCCTTCTTCGGTAAAGTCGAAGCACGAGAGTCTGCCTCTTCGAACAATAACGACCAGATGCGGTATGCGATTGGCTCAACGCTTCGAAGAAAACTTGAAAACGACGCCCGTTTCAGCATCGGCTTGACGCTTGAGGAAGCCGATGGAGATAGCCCAAACGTCCAGTCAAGCTCCGCAACGATCCACGGCAGCTACACCTTCGGCAAACAATTGGGCCCCGCCGAGGTCTCAACGTCGTTCAGTTTAACTTATACCGACCACCCACTTTACTCATATGGCAGCGACTTGATACCTCCCGGCCGGACTGACTGGTCAGGATCAGCAGGCATTTCGTTCTTCTTCAAAGACTATGATTATGCTGGTTTCGCCCCAAAACTGAACATCAAAGCGGGCAAAGTGAGCTCCACAAGTACAATATTCGAAGCCGAAGAACTCTCTATCTCCTTCGAAATTCAGTCGAAATTCTAGGGTGTTGCGGCCTGAAACCTAGATCGTTCGCTCTTTAACGGAATATTTCATAATTCTGTGCAGGTTGCCCGAAACGCACCTGTGTTCGGAGCATGATATGAGTATTCAGGATCCCATCGGGCAGCCAGCTGCCGAAAAGGGCTTCATGGTTGGCTATCTTGAAGCGCTGTCGCTTGTGGAGCGGCTGCATAGGCTACTTCTCGACGTGATCAAGGATGAGTTTGAACGCGTCGGCGTTCTGGAGATCAACGCCGTGCAGGCGCTTTTGCTCTTCAATATCGGCGACAACGAAGTCACTGCCGGCGAACTCAAGACGCGCGGCTACTACCAGGGCAGCAATGTCAGCTATAATCTCAAGAAGCTGGTCGATATGGGCTACATGCATCATCAGCGTTGCGAAATTGATCGGCGATCAGTGCGGGTGCGCCTGACGGATCGGGGACGCGAAATCCGCAATATCGTGTCTGATCTGTTCGAACGCCACGCTGATGGACTGATGTCAAAAGGTGTTTTGGGAGAAACCGGTCTTGACGACATAACCACCTCGCTGCGTCGGATGGAACGCTACTGGGCCGATCAGATCCGCTACATCTATTGATCGGCGTCAGCGAGACTGACCGGAGATGACGACCGTGTTCAGCTCTTTCTCCAGCTTGCGGGCCATTGCTTCGGGGTAGTCCTCAAAGCCCAGAGCGGCCTCAACGAATGCATCTTTGCCCAATATGACGTTCGCCCGAAAATAGGAAGTCAACTCCGCGATTTCGGCCTGACGTAGATCCCCGATCGATGGGGCATCCGCTCCGATGACCAAGGCATTGATGGTGATGCCCGTGTCCTGAAGGATCTCCTTCACTTCTTGCGGGCGGGGACCAAGGTTCGATTTGCCGTCACCAGAAAGATCGAGTGTGAGCTTCCAACACGCGGACCGTTCTTTCAGGTATTCGTACCCCAAACGCATGGCAGAACCCAGGGCCGTGCCCGGACTTGTCTCGCGGCGTTCGGTGGCCCGCAATGTCGCGATCACCTCATTTAGGTCCAGATCCGAGGTAACCGACGTCCAGGGGAGGATGAGATGAACGTCTCCCGGCCCGCTCCATTCATAGACCAGGAGGTCAACCGGCGCCTTTGGCAGAGCCAGAAGTGCCTGCCGGACAGGATCGCTTCCCAGGGCTGCGCCAAGACCGTCAAGCTGCAGGCGATACTCGCGCGCATCGACCGAACCAGAGACATCCAGGCCAAGGGCCAGTGCCTGTCGGCACTGAGCCGCCGCAACGGACGCTGCCGAGATCGATGCCAGGCAAGCCAAGGTCCGCAAGATCATCCCGGACCATCCCCGCGCATCGTCCCTCCGAAGACCGGCGGCGCCACCTCACGTTCGAGCTTGCGCCGCATTGCGCGTTCGTAGTCCTCAAACCCCTGCGCGATCTCCAGAAAGGCCCCCGGCCCGTGCAGCACCTGTCGTCGGTAAAAGGCGATCAGCCCGGTCTCGGCCTCGAAATCAGCTGCGTTGACCACAAGGCCGTTCACTACAATCTCATCGAATGGAAATTCCTGGTAGGCCAAGCGAGGGCCGAAACCCTCGTTGTTCTGTCCGTCGCCTGCCATGTCGAGCGTGTACTTCGCGCAACGCGGACCTTCCTGAAACATCTTCGCCCCAAAGCCGAGCGCATAACCCATAGCCGTCGGGAATTCGTTGTGCCGCCGCTTGCTGCGCCCAATGGTTTCTGCCGCTTCAATCAGGCTTTGCGGGGTATCGATCATCGTCCATTCAAGCAGGATCTCCTGATTGTAACGGCCAGACCATTCGTAGACAGCGAGCGCCACCGGATCGGCTGCGCCAAAAAACGCATCCTGCACTTCAGGAGCTATCAGAGCTGCTGCCAGACCTTCACGCTGCAGCCGATCCTCGACCATATCGACTGAGGACGAGACATCTATGGCCAGCAAAAGCGCCTGACGGCACGCCGCCGAAGCCGGACCCGCCAGCAAAAGCGCCAGCGCAACCGTCGCAAACCTTACCAATGCCCTGTGTTTTCCATGCTGGCCCAAGGCTCCGCCGGCTCCAGACGATCGCCAGCCTGCAACAGTTCGACAGAAACATTGTCCGGTGAGCGGACGAATGCCATGTGCCCGTCGCGCGGCGGCCGGTTGATCGTGACGCCACTATCCATTAGGTGCTGGCATGTCTCGTAGATATTGTCGACGCGATAGGCCAGATGCCCAAAATGACGGCTGTCCGAAGGCAGGCCCTCGTCGCCATCCCAATTATAGGTCAGCTCCACAGGGCAGTCTTCCTGGCCGGGAGGGGCCATGAAGACAAGGGTGAACCGTCCCTGATCGCTGTCCATGCGACGCGTTTCCTCCAAGCCCAGAAGCCGATAAAAATCCATGGACGCCTCAAGATCTTTGACGCGCACCATTGTGTGTAGATAGGTCAGGGCCATTCTTCTCTCCCATTCAACAGCTCATCAAAAGTAACATGCTGACCGCGAGAGGCCAGAGGGGTGACATCCTTGTGACAGCAAGATCGCATTGAAGAAACCCCGGCGTAGCTTAACCCGGTTCCCGCTTTTGAAATGTCTGGCTGATCTGTTCGATCAATTCAACGAACGCTTCGGGGGTCGGACTTTGCCCCGTCACCCACTGGTAGAGGTCCTGATCGTTTTCCATTAGCAACCGATCGTAGAGATCAAGGCCAGCCTCGTCCATGCCATGCAAATGACGTCCTGCAAAGGTCGACAGGATCAGATCCATTTCCTTGATGCCCCGCCGCATGGAACGCATGTGCAGCCGCCTGAGCCGGTTTTCAGTGCTCTCCTTCATGGTCGCTCTTCTCGATGATCTGACGCAAACGCTTTTCCAAGCGGGCAACGGTTTCTGCTTTCGCCCGCAGATCGGTGCGCAATTGGCGCATTTCCGTAAGGATGTCGCGCATGTCCTCTGACTGGTCCAAAAGCTCGTGCGGGGCCGAAACGCCCTGCCCTTCGCCCGTGATCAGCCATCGCATGGACACATTGAGCAGCCCCGCAAGCATCGACAGGCGGTTGGCGCGCGGCTCGCTCAGATCATCTTCCCAGGATCGAAGCGTACCAGTACGGATGCCGAGGCGGCGGGCCAGATCCTTCTGGGTCATGCCGGCTTCCTCGCGCGCAGCCGCGACGCGGTCGCCGAAAGTCGCCGCGTCGGGGGCGTACCAATCCGTATGATCATCCATTGCAAGGTCTCCTAATGCGCCCCCGCTTGATTGCGTCGGGGGCTAAGCCTATGAGGGTCCGGGATCTTCTAAACAACCGAGGCTGCGATGACATTTCTTTCAACGACGCTTGACCGCGTCAAACCGTCCCCCACGATCGCAGTAACCACAAAAGCCGCCGAACTGAAAGCCGCCGGACGCGATGTGATCGGTCTCGGCGCAGGTGAGCCGGATTTTGATACACCGCAGCACATCAAGGACGCCGCCGTCGTCGCCATATCACTTGGGAAAACCAAGTACACTGCTGTCGATGGCATTCCAGAGCTGAAGCGCGCCATCGTCGACAAATTCGCGCGAGACAATGGCCTGACCTACACGATATCTCAGGTGACCGTCGGCACTGGCGGCAAGCAGGTGCTTTACAACGCGCTGATGGCCACGCTGAACGAAGGGGACGAAGTCATCATCCCTGCACCCTACTGGGTCAGCTACCCCGATATGGTTCTGCTGGCTGGCGGCATACCAGTAACCGTCGCATGCGGGATCGAGACTGCCTTCAAGATGACGCCTGAACAGCTTGAAGCTGCGATTACTCCCAAGACGAAGTGGCTGATCTTCAACTCACCCTCCAACCCCACCGGTGCAGGCTACACGCGCGAGGAGTTGCAAGCACTGACCGATGTTCTGACGCGGCACCCTCATGTTTGGGTGCTGACGGACGACATGTACGAGCTTCTCGCTTATGACGATTTCGAATTCTGCACCCCGGCCGAGGTCGAACCGGGCCTCATGAACCGCACTTTGACAGTAAATGGCGTCTCAAAGGCTTACGCCATGACAGGCTGGCGCATCGGCTATGCGGCGGGACCGGAAGAGCTGATCAAGGCCATGCGCAAGGTGCAGTCGCAATCCACATCGAACCCCTGTTCGATCAGCCAATGGGCCGCCGTAGAGGCGCTTAACGGCGAACATGATTTTATTGGGCCGAACAATGCCCTGTTCCAACGCCGCCGTGATCTTGTGGTGTCGATGCTCAACGCCATTCCAGGCATGGAATGTCCTGTTCCCGAAGGTGCTTTCTACGTATATCCGTCCATAGCCGGACTGATCGGCAAGACTTCGGCTGCTGGCACGCAGATCACGGATGATCAGACATTTGCGACGGCTCTACTTGAAGAAAAGGGCGTGGCCGTCGTTTTCGGAGCCGCTTTCGGGTTGTCGCCACATTTTCGCGTCAGCTACGCCACATCGGACGAAGCCCTGAAAGAAGCCTGCACGCGAATCCAGGATTTTTGCGCAGGCCTCAAGTAAAAAGCCCCCTGAAGAGGGGGCTTTTTCATTCGACCAATGATCCGTCGATCAGGCTGTTTTGCGACGGCGCATGGCGCCCAGCGTGCCGAGCCCACCCAAAAGCAGCCAAACACCGGCAGGCAATGGGATAACTGGCGTTCCGCCTCCACCGCCACTGCCGCCACCTGTGAAGGTGTCGATCTCGCGTGCGACGATACCGCCATCGACCAGCGCGTTCGTGGTAAACGTTGTGTCGCCGTCCGCAACGCGTGTGAATGTCACGTCAAATGTAAACGTTCGGTCGCTTGTGCGGTCATAGTCGCCGATGGCAGTTGCACCGTCACAGACGCCGCTGTCCGCGCCAGTACAAACAACAGAAACGTCGATTTCAGGCAAACCTGCATCCAGATCATCAACGGTGACTTCGGTGTAAGTGTCAAACGAACCCGAGATGCCGTCTGTGATGATTTCAACAAGGTCATCGGGGTCTGTCGAACCGCTCAGCGCCGTACCGCCAAGTGACTCGATTGATTCGATGAAATTGTCGTCGTTGCTCCGCGACGAGCCAAAATCGAAATTCTGGAAGCGCAGGCCGATTAACTCGACATCATTGTCTGCCAATGCAGTTTGCACGTCCTCATCTGTCGGACCACCTGGTGGGATGTCGAGGAAGGACGAGTCACCCAGGGCGACGATGAAACGGTTTGACCCTGGACGCCAAGAAGCGTTGTTGGCCGCGTCTTCAATGGCTGAATTACCTTTTTCAGGAAAATCGCCACCGCCCGACGCACCGAAGCTGAAGTTACCGATCGTTGTCGCGTCATTCGTTGACAGATCCTGGAGCACGCCGTCAAAGGCCGGATCGTTGTAGAAACCAACGCCGGATGCCAGATCACCGAAGCCCGAGATACCGGTCAGGATGTCGGCAGCCGCAGTCTGCGCCGTTGCCAACGCTGCGCCCATCGACCCCGTCGTGTCAAAAATAAACATCACATCGATCAATGCGTCCGAAGGCCCGCCGGCTTCGATGACGACCGTCTTCGAAATTGTGACGCTATCGCCCACACCGAGCGAATCATTACTGTAAGTCGTCGGTGAGATGGAGTCCGCACCGGCAATCGTTGCCGAGAGCGCGAAAGCTGCCCCAACAGCCGCTCCCCTCAGTAGATTTTTATGTGTCATGATGGAAAATTTCCCCTCGCTTCAAACACTTATACGAGCGGCCGTGGATCAATGCAGTTATAAAAATAGAACAACATAGAACTCACAACCACTTCAGGCCGTCAGCAACAAACCGCGTCGGCATTGGCCTGATAAGCGATTCTTAGCATAAATTTTACCCACAGTTAACTTATTCTTGACTTGAAATTGTCCCACATAGGGCAAAGTGGCCTTCTGGACCGATGGTCGAAACTCGCTTAAAGAGATTGCTATTAACCACGTTCCCTTGTGCAGAGTATGCTTAATGACCCGGTATTATGATCTTCGCGCGACCATGCGCGGCCTCGCATTGGTGGGCCTGATTTTGGCCTCTCTCACCGTCCCTGGGCGCCCCGCAACATTTGAAATCGATCCCGACACAACAGCGGGCCGCCAAAACCTGTCCGAAGGGATCGTGACGGCAGGTCAGGCAATCAATTCAGGCAAATTCCGCATCGCCGCAGAGGCTGCCAGGGCCGAGACCCAAAAGCGGCCCAACGATCCACTGGCCTGGCATCTTTATGGGATTGCGCTGGCGAACCTCGATCAGGTCCAGCCGGCAATCGAAGCTTTGAAGGTTGCCGCCTCCTTCTACCAAGAAAATGCCGAACCTTTCATAATAATCGGCGAACTTCACCTTCTGCAGGGGGATCGCGCCGCAGCCCGCGAAGTGTTCGAGCAGGCGACAACGCGGGATCCAAGTGATTGGCGCGGGCACGAAAGTCTCGGGCGCCTCGCGGATGATGCAAATGACATCGCTGCAGCGATCGGTCATTTCACCCAAGCCACGCGAACGATGCCCGACACACAATGGCCGGTCCGTGCGCGGCTCGCAGCCCTTCTGCGCGCCACCGATCAACCTGACAAGGCGCTTGATGTCCTCAAAGGGGCTGACGCTGCAACACAGCCGATGCTCGCGACCGAGACTGCTCGTACATTGGTCACATTGGATAAAGCTGCGGATGCCATCGACCATTTGCGTGCGGCAACCACCGAACCCGATGCACCGAACGACGCGCGCCTGCTGCTCGGAGAACTGCTCGCCAGCACGGGTGATCTTACCGGTGCCGAAGAAGCCTATCGCGATCTTGTCGCTGCTGCACCGGACAGTCCGCTGTCATACCAGCGCTACGCGTCAGCCCTGGCTGCCCAGGCGCGCTATGATGCGGCAAGCACGCAATTCGCTTTGGGTCTGGACAAAGCGCCACAAAGCTTCGACCTGCTGCGTGGTGCGACCGTGAACGAAGTCCGGCGCGGCGATCTGAACGCTGCAACCACCCTCGCAACACGGCTTGCGGATGCTCATGATCAAAGCGCAAGCGCGCACATGATGCTGGCTTGGGTGCATGAACAGGCCGAAAGGCCCCAAGCCGCCGAAGCCGCTTATGGCGCGGCCCTGAATGCGGATCCCGAAAACGCAGGCGCGCTGAACAACCTCGCTGCCCTCTTTGTAAAACAGGACCGGGCAGAAGAGGCTCTGCCCTTGGCTAGAAAAGCGGTTGAAGTCGCACCCGAGATGGCATTTGCTTGGCACACACTCGGGGAGGCACGCCTTGCCCTAGGCGACAGCGCGCAGGCAAGCGCCGATCTTGCACAGGCGGTCAATTTGCGCCCAGGTCATGCTGTCTACCTGTTCGATCTTGGTGTCGCCCTGACGCAAGCGGGTCAGACAGATGCAGGGAGAAAAAGCTTGCAGGACAGTCTTGCCCTGGGCCTCGACGCAGAGCGGGCAGAACGGGCCGAGGCGCTTCTGTCGCAATGACGCGCCGGGGATTGTCCCGCTGGCCCGATCTGCTAGCGTCTCGTCCTGACTGAAATCATCGGGGCGCATATGACTGGCGAACTCCCTCCTTACTACTTCCGCGTGCGCGAAAATGGTGCCGCTGTTTTCCGTGTCGATACCCAAAACCGACAGCGCCGGATCGAGATGGATCAGATCGCCGTCATCAATATCCGCAACGGTGATATCCGACCACAGGGGGATCGCAGTCTCAGCGAAGACGATCTGGAAGCGATCCAAGACTGGATGGAGGCGCGCAGCGCGGCCCTGGCAAAACGCGATATTGATGACATCCTCCGCGCGATCGACCACCTCAACCTCACAGCGCAATGGGCGCAATCCAAAGCAACGCCAGACCAACTCGAAGCCGTGACAGACAATTTGCTTCTCGCCATGCACGACCTGCGCGCTGTGCTCGTCCGCAAGAAGTCGGACCGTATTCTGAAGGCCGGAGACCCCAACAGCCAAGAGCGCCAATAAAGCATGGAATGCGCCCGCCCGGGCGCGCTATCCGGCGGTGGTCACGCTGGCTGTGCCGGTAGCTCAACCCGCCGGATCGCGCTGCCCCAGAACCGGGCCATAAGCAGCACGCCAGCGCAGGCCAACCCCACAACAAGACCAAGCCAGACACCAGGGCCACTCCACCCAAGTACAAAGCCCAAGACATACGAACAAGGAATGCCCACCAACCAATAGCTGATGCCCGCAAGAACCATCGGAATGGTCGTATCCTGGACCCCCCGCAGAAGACCAAGTGCCACGACCTGCGCCCCATCGACCAGTTGAAAAAGGGCTGCCAAAGCAAGCAGAACAATCCCGATCGCCATGATCTCTTCCCGCGCCGGCTCGTTTTCCTGCATGAAAAGCGAAATGAGTGGTTCTGGCCAGATCACGAACGCCAGGATTGTCATCACCGCCATGGCAAGGCTCAGCAATGTAACGACCTGCGCGCCCTGCGCCATATGTGGCCTGTCCCCCCGGCCAAGCGCATTGCCGGCTCGGATCGTTGCGACATTGGCCAGCCCCAGATGCACCATGAACGTAATAGAGGCGAGTTGCACCGCGATCCCATGGGCCGCCAGCGGAATGGTGCCCAGCCAGCCCATCATGAAAGCCGAGGCCGCAAAGAGCCCAACCTCACTCAGACTGGTCAGGCCAATGGGCCAGCCGAGACGAAACACGCGGCCCAGCATCTCCCAATCCGATCGCCAAAAGCGTTTGAAAAGCGCGTGTTCGGGCAGCACCAGAACGGCGTAGAGGACCACACCCAGCAGCATGACCATCTGCGTGACGATCGAAGCAAGCGCGGCCCCTGCAATACCAAGCTCCGGCGCGCCCCAATGTCCAAAGATGAACGCGTAGTTCGCAAGTCCATTGGAAATCGCAGCGACGATAGTGATCCAGAACACGACTTGCGTCCGCTCAAGCGCCGCAAGATAGCTTTTGATGACCATGACCGTCAGGGCGGGAAAGATGCCAATGCCTGCCAGCGCCAGATACTCGGACGCGAGGGCCGACACAGCGTCGCCCTGGCCCAGGAGGCGCAGGATCGGTTCTGAAAAGATCATGAGCGGCAAAGCGAGCGCAGCAAAAGCGAGCGACAGCCATAGCCCCATACGGGTGGCTCGTCGGACATTGACCTGATCGCCCTGCGCGTCGAATGCAGCGACAAGCGGCATGACCGCCCAGGCGAAGCCGGCCCCCATCAAGAACAGAACAAAGAAGTAAGTGTGCGCCAGCGTGCCCGCCGCCAGTGACTCAACCCCGTACCAGCCCAGCATCACCGTGTCAGTAACCCCTATGGCCACCTGGCCGAGATGCCCACCGATTAGCGGCAGGCCAAGGCGCAGGACGGCGCGGGCATGCGCCGGATATGACATCTGCTCTGTCGACATGCGCCTTCCATACGCCTGCCCGTTACGTCAGGAAAGCCCTCTCTTCTCCAAGGCGCTCCTACACACCCCCGGAAAGATGGGTGGTCTTGAAACCCGCCGTGTACTTCAGGCCGTAGCCCAGAACCCGATCAAGTCCGATGTGCGCCACCCAAATCAATGCAAAGGGCCAAATCGAAGAACCGCCAAGCATAGCGATGATGATCGGGAGGCTGTAGGTATGCGTCAGATTGTAAATCCATGCACCAACTCTTCGGTTCATCAGATATCCCAGCATCCCGACATCCGGCAGAAAGATCAGGATGGAAAAAAGCCACCATGATGCCCCGAAAAGTGCGTAGGCCCAAATGGCGGCACCAGCCGCCACGGCTCCCTCGACCCGCAGCATGATCCTGACATGTCCCGTTGTTTGCCCGCGTTCCATACCCACCCTCCGATTTTCGCCAGACACTCATCTCGGGCAGCTCGAGATAAAACAATTCTACAAATGCGGCTACCTAGCTATAATAAATTTATGTCTGTATCTTTGGATCTCATCGAAACGTTTTATGCCGTTCACACCGACGGCAGCTTTTCGAGGGCCGCAAAACGTCTGGATTTGTCCCATCCGACTGTGCGGCGCCATATCGAAACGCTTGAGCAACAGCTTTCCCAGAAGCTCTTTGCGCGCTCTGCAAATGGTCTTGCGCCAACGGCGGCTGCCATCTCTCTTGCACCGCTGGCAGCATCCATCGTTGCACAAGGGGCCGCTTTCAAACGTGCCGCGGCTTCTGAGATCGGTCATGGAACCGTCCGCGTGACAGCCAGTCACGTACTCGCAGTCTACGTTTTGCCAAAGCTCTTTGCCGCCCTTGCATTTGATCTCGACGGGATCACGATAGAACTGTCCTCGTCCAACATCGCTCAAGATCTGGCAAGTCGTGAGGCTGATATTGCGATCCGAATGACGCCACCAACCCAGCTGTCGCTTGTTGCACGCAAACTGCCAGAAGTCGAGATCGGTCTTGTCGCCCAACCGGTTTTCGCCACAAAACACGCGACCACAAGCCTTAAGGACATGCCATTTATCGCCGACGACCGGGCCGGGCAGATCGTTCCGGCACTGCAGGCTGCGGGTGCCGAGACCCCCAAAAACATCGTCTTGCGCACCGATGACCAGGTCGCTCAAATCGCGGCGATAGAGGCCGGGCTGGGCGCCGGTCTCTGTCAGTGCGGAATAGCAGCACGCCTTGGCCTGACGCGCCTGCGCGCGGATCTTAAGGGGCGCTTGCCGTGCTTTCTCGTCATGCACGAAGATCAGCGCCAGATCACACCCGTCCGCACAGTATATGACAAGCTTGCAACATACCTCCCGGACGCGTTGCAGGTACCATTGAAATGAGGCAAAAGAATGTATGATCTACAACCACTTGCAAAGATCAGACCGGGACGCCAAAGCTATGCACAAACGTATGGTAACGTCTTGAGTCACCTGGGTCGTAGCCGGTTAAGTCCTTAAAGGAGCTTGAAATGTCCCGTGTTATCGCTTGCCTCGTTGCGCTTGGCACCGGTGCCCTGATGGTAGGCGCATCCTTCGCAAACCCGATCGACGTGATCAGACCGGACGCGCCGGTCCTTGCTCCTTACGGAAACTATCCCATCGGTGTGGAAACCCGGACCATTACGAACCCGGGTCAGATCGACATCCTCAACGTCACGGAGGATGCCCAACCTGAGTATGACCGCCCGCTAACGCTGGAGATCTGGTACCCTGCGGCAGAGGGCACGGTGCAAGGCGGCACCTACAGTGCGACAATCCGCGATGGACAGACCGAAGCTATTCTACGCGGCCGCGCCAACCGCGATGCCGAGCCAGCCAGCGGTGGGACCTTTCCTCTGATCCTGCTAAGTCACGGCTATCCCGGCAATCGCTTCCTGATGAGCCACCTTGGCGAAAATCTCGCCTCAAAAGGTTATGTGGTTGTTTCGATCGATCATACGGACAGCACCTATTCAGATCAGGCCGCCTTTGGCTCGACGCTTTATAACAGACCGCTCGACCAGGCCTTCGTTCTGGACACCATGGCCAACCTGACGGGGCAACTGGGTGATATCATCGACGGCGAAACCGTTGGTCTCGTCGGGTATTCGATGGGTGGCTACGGCGCGCTTATTTCTGGCGGTGCTGGAGTAACGCAGGAAGCAACTGAATTCACTTGGGGCACGCCTGCAGGCCTGTTGACCCGTCACCTTGCCGGATCTGACAGCCATGAAGAACTGATCGATCCGCGCCTAAAGGCGATCATCGCGATCGGTCCATGGGGTAAGAATGCTGGTTTCTGGGACGCGGAAGGCCTGGCGGGTCTGCGCAAACCCACGCTCTTCATGGCGGGCAGTGTGGACGATGTTTCGGTTTACGAAGCCATGCGCGGTCTTTTTGACGAATCCGTACGCGCAACCCGGCACCTTCTTACGTTTGAACACGCCAATCACAATGCCGCAGCGCCAATGCCCGCGCCGCAGGAGAGTTATGAGCCGGTCGAGTCCCTCGATTTCGCCCCTTTCGAGCATTATGCAGACGCCGTCTGGGACACAACGCGCATGAACAACATCACCCAGCATTTCGCGACTGCATTTTTCGATCTGCACCTGAAGGGTGACGAGGACATGACCAAGTATTTTGAGCTTGTTCAGAATGCCGCCGACGGCGTCGTCGCGCTTGATGATGCGGGCGAGCCGACTGAGGATCACACCTATTGGGAAGGCTTCGCACCAAGGACGGCGGTCGGCCTTGCTTTCGAGACCAAGCGCACGGGCGAATAGTGCGCACCGAAAAGGTCACACTGAATGGCCAGCAGTTCTTTCTGCGCCGCTGGGGAAAAAACGACTTGCCCGTCATGCTCTGCCTGCACGGGTTTCCGGAATATGGCGGGGCATGGGAAGACATCGCGCCGCATCTGGCACACCAGTTTCATATCATAGCCCCCGACCAGCGCGGCTTCGGGCAAAGCTGGGCTCCTTCTGACGTGGGTGACTATGCGACCGGTAAACTTGTGGGGGACATGGCCGCCCTCATCGGCGATGCGGGTCCAGTTACGGTCTTCGGCCACGATTGGGGCGCGGCGGTGGCATACGGCCTGGCTATGTTCCAGCCCGCTTTGGTCGAACGGCTGATCATCGCGAATGGCGTACATCCTGTCCCCTTCCAGCGGGCATTGGCCTCTGGCGGTCGGCAGGCTGAGGCCTCGCAATACATCAACGTTTTACGCTCCGACGGATCAGAGGACTACTTTGCAAAAGAGGACTTTGCCAAACTGCAAAAGCTGTTTTCGGCCAAAATGAACCAGGTTTGGCTCTCGGATGATCGACTGGCGGCCTACAAGACTGAATGGGCCCGGCCGGGCCGCCTGCGTGGCATGATCAACTGGTATCGCGCCTCGCCTCTGAAAATCGCCGATCCGGGCGATCCGATCGAGCCACCGCCACTTCCGCTCGACAAGCTGCAGGTGTCCTGTCCTCACTTGGTGATCTGGGGGATGGAGGACACTGCCCTTCTGCCGGAGGCGACAGAAGGGTTGGAGGACTTTTGCGCAGACCTCACGCGGGTGGAGCTTGAAGGCTTCGATCATTGGCTTTTGCATCAGGCGCCCGAAAGAGTCGCGGAGGTCGTTCTGGATTGGATCGAGCGCAAAAGCGTTGCCACCACGCAAGGGGCGACAGCCCAGAGCTAGGCATCAACTTTGCAACCAATCCCGCGGATCTTGGTCCTGCAGGACAGCAGCATAAAGTGACTGTTCCATCTCTGCAGAACAAGAAACAGCCTGATAGCCACCAAAAGAGAACGGACGATCTGATATCACGATCCCCTCCGCGATCAGATCATCCAGAGATCTTATCCAGTGCGTCCGCAAACAATTGTGTTCAAGCTCATCACAGAAATGCCCGCCGTCCACTGGCCGGTTGCAGACTCGAAGGCAAGACGGCTCGGGTCATGGTCAACTTTGTTCGAATACCTCCCGAGGGCTGATGCGACATAGAACAGATTACGGCTGCCATTACTATATCGCATTCTGGCTGCATCACGAACCAAAAGTAATCGTTGGCCTCTCAATTGAAGCCGCAAATGAAGGCCACGTGTCGATCATCCGGCGTTTGACCATGCAGCCAGGAAGCAAAGAAAGAAGACCGCTGTCTGGCGGCACACGGCGCGCAAATCTCTTCCCCCTCCCCAACCGCTCTGGCATACTGCGACCCAACCAAAGAAAAGAGCAGCTGATGACCGATCTCCTTTCCGGGGCCTCCCCTGACGATTACGATGCCTCCTCAATCGAAGTCCTAGAAGGGCTTGAACCCGTCCGGAAACGTCCTGGCATGTATATCGGCGGCACGGATGAACGTGCCTTGCACCATATGGTGGCCGAAGTGCTCGACAACTCAATGGACGAGGCGGTCGCGGGCCATGCAAACCGGATAGAGGTCGAGTTGCACGAGGATTGCGCCGTTACGATCCGCGACAATGGGCGTGGGATCCCAATCGACCCTCATCCAAAATTTCCAGACAAGTCGGCGCTAGAGGTCATCCTGTGCACGCTCCATGCAGGTGGTAAGTTCAGCGGCAAAGCTTATCAAACCTCGGGCGGATTGCATGGTGTTGGTGCGTCGGTTGTCAACGCACTCTCGGACAGCATGATCGTCCAGGTCGCGCGAAACAAAGAGGTTTTTGAACAGCGCTTCTCCCGCGGCCTCCCGCTTGGCCCAGTTGAGAAAACCGGCGCCGCCTCGAACTGGCGGGGCACCCGCGTGACCTTCCATGCGGATGAAGAGATCTTCGGCCATCACCGCTTCAAGCCTGGTCGGCTTCTCAAGATGGTCCGCTCCAAGGCCTATCTGTTCTCGGGCGTTGAGATCCGGTGGAAATCAGCCATCAACGATGGCGAAACCCCGCAAGAGGCAACTTTCCACTTCCCCGGGGGCCTCGCGGACTACCTGCGCGAAAGCCTGGGCAACGCATCCACCTACGCCGATGCTCCTTTTGCCGGAACAGTCGATTTTCAGGAACGCTTCAACACGCCCGGCAAGGTCGAGTGGGCGATCAACTGGACCCCTTCGCGGGACGGGTTCATCCAATCCTACTGCAACACCGTGCCCACGCCCGAAGGTGGCACCCACGAATCCGGCTTCTGGGCCGCGATCCTCAAGGGCATCAAGGCGTATGGTGAACTCGCCAGCAACAAGAAGGCCGCGCAAATCACGCGGGAAGATCTCATGACAGGCGGGTGTGCGCTGGTCTCGTGCTTCATTCGGGAGCCTGAATTCGTCGGCCAAACCAAAGACCGACTGGCCACAACCGAAGCGCAGCGACTCGTCGAAAACGCCGTGCGCGACCGCTTTGACAATTGGCTGGCTTCAGATACGAAGGCCGCCGGAGCTATCCTAGACTTTCTGATCCTGCGGGCCGAAGAACGCCTGCGTCGCCGTCAGGAGAAGGAAACGGCGCGGAAGTCTGCCACCAAAAAACTCAGGCTTCCCGGTAAGTTGGTCGATTGCTCTAATGCATCGCGTGAAGGAACAGAACTGTTCATCGTCGAAGGTGACAGCGCGGGCGGATCGGCCAAGATGGCCCGTGACCGTAAGACCCAGGCCCTGCTACCCCTGCGCGGCAAGATCCTGAACGTGCTGGGGGCGGCGTCTTCGAAACTCGGCTCAAACGCTGAGATCAACGATCTGACCCAGGCCCTTGGGGTCGGGCTGGGCACGCGTTTCAATGTGGACGATCTGCGCTACGACAAGGTCATCATCATGACCGACGCGGATGTGGACGGCGCCCACATCGCAGCCCTTCTGATGACATTCTTCTACACCCAGATGCGCCCCATGATCGACGCAGGGCATCTCTACCTCGCCTGCCCCCCGCTTTTTCGCCTGACGCAAGGGGCCAAGCGGGTCTACTGCCTCGATGAGGCCGAGCGGGACGTATGGCTTGAGAAAGGTCTAGGCGGCAAAGGCAAGATCGACGTGAGCCGCTTCAAGGGCCTGGGCGAGATGGACGCGAAGGACCTCAAAGACACGACAATGAACCCCGAGACGCGCAAACTCATCCGCGTGAGTATAGACGAAGACGAGCCCGGCGAAACGGGCGATCTTGTGGAACGGCTCATGGGCAAGAAGCCGGAACTGCGGTTCCAGTACATCCAGGAGAACGCGCGGTTCGTTGAGGAGTTGGATGTTTGAACCGCTTTCATTATTGCCGCTAAGGCTGGGAATCTATGCCTTAAATATGCTACTTGGTCCCGCTACGGGTTTTCTTCAGATGGCTAACAACTCGTGTTTTTAGTCACTAACTGGCATGTATTGTCGGGGAGGAACGCTATTACGGGGCAGCCAAACTCTCCTACAGCCGCAATCCCGGATCGTATAAGAGCATCATACTTCTCAGATATCAGAGACAGACAAGTCCAACATTTTGACTTAGCGCTTTACGAAGATAACCACCCGAATTGGCTGCAGCACGGATCCGGTCAGGATGTTGATATCGCCTGTTTAGAACTACCCAAATTTGATCCGCCAATCTGAATGGATAACGCATATCTCAATGCAATTCCGCAATTTGATGCCGTATATTCAGTTGGTTCGGAAGTTTTTGTGCTTGGCTTTCCGCGAGGGCTACGAACGCAAAGCAATTTCCCTATTTGGAAGAGAGGAACAATCGCTACTGAGCCAGCGATACCTCGAGATGACGGCGCACCCCTTATCTTAATCGATGCCGCTACGAGAGAAGGTATGTCAGGGTCACCTGTGTTTGTTTTTCGCCCGGAAGGTGGTCGTAGCAATGACGCCATTCTGGATGTGAGAAATCTTCCACACAGAAAGTTTGTTGGTGTTTACTCCGGTCGTCATGCAACCGCAGATGAGCGGGAGATACAACTTTGTCGTGTATGGACTTCAACTGCACTAGATCAGGTTTTAGCTGATCCCCATCCAGGAAGTTATCATCTTCGCAATCCAAAAAACTGACATTCCTAATTGAACCATACTCATCAATTCGAAGTGTTAGTTATGCTCTCGGATAGGCTCTTTTGCACAAATCGCGTTTGGGATTCATCTCGTGAAACCAGCGTGGTAGCTGGAGTGTATGAGCAGACCTACACCCCGACCTACAAG
>CALCOY010000050.1 GCA_937897325.1 uncultured Shimia sp.
GCGGTCCCTTAGCTCAACTGGATAGAGCAGCTGACTTCTAATCAGCAGGTTGAGGGTTCGAGTCCTTCAGGGATCGCCAAAAAATCACATTCGTATGCTTTTTTCTGCTCGCAGACTCACGCGGTTTGTTTGGCGAGGGTACACATGTGTGAGACCGTTCAAAACGCTGGGACGGGTCCGTTGCATTGATCGCCCTTAGGCGTGCGATTCGAGGGCCAGGCTCCGTCAGGCGGCCTCTTTCGCGTCACTGAACAAACTCCGGACAAAGGCGATTTCATTTGCGACGCCTCGCTCGCATCCTGCGAAATGGCCGTTGCGGATCGCACGGAAGGTCTCGATGCCTTTCAGTGTAGCTTTTGCTGTGCTGAGGCTCTGCAGCCCGCGCATCGGCGCTAAACGATGTTTCAAAACCGCATGGTCATCCTCGATCCGATTGTTCAAGTGCTTTCGGGTGACATGTCGAATAGCGTCTTCCGGGCCAGACTGTGCATTCCATTCTCCGATGATTTTCGCATAGCTTTGGGCTTTGTCCGTCACGATGGTAAGCGGGTGATAGCAGCGCACAGTGTCCGATGCCTGGCGCATGAAGGCCCTTGCTGCGTTGGCGGTACGCCGTGCGGTCAAGCGAAAATCGATCAACTGGCCGCATTGATCGACAGCGCGCCAAAGATAGCACCAGCGACCATTCACTCGGACATATGTTTCGTCAACGTGCCACTGCAAGCCTCGCCAGCTTCGGTGTCGCCCGAAGGCACGCTTGCGGATCTCGGGGCCGAACTTCTGGACCCAACGATACACGGTTGCCGCGTCCACGGTGATGCCGCGCTCGGCCAGGAGATCGCGCACGTTCCGATATGAAAGCGGATAGCGGCAGTACCAGCGAACCGCCAGAAGGATGACGTCTTTCGGGAACCGATAACCTGTGAAAGGATCGCCACGTGGCATCATCTGGTCTCCCGTGGTACAGTACTGCGGAACATAGGCGGATCAACGCAACAGACCCCTCCTCAGACCTCCGAAATCAGCTCAACGAATTGAGAGACCAAGAGGGTAGGCGGCTTAACGATGTTCTGGTCGACATGCTGGACGCATACCGAGCGTCCAAAACATAGATGCTTTCAATGAACGCTCACCTAGAAAAACACGATCCAACAAAGAACATCGCTCGCTATTATCGCATGTCTGTTCTTCCAAACCTATTTGGTGAATGGACTTTGCGACGTGAATGGGGACGGGTTGGGCAGGGTGGCCAAATGCACCTGGACTTATTCCGCAGCCAGCTTGAAGCGGAAGATGCGCTCAAGTCGCTGACACGTGCCAAGGAGAAGCGTGACTATCGGGTGACTTAGGTTCGCGACGGGTATCTCTATGTCCTCAGGACATAGAGATACCCGTCACAGATGTCAAATCAACAGACGCCTATTCAACCCTTCAGCTCTTGACTACTCTGAGTGCCATCTGTATATGTCCTCAGGACATATACAGATGGCACTCGTATGAAGTTCACAGACGGGGTGGAACAAGCGCTCCTGAAGCGTGATCTGCCGATCATCACATACTACGATTTTTTCGTTCTGGGTCACGCTCTGTTTCAGAGCAAAGCATGGGACGGAGAGCCTCTGAAACGTATGCCGCAGGGGTGGGACCAAACCCGTGCAAACAATGCCATCAAGCGCATGGAGGAGCGTCGAGCTCTTGTTCCTGACTCAGACTTTCGTTCTGGTGTTTGGCGCGTCACGCAAGCCACTCGCGCCGGGTCCGCCGAAGAAGTCGCATGTATTGCGGACCCGTTTGCCTATGTTTCGCACTTGTCAGCGATGCAGAGGTATAGCCTCACGGAGCGGAGCCCTAAGGCGCTGCATCTAACGACACCGCGCCGCGATCTTTGGAACAAACTTCGAAATGATCGCGTGCGCGATGATCTTCCGGACATCGACGCAATTGAGAAGCCCTTGCTCTATCGCCCTGGCTTCAGAGACTCCATTCGGCGGCGACCAGTCGTTATTCATATCTCGAGCCATCCCTGGACGCCTACGCAGCTCAGCGGGGAAGAAACCCGGATCACCTCCATTGGCCAGACTTTTGCCGATATGGTTACAGAGCCGGGATTGTGCGGTGGTATGCGCCATGTCCTCGATGTTTGGCAGCGTGAAGCAGTGCATTGGATGCCAGAGATCGTGGAAGCCGTGGATCAGTTGCACAGTAAGATTGCGAAGGTTCGAGCCGGATATATTCTGTCTGAACTCCTTGAAATTGATGATCCCGCTATTGCACGGTGGGAGGCCTTTGCGCAAAGAGGGGGATCACGGAAACTGGACCCGGAAGCAGAATACTTGCCCAAATTTTCAGAACGATGGATGATTTCTCTGAATGTCTGATGAAGAAAACAAGACTGATGAGGCGGAATACGACATCGTTGATGTGGATGTGCGTGCCTGGGTAGAGGCTGCGCGTTCAAACCCTGCACAGTATCGCGACAGGCAGGTCACGGAGATCGTTCTCGCGGCGATCGGGCTAGCGCCTAATCTGAACACAAATCTGGTCCTGGAGGGTGGGGCGGTTATGGCCCTTGCCTTCAAGAGCAACCGGGTTACAGCTGATGTAGATTTCACCTCGATGGCGGAACCGGCCGGGTTTGCGGATCAGATCGCAGATGATTTGAACGCCATCTTGCCCCAAACCGCAATCCGCCTTGGGTATCTGAACCTTCTTTGCCGAGTGCAAACCGTCAAGAAAATGCCCAAGCCGTTGAACTTCGAAGAGTTCGATTTCCCGGCTTTGCTCATCCGGATCGGTTCGGCCGAGCGCGGAACAGGCGAAGAGAAACGCTTGGAAGCCGGGCGCGCCATACGGGTGTTGGATATCGAGATCAGCTTCCGGGATCAGGTCTATGCGTTCCAGGAGCTGAACCTGACGGGGCCGGGGGTCGCGGTGCGGGCATTCACACTGCACGAGCTCATTGCTGAAAAGCTGCGCGCTCTATTGCAGCAGCCGATCCGCAACAGAAACCGTCGTCAGGATGTCTATGACATCGCCTATCTGATCGAAACCAACGAGCTGACCGATGAAGATCGCCGCCGCATCTTGGAAACGCTGATCGAGAAGTGCCAGGCGCGCGATATCGAGGCTACGTTGGAATCTATGGATGATCCTGAGGTTCGGCGGCGGGCCGAGGTTGATTGGAACACACTTGCTCTGGAACTGGATGATCTGCCGCCGTTTGATGAGCGGTTTACCATGATGCGCGAGCTGTATGTGTCGCTGCCTTGGTCATAGCGCATTTGTTCTGCGGTATGGTTCACACGGCCATAGGTAATACTCTTGTTCTCAGAAAAAAAGGCGCGCTCATGAAAATGAGACGCGTCTAAGTTTTGGAAACGAGGGAGGTTTTCCGGGCGATCAACGACCCAGCCGGTTGTTAAACCGGGTCATGCTGTTTGCATCGCCTTCGAGTTCAAAACCCTTGTGGGTTTTGCGAACGCGGACGCCTGAGGAAGTCGCTGCTTGCCGCACTTTGCGCTCGATTTCGTTGTTGAAGTCCCGTGTCATGGCGTTCGCGAGAGAACGGCCATTGGTGAAAGTTCTGCCTTTGTATTTCATCTTGATCATTGTTCAGCCTTTCGGTGGATAGGGATCGTTGCCGTAGCTCCAGGCTTCGCGGAACTGCCCGTTCTCGCCTTGGATACGCAGCTCGGCACCCTGATTGCGGGCAATATCGCGCCCATAGTCGATAGCTTCGTACTGAGTATCGAAGTTCTTAGTCAGACGTTCGTTGCCTTCGCCGCGAACGCCCCATTTGTCGCCATTGCGAACGACATACTGGTTCTTGGACATTTCTGTCTCCGTTTGACACGGCCCCACTATTGGTGACCGATATCGTATCATATAATCTTACGGCTTGATTTGTCAAGTTAACTGACACATGATAATATCATTGCATCTTACGGCGCGCTCCCTTATGAGCTGCGCCGCTTTGATTCAGGGAGAGAACCATGTCATTTGCAGTCCGTCTGAACGAACTTCGGGTAAAAAAGAAAAAATCCTTACAGGAAGTTGCCGATGCTCTGGGGGTTTCCAAGACCCATATCTGGGAACTTGAAAAAGGCAGAGCGGACAATCCATCTCTTGAGTTGCTGACCAAGATCGCGGACTACTTCAAAGTGTCCATCAAGCACCTTGTCGGCGAAGATTTTGAAAGCGACCAGAGCGACGAAATGGCTCGGATGTTCCGGCAGGTCGGGGACTTAGAGGAAAACGAGCGGGCGATCATTGATGACATGATCCAGTCCTTGCGGAACCGCCGAAAGGGGGCAGATGGTACAAATTGACCGCATGGAGATTGACGATGCCGGAAGCGACCCGAAGAGGCTTGCGAAGGCGATCCTGGACCAACTTCCCGACGATACCGTCAAAATACCCGTCAGAGAGATCGCAAAGGCCATCGACATCTTCGAAATCAGGGAGGCGCGGCTAAGTGGCTTGGAAGGAGCGCTCATTGTTCCACTCGACAAGTCGGAAGGAGCGATCCTCATTAATGAGGATCGTCACGAAACCCGCAAGCGCTACACCATTGCCCATGAAATAGGTCACTACGTTCACCCTTTTCACCGCGCCAATAGTCCGGATGGGTTCCGCTGTCGTGCGAAAGACCTTGCGGTCGAGAAAGCAAAGCCGAACGACCAGCACTCTCGCATGGAACAGCAAGCCAACGAATTCGCTGCCGAATTGCTGATGCCCGCCAAATCGGTGGCGGAGTTCATACGAGCCAGCGGGGATGCTGATCTGGCAAACATTCTGGAATTGGCTCAGCGACACGAAGTCAGCAGGGAAGCGGCCGCAAGGCGCTACATTCCACGCATTGGCGATCCCGTTGCCGTGGTTTTCTCCAAAGCAGGCGTTATTCGATACGCTCGGTGCAATGAGTTCTTTCCGGGATTGTCTGTGTCGCGAGGGCAACCGGTTCCACAACAAAGCGTGTCTGCCCTTTCAAATGCCAGCATAGGGGAAGTGACGGACTGCATCGAGGTTGATGGCTTCACCTGGTTGAATGATGCGGCGGGGGTCTGTTTGTTCGAGCAAACCTTGGCACAGCAAAATGGATTCCGGATGACATTGCTGACTGCCGAACTCGATGACGCCGATGAAGAATGGGATGCCCCCGCATTCTACGGGCGGCGTTAAGCCCGTCGCACCGTCCGCTCGCTAACCTTGAACAAACGCGCGATCTCCGCAACGGCGCGCTGTTCGTCATCCCGCATCCGGCGTACTTCGTCTTTCTGATCGGCTGAGAGGGCAGGGGGTCTGCCCCCAATCCGGCCACGTTTACGTGCTGAAGCCAGCCCTTCCCTGGTCCGCTCAGAAATCCGCTCCCGCTCGAACTGGGCGATGGATGCGAAGACATGGAACACAAGACGGCCTGCCGGCGTCGTGGTGTCGATGTCTTCGGCCAGAGACCTAAAGCCGGCACCGTGCTCGCGGATCGTCTCCACAATCTCCAGAAGGTCTTTCAGCGACCGAGCCAAGCGGTCGTATTTGGTGACGGTCACCACATCGCCTTGGCGGAGCTGCTCCAGCATACGGTCCAGCTCGGGTCTTTCCCGCTTCGATCCGCTGATCCGGTCTGCGAACACCTTCTCGGCACCAGCTGCTGTCAGTGCGTCGGTCTGTGAATCCAGGCTCTGGTCGTCAGTGCTGACGCGGGCATATCCGATGATCATAACTCACTGTGACAAAAACCTGTCAAAACCGCAAAGGTTTTGCCCGGGGTTTTTGTCTTTGCTAAGCGATTGATCTTGGGCAGGGTAGGGGAGGCGGACAAAAACGACCGTTTTTGACGCGTAGGTTCTGACAAGAGGTTTTTGTCTGCGAGGCCAGAAGGACAGCACACTTTGCCTTGCTGCCAATGGAGAACCCGCACAAAATCAAATGATGAGACTGAAACTCTACAGCGCAGCACAGAATTCAGCGGGAGAGCGGGTGCGGATAGCCCTCAATTTGAAGGGGTTAGAATTCGAGTACGTTCCGGTCTCAAAGACCACATCACCCGATTACATTCTACGCAATCCGCAGGCGCTGATGCCGACGTTGGAAGTCGATGACGTCAACATCACTCAGTCACTCGCAGCAATAGAATATCTTGAAGACCGGTTTCCAAATCCAACACTGTTGCCCGCAGACCCTGTGCTGAAGGCACATTCTCGAAGTTTTGCACTGGCAGTTTGCGCAGAGCTTCATGCGCTGACCGTTAGGAGAGTCAGGAAATACCTGCTGGCAGACATGAAAGTCGGAGAGGCCAAGGTTGACGCCTGGTATGCTCGCTGGACACATGTCACTCTTTCGGCCTTGGAAACGCGCCTCGCAGACAGGCAGAGCGAAACTGAATTCTGCTTTGCTGACTTTCCAACTTTGGCAGACATCGCTCTAGTCCCGCAACTTGCCAACGCCAGAAGGTTCAAATGCGATCTTTCGGGTTTTCCGATTATGCGGGAGATCGAAGCTAGGTGCGCAGTACTGCCTGCCTTCGTGAAGGCGCGCCCTGAGAAGCAAATCGACTACAAACCGTGAAGCCCACAAAAGGGTCATGTGCTAAAGGCTGTCTGTCTCTTTGGTCCGAATTGTGCCAAAACTCATTGGTTTCTGTCACGGGCGAAAACCGCCCGTTTTCGGCAGCGTGTTTTCTGAAAGCAGACCTTGGCGCTCGTGCAGCGAATTCACACTTTGTCCGCGCTCCAGACCATGCCCAAAACCAATATCGAACATCTGCAGCGAACAGCGGCTTTGGCTCTTCGCACCGCAGCACCGAACGAGGTAGTCGAAAGGCAGGTTGGGGCCATCCATGCTAAGAAGCTTCATGCGACAGATCAACATGCTGCATTAGAACTCACGACCGCGAAAAGCCCAACTTTCTAACTCGCCAGCTCGCCGCAAGCTGGCTACTGTGCGCAAGCACGACAGAGTTGGAGGGCGCTACCCGGCGCTGACAGAAAGTCAACGTGATGAGGTGGGCAAGATGTGCAATTTAGACAGTCTTGGGATTGCCGAGCTGGCGAACCTTTTCAATGTAAGTCTCGACACTACCGGGCGGGCATGATGGTGTCAGCGATTTCTGATAATGGAACGGTTCTCCCAGCCGCTGCGTCGGCACTCGTCGTGGATCAGAACGGTAAATTGAGCTTTTACATGCCGGATGTCGCCGAAGATGAGGATCTTCCACGTATGGTCCGGTTGCTTGCAGCCGTTCTAATCCAAAGCGAAGACATCGCCTGGGTCGATGATATGATTTCGACCTTCGACAACCTGGACCGAGCATAGGCATTTACAGATGGGGGTTCCTGAGAAGCCTTGGTCCGTAACCGAGGCTGACGTGCAATTGCGGCCGATCCAGGTACCGCCGAAAGCATACCGGCGCTATGTTTCCTCAAACCTGCCCTCAATCTGAATGAACTAGGCGAGGACACGGGCGACTGGCATCTCAAGGTCATATTCTTCTGCTTGGCAGACGAGCCGCTCTTTTTTCAAGTTTTTGAGCTGGCTCTTGTTCAATGCGAATTGTTCGTGAGTAGTACTTGAGCCATAACCAGCTTCTGGCGCTCCTGGTCCGCCTCCTGCGACAGCTCGTTGAGCACACTGCGCTCATCGAGAGGATCGGGGATAAGCTGGTCGAGGATGCCATGCACTTCGTTGTCATCACGCGGTGGCGTGAGCCGGAATAGCCGCAATATCTCTCCGCCCACTGCCTTCCAGTAGTCGGAGATTGCCACCAAGAGATGCCGTGCCCGATCCAGCAGTCCACCAGTTTGTGCCACCGACCTGATGTTTTCCATCCCCCGCTCATGAGCTTCGCGGATGCGCGCCAATGCATCTCCCCAATTCTCACTGGCTCGCTGCAGATACGCGCTCTTGCCGAGATGCCAATTCGAGGTCGCGCTCTGACCATAGCGCCGCATCTGCTTATCGCGTTCTCGTGTCTCCTTCATCTTATTGAAAGCCTCGCGAACTTTCTGCACACCCTTTGGCAGATCACTACTGGAAACCTCACCTTTCACCAGCGTCTCGGCGAAGGCTATCGCCTCGTTCGCGTCAGCGATGGCCCTGGCACGACCGACTTCGTAAGCTTCCTTTTCGCGCCTGCTGATAGCCTCTTCCCGCCCATCAAGATCACGATCCCGGCGCTTCTGATCCGCTCCCTGTTCGCTGAGTTTGACAGCCATCTCGTTTATCCACTGCCGCGTGCTCTTCCCCTTCGGAGCGGTGGGTGACCTGTCCTCGCCGTACTCGATACCAAGATGGTTGACGGACAAAGCCATTTGTTCGCGAAGGCGCTGAAAACTGCCCGGCATAGAAAGCTCAGCATGAGAGGCCCTGCCTACCGTGCGGACAGTCGGCTTCGCTGCGACCGCGCGTTTCCGAGCCTCGAACTCTTCGATTGTTTCATTTCGTTTTTGGCGGCCGGGTTTACGAGCAGTCTTCTGGTAGGTCGGCGCAACCACGAAATGTATGTGCGGCGTGTCTTCATCCAAATGTAGTTCAGCAAAAACCAGATCATCGCCGAACTGAGCCTCAATGTGATCCATAGTAGCATCGATCCAAGGCTCAAGCCGCTCCTCATCCCAAGTGCCTACCGCTGACGGATCGCCGGGACGGAAGTACTCCGGGGATGCAGATGCCACGCAACGTAAGTATGGCTTCTCAGCTTGCTTCGTGGGTTTCTGAACGCCGCCCTCATAGAACTCCCGAAGCGATTGCATTAGCCCTTGATCGCTTCCGTAGAAGATACAGTTCTTGTGAGAACGGTCTGGATCGATAGCAGAAGTTCCGTCAGGAGACCTAATCCGGCAATGGCGGTCTAGCGCCGCAAGCATCGTCGGCGACGCAGGCTCGATATTGTAGACTAACTCGGGCACGCGCGCCTCCAGACAAACGCAGGAACACTTGGCAGAGTTTCATTGCTCATAAGGAGACTTTGGGGCCCCGCTGCTTCGCACCACCCCAAAATCGCCTTCTTCGCCTTGCCGGGGGCTTCTCCGGCCGCTGGCCTGCGCGGCTTGCAACCCTTCGGGCCGCGCCTTGCCAAGCCACCGATGGTGGCTGCAAACCTTTCTTCTCCGCCAGCCTTTTGAGGGCGCTGCGAAGCAAGGTTTGCGGCAACCCATACCGACCGTAGACCTCCGATATCGGAGGTCGGTCTGGGTCGCCTCGTTGCCCGAAGGAAGCACTGGATGCCAAAAGGGAGGTTAGATTTCGACATCACGTTCAACATCTGACCAGTGCACGTTCTGTTGCAGCGTCTTGGCTCGCTGTTGAACGTCGCGCAGCATTACCGGCGCATAGCCCCACACGTCGACGCCAACATTCACTGCGTTTCGACTTCCCATCCATTGCTCATGTACATGGCCAAACAGGTGGAGTGCGCCTTTTCGGGCACGATGCCATGTGATCATTGGGTAATGGCAAAGCACGCTACTCGGGCCGCTGCCATCTGCAACTTCGGTAATATGTGTCACCGAGCTCCATGGAAGCGACAGCGTTGGTTCCGCATCGTGGTTGCCGATAACCAAGTGCTTTTCACCACCTGGTAGGCGCGCGAATATCTGGTTCAACCAACCGGCATCTTTTGCCTTGGGGCCGAAGGCAAAGTCACCGACAATCCAAAGCGCGTCATTCGGCCCAACCTTGGCGTTGAGGTTTCCAATGATTGCGGCATCCATGTGGTTCGCCGATTTGAACGGGCGAGCACAGTGCTTGATGATGTTTTCGTGACCGAAGTGAGTATCGGCCGTGTACCAATGTGTCACCTCGCTACCTCCTCGAATTTTGATCCGAAAGCGTACTCGCAAGCAATTTCGCAAGCCTTTTGGCAAGCCAGCCGTATAGCTTCTTGGCTTGCCAAAAGGCTTGCGGAGGACTTTTGAAAACAAAAAAGCATGTGCCGGTCATTGGCCCGCCAGGATCAAACCGGACAGAACGCCAGCGCGCGATCTCATTGTGGCGGCATTGTTCGATCCGCTGCGCGCCGATCCAACGGCGGCGAGGCCGTATTGGATCGCGGCGTCCCGTGCGTCTGAAGAGGCCATATTCGCTGAGGTCTGCGGATTGGCGGCTAACGCCCCGCCAAATTCAGTTACGCCCTGCATGGCATTGTGTCCGCCATTCGAGGAGATCATGCCGCCGTCGAGAAAATCTGCGCCCGGTGCACAGGTAGGCTCCAGAGTCAGCCCATCTGGCCGCGTGAAGCCCTGTCGCGCGTATTGTTCGACCGAGAGGATCGAGGCCGTGAAGGGAATGCGGCGATGCAGATAGGTTTCGGGGTTCACCACGTAGAATGGAGCGGGAGCAGCGCCTTCAAGGCTGGCACCAGCCAAGCCGCTGCTGGCTTTCGCCCCAAAGAATGTCTCCCGGTCTTCCAGGGGCCACACGCGGCCCGAAGCATCACCTAGAGAAGCCATGATTTCCCCAGAGATATGAACTTCCAAATGGAGGTGAACGGCCCCCGGCGAGCCTACATCGCCTTGGGTTATGACAACGGTATCAGGCAAAACGACGTCACCTTGCGCGACCCGTCTTGCTTGACCGTGGAGGTAGCCGACACGCTGCCGCCCATCTGGCGTTTCCACGAAGACCGTGTTGGTTCTGTTCGCCGAAGAGAGAACCACTGTTCCCGGCACACCGGCATAGACGTGCGCTCCCTCGCCTTCATTATTCGCGAGGTCGAGACCCAGGTGATAACCAGCCGAAGCCCGGCCGGTGCGATCCACGCCGAATGGCGATGTGGCCCGCAGTCCGGCGGTGCTCATCAGGTCGCGGTCGAAGCATGTTCCGATTCCCCCAGCGAGCACCGGCCCAGGCTCGGTCTGTCCGGTGATACCTGACACGTCATAGCCTGCGCCTCGGATTAGGTAGGTGCAGACGGAAACACCGTTACCGTCCCGCGCCTGATCGCAGTCACCAGTCCGATGGTAGCGGCCAAGAGCGCCACCGTAAGCGCAGCCAAACTGGCAACCCTTGATGATCGAGCTTTGCGTGATGGTTCGGCACTGCCCACCCCAGCAGACCTGAGACCCGATCAGCTCATCGAAGCCGTTCCGTCTGGCGAGCTGCCATTCATCGGCCATGTATCTGCGATAGGCCGACACCTGCGCCGTTGGGCTTGCGAGGAACGATTCCAGCGAACTAGGGTGATAGCGGATGCGGGTATCCGGACAAAACTGGAATGCACCAGCGCAGCCGAATTGGTTCACACTGTCCCAATCGCCTTCGGACGAGCTGACGGCCGACGCGAATTCCGCCAGTCCGGGCGGCATGCCCGCGTTGATCAGTTCGACCGTTGAGACCTGAGCGATGGCAGCTCCGGGCAAAGCTCCGAGGACAAGTGCGAAAGCGCGAGCGAATGATGTTCCAGCAAATCTCATAGTTGTCACCACGCCTGCTTCAGGTCAATCTCATTGCCGCACGCGGTCAGCACCAGCTCGACAGGATCGACGGTCATTGAGGAACGGTCTTGGCAGACCATCCCGTGCGCACGGCCGAAGTGGCTGCGCAGCTCCGTGCCGTCTTCAGTCTCGATGCGGAATCGGAACGGACACTCTGACAGGCCACACCACCGATCCACGAGGATCGAAAGCGTGATCTCGCCACCATCGACGGGAAAGGTTGAATACCAAACAGACGGCTGCACGACCGAGCCGCCCTGTTCGACTTCTTCATCGGTGAAGAGGCCGGTAGGATCGGTCAACGCGCCGATCTCCGTCATCTCGAACGAGATCGGGGCAACTTCAGCTATGACTGGCCCACATAGAACGGCGACAACGCAGACGATGACAGTAGTACATCGATAGATCATGTCGCTGCCCCTGATAAAGGATCGCGGAGCTGCGGCGGGTTGCGACCGTAAATCCAGCGGGAATTGACGCCGATCCACTCTTCGTTGCCATAATGATCTGTGTCATGTCGGGTCATTTCGAACAAAATCAGACCGTTCGGATCGCGTTTGAGATCGAAGAAGGGTGGCAGGTCTAGCCGACCGAAAACACGCTGATGGATGCGACCCTGTAGCCCGCTCCACACCTTTTCCATCCCAACGCGGACTAGAAACACCGGTTGTTCAGGAAAGTCCGCCTGCCGCCAGTGCTCTTCGAGATACCGGGCTATCCGCGTCCGCTCCTGCTCGATCAGCTCAGCCGTTGGCCACGGGGTTTTCCAATCCTCGGTGTCGAGCAATTCCTGCGTGAGGCCGGGCTGATAGTCGCCCAAGATGCGATCTAGATTCAGATGGTTCAGCGCCGCCTCAAAGCGTGCTTGCTGCTCTTTGAGTGCCTCGGCACGTAGGCGCATCGAACGACCCGGTGCCATTAACGCATCCCATAGGCGTCTCATTGTGACGACCTCGGTAGACTGCGAATACTGCTATCCTGTCTTTGTTTGCGCAGTTTCCCGAGCTGATTGTGAGCGCTGCCGACGCGCATACCAGCGCTGCGAGCACCCATGTAGCCAAGGCCCCCGGCCATGACCGTCTTGTCAGCGATGGCTCCGGGCTGCGTGTAACGGCCCATGCCAGCGCCGATCAGGTTCATTGCGGTCTCACCGAACTCAACAATGATCTGCGACCCGAAGAGCACCGTCAGGAACGCCAACAGGACGTACACGATCAGTAGGAACACCATCACAACGATACCGATGGTGCTGTTCACAGCCGTTGCCGCGAACCCTGCCAGATCAGGCACCGTGTCCGCGCCGGAAATCCCGTCGAAGAACATCAGTCGCCCAAAGAAGGTGTGTAGCACGTATAGCATGACCGAGATCACCATCATCGCGATCACCAATCCGACGACAACGAAGAACGGGCGAAGGAAAATACTCAGGGTCGCCAAAAGCACCCGCGGTATGCCCGACCCGAACAAGGTGGCTTCGCGTGCCGGTGTGAACATCTGCAAAAGCATCAGGGGCCACGCGAACATGATCTCGAGTATCTGAAGCAACCAACTCATGATCGCCGTAAAGAAATAGACCATCGGCACAAGAGGCAGGATGATCATCATAACAAGCCCGACGATCAGCAGGGTGATGCCCACTCCGGTCAGGCCGGAGGACGCCATGCCCACGACTTCGCCGCTTCCGAAGATGAAATCGGCACCGCGGCCAAGGATGCTCTGATTGGCGACCTCAAGGCCAACACCCGCTGTCAGGGCAGTGCCCCCCGCCCCGGCTAGGATCGTGCCCTGACGCTGGACCTGAAGCATTGGGTCCACAAATCCGAAGTTGCCTTCGGCCGTATTTGTCGCGACTGGGCCGAAAACATTCAGGATGCCGCGATAGAGGCCGTTGATGGCCCTTTGGTCAATGGCGCTCTGAGGTACCTCGCCCATGGCCGCATTCATCGGTGTTTCCACATCGGGCAGCGACAGGTTTACCACGTTCGATGCGATCTCATCCCATGTGTCCTGATCCGCGTCGGCCTTCGCGACCAGCTCGCGCGTGATACTGCTATTGCGGACGCCGCGATTGTAACCCTGTCCGCGCAGGAACTCGGAAATCTGGTTTTTGCGTGCAGCTTGCATGGCGAGCGTATCGCCGGGGAACTCGATGGACGTGACTGTTGAGGCCACACCCCGCTGCCAAATCGGAGCGAGCATCCAGCCTTCGGTCGTGACCATGTTGAGCAACCCGTCATGCACGTCCTCCACCACATCCGAGGAAATGCTCGTGGAGATCGCCGGGCCGCTTAGATAGGACGCCACCGCCGCGTAAACGGCTGTACGCGACGGTTCGAGCAGAGCTTCGCTATCACGTTCGCCGTTATAGATCGAGAAGGCTACCATCTGGGCCGCTGCTGACAGCTCTGGCAAAACCTCTTCGGCCAGATGCGCGAACTGCTGCTGTGCTCGGCCCGCCATTAGGCCGACTTCGAGACCGCCGCCATCCTCGATAGCGGAATAGCTATCGGTCGCCCCGACTGATCCGCAGTAGTTGCTGCGGCCGCTGAAAGCTGCTCCGCCGGCCTCTTCAGCAAAAAACATCTGGAAGCTCATTCCGACGACTTGTCGGCCTCCGACGCCGTTCCAGAACCCCGAAGTGTCTTCGAGTTGGAGCGGCGACTGACGAAGCCGGATGGCCCCCGTGGTTCCGGTCGCACTGACCTCTTCGAGGGTGACATCGCCATCGCCGTTGATGACGCGCTCAATCCGGTTGGCGTTCATTGCGCAGATATGGCCCGTCACCAGCGCATCGAAAGCACCTCCGAATTGTTGCACCAGCCGGTCAGAATCAGGCGGTATTCGGGCGAAGGAGCCGGAAGTTAGTGGTGTGCCGCTCAGCATGTCGTCTGCGACGTTGCGCCATGTCACGTCCCCGAAAGCGCTGCCTTGCAGCACCAACCAGAGAACAGCGACTTGGATTAAGGAGAAACCGCCAACTATGGGCACGAAGCCAGCCACCCCGAAGACCGTCCGCAGAACCGTGTATTTGGTGTCGGCAGACTGTCCGAAGGTCTTTCCGTCCGCCGCAGTGTCGAAAATCATTGAGTATATGGTGAAGGTCAGCACGACCAGCATCGCCAACGGGCAGAAGGCGTTGAAGACCGTGAAGATAGTTTCCAGCCAGTTGGCCACGACGATCGTGTCGTCGCCATCGCCGTGCAGGCGTGGAATGATGCCTCCGAAGAGACGGGTGAGAATATCAGCCGAAAAGTCGTTGCCAATATCCGGCGGAACGAAAAGTTCATCGAACTCCATGACCTAAGCCCTCCGATAGTCGTGCTTGAGCAGCACACGGCCGTTGGCGGCAATAGCTGGCAGAATGATCTCGCCCGAACTCAGCTCATAGGCTGTCCCGGCGGCTTCTGCGCGACCATCGCGCTCGATGAACACAGTCCAAAACATGGCCGCACCATTCTCGCGTTGGTATTGATCCGCACTGTCGAACAGCGATTTGGGTTGGCGGAGCAGTGCGGAATCGTCTTGTATTGTCGTAGCCATCTTAACCTCCTTGCAGGTTGGGTTGGTCAGCGGCGGAGGCGCGGGGCTACGCGCCGCCGTCGCGAACATTGTAGTCGTACTTCGAACAAAAATACATAAAAACCATTTTAAAACATAATGTTGCAAGCCTTCTCGCAAGCCCCAGCGCCAGCTTTTTGGCATTCCTGAAAGCAAGCTTTTTTGCAATCCTCGAGGCAAGCTAGCCTGCAATCTTAAAGGCAAGCCATTTTGCTTGCGGCCGTGCGCCAATTCATTCGATGATGCAGGGCAGGTGGACAAATGCGGACCAGCGCTCAATGGATTATCGCACCTAGGCACTTCTCGCCCTTACCGAGAGATCGCTGTTGATAGTGGCCAGGAAGGGGCGAGCGTTGGCGCTCTCGCATTTATCATTTCTATTTTTTTGATCTGACTCTACGCAAAGGGTCTTGGAAGGGCTCTGAGACTGTTGAGAAAGGGTTTCGTGACCCTTGCAAGACCCTTCCAGACCGGTATGTGAGTCCGGCTTTTGGGACGGGTTCGCCGATGCAAATACGCCTCGGTTTAGTTCGGCTGGACGGAGTCGAGGTAACTCGGGCAAGTTGGCCGCCAATTCATCATAGTAGCCCTTTAATCGGGGGTCGGAGCGGCCAAATTGCTCACGCAGAGCATCTTGAAGTCCCGACACTTCGATAAGGCTTCTTTGAAGTAAGCCCAGCATTTCTCCGAGGTAGCTAGCTCGATGACTGCGCGATGCTTCAGGGTTTGTCTTACTCACCTTTAGCTTTCGGGACTTCTTCAGAACTGCCAATGACAGTTCGGCAATTGATCCGGCCATAATTTCGTCACGGGGCAAGTGTTCTTGTTCGTATATTCGGATCAAGCATTTGAGAAAGTTTACGTTCTCGGGCGTCCTTCGCTCGTTGAACCAGCCTACGATGCGGACAACTTCAGTGCTTTGATTGAACTGGATCATACCAACATCATTCAATTCTATGAGACCTTCGATGAGCATGTCTTGAGAGATCATGCTGTCGTGCGAAAATACCGGTAATGGGATTTGAAAATGGCCGGTATATGTGACCAGCGAAGAAGTCATGAAGGACAGGTAGACGAGCCTTGCGTTCGGGTTTCTTGCCAGCTCTCGCCAGCGCGGGTCGCGTCGAAGGTCCGTCGACACCATTGTAAATTCCATTTGAGCCATCTGAGATGCTCCCAGCATTACGACCACGAGCAGAACGTTCGTGACCTCAGTTACGTCTTGCTATGCTGGGCTGAGATCGGTATCCGTAAGTTGTCGATACTAACGGCGAAGCCCTGCGAAAGCGGGGTTTTGTTGTTTTAGGCTTGGTCGGCGGTCGGCACGCGAACGCTTTTTGCCCAGGCATTCAGATCATCACCGTGATAGATGATACGCCTCCCAAAGCGATGGTGCGCAGGGCCTACGCCTTTGTGACGCCATTGCGCGCGTTTGCTCTTTGGCGCAATGATGTCCAGCTCTGCATCATTGTCGTCATACAGGCGGTCAGGTTCGAAGTACTGTCGATCCATGTCTGAACTCCTTTCGAAATCGTTGGACCGAGCGTGGTCGAACGAAAACGAAAGTTCACCTAAAAACCGCTATACAACTTTTTCCAATTGAGATCAGTCGATTAGAGACGGGATTGAGCGGAGATACTTGAAGCTCGCTCGGAGTTCTTCATGATCACCGGGAATGCTAGAAGCTAGGCTCGCATAGCGGTAAAAGTGCACCTGCATTCCAATGACCTCGTACATCTCTGATAGACACTCAACAAATGTGCCGTGCGGGAATTGGGAATTTCGCCCAACGTTTACGGTATGGTTGGTGTAAAACTCAGTGATGGCTCGGAGTCGGATGGCAATACGCTTCGCGCGAGCGTTGCCTCCCCACTTTCGTGCTTCTTCAAGCTGTCCTGTATACAAGCTCAGGAGATACTCGACTGTCTGCGCAAACTCCTCTCTTCCCTCTTCATAGGCGTTATCTAGCCAGAGCAATGCGGGACGAGGGAGATCAGCCAATCCTTGGTAAATCTCCGTTAGGCCAGCCTTCTGATTGCTCTTCATCCGAACAGGGATTGTGGCCAACCGGCGCTGTGCGTCTTCAAGTAGTTTTACGGCGTGCTTCGTCTGCCCGGTCCCATAGCCCCTTCGCAAATCACACCAGAGGGGATCTTCGGACGGGTTGAACACCAGTACCGCCGGGAAAAGCCGCTCGTCTGTTTCGAAGCGATGGCTTAGTCGGAATTCCAAGCAAGCCGTTATCCGTTCGAGCATTCGAACGTAAAAAAAGTCGAAGTTCTGGTCACTTGAATGCGATGAGGGCGGCTCCAGGCCTGTATAGAGGTTCTGCGCGCTACGGGGCCACATAATTGGACCATTCCTGCATGAGCGACCTGCGGCGATCCAACAGATCAGATCGAGCATAAGCTCGCTCTACCTCACTCCCGACTTTGTGGGCCAAGCTCAACTCCGCCACCTCCCTAGATATGCCAGGTTGTTCGGCCGCCCAATCCCGGAAGGCTGACCGGAAACCGTGGACAGTTACGCCCTCGAATTTCATCCTGCGTAGCAACATTAGCATGGCCATGTTGCTCATGGGTCGGTGTCGCTTCTGTCCCTCGAAAACCACGTCCGACCGGAGCGCCATGAGTGGTTCAACAATGGCCAGCATCTGTTCAGTCAAAGGAACACGGTGTTCCTGATCCGTTTTCATTCGTTCGCCCGGGATGGACCAAACCAGTTCATCGAAGTCGAACTCTTGCCAGCGTGCTTTCAGGACTTCACTTGTGCGGCTGGCGGTCAGACAAGTAAACATCAATGCCTTTGCGGCCATCGCGTCCTTCGCGGCCAGCTCGGCATAAAAAGCAGGCACGTCCTTCCAGTGCATCGCCTTGTGGTGTTGCACCTTCTGCTTAACGGTCGGCAAAACGCGAGCGTCACGGATGGTCGTGACCGGGTTTTCACCTTCGCGGAAGCCCTTGGACTTGGCCACATCTAGAACGGCCTTCATGCGTTGCGCGACCCGTTTCGCCGTCTCGTGCTTCTCGGTCCAGATCGGCAGGAGGACTTGAAGCACTTCCGGCTGGTCGATTTCTGAAACAGGCAAGCGACCGATCTTCGGGAACGCATAGTCAGCCAACGTGTTCACCCACTGCTGACCGTGCTTGGGATTCTTCCAAGTCGGGAGGCGCTCAATGTGAACTTGACGAGCGATCTCTTCGAAGCAGGGTATTTCTTGGCGGCCGTTGAAGCGGGGATTGATGCCCTGTTTTGCGAGGCGTCGATATTCCAAAGCCCGATCTCGCGCTTCGTTCAGGGTAACGACATCGGCACCGCCCAAGCCGAAGTCTGTGCGCAGCGGCTTGCCTTCGCGGTTGCGCTGGCCCTTCACAGTGACGCGCACGATCCAGCGCCGAGCCCCGGACGGATCGACCACAAGGTACAAACCGCTTCCGTCGCCGTGGCGACCTGGGCCGAGGGTTCGCACCAAATTCTTCGTCAGCTTTCCGCTCAGTGCAGCCATAAAGTACCACGTTTTCTACCACGCAATGAATAGAAATGGGTCTAATCGAAGAAAATTCAATAGCAACAACGAATACGAATAAGCCAACAAAAACAGCCCCATATGGGGCCGAACAGCATCGAACGCAATTGAATGAAAATGGTAGGTGGCGGACAGAGCGGGACTCTGTTCGAACGAATTATTCGACATATTAGAGGATTGGGAAGAGCAACTAAAGGCAGTTGATCTGGAGGGGCTTGAGTTATGAACAAGTTCCTTCTCGAAGATCAAAACACTTATATTGCCGAGACGTTCAATGAGCGGGTGTTGGAGCAAGCGCCGCTGCCTGCGGTCAAAACCAAACCGAAGAAAGTCGCGCCTGTTTCGGTGCGCCTTACGCAGGAAGAACGCGCATTGCTGGAACAACGCGCAGGCAAACAATCGTTGAGCGCCTATATTCGCGAGCGGGTTTTAGCGGACGACGTGATGCCCCGTCGATCTCGCGGATTGAACCCGGTCAAAGATCATCCTGCGCTGGCGAAGGCACTGCGTGCACTTGGTTCCTCAAACCTCGCCCATGATCTCGACCAACTGTGCTGGGCCGTGAAAGACGGCACGGTGCAATTGGATGAGAAGAGCGAGGCGCTGTTGCGGCTGGCTTTGGTATCGGTTGTTGAAATGCGTAAGGATTTGCTCCGCGCCCTTGGGCTACGTCTGTCGTGATCCTTGTTGGTAATCAGCGCGGCGGGGGCAAAGACCTCGCCAATCATCTGATGAAAGATGAGAATGAGCGCGTCACCGTCCATGAGGTACGCGGTTTTGCCTCGTCTGACTTGCATGGAGCCTTTCAGGAGAGCTATGCCATCAGCCGCGCCACCAAATGCAAGCAACATCTCTATTCGCTCAGTCTCAACCCACCCAAAGACGAACAGGTCTCAACGGCAAAATTCGAGGATGCGATTGCGCAGGCTGAGGATCGTCTTGGCCTGACGGGGCAGCCTCGTGCCGTCGTGTTTCACGAAAAGATTGGAGCCGATGGCGAACTGCGCCGTCATGCCCATGCTGTGTGGTGCCGGATTGACTGCGATGACATGAAAGCCGTGCAGATGTCGCATGATCATCGCAAGCTGAATGACCTTTCCCGCGATCTGTATCTTCAACATGGCTGGACGATGCCGCGTGGTCTCGTGAAGTCAGAATGGAAAGACCCTGCGACCTACAGCCATGCCGAATGGCAACAGGCCAAGCGCGCGGAGCGCGATCCTAAAGAAACCAAGATCATGTTTCAGGATGCATGGGCGATTTCGGATTCGCAGGCTGCGTTTCAAGCGGCGCTGAAAGAACGCGGCCTGATCCTCGCCCGCGGTGATCGGCGGGGGTATGTCGCGCTGGACCACAAGGGCGAAGTCTATGCCATCGCTAAATGGACGGGGCAAAAGGCAAAGGCCGTAAAAGCCCGACTTGGTAATCCTGACAAATTGCCATCGGTTAAGCAAGCACATCAGCAAGCCGCCCAGATTGTGACGGATCGACTTGAAACTTTGCGCAAAGAGCAACAGCGCGCCGCTAAAATAGATCAGGAGCGCATGGCGGCACTCAAGCAACGCCAGAACACTTCGCAGGCAGATGAACGCATAAAAATGGACGTGCTGCACAAGATGCGTGAACGCCGCGAAACCCACGAGCGCGATGCCCGTATCCGCAAGGGCTTCATGGGGCTAATCGACCGTATCACGGGCAAACGCCGCAGGATTGAGGCGGAAAATCAGCGCTTGGTACAGAAAGCCAAGATGCGCGACACGCTAGAGAAAGACCGCCTTGCAACACAACATCGCTCTATGCGCCAGCGCGTCGAAACCAAGGAACAGGCGTTCAAAGAACGCCGCGCTGCTGCCATTAATGAACTGCGGCAAGATCAAGCAAAGCTGAAAGACCGCGCTGATACACTTCACAAAGAACAAGAATTCAAAGAGCGACGCTCCCGCTCGTCATCACCACGACCAAAGCGCGGGCGGTCCAGAGATGGGCCGTCGCCATAGTTGTCGGCTTGCCGAGCATCCAAAATGCGATAAGGTTTCATATGAAAACTGGCGTAAACGCACCATCGTTCGTCGATCACGATGGCTGGCATAAATCATGAAACGAATGGCAGCGAAGCGTATATGGCGTCAGCGGCCTTATAGCCCAGCCAAGCAAAAATGCCACCGAGAGCAATTCGATGCCGAAGGCTGCGATCTTGATTGTCTGAGAGCACATTCACTGGGAATGCCCATTTAACGTATCCTGTGAGAAAACGATAACCCAGCACCACAATGCCCAATGCGTAAAGGAAAAACGCCCAACGATAGGCCTCAAAATCCCCGCCAACAGGGAGCCACTGCTCTCGGTAGTGCGTCGCTATAATCAGGCCAGCTGGCAGGGCGACAAGCCAAACACCCGCATCATAAGCAAAGGACTTGTGTATCGGTGCGTACCACGTTCGATGCTTCAGTAGCTTGGTATCGATGACCTGGCGGACGGCGTGAAAATAGGTCATGTCGTCAGCCCGCAGTGTAACTTCACTGCCATTGGGGGTTGGCTCTGAAAGAACTGAACTGGGGTCTAACAAGGGCGGTTTGCTAAAGTCCAAGAAAACTTCAAGTCGATTTCTAGGGTCTGTGTTGGATGCATTTCGCCGCCAAGCAGTGATATTGTTCATATAAATAGTCTGAATTGGATGAGGAAGCTCTTCGCTATCGAAGATTTCGGCACTTTCGCCATATAGCTGTTGATCCCGCTCCCCCCGGATGGAAACGGTTAGGCAAAAAGCATCTTGAAGCAGGTGAGTTTTGTACCGCTCCCATTCATCATCAGTGGCTTCTGGGTTGCGGGGCATTGTGGCAATGACATCTTCTCCAAACTTTCGATTGATGGCACTTAATTCGTCGTAAAGCTTCTTGATATCAGCGATGCTGAGACTGCACCCACGAGCAGGTATTGTCTCTTCAAGCCATCCAATTGGTGCTCTTCTTGGTGGTATAGCGGGCGAGTTTTGTATGTCGTCTGTCGGATGATCCATGAATCATCATATAGTGGCTATGCCTTGCAATTGCACTATCCGTGCTGTTGATCCGCTCTAACCAAATCTTTGCGCATAGCCATTGTACGACCAATAAACGAGGTGTAGGGCCTGTCGGAGCAAGGCTATGTGATAACTTACAGTATGGAAACACCCCCAGATTTGGACGCTCGTACTCAGGGACCTCAATCTACATACCTAATATCCTGAATGCGTTCTGACCTAATCAGGAGCCCCTCGCCTGTACTGTAAGGTTTGATCAAGGTAAAATCGCCAGCCACCCCAAGAATAAAGAACTTTTCGTTGCTGTAACCGTCGGCACCCTCAATGTTGAGAAGATATGAGTTCCTCTGTAGTCGTGTATTTCCCCAGTGAACATATCTTTCAAACAGGTTTGAATCCTCTTTTAGGGGAAGTATTGGAACAGTATGCCGATGTGTCTCAACCGCGCCAATAATAGGCATAGCAAGGAAGAAGATAATCTTTATGGGTACAAAGAACGCTATTCCTTTGAGAAGCTGCAAAAGCGCGTCATCGGCTGCTTCAAGTTTACCATTGTCTAGTTGCGCCTTGTAGTCTTTGAAGTTCTCACTGGCCCTTAGTACATCTCGTACTGTCAAACCAGCGATCACCAAAGATACTATAATCAACCCTATAGACGAAGAGCCTGCGATTATCATGTCGCCAGTCGTTGCTAGGCTTAAATAGCTGTAACCCTCAATATAGAATATTGCCGAGCTATATATGATACCTAAAATTGTTAGGTGAAGTGTTAGCAAGAAGCCAAACACGACAATGATCTTGGTAGGGTCAGCAAGTCCCCTTTTCAGTTCGGCCCACATCAAACGTTTCCAATCACTGTTGGCGCACGAAGCCATGGTAGAGCGATAATCATCAGTATGGAAAATGTTTTGAAGTCTTCAAGCAGTATCCGACGCCAGATTCGCGACCAGTTGCCATTATTACTTTGAAATCGCACTCAAAAAGGGAGATCACGACGCACAATCGCCCTCCGATTGCTTAGCTAAAAACAAGGACAACTGCCGACTATCTCCTTTTGATTGTTTCACTTTTTTCTCCCAAATTGGGAAAGGGCTGCTCATGCAACCTTGCCCTTCGGCGAGAGCGGGGGTGCAAACGGAGGGAAAAATCGACGAGGTTGGTGCGGGCGCAGGGAACCGAGCCACGGTCTTGTCTATTTTTCGTGAAGTGCGCCGGGGGCAGCGTCCCAAGCCACGTAGCTGTTAGCTTATTCTGTGCGCTAGCCAGAAACCACTTATGAGGCGTTCGCCTTCCAGATTTGATAGATGGTTTTCCGGCGTTCAAAGGCCTCAGGGCCACCTTCCATGATGGAGATGACACTTTTTTGGCATTCTTTGTCATCGATGTTGCCAACCGAAACGGTGATTTCATCGTCCAGCGCGCTACACGTGGTGATGGTTTCGGCATCCCCCAAAACTGGAAAGTTGGCATTGTGAGTTGCGAATACAAACTGCTGGTTAGGTTTTAGCTGTCGAACTAATTTTACGACTTCTTCGTATACGGTTTGACTGTCAAGATCGTCTTCGGGCTGATCGATCAGCAGAAGATCGTTCCCTTCCTGACTAAGCAGAAACAGCATCATAGCTGAAGCGCGCTGGCCGAGTGAATGAGAAATCAGCGGTTTGCCGTGATAGGTCACAGAATAACTGTTTGGCACTTGATAACAGAGCAATTCCAACAGGTTTTTGAGGTAGAGTTTTTTGAAGTCCTCGGATTTTCCCTTCGCGTGCGTTGCCGCCGTCTCAAGATCCTTAAAGACTTCGCCAAAGTCCTTATATGCCTTCGCGAGTGTGTCGTAGTAGTCCTTTCGCAAATTTTTCCCTCGAAAGAGGCCTTCAATATGCGCCTTGAACGCTGTTCGGTCACCCTTGAATTCACTCTCAACTCTCAAGGCCGATTGGGATTCGTTGATGGTTTTCAACGCGGCAACAATGAGCTTGAACTCTTCATGCCAAGTATCGTTCAAGCCGGTTATTGCAGTCAGAACAGCGTCAAATTTAGTCCTTTCTTTGCCTGTACGCTTTTCAAGGTCAGCGATTTCCGTATCAAGTTCCTGCTTGCGCTTAAACAGTTTGACATACGCATCCGGTTGGATCGACGTTACGCCCTGTTCTTCGAGCGCCTTTACCAGCTCCCGCTCCGTCGATGCGAACTCCTCCTTCAATCCATCCCGAACGCCTTCAAGTTCCTTGCGAAGCGTTCCTAGATCAGTTGACTTAGACTTGATCGTCGAGACTAGCACTTTTGCCGTGGCCACGGTGCCTTTGAGTTCCTTGAGTTTTGCATCATAGCGGGCGAAAAATTCGGCATTGTGTTCTGAGTTATGCTTCTCTAATTGCGAAATACTTTCTTCGGCCTCTGTTACTGAATCATCAATGATAGCATGCCAATCAGCGACAATTTCGTCGATGCTTTCGCAGTACGTCAGGTCTTCACTAAAAGCGATCTGCTTTTCCAGTTTCTCTTTGACTCCGTGTTTGTCGAAGGCCTCCAGATTGAATTCAACATTCTTTAGCTCGTCTTCGAGGACATGCTTTTCTTCAGCGTCGCTTCGAACCGAAAGGAAATTTTGCACCGCAACTTCAAGTTTTTCGGTCTTCTCCGTGATTGTCTGCCTAACTGTCTTAAGGCTATCGCCCATTAGTTTTTCAACAAGGTCGTGTCCAAAGCCCTTTCCGGCGGCTGATAGGTCTTTTTGCCCAAAGTACAGCGGCTTGGCTATGATAGTTTCTTTTATCGATACGCCTGGTCGCAACGCTCCATCAACATACACATCTGGTGTGTGATCCCAAATACGACTAACTTCAAATCGTGCGCCATGACGATCGGTTGCCTCGACGATGATTTTTCCGCCACTTTTCAAAATATACGGCAGCAAACCGCTTTTGTAGTCTTTGTCTTGAGCTTTGTCGCCAAAGGGGATGTCGAGCGCGTAGCGCAAACTTTCAAGAATTGACGATTTTCCACTACCTTGAATCCCGATCAAACAGTTAAGGTGAGGAGAAAATGCGACGCACTTTCCATCTAACAGACCGCCTTCAAAACGTATCGCATTAACATGCGAGTGTTCTACAATTGGAACTTCTGCCGAAAGGCGGAATTTGTGATCCGTGAGAGCGAATTTCGCGGCGTCAAAGCCAAGATCACCAAGCTTAAGATGGCTTTTTTGACCCTTGCCGATCTGGTCAATAGATTTCGGATCGGAACCTTCTACTTCGGCAGGATATGCGTTTCCCCACCAATTTTGAACTTTCGCGCGACAAACGGCGTTAGGCTTGTCGTGGCTGCGCACTTTTTGGAAACCAAGCGCGTACTTTTGGATCAACGGCTCGGCGGCAAGTTCCTGCATCCTTCCACCGCCAAGCTCGTGCCAAAGGCCGCTGTTTGCCTCAACGTGAGCAAAGACGATGAAAAAATCGCGATTGTAAGACTCAAGTTTTTTCAGCGTGTCGAGAAGGTCGTCGTTGCTTCGACCATTTTCTTGTTCGTATTGTGAAGGAACCCTACCGGAAAAGGCGACTCCTAAAAATTGGTTGATATAGTCATGGCCGTCTTGCAGCCAGTCATCGGAGAATACAACGAGAGTGTGTACTCCGTTCGCGCCATCATTGACCGACAACTCGACGCCGGGAAGTAGCCCTATATCGACTTTACGCGCCCGTTTACGCAAGGCTTTAAACTCGCCTGCGTCGAACTTGTTGTGGTTGGTGATAACCCCAAGACGAATTCCCGCCTTCTGAAGTCCTTCAACGTAGCTTGCAACAAAGCGGTCGTCGTCGCCGCGATAAACAAACTCTTTGTCTGCACGCGTGTGTAAGTGGAAGTCGGCCCGCAACCATTGCGCTCCATAATCAAACGAGGCTGGATGTGTTTCAGTCACTTGAAAATGCTCCAATAAAAAAACTCTTGCCTTTGAAATTCAGCTTGATCGCAAAACGCTTTCTTTTTCTCGTTTTTCTATAGCAGGTGTTCGCGCAACACGCATGCCAATAAACGTCAATTGGGTAACCAATCCACAAGCAGGGGGTTGCACAGGGGGCGGCACGCCCCTCTTGCCGAGGACGGCGCAGCCGCCCGCAGCCATTGCGGTGTCATACACCGCACATCTTGCGCGTAGCGTAATGTCGAGTAGCTCTCCTCTACGTCATACAGTTCATAGTAGATAGAAAGGTATCATGCTGAAACGGCATTGAAGCCGTCCTTTGGTCCGTTGCAACTACATCCGGTCTTTCCTGTTGTCCTCGGCGCAACGTTCCAAGACGTCCGAAATTTCATGGCTTCGGCCGAAATTCTGGATTGCTTGGTCCCAGTTATCAGATCGGCACTCGTAGATTAGATCAACGTTCCTCTCGATGTTGACACTTTCGCCAAGCTCTCGCTCTTCAGTGAGAAGATCAGCCAGCGCTGCGAACAACATCGCGAATAGATGGTAGTCATCGTTGTTATAGTTATGCGGTGGTTCCTTTTTCTTGTCGTCGTCAAGGTGCTGCCTCAGCGTTTGATACCCTTGGCGATACAGCCCAAAAAGACACGCTTGTTTATCGGTCAACGGCCTTCTGGACGCAGCTTCAAGAATTAATGCCTCCAGCTTGCCTTCCTCTTGGATCGTAGCAGGGAGAAGTTCGTGAAATTTTTTGGGTGTTGGCTTGTATATCTTCCAAGTGCGGACGTTTGACCTGAACTGTCCGTTATTGTTGATAAATTCACGTCTGAGTTGGGAATCAAGCTGTCGATTCTTTTGTCTTAGCTCACTTCGGATTTTCTCGTTTTCGCGGTTCTCCCGTCGCTCCTTTTCGAGCTTCTCTTCTGCTTTTTGTTTTTCCTTATCCGCTGTTTCTTTTGCAGATTTTCCTTCATCCACAAAGTTCTGATAAATGAAGTAGATGCCGCCAACCAAACATACTGATAATATCGTCTTGAATATCTCTTTCACAAAGTCTGTGCCAACGGCACTTACAGTGCCGTCTGCAGGGTTGAACCCAAAATTATTAAACAGGACGATTAATGAAATCAGCGATATTACGACGACAACACCAACAATAATGCGAATATGCTGCATAGTTTTCTCCAAAGTGTAAGCTCAAATCTCGGTACATTGCTCAAGCAATTTTGGTTTATCACAACTCCAAATCATACAAATCCCTGATCTCTTCGTCTTGGATGCAGAGGTAGTCCAGCGTTTGCGCCTGCGTGGTGTGGCCGTAGGCGACCATGAGCAAGGGGATGGGGCGATTTTTCTGGATGCGTTGATGATAGCCCCATGTCTTACGCATGGAATGTGTGCCGTAGTTGCCTGCGAGGCTGATCTCATCACACCAGCTTTTAATCATGGCGTTGACGCTGGACACCTTCAAAGCCTTCTTGCCAGTGCGTGATACGAAAAGCGGGGCATCGGCGTTTGGGTTTGGATGATGTTTCAGCCACACTTGAACCGATGTGACTACAGGGCGGTTGAGCGTGGCGGAGCGATATTTCTGCGTTTTGCTTTGTTTGATCTCCAGCCTGTCGCCGACATTCAAATGCGCAACTTGTCCGACTGTCAGGGATAGAATCTCTCCGGCGCGGTAAGCGGTGTTGATTCCGAAAGTGAAGAGGCACAAATCGCGTGGGTTGTGCGCCAGCAGGGTTTTGATCGCGGCAATATCGTCCAATCGGCGGATTGGCTCCACCTTGATGGATGATCCCTTGCGTGGGTGATTGATATTGCGGGGCGAGTTTTGCAGCGTCATGCAAGTCATTGAACAGACTCAAAAATTCGCCGTCAATTGCAAAGCCATCTTTTTCAGATAAGTTAGGATTGTATGTAAAGTGGATTAATGTCAATGCGTTGCCGCGCAGCAGCGATCACGTTTTGCAACATTTCTATGCCGTACGCCGCAGCTAGCAACGGATACCAACTTCTCTGAAAAAATTGCCTTTGACCTGAGAGGATGTCTCCGATGAAACTGCGCTCTGTTCTGAGTTTTTCTGCTGCCTGTGTTGCCCTGTCTGCGCCATTGCATGCGGCAACCGTTACCCTGAATATCTCCGGTACGACTGATGGGTCGGACGGGACGATCAGCTATTCCCCGGGCAGCACATTCACCGCCACAGCCGTTTTTGATGATGCGTTTGCGGATACGAATGCGGATGCCAACACGGGGTTCTTCTTCGACTTTGGCGCGGCGACCACAGCATTGGTTTCGTTTGAACTGAAGACTGAGCTTGGCAGCATTTCTTATGATCCAAACGCAGTGACCGCGCCGCTCGGGACATTCCTTGCGCCCCAAGTCTCTCAGTCTTCGCCCGCTAACCTCCAGCGCTTCAATCTGGTGTCCGGTGGTGATCCGCTTGGGGAAGCATATTCCGGGTCCATCGGATCGCTTGCGCCAAATTTCCTTGGCCTGACCATCGCGGCACAAGGGCCAGACAATTATTTGTTTGATGATCCCAATAGCCTATTCTCCGGGTTTGAGAATGGCTTAGCGACCGATCCAATTGTGTTTGGCGGGCAGATCAACGTTGCCCAGTTTGGTAGCATTGCGGATTTTGATGAAACGACGCTGTTCTTTGGCGCGGCAGAGTTTTCGATCACAAGCGGCGCTGGAGTTCCACCGACCGATGGGCCGACTGATCCCGTATCGCCCGTTCCACTTCCGGCAGGATTACCCCTTTTGATCGCAGGGCTTGGCGCATTTGGTATGCTTGCAAAACGTAAAGAGGCGTTGGCATGAAGCTCAATGTCTTCGCCGTTGCTGGCGCGCTGGTTCTGTTTGCCAGTGCGTCAAGCGCTTTGGAACGCGCGACCCCGCCAGACTTCTTCCCGGACGGGGAATATGTGCGGTCATCGGATTGCAAAGAGCCGTTCACCGGCTGGCTCAACCCCACCGATGCGCATTTGGTTGTCGTCACGGATGTTACGAGTTTTCATGGCTATCCCACAGCCAATGAAGACTTGCAACGCTGCGTTGGCATGCTCGCGCATTTTATGGTTCTGGGCGGGCAAGCCCATGTGCCAGTCAGGTATGAACTTATGGACGACACCGGGCGCGTTTTACAAAGCAAGACTCTGGACTTGCTTAACAGCTAACCTATACAGGCTGCACACGAATTTGGATCATCCAAGTTGAAGATGACATGTTGCGAAGGTGTCTCTGGGCGCTTAGCCTTTCTGCATGTCCAAATCAAAAACACTTACGCTCAAAGCGCCTCGCGGAAAGAACCTCAACGCCATCGCCAAAATCGTTCGCGATGACATCGCTAAACTCGCAGGCAAAGTCAAAATGGAAACGGGCGGCGTTCCATTGCTTGGTGCTGGCGATAAAAGCACCATGCAGATTTTTCTTACCTATGATCCAGACAATGAAGAAGAATGCGAACGCGTTGAAAAAATGCTGGAAATAGCAGGCGAGATTGGCGGCGTGACGGTACTCATTGATGAAAATCCCGTCACAAAAGACGCTTGAGGCCCACTCAAAACGTTACCCCACTAGTATTTTCTTGGACTTGCAACTCGGCGTGTTGGCACTGCTCTTTGCTGCTCTGAGTTTTCTGACTTTTCCAACTTATGCACTTGTTACGTTTGCGATGGGGTGTTCTGTAATCTTGTCCTTTCATATTTTTGATAGCGTCAAGGTCTTACGAAACAGCGCGCGCATCCGCCTCGAAAGTCTGAACGAAGACTACCATGTTCGATGTGGGCCACGGTATAACTGGCAAGTTCGCAGCGTCTTCTTCCGTCCGGTTATCCTTGTTCCAGACGAAAGTGACAGCGCCAGCCGGATTATTCATGAAATAGGCCATATTCGTTCCGGCGATCACCGGCTTTTCTTGTTCATCAAGCCTATCATGTTGCTGCTGTTTATTTGCTATATGAGCATTTTTTCATACGGTTTCGCGTCAATGAATTGGTCGGGGATACTGTCCGGCGAGAACATGCCACCAGCGTTTTTTATGTACTCGTTTTTCTTTATGACACTCACCATTCCCATTGTTTCGCTGTTCTTGGTTGGGGCTATCTTTCTTGCGAAGCGCGAGCGTGAATATTTGGCGGACATGTTCGCGGATGGCATCGATCCAGAAAGCTACCGCGCCCATATCCGTCATCAAGGCCTGTGCGAACAATGTGAATTTTGTCCTTCGACCGGAGTTCGCTTGTGGAACTGGTTCGCTTCCCCAAGCTATGCAGAGCGCTATAGGCATCTCAGTTCTAAACGCTTCATTCTATTAAAGCTTGGATTGTTCTCCGGTGTCCTTGCGGGCACGCCGCTGATCTTGCTGAAATTTGTGGAACGTGCGGGACAGAACACCTTGGGCGATGTCGCGGGACGCATCTTTAGCATCACTCAAAACGACTACGCGCTCGTACTGCTCTTCAATGGTGCTTTGTTGGGGACAACGGCATTCATCATCTTGTATTCTGTTTCTTTGGTCGCATTCACCGTTTCAAACGGTGGCGCAACTGAGGCCTTGAGCCGATACGCGATGTTTGCGCTTGGAATGTTCATACCCAAGGCAGTAGTCGCGTACCCTGACCAAGAGATATATTCGCAGAATTTCAGGTCGATCTGGTTACAGCAGTCTTTTGATTTCTGGTTCGAAGATGCCTTGATCATTCTTGTTGTCTTGCTGATTTTCCTTCTCATAAAGCGGCTGCGTGGATTTCTAGAAGCGCAGTCGTTCAAGGATAGCTTTGCCATGAGCGTCTTGGTTTTGGTGACTTACTGGTGGCTCACTGCGTGATATACTATGGCTTAGCGCGGGATTTTCTGGACTGATACATGCCGAAAAAGACAAGACAACCAAGCATGAATGAGCGCGCCGCGCGTGCTCTGTCTAAGTCTTCTGGCAAGGTAGAAGTTTCCACCTACAAAGACGGTAAGTCTAAGATTCAAAACGAAAAAGGTGGACGCGATCAAGAAAAATATGGTAACTTGGGTTTTTTTAAAGAGTTACCAGACGAGAAGTTATTGAAGGACAAAGTTGAGCTAAAGAGAGTTGGGTTTTCCATTACACCAGAGCTGAAGCTGGAGTTTGAGCAAGCAGCCGAAGAGCTGGATATGAATTTGACTGAGTTTCTGCGCCGCGCGGGCAGAGCTGCTAAGAAGGACCCTGATATTCTTCATCAACCTGACATTGATGAAGCAGAGGAAGAATATAAGAGTGCGTTCCGTCCAAGTCGTTGGACATTTGAGGAACCTACAGATGACAACGACGGGCCTGGGTGACGCTATCCGTTGAAATCATAAGGTACTTTAAGCTTGACCTTACACATAAAGTACCTCATGTTGTGAGTTATGGAAGCTCTCAACCAACATGGACGGAAAAGAGAAAAAACCGCCCAACACTTTTCAGCATTGAACGGCTTCTACCAATGGCCTTTGAGGGCCGATGGTTCTGTGCAGAAGGTTTCTGAGGTCTACTGCGCGCAGAAACATTAGCCTGTCATCGGCCTTCATTCAAGAAGGAGGCCACCATGGCTGATCTATCCAACTTTGACGACCAAGCACAGCAACCGCAGACTGAAGTTAAACCGCAGCTACAAGTACAGGTTCCTCCAAAGCGTGTTCCCAATAACTGGGGCAATCGGCTTGCACACATCATTTTCTCCTTTGGGCTGGGGTACGGTGCCATCGAAATGTACAGGCAAAACATGGAAGGTTACTGGCTTCTAGCTGGCTTATCCTGCCTGACGCTCATCGGCGCGCTTCGTGATACGATGAAGAACAAAGCTTAACACTACACCCCTCGGAAATTTCAATCTTCGCGCGGCATGCCCGTCGCGCGAGCACCTCCCCTTTTGCCTGATCACAGGAGGATTTCATGTATCCCAATCAATCCAATGGCGCTGTGAATTCATCGCCACTCACTAAGAGCCTTGATGGCTGCGCTTTGGTCGGCGCTGGTACGGCAACCTTCTTTGGAACGCCGCCAGTATACAGCGCCTCAGTGCAGCACGTCATCGATTTCAGCGTCCGCCACTACGGGCGGTGGAACGGGCTAGAAGACCTGATCTCTATCTCATGGTGGTTGCTTGTCGCCGTTGCGCTGTTTGTATCTGGGCGGCTGATTTTTTCAGCCGTTTTCATGATGCTGGCAAGCCGCTTCTTCTCTCGCTTCCTTTGAATCTAATCTGAAAGGAAACTCCATGTTCGGTAAAAATAAAGACTCGCAAGCCTTTCATATCTCGCCCGTTCAAAGCCAATCTGGCGGTGGCGGATTTGGGATGGCTGTTGTCGTGATGGCGGTCATCGTTTTGATCGCCGTTCTGTCTGATGACAGTGAACAGAGGCCTGATCCGTATGTCGTGCCATCGACGGAACTGCCCGTGATGATCGACTGATCTATCACATTTGCGGAGGGCAATGCGTGTCCTCTGCAAGTTTCTCACTGCTTAGGTGATCCCATGAACGCTCATAACCAAAGCCGTTTTGGAACGGCGCGCTTTGCTACGCGCGCGGAGATAGCGCGTGCTGGCTATTTCAGAAAAACAAAGACCAGCCTCTACGCCCTCAATGCATTTGGGAAGATGCTTTGGGTTCCTGCTGATCTTGGATCGATGAGCGTTGTTGCGGGCAGTCAAGGCGGCAAAGGGACCAGTTTCATTATTCCAAATACCCTTAGCGGTGTGATGCCTGAAACGTCCTCGATCCAGTTGGACCTTAAAGGTGAACTCTCAGAAGTATCACAAGACATGACGCCAGATGGCAAAATCTGCATCTACTTCAATCCCACAGGCATGCATGGCCGAGCCGGAAATCGTTTCAATCCGTTTAGTCATTTGAACAAGGGTAGTCCGAGCTTGGTCTCTGATGCCCAAGTCACCGCCGAAAACATGATCCCGCGCACATCCAGCGGGCAAGGCAGTGCATATTTTGAGCTGCGCGGGCAAGAATTTTTAACATCAATCATGCTGGCGGTAGCCGAACGCGATGGGGAAGTCACCGCGCCTGCACTTTATGAGGCGGTCAACCTCATTCCCGGCGGCGGCGAGCGGTGGATTGAGTTTGCCTTTATCATGCATAGCTGCGGCTATGAGCTGAGCTTCAATGTCGAAGAAGAGATAGCAGTGTGCCGCGATGATTCATCCGGTGGGTTTCGCGGGATCGTCGGTGAAGTGATTAAGTCGGTTTCACCGCTCGCCGATCCGCAATTGCGCGATGCGCTTTCACCACCGTTTGACTTCTCCCTTGGTCAGCTTTGCGATCCTTCCCGTTCCACACAGTTTTATTTGATGTGCCCACCAGAAAAAGCACAGCTTTGGTCGCCAATTCTGAAGAGCATATTTGTTTGCGCAATGATCGAGAAAATGCGTCGCCCAGATGCGCCGCGCCAAGTTTGGATGCTGGATGAAGCCGGGCAGCTTGGCGCATTTCCGTTGTTGCTTAAGCTCCATAGCTTTGCCGCAGGTATTGGCATCACTAACATCAGCATTTTCCAATCATCCAAGCAGATGGATAATTTGGGGCCAAACGGACAGGCGGTTATCCTGTCCAGTTCGGCGCTGCAAATCAACTTTGCCATTCGCGATATCGAAGAGGCCAAGCGGATATCTGATATTCTAGGCGTACAAACCCTCAAATATGATCGCAGACTTAATCAGGCTGAAGCCACCATGCGTAGGCGCGAAATTGTGCAGGAACTACTGCGCGGCGGTGATCCCTTTGAACTGAATGCGCGGCTTGGTCATTTTGATCAGGCCTCCAGCTATCAGCATGAAGATCGCAGGCCATTGCGCACCCCTGATGAGGTGATGAACGGGCCAGAAGGAGAGGCTTTTGTCTTTGCTGATGGCGTGCGCTACCCGATCCTCGCGCAGCGCGTTCCTTACTTTGAGAACCGCGCTTTTGCCTATCGATATCATCCCAACCCTTATTATCCGCCGTCAGATCGCGTCCGGGTGCAAACTTTGTTCGGAAAACGCTGGCGGCGCGTCCATCGCACACCTGTTCCTGAACGCTACGCCCATCTTCCGCAATATCGGGACGGCTTCTGGTCCACTATCGAGAGGTAAATCATGTCTGAGACTGGAGACGGAAAATCTGGTGGCCTCAATCATGGTCCCGGGACGTTCACGCACAACAATTCTGAGAGCTTGCCCGGTCAGGGCGGTGATCGAGCCAATACCACTCAGGGCCAATTCGCAGAAACCCGTGACGACATCACCAAAGCGGAACATGCTGCGGCTCAGATGAGTGAGGCAGAACGCCGTGCTCAGATTGAGCGTCCTGTCATGAGCTATGAGAGTTTCAAGGCTACGCGCACCCATCATCAGCTTGCGCCTGAACTCTCCTACGAAACACCGCTTCCGTATCGTACCTCTGTTGACGCAGCCAAGTTCAATGACCAGCAGATAAAAACCCACCGCCAAGCGATGCGCGATCAGCCGCAATACGTTCCGTCGGAAAAACAAACGGAATCCGCGCGCAATCTGGCGCCAACGGCAAAGCAGAAATTTATCTCGGAGCGTTTTGCGGATGCACACGGCCCGAAACAAACGAAAGCGAGAGATCGCTAACCAACCAAGCTGAAAGGAAAGCTATGAAAGAAAACGGACAAAGTGCAACCCATGCGAAAGGTCATGAAATGCGAGAGGCAAACCGCCCTGTAGAAACTCTACGGGTCGGTTCGCTCAAAGCCTCAATCTGGCGCAATGAGGGCGACAATGGTGTGAGCTATTCCACGACCTTTGCGCAGATGTGGAAAGACGATCACGGGCGTTACCATGACAGCAACTCTTACTATGACGCGGACATGCTTAAACTAGGTGAGCTGACCCGCGCCGCATACCATCGTACGAATGAATTGCGCCGTGATCATGCACGCGAACAAGAACAATCCTCGGATCAGAAAGCCCAAAGCCAGATGGATTTCCGCAAGAGCCGTGCGGGCGCAAGCGTTGATAAAGGCCGAGAACACACCCGCTAGACCTATGTTAAATAGGAATATTTTCTTGCAAAGAACGGTTGGAGCATGTAGTTTGTTCTGCCTATGTTCTCATGCAGAAAGGATTTTGAACATATGACCCAAACATAAACACCTAAGAGAAAGACCATTCGTGAAAACCACACAAGGAAACGACACAACAAACATAACCACCACCAATACGATCAACGGCGAAACGGCTACGCTGGATGTTGATCTTATGACCTTCGCGCATTTTTTGAACGAGTGCGATTTAACCGAAGATGAAAAACAAGAACGCCTTGGCATTTTCTGGGGCTTTGCGATGGCATTTGTCGATCTGGGATACGGAGTTGCATCCACCCAAATGGCCTGTGGGCATCTCATGAAATGCTTCGAAAAAGAGGGCATTTTGCCCCCAGATTCGGTACAATTGGATCAACCCGAAACCACCGAAGAAGGAGCCTGCTCATGAGTCACAACGCCATAATTTATTGCCGGGTCTCTTCGGTTGCGCAAGTCGAAGAAGGCCATGGGCTTGAGAGCCAAGAAACGCGCTGCCGAGAATACGCAGCGCGAAAAAATTACACCGTCATTGAAAGTTTTTATGAACGCGCTGTCTCGGGCGGGGTCGCAGATCGGCCATCCTTTAACGCGATGCTGAGTTATATCAAAGCGCAGAAAGAGCCTGTGATCGTTGTGATTGACGATATCAGCCGATTGGCACGGGATATCGAAAGCCACTGGGCTTTGCGGCGAACGCTTGAAGACATGGGCGGCAAGCTCGAAAGCCCCTCTGTAACCTTTGGTGAGGATTCGGATTCCATCCTTGTTGAAAATCTGCTGGCATCGGTCTCGCAGCATCAGCGTCAAAAGAACGGCGAGCAAACCAAGAACCGCATGCGTGCGCGTTTGATGAATGGCTATTGGGTGTCTC
>CALCOY010000051.1 GCA_937897325.1 uncultured Shimia sp.
CCCCCCTCGCTTCCAGACCCGTGGAGCACACAGCACAACGCACATCAATGGGCCCTCAGCCTGGGTCGCACTGGCCTTGGCGGTCAGGCCAAGGACGCCCGATAAATCTGATCTATGTTGTCGCCCAGGGACCTATTGAACGATTCATCCGCCATTTCCCGTTGCAAGCCTTCCGTCAAAGCCCGAGAGAAGCTTGCGATCATCTTAGGGTTTTTGGCCAACAGCTGGCATGCATCGTCAGTAGAATACCCGCCCGAGAGCGCCACAACCCGGACAACCCGTGGATGGTCAGCCACTTCATCATAAAGCCCTGAGGTCGATGGCAGGGTTAACTTCAGCATCACGTCCTCACCTTCGCCAAGCTTCTCGATATGCTGAATCAACGCCGCTTTGAGCATTTCTTCCGCCTCAGCCTTGGTTTCAGAATGAATGTTCACCTCGGGCTCAATGATCGGCACGAGCCCGGCCTCGATGACAACGCGCGCAACTTCAAACTGGTTCTCGACAACTTTTTCAATGCCTGCTGCATTGGCCTCGTGAACCACGGAACGTTCCTTCGTGCCGAAAATGCCTTGCGTCTTTGCGGCAACCAGCGTTGCGGGAAGGTCCGGAATGGGTTTCATGACCTGAACCCCGGCGGCCTGCTCTTCCAGACCCTTGTCGATCTTTAAAAACGGAACGATCCCCCGTTCGGACCAAAGGTATTCAGGCACTTTCTTTCCATCAATCTCTTCCGAAAGGGTCTTCTCAAACAGGATGGCACCGATAACCTTGGCGTTTGTGAAGTCATCCGACAGAATTATGCGCGCGCGCATTTTTTGGATCTCGGCAAACATCTCGTCTTCCCCCGCATAGGCAGAGGCATCGACACCATAGAGTGCAAGCGCCTTGGGAGTTGATCCCCCGCTTTGATCAAGTGCAGCGATGAAACCTTGACCGCTTTTCATTTGTGCTCGCATCTTTTCAAAGTCGGACATTGGATACTCCAGGGCAATTTCGATTCTTTGGATGAGCAGTACCCCATTCCAATGAAACAGTTAAACGTCAAAGCCGTCGATCTGCTGCTGTTATCGCTCACGGGCGGTGAGCTGCAGATAAATGCCCTCTTCCGATCGAACGGTAAGGTGCGCAACTGGTACCGGGGTTCGATTTTCCACCGGCAAAACGCGTGTATTGCGCAGAAGATGGGCAAGCAGTAGCGGGCCTTCGATCATCGCGAACCCGGCCCCCGGACAGACCCGCGGGCCTGCCGAAAACGGGATAAAAGCGTCGCGCAGGCATTTTTGGCCATTCTCAGTTTTCCAACGGTCTGGATCGAAAGCATCCGGCGCATGCCAGAGACGTTCGTGCCGATGCACGTGCCACGGACTGATTACCATCTGGCTTTTTCGTTGGATGTCGCGGTTGCGAAACCGTTCGGGCTTCTGACACTCTCGCACCATCATTGGTACAGGCGGGTAAAGGCGCAGCGCCTCCCGAAAGACATCCCGTGTGACCGAAAGCTGGGACATCATCTCAAAATGGTCTCCGTCGGCCCTCTCGATCTCTTCTGCGATGCGATCTTGCCATTCGGGGTATATCGCAACGAGATACAGCGCCCAGGCCAGCGCGGAAGCGCTGGTTTCATGTCCAGCCAGAAAGAAGATGGCAACCTGATCCACCATTTCATCCAAGTCGAAGATCTGACCGGTTAGCGGGTCTGGTGTCGTCATGATTTTGGTCGCCAGATCGTCTGGAGCGCTCCCGGTCTTCAGCTCCCGCTGCCGCTGATCCGTCAATGTCATGATAAGCGATCGGATTTGCCGCGCCTTGGAACGCGCGTCCCGGCGAAACAGCCTTGGTGCCCAAGATGGCAGCGGCACAAAGGCTCCCAAGTTCAGGATGGGTTGGCTGCGTTGATACTGCCGGAATGCTTCAAAAACTTGTCGGGCGATATCGTGTTCAATCGGGATGGAAAACAATGTCCGGAAAATCACGTCGGCGGCTGCATGACTTGCAATCGCCTCGACCTCGACAAGCTGCTCCTGCTTTTCTTCGAACCGTCTTGCAGCACATTGCGCCGCCGCACGCATCGCAGGGAAAGTCTCTCGAATACGTCCCCCCTCAAAGGCCGGATCGATGATGCGGCGTTGTCGTTCCCAAGTGTCCCCATTCGTCAGAAAGACGGAGTTCCCCAGCAACGGACGCAACCCTTCAGCTATGCGACTGGATTTGGGAAAGTCTTCGGGCCGCTCTTTGAGCAGCAAGCGGACAAGTTCCGGCTGATTGACCAGGTAGCTTTGAAAAAAGGGCGTTCTGAACGCCGCCATCCACGCACGATAAAGCCTGGCGGGCTGAGCTGACAGGATGTCCCGCCGGAACAGGCGGACATAGCGCCACAGCGAAACGTTCTCTGCCCGGCTTTGTGGTTTTGGTGGGATCATGCAGCGACAGAAGTGTACTTCGACAAAGGGCGCTCGATCCGGGATTTCGATGGGGCACGCCCCGAGAAGCGGTCACCAAGTGTCAGCGCACCGGCTGTAATCTGAAAGTAGTCGTAGTCCCCCGGGCGGTCGAAAGCACAAAGATATTGGAAGTGAAGGCGAAAGAACCGCCAGCGCAGGCGCTTCCATTTTTCAGGACTCAGCGTTTGGGTAAAAGCCGCAGACAAAACCAGGGGCCATCTTTTCCCGTCCGGTTGCAGGCCGGTTACCGCGACCGGATCGCAAAGCGCAAAACAGCAGCCATCGCCCGGCGCTGTCACATCCACCCAGGTCAGTTGATCGGACAGGCTCAGATCGCTCAAATCTGTGCGCAGATCACGGGCTTGGGGCAAAAACGAAACCATGGGCACCACATGACCCAGTGTCAGCAATGACAGAACGGGCCCGTTTGCCGGGACCAAACCTGCACGCAGCAACCTCGCCAGCGCCGAAATCGCCAGATGAGCGCCAGAGGAATGACCAACGACCAGCACCTCATCAACATCGCTGCGCAATGCATCGGCGATATGGCCCGCAAAAAGGTCGATCCGCTCATCGAGATTACGCGGAGTACCCCCCTTCAATTGAGCGGAGAATGCATAATCCTGCATCAGATAGTAGGCAAAGAAATGTCGGTCCTGCTGCCGAAACCATCGCAGCACCCATACCGTTGTCATCAGACCAAGAAATGCGCCAATGCCCGTCCAAAGGTTGGAAAACACTGTCCAGATCACCCACCCGCACAGAAGGGCGAACGCAAGCTGCGCCAGCAGCATTGCGATCGGGTAAAGGGCGGCGATGACCGGTCCCTTGCGCAATCGCATCAGTCGAAAGATCGCACCGCTGAAAACATAGACCCCTATCGTTTGAAGCATGCGCCAGAAGGTCGTCGGAATGCCGGCTTTCATGGAGTCACGAACAAGGTCGGACCAGACGAGAATGCTGAAATCCGCAGAGCTAACTTGCCTGTCATGTTGCAATTCCGCATGCCAACCGAATGAGACAGCATCACCGGGGCACCCGGTTGTCGTGAGGCTGTAGTCAGAAAGGTTTGCCTGCACGGCCCCTTCTTTGCGAAACAACTCTCTGTATCGGCGCGGCGGGAATGGGTCGTAGCCCGGGATGTAAAACACCTTGCGATGTCTGACAGTTCCGCTTTCCCCCTTGTTCATTTTACGCCCTGTACGATGCAAGATCACAGCTAAGATAGCGCAAAATCACAGTTTTCTGAAGAAAAGCTTTAGCCGATCAACGCAAGCGCCGGGAATTGCTCTAGCAACCACCAGGAAAAGGCCGTGAAAGCGCCGGTCAGCATGGCAAGGCCGACTATGAGAAGCAGAGCGCCCATCGATTTCTCAATAATGTTCATATGTTTTTTGATGCGGTTCATCAGACCCATGGCGCGCGTCATAAACATGGCTGCCAGCAAGAATGGGACACCCAAACCCGCTGCATACACCCCCAACAGGAACGTTCCGCGGGTCACGGATGCTTCGGAAGCGGCCAGGGACAGGATGGCGCCTAGTTGGGGTCCGATACAGGGCGTCCAACCAAAGGCGAAGGCGAGGCCGAGAACGTATGCCCCAAATGATGACCCACCCTGGTCGCCCGCGTCCAGGCGCGCCTCCTGGTCGAGAAACGGGATGCGAAAGAGCCCAATGAAATGGAGCCCGAACACCATAACCACACCACCTGAGATTTGCGTGAAAAGCAATTGATTTCGAAGAAAAAACGCCCCAAACGCTGATGCGGTAAAACCTAAAATCAGGAAAACTGTCGAAAGGCCAAGAATGAAGAAAAGGGCCGCAACCATCGCCTTGCGGCGGGCCAGCGTGGCGCTTGACATCTCATTCACACTGACGCCGCTCATGTAAGCCAGATAAGGAGGCACAATCGGCAAAACGCAAGGCGAAAGAAAGCTGACGATCCCCGCAAGAAGGGCAACGGTCATGGCGGGCAGAAGACTTGCGTCGATGATGTCGATACCAAACATTCTCCTGATCTAAATCATAACTTCGCGCGCGTCATCCGACATACGGTCACATCCTTGTGGACAGGCTGAAACATCGGATCTATCTCCGATCTCATGAGTGATGCCGCCTTTTTGGATGCCGTTGGGCTGTTGTGCCCCCTGCCCGTTTTGAAAACCCGCAAAAGGCTGCAAGACCTTCAATCGGGGGACTGCCTGACTGTGCGCGCCGATGATCCTGCGGCAATTGTAGACATCCCCCACTTTTGTCAGGAAACTGGACACGAACTGGTCTCCTCGGAAGACGAAGGAGCAATACAGATCTACGTCATCCGCAAACGATAAAGGCGGGTTCAACACCCGCCTTCGCATTATTTACCCAATGACCACCAACCACGCCGCTTTGGCTTGGGTGGCGTATCTTCGACCGGGGCGGCAGCCTCGAAAGGCTCAGCAACAGGTTCTTCAGAGGCAGATTTTTCCGGCGCTTTTGCTTCTTCCACAACCGCCACGGGTTCTTCCGTTGCGACCGCTGCAGCAGGCGTCTCCTCTGGTGCAGCCACAACCTCATCTGCCTTGGCCTTCTTTCGTGTGCGTGTCCGCTTGGGTTTGGGCGCTTCGGCTTCTTCTGCAACGGGTGCGTCTGCGCCGGGCACGGACGCGTCATCGTCCGGCTGCACCTTCTTTTTCCGCGACCGCTTCGGCTTGGGCTTTTCGTTTGTCGGTGCCTCCACCTCAACCGACGCTGCTTCTGTCACCTCTTCGGATTTGGCTTCCTCTACGGCCGGTGTTTCGTCGTTCTGATTTGAAGGCTGTTCCTGCCCGTCAGGAGGTCCAGCATTCTCGTTTGACGACCGACGGCTGCGACGGCGACGGCGGCGGCGGCGCTTGGACCTGCTTTCACCGCCCTCTTCACTCTGTTCGACCTCGGCCGCTTCTTCCACGGTGTCGTCATCATCCACCTGTTCCATCAGCGATGCATCCACTGACACCACCGGCGCTGGACCCGTCGTAACGGCACGCGTCGCTGTCTTGAACTTCTCAATGGCGAAATCCGGGCTGACGAGCGCAGGATCCCCCTCAAGCCGGACCGAAAGACCGTATCGCGCTTCGATCTGCGCGATGTGCTCGCGCTTCTGATTAACGAGAAAGTTTGTTATCCCAACTGGTGCTTTCAGCAGAACCTCACGGCTGCGACGGCGCGTGCCCTCCTCTTCGATCTGACGCAGGATGGACAATGCGAGGTTGTCATCGGACCGGATCAGCCCAGTGCCATGACAATGCGGACAAGGCTGGGTTGTCGCCTCTATCATGCCTGGACGCAGACGCTGGCGCGACATTTCCATAAGGCCAAACCCGCTGATGCGACCCACCTGAATGCGCGCCCGGTCAGTCTTGAGCTTGTCCTTCATGCGTTTTTCGACGGCAGCATTGTTCTTCCGCTCGTCCATGTCGATGAAGTCGATGACGATCAGCCCCGCAAGGTCGCGCAAACGCAATTGTCGAGCAACTTCCTCAGCGGCCTCCAGATTGGTCTTAAGCGCCGTTTCCTCAATCGAGCCTTCCTTGGTTGCGCGGCCCGAGTTTACGTCAATCGCCACAAGCGCCTCGGTAACCCCAATGACGATGTATCCTCCGGATTTCAGTTGAACCGTCGGGTTGAACATCCCGCCAAGGTAGCTCTCGACCTGATAGCGCGCGAAAAGCGGCAGGCTTTCTTGATACTGTTTCACGTTCTTGGCGTGGGACGGCATGATCATCTTCATGAAGTCCTTAGCGATGCGATAGCCCCGCTCGCCTTCCACAAACACCTCGTCAATCTCGCGGTTGTAAAGATCGCGGATCGAGCGTTTGATCAGATCACCTTCCTCATAGATCTTCGCCGGCGCTATGGATTTCAGCGTTAGTTCACGGATCTGTTCCCAAAGTCGTTGTAGATATTCATAGTCGCGCTTGATCTCGGCCTTGGTCCGCTTGGCACCTGCCGTGCGTACGATCAGGCCCGCACCCTGTGGTACCTCGATCCCGTTGGCGATGTCTTTCAGTTTCTTGCGGTCTGCCGCGTTGGTGATCTTGCGGCTGATGCCGCCACCGCGCGCCGTGTTGGGCATGAGCACACAATAGCGACCAGCGAGGCTGAGATACGTTGTGAGGGCCGCACCTTTGTTGCCCCTCTCTTCCTTAACCACCTGCACCAGCAGGATCTGGCGTACCTTGATGACTTCCTGGATCTTGTAGCGCCGTGGCCGTGGTTTGCGCGGCGGACGGATATCTTCGCTATCGTCCTCATCGGCGACAGATTCTATGCTGTCATCTTTCGATGTCGCATCGGCCGCATCTTTGTCCTCGGCCTCATCGGTGTCGTCAACACCGGAAGAACTGTCTTCGACAGCCTCTTGCGCGTCTTCCTCAAGTGCTTCGCTGCTATGCGGTGTTTCAACCGGTGTTTCCCTGACCGTCTCCATGGGCGAAACAGCATCTGCGGTGTCATCTTCGTCGCCATCGCCCAGGTCGATCGTCTCCATCCCGCCGATTTCGCTGGTAACGACCGCATCATCGCTATCTGCCTGCGCGGCCTTGTTCCGGCTGGAACGGCGGCGCTTTGGGCGCGGTTTTTCCTCTGCCTCGTCCTTGGCTTTCATCGCCTCGGCATAGGCGCGCTCTTCTTCCATAAGCGCTTCGCGATCAGCGACGGGGATCTGGTAATAGTCGGGATGGATCTCAGAGAACGCAAGAAAGCCGTGACGATTGCCCCCATAGTCGACGAAAGCCGCCTGAAGCGATGGTTCGACCCGCGTGACCTTGGCTAGATAGATGTTCCCGGCAAGTTGGCGTTTATTCTCGGATTCAAAGTCAAACTCCTCAACCTTGTTTCCATCAACCACAACCACGCGGGTTTCTTCCGCGTGGGTGGCATCGATAAGCATTTTCTTTGGCATGAATGTCCATTGCACGCATCAGCTGCCACCGCCCCCGGGGGTGCGGCTGACTTCGGATGGTGACGTGTTTGGGCGATATCAGACGCAGCGCTCGGCACGGCCTCGTGGGCCCTCCTGCCTATGACTGTCTCGTCTGCGCGCGTCATCGCGGTTCTTCTCCGATGCAAGGGCCCTGGCCGCTGCATCCATTTTATGCTGCGTCAGGCATTTGCCTCCGTCAGCGTCTCGTGGCCGTTTCCGACCCAATCGGTCTGTCCGGGGATGCAACCACAGGTGGGCATCGGCGCGAACAGCGAAACTCATCTTGCCGGACGCAAATAAGCGTCTTCGCGGCTTTTTCACAGATAAGGGTTATTGGGGGTGGTTGACAATGGTCAATCTTTAAGTGGTCAGTCTGTGCCTATGGCGAAGCAGTGTTGTGCGGGCTCAAACATTGTTTCTAAAAGTTAAAGATCGACACGAAATCGTCTTAAATCAGGTCCAATTCAGGCCGCTTTCGGACCGATGCCTTGAACGTCAACAAGTTCAAGGAATGGTACATGTTTCGATACACCCTCGTTGCGACAGTCAGCGCAATCGCGCTGTCTGCGGTCTCTGCGACCGGCGCGACGCTTACAAGCAACACGCTGACCAATGCTTCGGTCTACGACTTTTCCGAAGGTCCATCGGTTCTGACCGGCGGCCCAGAGGTTCGCAGCATCGGCGATATCAGCTTCACTTTCACATCCGAAAACAACCGGTCCGTTTTTGACTATACCAATGGCTACGGTCTCGGTCTCAACGGACGCTGGACCTCCGGTCGCGACGGTTATGCCGGCACAAACAGCCGAACGGCTGCGATGTCCTTCACCTTTTCGGAAGGGGTCAGTGGTGTTGGCGGATTGTTCAACTACGCGCCCACTTATGGTCAGGCAATCCTGCGGATCTTTGACGGGTCCGACGCGCTGATTGAGGAATTCAACCTCACCTCCGCCGCACCCATCGCGACTTCGCGCGCTTCCAATGTTGGCGGTTTCCGCGGTTTCGATCTAGGCGAAAACGTCATCCATCGTTTCGAGGTGTCTGGCGCCTATGCCGTGATCGACGACTTAACGATCAGCCAAGTTCCACTTCCAGCCGGATTACCTATGCTTCTGGTTGGTTTGGGCGGTTTTGCGATGATGCGGCGCCGTCAGGCCGCTTGATTTTCGCTCATCTTCAAAAGGAAGGGGTCGGATTTTCCCCGACCCTTTCCTTCATTTTTGCAGTGTCGCCTACAGATAGTCTGCGCGTTGCAAACCATACTTCGCCATCTTTTCGTTCAACGTCCGGCGCGGCAAGCATAGCTCTTCCATAACACTGGCAATGGACCCTTTGTGGCGGCGCATTGTGTTGTCGATCAGCATACGCTCAAACGCTTCAACATATTCCTTGAGCGGTTTGCCTTCCGTTGTCATCACTGGTTGCATTTCTTCGTGGTCGCTCATCAAAAGCGATGCAATCGTGCCGCTGCCACGACGGGCCTGAAGAACAGCCCTTTCCGCGATGTTGATCAACTGACGCACATTGCCGGGCCAAGGCGCCTGCAGCAATTGCGCGGCTTCCTGAGCAGACACTTTAGGCGCATCGCAGCCATATTCGTCGGCAAATTGATCGCTGAGCCGAGTGAAAAGGGTTAGGATGTCTTCCCCACGCTGGCGCAGGGGCGGAACCGTGATCCGCAATGCCGCTAGGCGATAGAAAAGATCGGGGCGCAAGGCATCCTCGCAGGTCTTTCCCGCCTCCTGAAGGTTGCATATCCCGACGATCCGCGTTTCGCCGGGCATGCCCTGGTCGTTGATCACGCTCAGCAGTCGGGCCTGAAGGCTTTCACTGAGTGCTTCGATATCCTCGAGCACCAGCGTTCCTCCGCGCGCCTCTTCCATCGCGGGCAGTTGCGCATCTTCGGGTAGCATGGGCCCGAACAGCCGCTTGGCGAGCGCATCTTCTTCCAGGGCAGAGCAGCTCACCAACACAAATTTCTTGCCCGCCCGGCTGCCAACGGCATGGAGTGCATGTGCGACCAGGGTCTTACCGGTGCCCGTTTCGCCATCGATGAGCACATGACCGTCGGCCTGACCAAGATCAAGAATGTCTTCCCGCAGACGCTCCATGGCCGGGCTTTGACCGATCAGCTTTTTCATCAGCTGACCGCCATCTGAGAGCTCGCGGCGCAAGGCGCGATTGTCCATAGTGAGTCGGCGCGCGCCCGTAGCCTTCTTCGCCAGTTCAGACATCCGGTCTGGGTTGAAGGGCTTCTCTAGGAAATCGAATGCGCCGACGCGCATCGCTTCAACCGCCATCGGCACATCACCATGTCCGGTGATCATAATGACCGGCAAGGCAGAGTCGTTGCCCATAAGTTTCTTCAAAAACTGCATGCCGTCCATACCCGGCATTTTGATATCCGAGATCACGATGCCGGGATAATCCGGCCCAAGCATTTTTAACGCATCCTCGGCGCTCGCGAAGGTCTCAGTGTCGTATCCCGAAAGCGCCAACCACTGGCTGATAGATTGCCGCATATCTTTTTCATCATCGACAATCGCAATTTTCATCGCTTGGGTCATGGCCTTACTCCGCCGCTGCTACTCTATCATTGTCAGGTTCATCCTCATCAGAGAGGATAGGAAGTTGCATTTCAAATACCGCGCCACCGCCCTGCCCGTTTCGGGCCGTCAGGCGTCCACCGAGATCACCAACGATCCCCGATGATATGGCAAGCCCTAAACCAACACCATCACCGGGTTGTTTGGTTGTGTAGAAAGGCTCGAAAAGACTATCGAGATCCGCGATTCCTGGCCCATTGTCCCGCACTGTGAGCGTGGCCGTTTCGCCGGCGGAGAGGATTATATCGACCTGCGGTGCGCGCTCGGACTTCGTCGCGTCAAGCGCATTGCGCAGAAGGTTCACCATAACCTGTTCAATCCTGAGGCGATCACCCATAACCCGAACGGGCTCGTCGGGCAGAATGCGACTGATCTGAACCTGACGTTGACGCAATTGCGGTTCCATCATCGAAAGTGATGATGCCAAAGCGTCCCCCATATCGACCGGGCTAAGCTCTTCCGCGCCTTTGCGCGCATACGACTTGAGTTGCCGGGTAATGGCCCCCATTCGTTCGATCAGATCATCGATGCGGCCAAAGCTTGAAAGCGCCTCATCTGGACGGTTGCGGCTAAGAAGCAATCGGGCACCGGCGAGATACGTCTTCATTGCGGCAAGGGGCTGATTCAGCTCGTGACTGACCGCCGCAGACATCTCGCCCAAAGCAGCCAATTTGCTGGATTGTTCAAGCGTTTGTTCTGCAACAGCGAGGTCTTCCTGCACGCGTTTTCGCTCGGCAATTTCCCGCTGCAAACGTGCATTCAGCTGGCGAAGCTCTGCCGACTCGCGTTGAAAGAGAGCGACGCGGAGAGCCGAGCGTCGGCTCAAAAAATAGAAGGCAAGCGCTAAGAGTATGGCGAATCCCATGATTTCGAGCGCCAAGACGCCATTCACACGCTCGCGAACACTCGCATAAGTAGTAAATGAAGCAATGCGCCAACCACGGAACCCGACCAGGCTTTCTTGTCGCATCACCCCTTCGCCCTGCAGGTAAGCATCGGCCGGAAGTGCCGCCCAATCCGCCGTCGCCCGGATCGCCCTTTCAATAGCGCTGCGTGGAGGTTGATTGGCGAGCGCATCCTTTTCCGTGCGCCCGCGCCAGCGTGGCTCTGTCGACAGCACGATCGTGCCCTCGCTGTCTGCCACCAAAACGGCCGCTGAGATGCCAGCCCATTGCCGTTCAAACTTCTGCAGATCGACCTCGGACACAATAACGCCAAGCGTATCACCACCAGCCTGTATCCGCCGTGAGTGGAAGAAGGAGTAACCGGTGGATTCTTTCGGATCGACCGTAAATATCGTTTCGGCCGCTCTTAACGCATTGATAAAATAAGCGGCGTCCTTGTGATGGGAGCCGAGGCTGTTGCGATCCGTAGCCGCAACCACGCGCCCGTCCTTGTCGAGAAGCGTGAGAGACGCGGAGTCGATTTCCTCAACAAAAGACAGAAGACGCTGGGTCGATTGCTGGTAGTCTTCCGAATTCAAGGCGCCGATCAAAGTGGGATCGCGGGACAGCAATTGCGGGACAATTGCATTCTGCCGCAATTCCGAAAGCAGGTTGCCGGAATTCAACGTCAGCGACAGCTCTGCCCTATTGCGCGTAGTTTCGGTAAATCGATCGGTCAGCAATCGATTGGTTGTGTATACGGTTGCGATTGCAACAACAGTCAGCACGACAAGGGCGACCCTAACCCGCCATCCTATCGTGCCGCCTTTTGTTATGCGCAATCCCTCAGCCATGCGCTTGAACGTACTGAGAGAGATGCGCGCACTCAAGTCACGCTACAGTCAGGTTGGTGGCCAATGCGCGAAAAAGAGCCTGCCCGTCCGTTCCGCCATGGCCTGAATCCGCCGCCCTTTCAGGATGCGGCATCATGCCCAATACGCGACGGTTTGGTGAAAGGATGCCCGCGATATCGTCCAGCGACCCATTTGGGTTGGCGGTATATCGAAAGGCAATGCGCTCTTCGGATTGCAGCATCTTTCGGGTTTCGGCGTCCGCGAAGTAATTGCCATCGTGATGCGCGATTGGGATATCTACGACATCCCCGGCATTGTAACCTTGGGTGAAAGCCGACGCCGACGTTTCGACCCGCAAACCAACAGTTTTGCAAATATACTTCAGGCCAGCATTTCGCAGCAGCACGCCCGGCAAGAGGCCCGTTTCGCTCAAGACCTGAAAGCCGTTGCAAATGCCCATGACATATCCGCCGCGCTCCGCATGCGCTTTGAGCGACCGGCAAATCGGTGAATTGGCCGCAATCGCACCACAGCGCAGGTAGTCCCCGAATGAAAAACCACCCGGCACGCCAACAAGATCGATATTTTCCGGAAGATCGCTATTTTTGTGCCAAACCATCGTCACGTCTGCACCGGCTGCGCGCAGAGCGACAGCAAGATCGCGGTCGCAATTTGACCCGGGAAAGACGATGACCGCGGCACGCATCATGATATCTCGATCTGATAGGATTCGATTACGGTGTTTGCGAGCAAACGCTCGCACATCTGATGCACGTCCGCTTCGCTTGTGCCGTCAGCCAAATCAAGCTCTATAACCTTCCCCTGACGCACACCATGCACCCCATCAAATCCAAGCGCCCCGAGCGCGTGGCGAACAGCTTCTCCTTGCGGATCTAGAACGCCGTTCCTAAGCATCACCTCAACTCGCGCTTTCATTACCTGCTCCCGATGTTACAGCACATTCCCAACCATCGTAAGCCCATCCGATCGCTTCAAGTTCTTTGGCGAGCCTCTCGGTTAACTGATCGAAATCCTTGGGGGCCACCTCACGAGAGTGCCCCAAAACGATCCCGGTCGCATCCGGGCTCTCAGTAAAGTTCTGACTGACCCAATGCACTACGTCTTGGGATTTCGATTTGCCGACTTGAGAATTGTTTTGTGGGTAAGCGAAGTGAACAACATGACGAACCGAAGGGCCGTCGTCACCCATATCACTCGGGTTTTTACGCAGAGCCTCGTTCGAATACACTTGCGTCCCCTCAAACTGCTTCGAAATCCCTGAGAAAGCCTTTCCAGGTGTTTGGCGCTTTTGAAAGAGGTTCTGTAAAGTCGATCGCATCCTCAATTGATCAAAGTTGGTTTTGTGATTGGTGCTGAGTTCTTTGGCATGACGCCCAAACGACGGGCGACCTCCGTATAGGCATCGGCAAGGTTGCCGAGGTCACGTCGGAAGACATCCTTGTCGAGCTTCTGACCCGTTTCCAGATCCCACAAGCGGCAACTGTCCGGACTGATCTCATCCGCCACAACCAAACGCTGGAAGTCCCCATCGTAGATCCGCCCGACCTCGATCTTGAAATCAACGAGGCGGATGCCGACGGCCATCATGACACCGCTGAGAAAGTCATTCACCCGCAAGGCAAGGCTCAGGATGTCGTCCATATCCTGCTGGCTTGCCCAACCGAACGCGGCGATGTGTTCTTCGGTGACAAGCGGATCTCCAAGATCGTCATCTTTATAGCAATATTCGACAATCGGGCGCGGCAATTGCGTGCCCTCCTCGATGCCCAGACGCTCGGTCAGAGTTCCTGCCGCATAGTTGCGAACGATCACCTCAAGCGGAATAATCTCGCACGCGCGCACCAGTTGCTCGCGCATGTTCAGGCGCTTTAGAAAATGCGTGGGCACCCCGATCTGGTTGAGGCCAGTCATGAAGAACTCGCTCAGGCGGTTGTTCAAAACACCCTTGCCGTCAATCACATCTTTCTTCTGTGCATTGAAGGCGGTCGCATCGTCCTTGAAGTACTGAACCAACGTGCCCGGCTCCGGCCCTTCGTAAAGGATCTTCGCCTTGCCTTCGTAGATTTTCTTGCGCCGGGCCATGCGCATCCTTTCGTTCAAGGGGTGCGGTTTGATACCATCAGATGCGTCCTCTTAAGCGAAGGGGGACCCCCCCGCAAGCAAGGGCTTGCACGTCAGGTCGAGGCCTCGCATATCTTCTTCAACATACGGCCCAACAGGAGAGAGCCAAATGAGCACGTTTGACGACAGAGAAAACGCGTTTGAATCAAAGTACGCCCATGACGCCGAAATGCAGTTCAAGGCCGAAGCACGTCGAAACAAGCTTTTGGGTCTTTGGGCGGCTGAACTGCTCGGCAAAGCCGACGCTGATGCGGCCGAATACGCCAAAGAGGTCATCAAGGCCGATTTTGAAGAGGCCGGTGATGAGGACGTCTACCGCAAAGTGTCCGGCGATCTGGGCGACAAGGCGGATGAGGAGACAATCCGCACGAAAATGGTCGAACTTATGTCAGAGGCCAAAGCTCAGATCATGAACGAGCTTTAACTCGCTTTCAAAATGCGGTTCTGGATGTGCCCATCAATCCTGAATGGGCGCATTTTATCTATTCCGGTGGCCTATTTAACGAAAGCCTCACGCGGATGTTGCTAGTTTGTTCCAGATGGTGGTGTAGGATGGGACAGATATGCGCAACAGAGTATTTCTTGGATGCGGTCAGACGCTTCGTTTTGCGGTGCCGTTCGCCGTTGTTACGGTCTGCCTCTATTTGATCGGCGAAAGATTTGACTTTGCGCTTCTGGCATCCATCCCAGATCGATTGGGCTCCATACCACTTTGGGCCCTTCTGCTTTCCCTGGCTTTGACCGCCATCAGCTTCTGGGCTGTCGGAAAAAACGAACAGGTCGCACATACCTATCTTCAAACTGGCATCTCTGGTCGCCATGCGTGGCTTTCGGGCTGCTTTTCGGTCTCGCTCAGCCAGATCTTGGGCTTTGGCGCCGTTACAGGCGCGATCGCGCGCTGGCGCATCCTGCCTTCACTTACGGCAACACAGGCCGCTTTCGTCTCTTGTGCCGTTTGCGTTTTCTTCCTGTCATCCTTTGCAGTTGTCGCAGCTTTGGCATGTCTCTTTCTGCCCGCGCCGGGCTGGACACTTCCTGTTGCGTTGTCGGTCCTTTTGTGCGCGCAAATCGGCCTGATCGCGCTGTTCTTTTTTCCAGCGTTAAACGCGAGGGGCCGTGTATTCCAACTGCCTAGCATTCACCTGGCTTTTCGCTGTCTTCTTTGGACCTGCCTGGATGTCACGGCCGCAGCACTGGCTTTTTTTGTTCTGCTTCCGGCGGGGACAGAGCTTGGATTTGCAGCCTTCTTTCCACTGTTCTGCATCGCGCTTGGCTCCGCTCTCTTGTCAAACGCACCGGGCGGTGTGGGACCTTTTGAACTTTTGTTAATGATAGCGTTACCACAAGTGCCTGCAGCTGATCTTCTGGCCAGCGTGATTGCCTTCCGCCTGATCTACTATGCCCTGCCCGCCTGCATCGGCGTTGTCGCGCTTTTGCGTCCTTTTTCGGTTGAAGCGGCGGGCCTTCGCCCCCTGCGCGAAAGGCCGAACATTACAAGCGGAAAACGGAGTGAGATCGGTGTTATTCGCCAAAACGGGGGAACCGCTATCCATCTTCTGGACGGCGCGGCCGCTGTCTGGCCAACGGGTCAGACTGTCACAGCGCTCGGCGATCCCATACATGGAAGCACTTTTTACTTGATGCACGGCTTACCGCATCTTGGTCGACGTCATGGACGCATCCCGCTGGTCTACAAGTGTTCGGCGCGCATTGCGGCTTACCTTCGATACGGTGGTTGGTCGGTGCTGCACATCGCAGATGACGCGATCATCGATCTGAACGACTTCTCGCTCGAGACACCAAAGCGGCGCACGCTCAGACGCAAGATCCGAAAAGCAGAGCGTGCTGGGCTGGAAGTGGATGTGCCCCATATGCGGCCATGGGCGGATCTGGAGCGGATTGACTCGCGCTGGCAGCAAATCAATGGCCCCGCGAAGGGCGGCACCATGGGCCGCTACAGTCCGGCTTATGTCGATCAGCAATGGATCGCAACCGCGTCGATCGACGGCAAGGTCGTGGCTTTTGTGACGTTCCATATCGGCCAGTATGAGTGGTGCCTGGATCTCATGCGATCAGATGCAGATGCCCCTGACGGCACGATGCATGCTCTGGTCGAAGCAGGCATTCGTTCTGCTCGCGCCGCCGGCGCGCAAGAGGTATGTTTAGCAGCAACACAAGCCTGCCCAGATCCGAATTCGGCCTTCTGGCGGTGGGCATCATTCAAGCTGGCCCACTACATAAAGGCAGATGGTTTGCGGCAGTTCAAATCGAGCTTCGGTCCAACTTGGAGGCCACGCTACGCAGCGGCCCCAAACAGCGCGCAGCTGGTGATCGGCCTCTGCGACGTCGCTAAGGAGGTTCTGCGCCCGCCGGAACTGGACATGCAAATACCAAGTCTTGCTCATAATTTTGATGAAGATAATGAACTGGATTCAATCCGCCGGGCGTGAGAGACATTAGCACCGCGTAGAAGGAGCCATCATCGTGCCGAGTATCCTCACTGAAATGCTTCAAGCAAAAGGCGCCCTGCTGGCAGATGGCGCGACGGGGACAAACCTTTTCAACATGGGGCTGATGTCCGGTGATGCACCGGAAATGTGGAACGATGAAGAACCCGAGAAAATCCGCCAGCTTTATCGTGGCGCAGTGGACGCGGGGAGCGATATTTTCCTGACCAATTCGTTTGGTGCAAATGCGTCCCGGCTAAAGTTGCACAATGCGGAAAAGCGCGCCCATGAACTGAGCCGCATCTCCGCTGAGATCGCGCGCGACATTGCGGATGCTTCGGACCGGAAGGTTATCGTGGCCGGGTCTGTCGGCCCCACGGGCGAGATCATGGAACCTGTCGGCGCACTCAGCCACACTCTCGCAGTTGAGATGTTTCACGAAACTGCGGACGGGCTCAAAGAAGGTGGGGCGGATATCGGCTGGGTCGAAACGATCTCAGCGCCTGAAGAGTTTCGCGCCGCCGCCGAAGGATTTGCCCGCGCAGATCTCGCATGGTGCGGCACAATGAGTTTTGACACGGCCGGTCGGACCATGATGGGTGTAACCAGTTTGGATATGGCCAAGCTGGTTGAGGACATACCAAACAAGCCACTTGCTTTTGGCGCAAATTGCGGCACCGGGGCCTCGGATCTTTTGAGAACGATCCTCGGCTTTGCAGCAAGCGGCACATCGCGCGCCCTGATCGCAAAAGGCAACGCTGGCATCCCGAAGTATCATGACGGTCACATCCATTACGACGGCACGCCAGAATTGATGGCAGACTACGTTGAACTGGCCCGAAACTGCGGTGCCAGTATCATCGGAGGATGCTGCGGTACGACACCGGAGCATCTGCGCCATATGCGCGAAGCCCTCGACACAAGACCGACAGCCGGGGCTCCCGAGCTTGAAGAGATTGTGGCTAAGCTGGGAGCATTTTCATCCGAAAGCGATGGAACAGGCGATGGCGACAAGCCCAAACGTCGCCGCCGCCGCCGCGCCGCATGACTTGAGTTCAGGTCTAGAACAACGACATTTGTCCGTCGAGATCGGCGGGCGGTCGGAAGTGGTGATTCTGAAGAGTCGGCAAGCGATCTACAAAGCCCAACCGTTTAACCGCAAGAGCAAACCGATGCGCGATCATCTCGGCATAAGGTCCCTCCCCCCGCATACGATGTCCCCATCTGGCGTCGTAGTCTTTACCGCCGTGCATCTCCCGCAACCGCGCCATGATCTTGGCCGCGCGTCCCGGTACATGCTGCCAAAGCCATTCCTGCACCAGCGGCGACACTTCTCTGGGCAAACGCAGCATGCTCCAACTGGCCGTCATTGCGCCAGCGTCCCGACCGGCCTCGAGTATGGATTCCAGCTCGGTGTCGGTGAGACCTGGAAAGATCGGCGATGCCATCACGCGAACCGGAATGCCCGCATCGGTCAACGCCGAGATCATCTTCAAGCGCCGAACGGGCGTCGGTGCGCGTGGTTCGAGACTGCGACCCAGATCGCGATCAAGCGTCGTGACAGAAATGCCCACGGCGACCAGGCCGCGACGCGCCATTTCGGCCAAAATGTCGATATCACGCTCTATCAAACTGCCCTTAGTGACAATAGCAACCGGATGCCGACACGCAGCCAGAACCTCAAGACAATCAAGCATGATCCTGAAATCTTTCTCGATCGGCTGATACGGGTCGGTGTTGGTGCCAACTGCGATCGTATCGACCATATACCTTTTGTGCGCAAGCTCGCGCTTCAGCACGTCGGCTGCATCCGGTCGTGCTATCAAACGCGTCTCGAAATCGAGGCCCGGGGAAAGGCCAAGATAAGCGTGGGTCGGGCGGGCAAAGCAATAAACGCAGCCGTGCTCACAACCGCGATAAGGGTTTATGGACCGATCAAAGGGCAAATCGGGCGACTTGTTGTACGTGATCAGCGTACGTGGTCGTTCGATTTGCACTTCCGTGCGCAACGGCGGCAAATCCTCTCTCGTGCCACCCCATCCATCATCAAACACCTCGTGCTTAAGCGGATCGAAGCGGCTTACCTCGTTGCTGATCGCGCCGCGACCTTTGGGAACGCCTGTGAGAACGGACTTGGTCATGACCATAAAAATAGAACAAAAAAAGAACAAACGCCAGAATGATAATGAAATCAGTCGATCAATTGACGGTCAAAGAAGGCTTTGCGTCGCCCTTGAAGCCACCGATGTCGCAATTCGCTTAGTCACATTGCGGCATTCTGTCTTTAACAAAGCCATCGAGAGCCAGCTGCCTACGCAAAAGGAAGCGCCATGTCAGATGAAGATGAGATCATCCTGAGCGAACTTGATGACGAAGAACTCGTCCAGCAGATGTTCGACGACCTTTATGACGGTCTGAAGGAGGAAATCGAAGAAGGCGTGAATATCCTTCTTGAGCGTGGATGGGAACCTTACCGGATCCTTACCGAAGCTCTTGTCGGTGGAATGACAATTGTCGGCGCTGATTTCCGGGACGGTATTCTGTTTGTGCCCGAGGTGCTGTTAGCCGCAAATTCTATGAAAGGCGGCATGTCGATCCTGAAACCGCTCCTGGCCGAAACCGGTGCGCCGCGTGTTGGGAAGATGGTCATTGGTACGGTCAAGGGCGACATACATGATATCGGCAAGAACCTTGTATCCATGATGATGGAAGGCGCAGGTTTCGAGGTTGTTGATCTTGGGATCAATAACCCGGTGGAAAGCTATCTGGAGGCGCTCGAGAAAGAAGAGCCTGACATTCTTGGAATGTCCGCGCTTCTGACGACGACGATGCCTTACATGAAAGTTGTGATTGACACCATGATCGAGCAAGGCAAGCGCGATGACTACATCGTTCTGGTCGGCGGTGCCCCACTGAACGAAGAATTTGGCAAGGCAATTGGCGCGGATGCATATTGTCGGGATGCTGCCGTCGCTGTTGAGACCGCAAAGGAATTTGTGGCGCGCAAACACAACCAACTGCGGAACTGATCAAAAACGGGCATACCGGACAATCGTTACAAAAACTCTGACAGATGCGCGCAAGCCGACGAGCCCATAACGGCTGCATACACTGAGCGAAGGAACCTGTTGCTGTGCCTCAAGTATCTGAGGGCAAGAAATCTGGGTCTGACTGATCGCTCCATGCCTTAAGCGTTCGCTCGCGACGAGCCTTCCTGATTGGTGTAAAGCCCTGATAGAATGACGAATATGAAGCGCGCCCGATCAAATCATCCTGTCGTCCGAATTGATGATGCGAACCTGACCGAAGAGGGTTTGACCGAACGGGCAAATGGCTCCATCCTTTTGATTGCTTGCGGTGCCTTGGCACGAGAGATACTCGATCTGAAAGCGGCGAACGGCTGGCAGCACATGGATCTCACTTGTCTTCCAGCCAAGCTGCATCTTTTTCCCGATCAAATCGCCGACGCGGTGCGCAAGGCGGTGGCTGTGCATCGCGAACAATACGAGACGATCTTCGTGGTCTACGCCGATTGCGGAACCGGTGGTCTTTTGCAAGCAGCTTGCGATGACATGGGTGTACAAATGATCGAGGGTCCGCATTGCTACAGCTTTTTTGAAGGAAATGAGACGTTTGCGCGGCACAGTGAAAGTGAGATCACGACGTTCTATCTGACGGATTTTCTAGTTCGGCAATTCGACGCGTTTGTCTGGAAGCCCATGGGGCTGGATCGGCACCCGGAGCTAAGAGATATGTACTTTGGGAATTACGAAAAGCTGGTCTACCAAGCACAAACCGACGATCCCGATCTGACCCAAAAGGCGCGCGACTGCGCCGACCGCCTGGGGCTCTCCTTCGAGCGGCGCTTGACCGGCTATGGCGATCTTGGAAAAGTGTTGAGCGCTTTGGAACGTGATAGCTAAGCCGCTTCGGCCGCCGCCTGCCGAATGCGCTCAATCATCGCCCGGAGCCCATTGGATCGCTGGGCCGACAAATGGTCGTTCAGGCCAAGCCGCCCCAATTCCGCTCTTGCATCAACCCCAAGGACGGCGTTTGGCGTTAAACCATTGTAGAGTCGCCGCAAGACAGCGATGAGGCCGCGTACGATCATCGCATCACTTTCACCATCAAAACGAAAGACTCCATTTTCGATGACGGCATGCAACCAAACCTGGCTAGCGCATCCGTCAACCTTGGTCGCGGGTACGCGCAGCGCTTGATCCAGCGGGGTCATTGCTTTGCCTTGCTCAATCACGTACCGATACCTGTCTTCCCAGTCCTCCAGAAATTCGAAATCTTCCACGATCTCTTCAAAGGCTTCGGTTGTCATTGCCAACTCCGTCATTGCCAACTCCGATTGTGTCCACCGACACCTAGGCACCCGATGGATGTTCGTCCAGCCACGACTTCGGCTTTTCAATATCGGCATCATCCGCTACCACAGGAAAAAGATTGATGGGACTGTGCCATGCGTATTTGGATTGCCACGCTTTTGATTTCCGCGACTGTCTTGTCTGCCTGCGCAACGGTCCGCGATAGCCGCATCAACCCGGCGAACTGGTTCGGATCAAGCCGCCCGGCGCCCGCCCCGGTTATTGATCAATCGACCGACGCCGCCAATCCTCTCATTCCACAAAGACGGCGCGGATTTCTCAGCGCGAGACGCGAGCGCGAGGCCATCTATCAGGGGCAGCCCGTTCAGGCCATCAGAGATCTCGCCATCGATCGCGTGCCTGGCGGAGCAATTATTCGTGCGACAGGCGTCGCGGCCCGCGACGGTGTTCATTCCGTACAATTGACGCCGGAAAACGAAGACCTTGTGCCGATCGACGGCGTGCTGCTTTTTCGCTTGGAGGGCATCACCCCTGAGGTCACAGGACTTAGCCCCAATCCACGCACACGCACCGTTGTTGCAGCCTACACCCTTACCGACCAAGAGCTGGCCGGGGTGGACACTATTCGTGTCGAAGCGGCGACCAATGCACGCTCGTCCCGTCGGCGTTAAAGTTCGATTTCGACCTCGTCCCGAACAGCGGTGAAAAAGCAGACGTCGCGCCCGGTATGACAGGCCGGTCCAATCTGTTTGACCTGAAGCAGAAGGCAGTCCCGGTCGCAGTCGAGTCGAAAGTCGATCAGTTCTTGTGTGTGACCGCTTGTTTCACCCTTGATCCAGAAGGATTGACGCGACCGGCTCCAATAGGTGACGCGACCTGTATTCAGTGTCTTAGAGACGGCCTCGGCATTCATCCACGCCATCATCAAGACCGCGCCCGATTTGTGGTCTTGCGCGATCGCCGGAATAAGACCTTGATCGTCATAGACAAGCGTGGCCGGATCAAACGACATTTTGGCACCTTTTGTTTTTAGTGACGATCCGCTTATGTAGGCAACAGACAGGTAAGGAAACAGGCATGAGTGCTGATACCGATCTGATTAAGCTCTATTCGTCCCGCATTCTGGCGTTGGCGGCTGATATCCCCCATCACGGTCGCCTTGACGCGCCGGATGCGACAGTCAAGCGACGCTCGCCGCTTTGCGGATCGACTGTCACAGTCGACATCACTGTGAAAGACGGACGGATCACCGGTTTTGGTCAGGACGTCAAGGCTTGCGCTTTAGGCCAGGCAGCAGCGGCTGTCACCGGGAGCGGCGTCATAGGATGCAACCTCAATGAAGTAAGTGCGGCCCGCGATGCTTTGAAAGAGATGCTAAAGGCAGACGGGCCCGTTCCCCCTGCTCCTTTCGAAGGGTTTGAAGTTCTGGAGCCCGCACGCGGCTATAAAAACAGACACGCGTCCATCCTTCTCAGCATCGAAGCCACAGCTGAGGCTATGGAAAAAGCACTGCAATCCGACTGCGCATGACATCCAGTCAAAAAAAGCGCCGCACATCCGAGGGGATGGCGGCGCAGGAAGGCGTTTCTCGTGAGGGACCAGACGCTACCAGATCAGAGCGGGCTGACCTGCCTTAGGCAAATGCACATTAAAGGGACATAAGTGCATGTAACGACTGCACGAGATCGCAGGCAGAACTCAGACCAGAACAGGAAGATGAAGGCCAACGACAAGCATGACGGTCAGCGCCGCCAGCCCGATGGCATCTTGAAACAACGTGGCATCAGAGCGGTTCGTGATCTGCTTAATCTGGTGAAGAGCGGTCATGTCAGTCTCCTTAGCCTTAAGTTGCCACTTTGTTCTCATATCGTTAGGGGATTGTAAAGAACTTTATGAGAACAAATGTGAACTTTTATAGTTCAGCCGACATTGATGAACCGAATGGCCTCGTCCTGCCGCATCAGCCATAACAAAATGCGTGCAGCCTGTCCTCTTGCGGATTTAAGGGAAGGGTCATCTGCTAGAAGCCGCCGCGCATCGCTTTGGGCGATCGCCATCAGCGCAGATTGGCGTTCAATGTCCGCCACCCGAAACCGTGGCACCCCGGACTGTGCTGTGCCAATCAGATCACCATAGCCTCGCATGCGCAGGTCGGTTTCCGCGATGACAAAGCCGTCTTCGGTTTCACGCAACACTTCAAGCCTTTGACGGCCCCTTTCGGACAGGGGCGCTTGGTACATCAGCAAACAGGTTGACGCCATCTCTCCACGTCCGACACGCCCACGCAATTGGTGCAATTGGGCCAAACCGAACCTTTCGGCCCTTTCAATAACCATGATCGTGGCATTTGGGACATTCACCCCCACCTCAATCACCGTGGTCGCGACCAGGATCTTCGTGTCGCCGGCTTGGAACCGGGCCATTGCAGCGTCCTTTTCACCGGGTGCCATCTGCCCGTGGACGAGTCCCACATTGTGTGCACCTAACGCCGCGCGCAATCGCTTGTAGCGTTCTTCTGCGGCCGTCAGATCAACGACTTCACTTTCCTCCACCAGCGGGCAGACCCAGTAACACTGACGATCGTCCGCAATGTTCACTCTGAGCCGCTCAAGAACCTCTTCTATGCGTTCTGAGCTGACCAAAGCGGTCCGGATCGGTTTTCGACCGGGCGGTTTTTCATCCAACACAGACACGTCCATATCGCCATATTGCGCCAGCGCAAGGCTGCGGGGGATCGGGGTTGCGGTCATCACCAACACATCAGCCCTGCGCCCTTTTTCACCCAATGCCAGTCTCTGCCGGACCCCAAAGCGGTGCTGTTCGTCGACAATGGCAAGCCGCAGATCGGCAAAGGCCACGTCAGATTGAAAGACCGCGTGTGTGCCGACAAGAACGTCGATTTCGCCACGTTCCAAAGCATCAAGCTTGCGCCGTCTTTCTTGCCCTTTATCCCGTCCGGTCAGCAGATCCAGACATACTCCAGCATCCATTGCCAAGGGTTGAAGACCTTCAAGGTGCTGTCGCGCAAGGATTTCAGTGGGGGCCATCATCACGGCCTGCCCGCCTGCCTCGACCGCGATCAGCATGGCGAGCAAGGCGACCAGAGTCTTGCCAGACCCGACATCACCTTGCAGAAGACGGTTCATTCTTTGCGGGCCGGCCATGTCCTCCGCAATCTCGTCAATGGCACGGTTCTGCGCTCGAGTCGGCTTGTAAGGCAGATTTGCAATCACTCGTTCCCGAAAATGACCATCGCCTTCTGTGCGCATACCTGTCCCCCCGCGCACATGCGCACGGGCCAGGGCAAGGGTCAGTTGATGCGCCATCAATTCATCGTATGCCAGCCGTTCCCGTGCCGATGCGGTTGTGGCAAGATCATCCTGCGTCGTGGGGCTATGCGCCCCTTGCAGGGCTTCGGAAAAGGATGGCCAATCAGCTTGGTCTTTTTGCGCGGGATCGATCCATTCCACCAGATCCGGGACCATCTGCAACGCCGACCGTGTCGCCTTGAACATGGTCTTTTGGGTCACGCCGGCAGTCAAAGGATAGATCGGCTCAAAGGTCGGAATGTCGCTCGCCGCGGCTTCTTCGACGACGTGTTCAGGATGTATCATCTGCGCAATGCTATCAAAAAGCTCGACCTTGCCAGACAGAATGCGCCGCGAACCCTCAGGTAGGATCCGTTTCAAATAGTCAGCACGCGCATGGAAATAGACGATCTGAAAGGTCGTCTTGGCATCCTCGGCATGTACGCGATAGGCCCCGCCCTTATTGGTCGGTGACCTGTGAGGTCCGATTTTTGCCGCGACGGTCAGTGTTGTGGGCAACGCGACGTCCAACACACTGGTCCTGAGCTGTCGATCAATCCCGGCATATGGCAGGGTCAACAAAACGTCCCTAGGATGTGTCACGCCGATCTGTTCCAGCGAACGCGCGGTTTTGGGCCCGATTCCGGTCAATCTGGTAAGATCGGCAAAGAGCGGATATAAAACCTCTGGTCGGCTCATCCCTCTCCGATCAGGGTCAGCCAGCCGTTTTCATCAAGTGTTTCAATGCCCAGTTCGGTCGCCTTCTTGGCTTTGGATCCAGCCCCTGGCCCGGCGACCAGAAGGTCCGTCTTCGCACTGACCGAACCAGATACCTTTGCCCCCAAAGCCTCAGCCCGCCCCTTGGCTTCGGCGCGTGTCATCTTTTCCAACGTGCCAGTGAACACAACCGTTTTTCCAGCGACGGGGCTTCCATCCGATTGCGGGCGTTCGGCGGACTGAACATCCAGTTGCTCGACAAGGCGATCGATGCCAGCCCGTTCCGCCTCTTGCGCAAAAGCATTGACCAGCGATTGCGCCATGACCGAACCCACCCCGTCAATCGACAGAAGATCTCCCCAGGCCGAAGATTCAGGATCCTGAGCGCTGCCAATCGCTTCGGAAAAAGCCGACCAACTGCCATAGTGACGGGCCAGAAGGTTGGAGGCGCTTTCACCCACATGCCGAATGCCCAACGCAAAGATTACGCGGCCAAGCTCAATGCTGCGCTTTTCCGTAATGGCCGCGAAGAGGTTAGTGGCCGACTTTTCGCCCCATCCCTCACGGTTCTTGAGTTGTTGAAGACCTGTTCCGTAGCGATCCTCGAGCGTAAAGATGTCCGCTGGTTCTGAAATCCATTTGTCGGCGTAGAATTGTTCGACTTGTTTGGCGCCCAACCCCTCAATGTCAAAAGCAGCACGTCCCACAAAATGCTTTAGCTTCTCAACGGCTTGGGCGGGGCAGATCATACCACCGGTGCAACGGCGCACCGCATCGCCAGCCTCACGCACAGCGTCACTTCCGCATTCCGGGCAAATCTTTGGAAAGACATATGGTTTAGCGTCGACAGGCCGTTTTGTCAGATCAACATCCGCCACCTTGGGTATCACGTCGCCGGCTCGATAAACCTGAACTTGATCGCCCTCGCGGATATCCTTTCCGCCGCGTATCTCACCGCCCTTGTTGTCCCGCCCTGCGATATAATCCTCGTTGTGCAGCGTCGCGTTTGAAACAACAACACCGCCGACCGTCACAGGGACCAAGCGTGCCACAGGGCTGAGCGCGCCGGTTCGTCCCACCTGGATGTCAATGCGTTCCAGCTTGGTCCAGGCCAGCTCGGCCGGAAACTTGTGTGCAATCGCCCAACGGGGCGTGGTCGACCGAAATCCAAGGCGACGTTGCAGGTCAAGATTGTCTACCTTGTACACCACGCCATCGATATCATAGCCCAGTTCTGCCCTTTGCGTCTCAATTTTGCGGTAGTGCGCGACCATCTCTTTCGGTCCGCCGCATGCCCGGGTCAGCGGGTTGGTCCGGAATCCCAATTGGTTTAAACGCGCGATGGCGCAGAGTTGGGTATCAGCCAGCGGTTGAGACAGCGCCCCCCACGCATATGCAAAGAACCGAAGGGGACGGCGGCGCGTGATGGCTGCGTCAAGCTGGCGCAATGATCCAGCCGCCGCGTTGCGTGGATTGGCGAACGTTTTGTCCCCCGCTTCAGCCTGATGTTCATTCAACGCCTGAAAGTCGCTGTGGGACATGTAGATTTCCCCACGGACCTCAAGAATATCAGGCGCGTCTGTCAACCGCGTCGGTACATCCGAGATTGTTCGGGCGTTGGCTGTAACGTTCTCGCCTGTCGTACCGTCGCCCCGCGTCGCGGCCTGCACCAACTCGCCCATCTCATATCGCAGCGAAAGCGAAAGGCCGTCGATCTTGGGCTCTGCCACATAGCGCAATGCCTCTTCTTCCGACAGCCCAAGGTAGCGACGGATCCGCTGGTCAAAATCCGCGATGTCATCATCGTCAAAAGCGTTGGACAGGGACAGCATGGCAACTTCGTGCCGAACCTTGGAAAAACCCTCCGCTGGTATCGCACCGACCTGATCCGTCGGGCTGTCGGCGCGCTTGAGATAAGGGAACTGTTCTTCCAGCGCGACATTCCGGCGCTTTAAGGCGTCATATTCCGCATCGCTGAGATCCGGCGCGTCATCCCTGTGATAGGCTTTATTGGCCGCATTCAAGACCCTTGCCAGGTCAGCGAGCTCTTTTTCTGCGTCCTTTCGGGTGAGCGTCGAAGGATCTATCTTGCTACTCAATTCCGAAAACCTCGCACCATCTGCCTTTAGTCATAGGATTGCGACCAAGACAGGTCCAGCGCTTTGAAAGACAGAGAAGCCGTGAGCCGCTCAATGATGAACGACCAAGGTGAGATCCGATAAGGTGATGTCGGCTTGATGGCCGACGCGCGGGGCCGACCACGCTAAAGGGCTACTTTTTTGTTCTGTGACCGAAAGACCTGGTACGCTACCGCTCACCTGAACGCTGATGCATTGATTGCAGCCTTCTCAGGAGCCCATTGTCCGGAGCAAAAAAAAAGACGCGCCCGATGGCGCGCCTTTCCTGCCCCGTTTTCTGTCTTTCGGTCGGATCAGGCCCCGACAGCCAGTCTTTGATCATCTTCGCTTGGCTTCGGCTCTGGATCACGCAGAACGTATCCACGGCCCCAAACCGTTTCGATGTAATTTTGCCCGCCGGTCGCGTTGCTCAATTTTTTGCGGAGTTTGCAAATGAACACATCAATGATTTTCAGCTCCGGTTCGTCCATGCCACCGTAAAGATGATTAAGGAACATCTCCTTCGTCAGTGTGGTGCCCTTGCGCAGCGATAGCAGTTCCAGCATCTGATACTCTTTGCCAGTCAGATGAACTGTCTTGTCATCTACACTGACGGTCTTCGCGTCGAGGTTCACTGCAACGTCGCCCGTTTTGATTACTGACTGCGAATGCCCTTTGGAACGCCGGATGATCGCATGGATGCGCGCAACCAATTCCTCGCGGTGGAATGGCTTGGTCAGATAGTCATCGGCACCAAAGCCAAAGCCTTTGATTTTATTGTCCGTGTCATCGGATCCGGTCAGGATGAGGATCGGCGTTTCAATCCGGGCCAGGCGCAATTGGCGCAGAACCTCATGACCGTTCATATCCGGAAGATCCAGGTCGAGAAGGATCAGATCGTAATCATAAAGCTTCGCCAGATCTATGCCTTCCTCCCCCAGATCCGTCGCGTAGACATTGAGGTTGGCATGGGTCAGCATCAATTCGATGCTTTTGGATGTCGTGGGGTCGTCTTCTACAAGCAGCACACGCATTTTTTTCTCCGCGTCTCGGACCAGCAATCTCCTTAACGGTGGACAAAAAAGGTTAACCACCCGTTACCGGCGTGGAAAATGCTAAATGAGCAACTTAAAGTTGTCTATATCTTTGTAGTGCTGTGGTCTTCAAAGCCTCTTCCCCGTGTTCGGCCACCGCCTTGACCCATTGCTGAAATTCTTCCTTGCTAAGCGCATAGCGGTCACAAGCACCCGTCTCGCTTATCAAACCGTAAACAACGCCACGCACGACAGCCGCCTTACGAGAAGCCACCCAGCGACGTGTCGTCGGCGGAGGCAGATCTGCCTGGGTCATTATGCTGCCATCGGCAAGCTTCACGGATCGCGGCGCGTCGATTTTCTTAACATACATTGGTCTGCTCTTGCTGAACTCACACTGGGAACATGCGTTTTCAGTCTTAATGATGGGTGAAACAGCCCCTTGAGAGTGTTTAGGATTTTCCTATATTGCTGTCGGTCTTTCCGCGGAGCTTATGGATGCTTGACCAAACCACGCCTCTGAATTCCTTGGGCTTTCGTAAACCCGAAGCTGAAACGCGTGTCGTCGTGGCTATGTCCGGTGGCGTCGACAGTTCCGTCGTTGCAGCACTTTTGGCCGATCAGGGCTATGACGTCGTCGGCGTAACACTCCAACTATACGACCACGGCGCGGCACTGGCTAAGAAGGGTGCCTGTTGTGCGGGCCGGGACATTCATGATGCGCGCCGCGTTGCGGAAGACATGGGCTTCCCACATTATGTCCTTGATTACGAAAACATATTCAAAGACGCGGTAATCAATGAATTCGCCGAAAGCTACCTTGGCGGAGCCACACCAGTTCCGTGCATTCGGTGCAATGAGCGGGTGAAGTTCAAGGATCTGTTGCACACGGCGAAAGACCTTGATGCAGATTGCATGGCAACCGGGCACTACATTCAACGCAAGATGGGCGAAGCCGGAGCAGAGCTTCACTGCGCCGCGGATGCAGCGCGCGATCAAAGCTATTTTCTGTTCTCCACAACATCGGAACAGCTTGATTTTCTGCGTTTCCCGCTCGGTCATCTGCCTTCGAAGAACGATACGCGTGCACTGGCCGAAAGATACGGGCTGATCGTCGCGGACAAACCCGACAGCCAGGACATCTGCTTTGTGCCAAACGGGGACTATGCCTCTGTCATTCGCAAGCTGCGGCCAGAAGCCGCAGCGCCCGGTGAGATCGTCGATGTGTCAGGACAAGTGCTTGGCAAGCATGACGGCGTGATCAACTATACGATCGGGCAACGTCGCGGTCTTGGCATTGGTGGGCTAAGCGAGCCGCTTTTTGTTATCAAACTGGACCCTGATACAAGGCAGGTTATCGTGGGGCCCAAGGACATGCTGGCCAAGCGAACCGTACCTGTGCGTGAAATCAATTGGCTGGGCGACGCGCCTTTTGCATCCCGGGAAGCATGGGACGTGGCCGTAAAGGTTCGCTCTACCAGACCACCGACCGACGCCGCCTTGCGCCCTATCTCAGACACAGAGGCGGTCGTCGAATTGACAGTGCCGGAAGAAGGCGTGTCACCTGGTCAGGCCTGCGTTTTCTACGACCGCGAGACATCCCGCATTTTGGGTGGCGGCTGGATTCACAAGGGCTGAACTGGACAAGTGCCACGCACCTGCCTACCCCTTGCGAAAGCGGATCAGGGGAGGCGCTCATGAAACTGGCAACCACATCGGCAATAGTCACGGGCGGTGCATCAGGCCTTGGTGAGGCGACAGCCCGTCATTTCGCGGAGCAAGGAGCGACAGTTACCCTTTTGGACCGAGATGCCGAACGGGGGAAGTCTGTCGCAGAAGATGTTGGTGGCCATTTTGCTCAGACCGATGTTACGGATGAGGCCTCAGTCACATCTGCGATTGATCTCGCTCTAAACCGGATGGGCAAGATAGATATCGCCGTGAACTGCGCTGGCATTGCTTATGGGATCAAAACGGTCGGCAAGGACGGCCCGCACCCGCTGGACGCTTTTCAGCGTACGATTGACATTAACCTGGTCGGCACCTTCAACGTGGCGCGTCTGGCCGCACAAGCGATGGCGAAAAATGACCCGGAACCTGATGGCGGGCGTGGTGTGATCATTAACACGGCCTCGATTGCGGCCTTCGACGGACAAAAAGGACAAGCCGCCTATTCTGCCTCGAAGGGCGGCGTGGCCGGCATGACGTTGCCGATGGCCCGCGATCTTGCATCGATCGGTGTGCGCGTGATGACAATCGCACCTGGCATCTTCATGACACCGATGTTGGCGGGCCTCCCCGATGATGTTCGAGCGTCTCTCGCAGCTGATGTGCCCAACCCTCCCCGCTTGGGCGATCCCGCCGAATACGGCCGACTGGCCGGTTTCATCGTGGAGATGGGTTACCTCAATGGCGAAGTAATCCGTATCGACGGCGCACTACGGATGCGCTGATGACATCTGAACGCGAGAAGATGGTGGCAGGGGACTGGTACACTTGCCTTGACGAGGAACTTGAAATGTTGCGGTTGGCGGCTCTTAACGCCACGCATGCACACAATCATCTGCCGCCTGCACACCGCCGCACGCTTAGCGCGCCATTGGCTCGATTGCTGAAGGCCCATGGCAATGACTGCCTGATCGAGGTGCCGTTTCACTGCTCTTACGGGATCAATATTGTCCTGGGCCGGGAAGTCTTCATCAACAGCGGTTGCGTCATCCTGGACAGTGCCCCCGTGACTATTGGCGACCACACGATGATTGGGCCCTGCGTGCAGATTTATTGCGCGCAGCATCACAAAACGGCCGAGAAAAGGCGCGGCGGTGTAGAAATCGCCTACCCTGTGACCATTGGCGCCGATGTATGGATCGGCGGCGGTGCGATCGTTATGCCTGACGTAACAATCGGCGATGCGGCCATCGTTGGCGCAGGATCGGTCGTCACAAAAGACGTCGCCCCGGGAGACACCGTGGTTGGATCCCCGGCACGATCTATCAGGGTGTGCTGAGGGTCCCGCCACCCACCGGTGACGGCACGCCCGTTGTGCCCGGGCAACTTGTCGGAAGGTTGCGCGTGACGCGGACGGCGAGATAGGCAAAAGCCTGCGCTTCCAGCATGTCGCCATCCAGCCCAGCATCCTCAACCGGCCGCACGGCGCAGTCCAGATGTACGCAAAGCCGTGCCATCAGTACAGGATTATGCCGCCCGCCGCCCGTCACCAAAACCTGACGCGGCGGCGTCGGACAGTGCGACATGCCCCTCGCGACAGAGACGGCGACGAATTCAGTCAGCGTGGCGATGGCGTCCGCATCTGAAAGGTGCCGGACACGGCCTGCAGCCTGCGCAAAAGCGTTTCGATCCAGAGACTTTGGCGGCTTCTGCTCAAAATACCGACTTGTGAGGAAGTCCGCGACCACGTCATCGTTCACGACGCCCGTCGCCGCAATTGCTCCGTCCCTATCAAATGGCATTCCAAACCGCGCCTGCATGGCATCATTGATCGGCGCATTTGCCGGCCCGGTATCAAAGGCCAAAAGAGCGCCGGGATCCTCTGGCGCTTGGGCTGTCGGATCGATCCATGTGATGTTGCCAACGCCGCCCAGATTGAGAAAGGCGAGCGGTTCGTTAGCCCCCATCCAATGCGCGCAAGCGAAGTGATAGAAACAGGCAAGTGGCGCACCTTCGCCCCCTTTTGCCACATCCTCACTCCGAAAATCCCAAACAACCGGCGTGCCGACTGACTTCGCCAAGGCTGCACCGTCACCCACTTGTAACGTACCCTGATCGCGCGGCGCATGGGCCAAGGTCTGGCCGTGAAAACCGATAAGGTCGCAAGGTTCAAAGCGCCCTATAAGCTCTTGATGAACTTGCTCAATAACCGCCTGTGCCGCTCTCACTTGGGCCCCCGACCATTGTCCGAGCGCTTCGGACAAAATTGCGCGTTCGTCGGGCATATATGGCTGGTATTCACTAGGCCCGAAGTCGAAGATCTGCTGACCATCCGTTTCAATCGCGGCCGCATCGACACCGTCTAGAGATGTTCCGCTCATTAGGCCGAGGGCGCGCAAAACCAAATGTTGATCGGTCAGCCTGCTCATGCTCTTTTCCTTTGCCTGCCCGGCCTCTATAGGGTGCCTTATCAAAAGTCCCAAGGACAGAAAAATGGCGTACACACCACGATCCGATTTTCTGCATGCAATACAGAGCCGGGGTTTTCTGGCCGATTGCACCGACCTGGAAGCCTTGGATGAAAAACTCCGCAGCGGACCCCAGACGGCCTATATCGGCTATGATGCAACCGCTGCGTCCCTTCATGTCGGCCATCAGATGAACATCATGGTGCTGCGCTGGTTTCAGAAGACGGGCAACCGGCCCGTCACCCTGATGGGTGGGGGGACGACTAAGGTGGGCGATCCGTCGTTCCGCAGCGACGAACGGCCCTTGCTGACGCCAGGCGCAATTGATGGCAACATCGACCGGATGAAACAGGCATTTTCCGCTTTTCTTGACTATGGCGACGGCGCAACCGATGCGGTCATGCTCAACAACGCCGAATGGCTCGACGGGCTGAAGTATCTGGATTTTCTGCGGGACATCGGGCGGCACTTTTCGGTCAACCGAATGCTATCGTTCGAATCCGTAAAATCTCGACTGGACCGCGAACAATCGCTGTCCTTCCTGGAATTCAACTACATGATCCTGCAAGCCTATGACTTCATGGAGCTTTACCGACGTGAGAATTGCATCCTGCAGATGGGAGGCTCTGATCAATGGGGCAATATCGTCAATGGGATCGATCTGACACGGCGCGTTGTTGACAAAGAGGTCTACGGGCTGACGACCCCCCTTCTAACCACGTCTGACGGGCGAAAAATGGGCAAAAGCGCAGGCGGTGCGGTCTGGCTAAATGCAGACATGCTGAGCCCCTATGAGTATTGGCAGTTCTGGCGCAACACGACCGATGCCGATGTTGGGCGGTTCCTAAAGCTTTTTACCGAACTGCCAGTGGACGAGTGTGAACGTCTTGGGGCCTTGGAAGGATCCGAAATCAACGAGGCGAAAGCACTTCTTGCCACAGAGGTCACGACGCTGATGCATGGGGCCGAAGCGGCAGCAACCGCAGCCAAGACGGCCCGCGAGGTTTTCGAGAAAGGGGGGATCGGTGATGACCTGCCCACGCTGATCCTGTCTACCGAGGATGTATCCGAAGGCATCAGCGTAGTACAGCTCATCGTCCGATCGGGCCTTGCCAAGTCCGGCAAAGACGCCAAGCGGTTGATCGCAGAGAATGGCGCGCGGCTGAACGATGAGCCTTTGACAGATGCGGGTTTAATGATCGACGTAGAGGCGTTGGCCGGTCCCATCAAGCTAAGCGCCGGCAAGAAGCGCCACGCGCTGGTGACACTCGAAAACTAGAGCCTCTCCAAAACGGCCCGAGCCGCCCGCAACCCGGGCGGTTCACCACCCTGCCCCAAAAGCTGCATCGTCTTGCGCATCGCGTCCCGCTGCGGTTCAGGCTCTTCCATTAAGCCGGCGAGCCCCTCCGCGATTAGATCCGCCTTGCAACGCGCCCCGACAAATTCGGGCACATGGCGGGTGTCTGACACCAAGTTGATCAGATTGCCGGTATCGACCTTCACCATTCGTTGAATGATTTCCCGACTGATCCAATTGAGGTCAAACGCGCTGACCATGGGGGTGTCCGCCGCCGCCAGTTCAAGTGCAACCGTACCTGAAACTGCCAGAGCGAAGTCGGCAGCCTTGAACGCAGTGCGCTTCTCCGTCTGCGCCGCGGCTACCTCAGAGATTGTCGGATCGAGGATGATCGGGCGGCTGGGCCAGTCTTTTGTCAATGTACGAACAAGATCGATAACGGGTCCGGCGGCAGGCAATACGACGCGCATGTCCGGATGATGTGCATGAACCGACTGAAGCGCATCCCCCAGGATGGGACCCAGTCGACCCGCCTCCCCACGGCGCGATCCGGGCAACACCAAAAGCAGCGGGGCTGCAGCCTCAAGCCCATGTTTTTGCCGGAAGCCCTGCGCGTCGGCCGTGCTGACCTGTGGTTGGGCAACGACCGGATGCCCGACAAAATCGCATTCCATTCCTGCCGCCTCCATGTATGGCGGTTCAAACGGGAAGAGCGCGAGCACATGGTCGATCATCTGCGCCATCTTTTGCGCCCGGCCCGGACGCCAGGCCCAGACGGTTGGCGCGACATAATGCACGCAACGAATGTCGGAGACGGCCTTGACCTGTCTGGCCACGCGCAACGAGAAGTCCGGACTATCGATGGTGATCAGTACATCGGGTCGCGTTTCGGCCACCGCTTCCGCCGTTTCTTTGATCCGCCGTTTCAGATGAAAGTACTTCGGCAAGATCTCGGCAATGCCCATCAGGCTTAACTCGTCCATTGGAAAGCGGCTTTCGAGGCCTTCTGCCTGCATTATTGTGCCGCCGACCCCTTTGAATGTAACCTCGGGCTTCAGTTGTTTCAGCCCAGCCATCAGCGCACCACCCAACAGATCGCCCGAGGGCTCTCCGGCGATAAGAAAGACTTTCACGGCTGACGCACCCAAAGAAACATGTCCTGGCTGTTGAGAACGTCGAGGACCGCCTGCAGATCCAGCACAATGACGCCTCCCGCCTCGACCACAATGCCCGCAAGACCGGCATGCGCCGCCGCCCTTGCCGTCGTCGGCCCGATCGTTGGCAAATCGGCACGTCTGTCTTGCGTCGTTTTCGGTGCCTTGAATAGGAAGCCGTTCCGGTTGGTGATCGGTCTTTCTTCCAGCCCGCTCAGCCAATCCGCAGCGTCCCCAAGCATGTGGCCGACCGCGTCGAGCGTCCAGTTGATCGGATCTTCTGCATCTGACCGGGCGTCCGGATTGCCCAATTGCGACAACATCTCGTCGGTTCCGCCATCGTCCTCACGCGCGATGACCTGTCCGTCTTGCACAACGCAGGCTTGCCCAAGGTCATTCTGAGACATGTCAATCAAAGCCGCCTCGGCCAAGTGGAGCGCATCTTCGACATCCGGCCCAGGCTGAGCACTCGTCAGAACGCCACTCTGCGGCAAAAGATCTGGCGCAAGCTCATGCGCCGCCTTCATCGCAAAGCCAGCCTCTTCAAAGATCGTCATAACCTCGCGCAACGCACCGTCATCGCCCCTTTGCATGGCAGCGACAATTCTTGGTACGAAAGGCATCGTGGCCGCATCGATTGCCATAGGATCAACAGGCGGGCGACGGATCGAGCCGCAAAGGCAGATCGAGGCAATGCCGCGGTCGTTCAGGTCGCCCAGCAAAGTGCCCAGCGTTTCGATCCGGAATGTCAGATCTGGCGTTAAACCGGTGGGAAGAAAGCCATCGAGCGCGCAAACGAATGGCGCAGGCGTTTGTGCGCTTGCGACCTCAGCAGGCAATGCCCCGGTGCCGCAGATAAGAGCAAGGGCCGTCATCGCGGCGTCAGAAACGATCGTTCGCTATCGCCCATAACGAAAGCCACGATCCGTTTGACATAGTCGCTTTCCGTCTCTGCGCCAAGACGTTCGGCGCGGTCATGAAAGGTGCCTTCACCTTGTGCAAGCATCTGAAACGCCGCCCTTAACGCCGTGATGTCCGATCGCGCCACGCCCCGGCGCTTTAGACCGACAAGGTTCAGGCCGTCCAACTCTCCGCGCGGGGCTTGAACAAGACCGTAGGGGATGACGTCATTCGTCACCATCGTAACAGCGCCGATGATGGCGCCGCGGCCGATACGAACAAACTGATGAACACCAGACAACCCGCCAACGATCACCTCGTCTTCCAGAACGCAATGCCCTGCAATTGCGGCTGAATTCACGACAATGACCCGGTCACCTACCTGTGCATCATGCGCAATATGGCAGCCGGCCATGAAAAGCCCGTCATCGCCAATCCGCGTCACGCCACCGCCGCCTTCGGTGCCGCTGTTCATGGTGACATGTTCCCGGATCCGGTTGCGCTCACCAACGACAAGGGCGCTTTCCTCCCCCTTGAATTTCAGATCCTGCGGGATCTCACCCAGCACTGCGAACGGAAAGACCAGTGTGCCCTCTCCGATTGTCGTTTTGCCCGTGACAACCACATGGCTGCGCAGTTCGACATCGGGGCCAATTTGTACATCTTTGCCAACCACACAGAACGGGCCAATTCGTGCCGTCGGATGTATTTGCGCCCCGTCTTCCACAATAGCCGAACTGTGTATCATGGGCCCTGTCATTCCGATGGCAGTTCCATCATGGCGGTGAACTCGGCTTCGCAGGCAAGTTCACCTTCTACCTCAGCCACCCCGCCGAAACGCCAGACCTTGCCGCCGGGTTTGCCACGCAATGTTTTCACTCGAAGCATCAAACGGTCCCCTGGCACGACCATGCGCCGAAACTTGCACTTCTCAATTGCCATGAAGTACACGAGCAGATTCTGATCAGCTGTGTCCATCGACACACCGACCATAACAGCGCTTGTCTGTGCCATTGCCTCAATAATTGTTACACCGGGCATGATCGGTTTTCCGGGGAAATGCCCCTGAAAATGCGGTTCGTTCATGGTGACGTTCTTGATGCCTAAGGCACTTTCGCAGCCGTCAATATCAGTTACACGGTCAACCAGCAAAAAGGGATATCTGTGGGGCAGGATACGCTGGATCAAACCAATATCGGCCGTCTTGAGATCTGTCGTCATGGGTGTCTTTCGCTTGCTCTTTGACGCAAAGGCCTAACAAGCCGACCAGAGCGGGGCAAGGTTACTCGGACGGGATCATGGCCTCTTCATCTATGGCTGAATTGATACGCGCAATGGCGACATCGGTGATATCGATGGCGCGCACCCACAAAACAACGCTGCGTCTGTCGAGGATCACGGCTGCCTCCGCTTCCCGCATGATTTCATTCATCACTGGTTCAGCTGCCCGCCAAAAGCGCTGTTCCTGGACATCGATCTGCTGATTAAGTTCTCGATTCTCGGCATCCCTGTCACGCCGGATCTGAATGACCTTCCGATCAAAGTCCTGAGCCAATTCTCGAAACTGCTCCACGGTCAGTGACTCGCGCTGATTTGTAATCGCGGTTTCCTCGGCCTCCAGTTCAGCGACGATCCGCTCATTTTCGAGCTCAAGCGCCCTGCCCCTGGCTTCTATGACCGCGACGGCTCGTTTACCGAAATCGCTTTCGACAAACAGGCGCCGGTCGTCAATCACCAGAATAGGACTTTTGGGAACGCTCAATTCCTGCGCAAGTGCCGAATGTGCAAAACATATCGACATGAGGCCCGCGAGGACGAGCCGATGCATTGATCTAGAACCGCGTTGAAAGGGTCAGGTCAAATCTCTGTTCGCGGTCGAACTCTTCCTTGCGGATCGCGTCGGAAAAGTTGAAACGCAGAGGACCAAAGGCCGTATCCCATAAGATCGAAAAGCCGACGACATGGCGGAATGAGCCGTCTTCCCCGACTACGCCTGCAGCGCCGGACGCAGCAGAGTCATCAAGGTTCCACAAGTTTCCAATGTCGTAAAAAAGCCCTCCGCGAATGCCATATTCCTCTGGCAGACCCAATGGGAACTCTGCTTCGAAACGGGCCACGGCATAGAGGTTTCCGCCCAGAGCATTGCTGTCGGCCACATTGTTGTCGCGTGGACCAAAACCGCCCGGCTCAAAACCACGCATGATATTCGGGCCAAGGATGAAGCGATCAACAGTTCGGTTGGTTCCGCTGGACCAGCTCAATGCACCACCCTCAAGTGTTGCGCGCAGCGTGACTTCTTCGTTCAGGATTGTCCTCTGTCCGACAATCTTTGCCGTTGTCTTGATGTAGTCGCTATCACCACCCAGCTTAGCGAAATCCTGGCTGAACTGGAAAAGGAAGCCTGCATTCGGGTTCAAACCGGTGCGGCGCGTGTCATATGTATACTCGTAGCCAATCGCGCTGCTGAATTGCTCGCCCACTGCGATTTCAGCACCGATGATCGCGCCATTCACCGCCGGGTCACGCGCCTCCATCTCGTTTTCGATTGCCGTGTAGCGTATCTGCAAACGACCGTTTTCGCTCACGGGAAATGTCAGGCTCGGTCTAAATGTCAGCGCGCTGGTGTCGAATGATAGCGAACTGCTGTCGGTCTCGGCATAGTCAAGTTCGAAGCCGAACGCGACATCGCGACCAAGAAAGCGCGGTTCGACAAAGCGGAGACCGTACCGCTCGTTTTCCGTTGCGGCAGCGACATTGAGCGACAGGGTCTGCCCGCGACCGAGAAAGTTTCTTTCGACAAAGCCCACTGAAACGCCGAAGCCATCGTTGACGGAGTAAGAGCCACCAAAGTTAAGCGAACCGGTTGGTTGCTCGACAACGTCAACATCAACAATGACCTGATCGCCTGTCGAACCTTCCCGAGCGTTTACCTCGGCCGTTTCAAAATAGTCGAGCGCTCGGATCCGCTCTGCTGCCTCGCGAATTGCGCGCGGGTTGAAAGGATCGCCCTCTGCGATCCTGAATTGCTGCCTGATGACGCGGTCGAGGGTTGTCGTGTTCCCTTCGATATCGATACGCTCAACGAAAACACGCGGACCTCGTGTCAAAAGAAACTCAACATCAAGCGTCAGGTCACGGTCGTTGCGACTGATCCGCGGTTCTACCCGCAGGAAATCCACCCCGTTGCGAATGGCCAGTCTTTCCATCCGGGCGATTTCGGCCTCGACCAGTGTCGGAGAGTACACAACACCGGGGCGGATCTTCGTAACGTTCTGATATTCTTCCGCATCCGCTTCGGGGACTTCGGATGTTGTGGTGATTTGACCGAACTTGAACTGCTGTCCCTCGGTGATGTTGAAAACCAGGAAGTACCCGTCACGCTCCTCCGTCAGTTCGGCATTTACTGAATTGATGCGAAAATCGACGAAGCCGCGCGACTGATAGAAGTCCTGAAGCACCTGACGATCAAATTGAATACGGTCTTCAACGAACGTGTCAGATTGGATGAGCGCCCGGAAAAGGCCTGCCTGTTTTGTGTCGAGTACGCGGCGCAAGCGGCGGTCTGAATAAAAACGGTTGCCGACGAAGCTCAGACGTTCAACCTCTACGACATCGCCTTCGAAGATCTCGAATACGAGATCCACACGGTTGTCATTGCGACGAATGATGCGCGGGGTAACGCGAGCGGCGGTTCGTCCCTGATTTGCGTAGGCTTCCGAGATTGCAGAGGCGTCCTGTTCGGCCTGGGTCGGGCTGAAAACACGCCGCTCCGTGCTTTCGATCAAGGCGGAGAGCGCTTCGTCATCGACCCGGCGATTGCCTTCGAAGCTGATGCGGTTGATGGTTGGGAATTCGACAACGACGATCCTTAATGTGCTGCCTTGCGGATCAATGCTCACTGTCTCGAAGAGGCCGCTGTTCTGGAGCCGTTGCAACGCATCATTCAACTGACCGGCGCCGATGGCTTCTCCGCGTGCGATTCCTGCGCGGCTGATGATGGCGGCATCGCCAATGCGCTGGTTGCCATCAATCACGATTTGATTGAAGCGATACTGCTGGGCAACGGCTACACTTGCTTGTGTTAACCAAGCGCCTGAAACCAATGTAGAAATCACAAATGCCCGGATCAAAGTTGCAGCGAATAGGGTATTTCTTCCGCTGTTGCCCGTAGTCCCCAGTCCCATGGTTTGCCCCAAGTTAACCGCCTTTTATGCCTTCTGGTTACTTGGAATACCCCACCTTGTCAAAGACGTGCTGGCGCTAAAGTGCGGGTTTTGTGGCAAAAATTTTGGGTGTCGCTCAAACGGCTCAGAGACTGCCGATCCAGGCACCAAACATCAACGCAATGAGTATCGTACACAGGTAGAGTGCGCGATCCCAGTTAAGCGTCATAAGCAGGCCAAGGGCCGGATATCTGGTCTGAATCATCTGCATCTTCTTTCCCCCTTGTATCTTTTACAGAAGGATTGAGACCTAAATTTGATCAAATGTGGCGACAATGCGGCAGCGACCGAAACCAGATCAGGGACAGAAGATGTCGTTGAAGAGTGCGAACAACATCAAAGTTAGAACCAGAGACAACCCCACAGCCATCAAGACACGCAACGCGCGGTCGCTTGGCGGCGTTCCTGTGACCGCCTCATACGCATAGAAGACCAAGTGCCCACCATCAAGTGCGGGGATCGGGAAAAGGTTGAGCAATCCAACCGCGGTGCTGAGAACCGCGATGAACCAAATAAAAGACTGCGCACCCTGGCTGGCCATGGCGCCGGATGTCTGCGCAATGCCGATAGGTCCCGAGAGATTGCAAGTGCTAATCGCTCCGGTGATCATGTGCCCCAGACCTGAGATTGATCCTTCCACGATACGCCACGTCTGGGCCATCCCGCCAACCAGAGCCATACCTATACCGGGCGACTCAGTTGCCGGATCAAAGGCGTTTCCGCTTGCGATGCCGATCCGCCATTGACGGGCGAAGCCGCCGGTTGCCTGCGGTTCATCCACACGGCGCGGCACCAGAGTTTTCTGAAGCTCCTGGCCGTTGCGCCAAACAGTCAGTGCAAGTGCACGACCGTCAGAGCTTTCTACGGCCTCTTTCAGCTCAGAAAACGCAAAGACGGGCTCACCGTCGATTGCGGTTATGACATCGCCGCGCTCCAGATCGGCGTCCATGGCCGCTGATTGCGGGCTCAGACGATCTATCAGAGGCGGTTGGATAAAAGGGCCCATGACGTTTGTCTGCAGGCCATCCCGCTCAACCGTGTAGTCAAGATATTCCTCCGCAGGTAGCGCCGAGATGAAATCGACGTAGGCCGGATCATCCAGTGATGGAACCACCACCCCGTTGATCGCCAAGACCACATCGCCTGCTTGCAGACCCGATTGTTCCGCCGGAAGCGGCCGTAGTTCCCCGACCGTCAGGGGATCGCGGGCCACCCCGCTTGTGACCACGACGGCGGTGAAAACGATAATGGAAAGTGCGAAGTTGAATATCGGCCCAGCAGCGACCGTCGCCGCCCGCGCCCAAAGAGGTGCGCCATGCATCGTCCGCCTCAGCGCAGTTGGATCATTAGCCGCTGCTTCCATCTGCTGTTCGTCTTTGCCGGAGGCTGCATTGGCATCACCGGCAAATTTCACGTATCCGCCAAACGGCAAGGCAGCAATCTGCCAACGCGTCCCGCGCTTATCAACACTGCTCCACAGGATTGGGCCGAACCCGATCGAGAACACGTCAGCATGTATGCCGGACCAGCGTCCGACGATGTAATGGCCGTATTCATGAATCGCAACGATGACGCTAAGCGCCACGATGAATGCCAAAACCGTCCAGATCAGCCCGCCAAATGCGGGGATCAGTGCCAAAAGATCCAAATGTCTATCCTGCTCTTTTTTCGATCAGGGCGCGTGCTGCATGACGAGCCACATGGTCTGCTTGTTCGACGTTATCAAGGGTCATTTTGGCATCAATATGACTCGGATTGATGCTATTGAGCACTTCTTCGACAACTTCCGCCATTTTTGGAAAGCCGATCCGTCCATCGATAAAACCATCCAAAGCGCATTCTTTCGCCGCATTGAAGACGGCGCCCGAAAGGCCTCCCCGATCCATGACATCGCGGGCCAGGCGCAGAGCGGGCCACCTTTTTTCGTCCGGCACGCGAAAATTGAGCTGACCAATGGCTGCAAGATCCAGACGCTCTACTGGCAATTGCTTCCGCTTCGGCCAATTCAGCGCAAATCCGATCGCATGACGCATGTCATGCGGTCCAACATGCGCCATTAAGGCGCCGTCACGAAAACCCACGAACGCGTGGATCAGCGATTCCGGGTGCACCACGGCCTCGATCTGATCTGATGAAACGCCAAAGAACTCCTTAGTCTCAATTAGTTCCAATGCCTTGTTGAACATCGATGCGCTGTCGATTGTAATCCTTTGCCCCATGCTCCAATTCGGGTGTGAGGCGGCTTGTTCTGGCGTGGCCTGCGCGAGCTTTTCAATCGGCCAATCCCGGAATGCCCCCCCACTGGCCGTGATGATGATGCGTTCGACGCTTTCGATGTCTTCGCCAACAAGACTTTGGAATACTGCCGAATGTTCACTGTCTACTGGCAAGATACACGCGTCGTTCTTGCGCGCTGTCTCAAGCAGCAGACCACCTGCACATACCAAAGACTCCTTGTTAGCGAGCGCGAGGGTCGTTCCGGCCTCAAGCGCGGCGAGGCCAGGCGCCAGTCCGGCCGCGCCAACAATCGCAGACATTACCCAATCCGCAGACCGCGTCGCCGCTTCGACAATTGCGGTTTGTCCGGCCCCAGCTTCGACATCGGAACCCGCCAGCGCCGACTTGAGATCCGGCAAGAGGTCTTGATGGGCCGTAACTGCGACCTCCGCCTGCAGATCGATCGCGTCGCAGGCCAATTGCGAAATATTGCTTGCCCCAGTCAACGCAACGACGTCGAAGGCTTTGCTGTCACGACGGATGAGATCAATTGTATTCTGACCGATTGACCCTGTCGCACCCAAAATGCTGATGCGCCGCCGTGTCATGACACGCCAGGCGGAAAGCCGAGGTACTTCAATGGCAGCATCATAAGGGCTGCACCCATGAACCCGTCGAACCGGTCAAACACGCCGCCATGGCCCGGTATCAACATGCTTGAATCTTTCACCCCCATCTTTCGCTTCACCGCGCTTTCCGCAATGTCACCCATCTGCGAGGCAAAAGACAAAACGAAAGAGATCGAGACAATCAGCAGCATCGCGCCTGAGTTATAGGCAAACACTGCGCCCACCAATCCGCCAGCGATCCATCCGGCGCTTGTGCCCGCCCAGGTCTTTTTGGGGCTTACAGTCGGCCAAAACTTCGGGCCACCAATCAAGCGCCCGGCAAAGTAACCAGCGACATCTGTTGCCACCACCAATGAAATCAGCCAGACCATCCACGAAAGGCCCAAACCGTCCCTCACGAAGATCATTGAAAAGCCTGACAGACAAATCATCACCGAAAAAGTGACGAAAAGCGCTCTGTTCTGGTCCAGAACAAAACCGCCCATTGCGGCTGGGACCAGCAGGATCAGGAAACCCAACAGAAAAGGTACCTCGATCGCAATCAGTATCGAAACCCCGGTGAAAATGCCGAGGTTCCAGGATCGCTTCAGATTGGTGGGTGACACCATGCGAGTCAGTTCCCAGCACATCAGGCCGCAGATAATTGCAACAAAAACGTGGAAGATATCGCCGCCTGACCAGATGCCCCAGATGCCGAGCAGAACCATGACAAGGGCCGATCCAATCCGTGTTGCAAGATCAGACCATCTGCCGGTCGTGGACCTCACACGGTGACCCCACCGAAGCGCCGCTCACGGCCACCATACGCTTCACAAAGCCGCGTGAATTCATCTGCCGAAAAGTCAGGCCAAAGCGTGTCAATGAATTCGTATTCCGCATAAGCGGACTGCCATAGAAGAAAGTTGGAGATCCGCGCCTCTCCGCTTGTACGAATGACAAGGTCTGGATCCGGTAAAACGCAGGTATCCAAATACTTTGGCAGCGTTTCTTGATCTACCTTGGCGGGATCCAGAATGCCTTTTGCCACGTCTTCAGCCAGCCGCTGGGTTGCACGCGCCACCTCATCCCGTCCGCCGTAGTTAAGCGCGATTGTCAGATGAACGACGTCATTGTTTTCGGTCAGTTGCTCAAGCTCGTCCATGAGCTTGACCAGCTTGTCATCAAGCCGGACGCGATCCCCAATAAACCGCACGCGTACCCCAAATTCCTTGAGCGCACGCGCCTCTTTCGTGATGTAGCGTCGGAAAAGGCTCATCAGCCCTGCAACCTCAGTCTGGGTCCGCTTCCAGTTTTCGGTCGAGAATGCGAAAATCGTCAGATAACCGACACCGATTTCCGGGCACCGTTCAACAACCTCACGCACACGCCGGGCACCGGCATGATGCCCAAATAGGCGCGGCCTGCCCCGCTGCGTCGCCCAACGCCCGTTGCCATCCATGATGATGGCCACATGGCGTGGTCCGGTATGTCGCATCGTGTCCGGGATGATATTCTCCGTTGACTTGTCGCCCGATGCGACCTGCGGCCCTATCATGCGCCTTATACCTGCATGATCTCGGATTGTTTTGTTTCCAGCGCGCTGTCAACGAGTTTGATGTAGTTGTCGGTCATCTCTTGGACCGCGTTTTCCCAGAACTTCTGGTCATCGTCCGACATCCCGTCCTTGGCTTTCTTTATCTGATCCATCCCGTCACGGCGCACGTTGCGCACTGCGACACGCGCGCTTTCGGCATATTGCCCGGCGACTTTGCCCAATTCGCGGCGGCGCTCTTCGTTCAATTCAGGAATGGGCAGCATAATGATCGTGCCGTTGAGCTGAGGGTTGATCCCAAGGCCAGATTCGCGAATGGCCTTTTCCACCGCATTGACCATAGACTTGTCCCAGACATTGACGGTCACCATGCGCGGTTCGGGCACATTCACCGTACCGACCTGATTGACCGGCGTTTTCTGGCCATAAGCCTCGACCATGACAGGTTCGAGCATCGAAGCAGACGCGCGGCCCGTCCTCAGGGACGCAAACTCGGTTCTCAGCGCATTCATTGCGCCTTCCATACGCCGCTCAATATCGTCGGTGTCGAGCATGAAATCGTCTGACATCTGGTCTTCCTGTCTTTGCGATCAGTCTGTTTTTGGTTTTGACCGGGTATAGATCAAGCGATGTGCAGAAAGCCAGTCGGTTTCGTGCAGAGCATGCACAGGGCAGCCGCGCAAATCCCAGATTTGGGATCTCAAAGCGATCGGTCAGCGGAAAATGGCCCGATGTGCAACACTTTATCCATGCACCCGCGTATAGGTCCCCTGTCCGGCCAGGATGCCGCGAAAACCACCAGGTTCATCAAGAGAAAACACGATGATTGGCATGTTGTTGTCGCGGGTCAATGCGATGGCCGAGGCGTCCATGACCCCCAATCGTTTTGCCAGCACATCGTCGAAGCTGATCACATCGAACCGCTTTGCATCATGGTGCTTCTTGGGGTCCTTGTCATAAACACCATCGACCTGTTTGCCCATGAAAATGGCTTCGCAGGCCATTTCGCTGGCCCGCAGGGCTGCCGCCGTGTCGGTTGTAAAATAGGGGTTGCCCGTGCCCGCTGCGAAGATACAGACCCGTTTTTTTTCAAGGTGGCGTACGGCACGGCGGCGAATATAGGGCTCTGCCACCTCGTTCATGGTTATCGCTGAAATGACCCGCGTGTGAATGCCCAGCCCTTCAAGGGCGGATTGCATGGCAAGCGCATTCATGACTGTGGCCAGCATTCCCATGTAGTCGGCGGTCGTCCGCTCCATCCCCTGTGCGGAGCCCTGCAGGCCGCGGAAAATGTTTCCCCCACCGATCACCATGCAGATCTCAACCCCCAAATCATGGACCGATTGAACCTCGCGGGCGACCCTTTCGACGGTTGGGGGATGCAGACCGAAGCCCTGGTCGCCCATAAGCGCCTCGCCCGAGATTTTCAACATGACCCGCTTGAAGGTCGTTTCCCGTTCGGTCATCGCATGCCCGCCCCTATGTGGTGATTGGCGGCAACCTGTCTTAAAATGCTTCTCAGTTCAATGCGGAGTGCGCGGATTTGGAGCAGCTTCTGGCCGATGTATCACCTTACCATCCCGTGCTGATTGCAGGGCCCACCGCATCCGGCAAATCCGCGCTGGCCATTGCCATTGCCGAAGCGCAGGGCGGTGTGGTGGTCAATGCTGATGCAAGTCAGGTCTATGCGTGCTGGCGGGTTCTGACGGCCCGACCGACAAAGCTTGACGAAACACGCGCGCCGCACAGACTGTTCGGTCATCTTTCGCATGACGCCCCCTACTCAACCGGACACTGGCTGAGGGAAGTCGCCCCTTTTCTAAATGAGTCCGACCGCCCCATAATCGTCGGTGGCACGGGGCTTTACCTTTCGGCGCTCACCCAAGGGCTCGCTGACATACCCGCCGTGCCTGCCGAGATACGCGCGCGCGCCAACGCACTGACGCATAGCGCGATGCTCGCAGACATATCGACAGCATCTGCGGCCCGTGTCGATACAAAGAATCGCGCGCGGGTGCAGCGCGCCTGGGAGGTCGAAGAAGCAACCGGGCGCTCTCTTGCCGACTGGCATAGCGACACGCCTGGTCCGCTCTTGCCTCGTGAGAGGGCGACGTGTCTGTTGCTTGACGCGCCAAAGGAATGGCTCACCCCGCGGATAGAATTAAGGTTTGCGCGGATGCTGGACAACGGCGGACTGGAGGAGGCCGAGGCGATGCGAGACAGCTATGACCCAGCTTTGTTGTCTTGTAAGGCAATCGGCGTAGCCGAAGCTATGGGCGTGGTCACCGGCACGATGAGCCGCGAGGCAGCCATCACATCGGCCACGATCGCGACACGACAATATGCAAAACGTCAGCGCACCTGGTTCCGGTCTAAGATGGCAGATTGGCGATGGGTCGACGGGGCTCGGCTTTCCATGACGATGACCAATTGACAATCCGGGACCCATGGGCGCGAAACCGACACGCATATTCAGCTTCGGCCAGTGGACCGCTGGGGAGGACTGGCGGGTGCAACTGGCCCACGACGCGTCAGACTACACACTTTTGTGGACGACGCGGGGACAGGGGCGGATCCTGTTAAATGGCGCTCAGGCCGGTCTCGGCACGCACAACGCCATTGCGATTCCGCCAAACGAAGTTTTCGCATTCGACCCGGGCCGCCAGGGGATCGGCTTTGTAGCGCTCGTGGCAGCGGATCATGGATTTGCCCTGCCCGAAAAACCGCGCCATCTGCGCATTCGCGAGACCGGCGCAATCAGCGAAATGACGGTTCTCTTCGAAACGGCGATGCGGGAATTCAGTACTGGACGCCCCCTCGCGCAATCTGCGCTCGACGCGCATATGACGCTTGTATCGGTCTGGTGGCAACGTCAGATCGCACTGCCCGATCATTTGCCCACCGCGCCCAATGCGGCGGCCCGGCTTGCGCAGCGTCTGACCAGCCTGATGGCGCAGCCTGAGAACTTGGGGCTGAACGTGGCGGATTATGCAACGCGGCTGAGCGTCACGCCGACCCATCTGTCACGCGCATGCAAGGCCTCTACCGGGCGAACGGCGGCGGATCTCATTGCGGAATACAACCTTCATTCCGCGCGGCGCGCCCTAACGGAAACCGACGCATCCGTTCAGGACATCGCACGGCATCTCGGTTTTGGATCTGCGGCTTATTTCACCCGTTTCGTTCAAACCAAAACGGGCCAGACCCCCACACATTTGCGCAAAACTGCGGCAAAGGCGGCGCGGTCAGCTCTTTCGCCGCGCGCATAAACCAATTGCAAAAACCGAAAATCACCAAAATTTTTGCAACACAACATTGACCTGCGGTTTGATCTGTTGCCTCATGCTTTCAGGGGAATGATCGCGGCACCGGCAAAAATTAAGCCTGAACTAAGGCAACTAGACAAGCAAGCCCGGACGGCGCGAAAGCTAGCAAAGAGGATCCAGCGCAAAGCCTGACCGTCATTGGCGGCCAAACAGCGAAGGCGACAGGAGCAAAAGACACCTGAGCCGAAATCAACAGCAGGGCAAACCTGCCTGACCTCATCCAACAGGGGCGCAGCATGGGACTATTCATACTCAGACGCTTGGGTTTGATGCTTTTGACCGCATTATGCCTGACGTTCATCGTCTTTTTCTTGACCAACCTTTACCCAAACCTGGAGAAGCTGGCAAAGACACAGGGCAATTTCCGTATGTCGGAAGAAGCGGTGGAAAGCTGGCTTGGCGATCGCGGCTATACCGACAACATGTTCGTTAAATATGGGCGCTGGTTGGGCGTCGCGCCCGGCTGGGTAACGGAGAAAGAAGATGGCACCGTCACGGGCCAGTGCTTTGCGGAAAATGCTCTGGAAGACAGTCGGGACAGGTATTGCGGCGTCCTGCAGGGGGACTGGGGCAGATCGCTTGTCTTCAAGGATGATGTGGCCAGCCTGATTTCCACGCGCCTTGCGGCGACGGGCAAGCTGATGGGCTTTGTTCTTCTGGTTATGGTACCCATGGCCCTGATCGTTGGGGTCCTTGCCGGAATGCGCGAAGGATCGGGGCTCGATCGGTCGTTATCGACATTCTCGATCACCACAACAGCAACCCCGGAATACGTCTCGGGTGTCATATTTGTTGCGATCTTCGCCTCATCCGCTTTCGGGCTGAAATGGTTCAAAGGCTCAGCAACGCAAGCCATCGAGAACGCAACGTTCGAAAATTTCTTCCTGCCTGTCATCACGATCGCCCTTTACGGCATGGGATACATCGCGCGGATGACCCGCGCGAGCATGACCGAGGTGATGACAGCGCAATACATCCGCACAGCCCGGCTGAAAGGCGTGAGCTTTCCGAACATCGTTCTGAAGCACGCCTTGCGAAACGCACTTATAGCGCCGTTCACGGTGATCATGCTACAGATCCCGTGGCTTTTGAACGGCGTGGTGATCGTCGAAACCCTGTTCAACTACAAGGGGTTTGGCTGGTTGCTGGTTCAGGCGGCAAGCAACAACGACATCCAACTTTTGCTGGCCGTGTCGGTTGTGTCAGTGGTCGTCGTACTGATAACCCAGCTGATCTCGGACATCGGCTATGTCTATCTCAACCCGCGCATTCGGATTTCGTAAGGGAGGCTGATCATGGAACCTTTGACATGGACTGGCCCCCTTGGTGCCTATCTTGATACGATAACGCTTGCCCTTGCAGCAGCCTTTTTCGTCGCGGTTCTGGCGATGATCGCCTTGAACGCGGCTGGCGCGACGGGCCGTGTTGTCACCAATCCAGACGGAACGCTGAGCACATCCGGCAGCCCTTACGATCTGTTGGCGAGCGCTGTGAAGTGGATTGGCGTTGCGCTGATCGGTCTGGTGCTTGCCTATTTCGTGGTCGGTGTTTTCGGCGGACCGGATGCAGGCGGGATCGTCGGTGCATTGAGCCAACGGATGACGCCCGTCTGGATTGCGTTGCTGCTGACATTTGCTATTTCCATCGGCTTCAAACGTAAGCTGGGCCTATATGGAAAGCTCTTCGATTCCACTGTCGGCATGATCGGTTTTGCGCTCGTGATGTTCTGGGTATTCACCGGTGTCTTTGGTGCACTTGACATGATCATCACGCATGACCCGCTCAGCCAGGTGTCGGGCATGAAAAACAAGGTGCCGGGCACACCTCTGAGCGGGGCGGAGGAAGGGGATTACCAATGGTACCTTCTGGGGGGGGACAACCTCGCCCGAGATGTGTTCAGCCGAGTGGTCAAAGGGGCTTGGGTGGTTGTTCAAATTGCCCCCTTGGCGACACTCTTTGCGTTTATGGTGGGCATCACTCTGGGACTTCCTGCGGGATTCTATGCCGGTAAGCTCGACACTGTTCTGTCCTTTATCGCAAACCTGATCCTCGCCTTCCCGGTAATTCTGCTATTCTATCTGCTGGTCACGCCCGAAATCGTGGCGACGGGGCTGCCAAACTACATGGCGGCAGTTCTGTTCATCTTTCCCCTGATCTTTGTGGGTGTCCTCCTGAATGCGCGCTACTACACACAACCATCGATCCGAACACCTTTGCTGCTTGTGGTCTTGGGCTTCTTGGGCTGGATCTATCTGTCGCTGATCTCGGCCAGCGGGACAAAGATCAACATACTGCCCGCCTCGCTTGATCTGTTCGACATTCCGGGCGGCATTTTGGTGGTGTTTGTGTCGGTCGTTTTTGTGAATGCGCCGACGGTCTTTCGGATCGTGCGGGGCTTGGCGCTCGATATCAAGACTCGGGACTATGTGGCGGCGGCCCAAACGCGGGGCGAAGGTCCCTGGTACATCATGCTCTGGGAAATCCTGCCGAATGCGCGAGGGCCGCTAATCGTCGATTTCTGCCTTCGGATCGGCTACACGACGATACTCCTGGGCACACTTGGCTTTTTTGGCCTTGGGCTGCCGCCCGAAAGCCCGGATTGGGGGACCACAATCAATGACGGGCGTCGGCTTTTGTCGATTTATCCGCATGCCGCGCTGGTACCGGCGCTTGCGCTTCTGACGCTCGTGCTCGGGTTGAACCTGCTCGCTGATGGCTTGCGGGAGGAATCGCTGAAAGACTGATGTCGGGGGGGGGGCGCTCCCCCCCGCCTCCCGGAATACTTCTGACCCAGAGAAGCAGCACAGGCTGCGCAACCAGGTCCAAGAGGAAACGTGAAATGGCAAAATCGGATTATGACGGCCCCATCCTAGAAATTGATAAGCTCTCGATTTCATTCTTCACCCGATTGCGGGAAATCCCAGCCGTTATGGATTTCTCGGTTACGGTTCAGCCCGGCGAGGCAGTGGGGTTGGTGGGCGAATCCGGCTGCGGCAAATCGACGGTCGCATTGGGCGTCATGCAGGACCTTGGCAAGAATGGCCGTATCGTCGGCGGGACGATCAAGTTCAAAGGCCGAGACCTGAGCGAGATGAGCCAGGAAGAACTACGTGACATACGCGGATCCGAGATCGCAATGATTTATCAGGAGCCGATGGCGTCGTTGAACCCGGCCATGAAGATCGGCAAACAACTGATGGAAGTGCCGATGATCCATCAAGGCATGGGCGAGAAAGAGGCCTATGACCGGGCGCTGCAGGTCGTGACGGATGTGAAGCTGCCCGACCCAAAGCGGATTCTAGACGCCTATCCGCATCAGCTTTCCGGCGGCCAGCAGCAACGTATTGTCATAGCAATGGCGCTCATGTCGGAACCGTCGCTGCTGATCCTAGACGAGCCGACAACCGCCCTTGACGTGACCGTTGAGGCGGCTGTCGTAGAACTGGTAAAGGACCTGGGCAAAAAATACGGCACCTCCATGCTGTTCATCTCACACAATCTGGGCCTGGTTCTTGAGACCTGCGACCGGATCTGCGTGATGTATTCCGGGGAAGCCGTGGAGCGTGGGTCGATCCAAGATGTGTTCAACAAAATGCAGCACCCCTATACGCAGGCACTGTTCCGGTCGATACCGCTGCCGGGTGCGGACAAAAACAGTCGGCCGCTGATCGCCATTCCCGGCAACTTTCCCCTGCCTCATGAGCGCCCCCAAGGATGTAATTTTGGGCCGCGCTGCGACTATTTTGAAGCGGGGCGCTGTGATCACGGGGACATCACAATGTCGCCCGTCGCAGGGGATGACCGGCATCATACGAGGTGCCTGCGATTTGAAGAGATCGATTGGGATGCCCCGCCGGCTATCGGCGACGCGAAGGAAAGAAGCGAACCCGGACAAGTCGTTCTCAAGATGGACAACCTCAAGAAGTACTACGAAGTGGCTGCCTCGGCCCTGTTTGGCGGGGGTGAGAAGAAGGTCGTGAAGGCCAACGAAACGCTCAGCTTTGAAGCGCGCGAAAGCGAAACACTGGCCATTGTAGGAGAATCAGGATGCGGCAAGTCGACCTTCGCCAAGGTCCTGATGGGGCTCGAAACGGCGACGGATGGGACAATCACGCTCGATAACAATAGCATCGAGGATATCCCGATCGAGGCAAGAGACACCAAGACGATTGCGGACGTACAGATGGTGTTCCAGAACCCGTTTGACACGCTAAACCCATCCATGACAGTCGGCAGACAGATCATCCGGGCGCTCGAAATTTTTAAGGTGGGCAAGAACGAAAGGGAACGGCATCAGCGGATGCTGGAACTTCTGGACCTGGTGAAGCTGCCCCGCGCCTTTGCTGATCGTATGCCAAGGCAATTGTCCGGCGGGCAAAAGCAGCGTGTTGGAATTGCCCGTGCTTTTGCGGGGGATGCGCGTATCGTAGTGGCCGACGAGCCTGTCTCGGCCCTGGATGTGTCGGTGCAGGCGGCAGTCACGGATCTGCTGATGGAGATCCAGCGCGAGCAGAAGACAACCCTGCTTTTTATCAGTCATGATCTCTCCATCGTGCGGTATCTGAGCGATCGCGTGATGGTGATGTATCTTGGTCATGTGGTCGAGCTTGGCAGCACAGATCAGGTCTTCGCACCGCCCTATCACCCCTACACCGAGGCGCTGTTGTCAGCCGTGCCTATTGCCGACACGTCGGTGGAGAAAAAACATATTGTGCTTGAGGGCGACATTCCGTCCGCCATGAACCCACCCCCCGGATGTCCTTTCCAAACACGCTGTCGGTGGAAGTCGGAAGTCGCAGACGGGCTTTGTGAGAAAGAGGTGCCTCCGGTTCGTCAGGTCGCCGATGGGCACCAGATCAAATGTCACCTGTCCTCGGAAGCACTTGATCGCATGGAGGCTGTGATCAAACTTGCAGCAGAATAGCCCCAAGCCCGAGGATCATGCCCCGGGCAATGGAATGGCGGCGATTGTCTCGTAGACTTCGATGACACCGTTGTAGTTCGCACCGCATGCAGCAATCAGGTAGCCGATCCAAAAGTAATAGGCCGATGGTACGCGGTAGCTGAGCATCAGTGCGGCAATGAAGCCCAAAGGCGCCAGCAAGACGCCTGCAGTCAGACCAGCCGCAACCAGATTGGCCGACAACACCTCGTAAAGCTCTTGCGAAGGCACCTCAAGAACAAAGAGCAGGCCGACGCGGAGGTCGAAAAGGTAGCCGATTGTCCCGCCCACAAGAGCACCAAAGACAAGCATGGCCCACAGGAGGCTTTTGCTTTCGGTTGCATCCTCCACCACAGCAGCCGGGGCTTTGGTGGGTGCTGCCGGAGCTGACGGACCGGCTTCTTGGACTTTCATACGGGCGAGCCGGTCTTCGAATGTGGAACTAGGCATTGCGATCTTCCCTATCCTCTTTCATCAAAAGCTAGAAAGGAAACGGGGCAAGACTGGGGTCAGATCCAGACATTGGTAAGAATCTGTTGACCATTTTGCGGCGCTGACCGGCAACTAAGGTCAGATTGTTCGATATTGGGGCGATCAGCTGCCCCAAATCACCTTCACGTAATTGCGCGTCTCATTAAACGGTGGGACGCCACCGTGACGACGAACAGCGCCAGGCCCGGCATTGTAAGCTGCCAGGGCCAAACGCCAGGTGCCGAACGTTCGATACTGCTGCTTCAGGTAACGGGCGCCACCGTCAAGGTTCTGATAGGGATCCTTGGGGTCCACATTCAGCTTCTTCGCAGTGGCCGGCATCAGTTGAGCCAGACCAAGGGCTCCCTTGTGCGAAACAGCTTGCGGGTTCCAATTCGATTCTTGCTGAACAAGTCTCAGAAACAGGTCCTCCGGCACGCCATGACGCCGAGCGGCATCCTTTGCCATCGCCAGGAACTTACCCTTATAGCGTCCATCATAGGCCTTGGCGCTGCCCCACTTTGTTGGGGTGTTGATCGGCGCAGGTTTCAAACGGACCGAATTGTTGTATTGGGCCGCCGCCCGCGTATCGAGAATCTTTGTTTGCGACTTGAAAAGGTTCGCGCGATTGCTGGATGAAAAAATATCAGCATAGGCGCTTTGCCCGGCAAACACTAAAATAACCATGGTGGCGACAATTCCACGCATAATCCCCAACCCTATGTTCTCTCAGCCAATGCGTCGAAGACTATACGAACTTTTGTCCACAGCGCCAGCCTTTCCAATCTTTACCGAGTTTGCACCAATTTTCGATGGGTATAACGTGACCCAAACACAACGGATGGATTCGCGGACCATCCACTCAGAAAAGGAAACGCCATGGCAGGCTCGGTCAACAAAGTGATCCTCGTGGGAAATCTGGGGCGCGACCCCGAAGTGCGCAGCTTTCAGAACGGTGGCAAGGTCTGCAACCTGCGTATTGCAACATCGGAAAACTGGAAAGACCGCAACACGGGTGAACGGCGCGAACGGACGGAGTGGCATTCGGTTGCGATCTTCAACGAGAACCTTGCCCGCTTGGCCGAGCAGTATCTGCGCAAAGGGTCCAAAGTATATATAGAAGGCAAGCTGGAGACCCGAAAATGGCAGGACCAATCCGGTCAGGACCGCTACAGCACCGAAGTTGTTCTGCGTCCCTATGCGGGGGAGCTGACATTCCTTGACGGACGGGATAGCGGCCAGGGTGGTGACTTTGGCGGCGGCGGTGGCGGGTCCATGGGCTATGATGATCGCGGCGCCGGTGGAGCAGCCCCGGCCCCATCACGCGATCTGGACGACGAAATCCCCTTCTGATGCCGATCTCGTTCGGCCGGTTGATGCTGTCGGAAGCCGATGCAGCACTTTGCCTTGTGGTCGATTCCTTCGTCTGACACTTTGAGTTGGTCGGTTCCCGCTAGAAGTTCCAGAGCTTGAGCGGCTGCTTGCGGAATTGCAAGCAGCTGAAAAAGCCATTTGATGCCAATCTAATCCTGTAATGCGGCATTCAACACATCCAAAACTGCATCGGCCGTGACATCGGACGTCACAAAAGCTTCACCAACTCCACGCGCGAGGACGAAGTGCAAACTACCGTCGATCACCTTCTTGTCCTGCGCCATCAGATCCAGAAGCGCCTGCGCCTCCGGCAGACCGCCGGGAATGTCTCGAAGATTTCGCATCAACTGCATGTCGCCTAGATGCGCATGCACGCGGCTTGGATCCTCCTGACTGCAGAAGCCAAGCCGGGATGACAGGTCAAAGGCGAGCGCACAGCCCAACGCCACGCCTTCGCCATGCAACAGCCTATCTGAATAGCCCGTCGCGGCTTCCAGCGCATGACAAAAGGTGTGACCCAGATTCAAAAGCGCGCGGTCGCCTTGTTCTGTCTCGTCGCGCATGACGATCTCGGCTTTCATCTCGACCGACCTCTTGACGGCCCGGACCAGGTCGTCGGGCCTATCGCGCAACGTCGGCCCATTTGATTCAAGCCAACTGAAAAAGCCCGCGTCTCCCAGAAGACCGTACTTCATCACCTCGCCATATCCTGCACGAAAATCTCGATCACTCAGGGTGCTCAGGACGTCCGTATCTGCCAGAACAAGCGATGGCTGGTGAAACGCACCGACCAGGTTCTTGCCATGGCGCGTGTTGACGCCCGTCTTGCCGCCGACCGAACTATCGACCTGCGCCAGAAGAGATGTCGGGATCTGCACGAAACGCACGCCGCGCCGCAGGACGGCAGCCGCGAAGCCGACCAGATCGCCGATGACCCCGCCCCCAAGCGCAATGACAATATCGCGACGCTCGACCTTTTGGTCGAGCAGCCACTCGACCGTCTGTGTCAGATACGTCCAGCTTTTGGTCGCCTCACCTGAAGGTAAAACCAGCGCATCTGACGCGCAGCCGGCGTTTGCAAGTCCATCCTGCAGACGTTTAAGATGCAGATCGGCGACGATTTCATCAGAAACAATCGCCACCGACAATCTTTGCAGAAGCGGCGCGATCAGATCGCCCGCTGAATCAAGCAGGCCCGGACCGATTTCGACATCATATGCGCGGCCGGGCAAATCGACCCGAACGGTTTCAGACATGATGGCTCTTCTCCAGAACATCTTGCCGCTGCAAAAGAGCCTCAATCACTTTTTGCGCCATGTTCTCAATGGAATAGCTGGCGGAGGATTCCACGCGGATGTCGGCCGTCGCGTAGATCGGGACACGGCTGTTGAAGAGTTTGCTCAATGTCGCGCGGGGATCAGATGTCCGCAACAAAGGGCGCGTACTTTTGTGCTGCACCCGGCTCCAAAGCAAATCCAGATCGGCATCCAGCCAAACCGAAATGCCCTTGGCCGTGATGTTTTTGCGATTGTCTTCGGCCAGAAATGCACCACCGCCTGTCGAAAGAACACACCGCTCTGTTTCCAGCAGGCGTTTGATTACCTGCGCCTCTTTCCGGCGAAAAAACGGCTCACCATCACGTTCAAAAATCTCTTGCACACTCATATTGGCTGCAGACTCGATCTCAACATCGCTATCTAGGAAAGGCACGCCAAGCTGGGCTGAGAGGGCTCGGCCTACCGCCGTTTTTCCCGCCCCCATCATCCCCACCATCGCAATCGTCTTCTTGAGATGAAAGGCCGTCGGTAACTGCCGAATTTCGCTCATTCTCTTTTCAATGACGTGATTTTGCAAAAAAGGCCATATATGCTTTGGGAAAAATGAGAAAATAACGAGGCAGAGCACGAAGATGTGGCGTATCCTTAAATTATTGGTTTATCTCGCCATTCTTGGATTCATCGGGCTTGTGGGCTATGCCTATGTCGGCCCTTATTTTGGGGTGGATTTCTCTGCCCCGCAATCTGAGACCCGCGAACCAGTGACGCTTGATGTGGACTAGAGCATTTCTTGCAGGATTGTGTCTTTATGCGCACACGGCATGGGCGCAGGATGCATCCCCTTTGTCGGTCATCGACTGGCTGAACGAACAACCTGACGAAATCGTGCCGCAGGTGAATGAACCCGACGTGACCCAGTCTGGCGATATTCCGACCATCACGACGCGTCCCCTGCTGGAGGATGGCACGAGACGGATTGGTCTTGCCGCGGCCGAGCTTGCGGGGTTGCCTGCCGATCTCTGGTCGCAAAGCGACGGCCGAACGCTGGCACAGCAGATCCAGCGAATGCCTTCGCTACATTTGCCCGCCGCACAAGGCCTTCTGTTCAAAGCTATTCTTCTGGAGGCCGATCCGGCAAAGGGCTCGTCTGATGTGGTGGATCTGGCGCGGGTGGACGCGCTGACCGCGCGCGGAGCTCTTGATCCGGCGCTGACGCTTTTGAAGCAGATCGGACCGGATCGAACGCCTGCGCATTTTGCGCGCTTCGCTGATCTAAGCCTGCTCAACGGCACCGAAGCAGAAGCCTGTGCGATGCTGATAGACATGCCGCACCTGTCTCCCGGTGAAGCCATGCGGATATTCTGTATTGCACGCACCGACGATTGGGAGACGGCGGCGCTTATCCTCGGAACCAGCGCGGCCGTCGAAACGCTGACTGAACAGGATGCGGATGCGCTGGCGCGTTTTCTCGATCCAGACCTTTTCGAAGGGTCCCCGCCGCTGAGCCTGCCCGATAACGTCGACCCGCTGCGTTTCAAGGTGTTCGCGGCGATCGGCCAGCCCATCCCCACACGCACGCTGCCGGTTATCTTTGCAAATGCGGATCTGAGTCCAGATGCAGGATGGAAAGGCCAGCTTGAAGCGGCAGAGCGACTTGGCCAGCAGGGGGCGCTGCCGGAAAATCGTTTGATTGGGATCTATTCAAACAGACGTCCTGCCGCGTCGGGAGGAGTTTGGGATCGGGTGCAAGCGGTCCAGCGTCTAGAGGCCGCAATTGCCACGGGCAGCGATGACGCCGTCAACAAGACCCTGCCCGTCATGTGGAAGATGGTGAAGGAAAACCGCCTCGCCCTTCCAATGGCGCGCCTGTTTGCGGAGCAACTTGATCCAACCCGCATGACGCCGGCAGCCAGAAGGGCCGCGACCGAAATGCAATTGCTTAGCGGTGTAGCGACGGAAACCCAAGATCCAATACTGCTGGCCATTGCAACTGACGCGTCAGAGTGGCCTACAAACGTGTCAGCAAAAGAGCGCGCCGTAATGCGGGGATTGCGGGACGCAATACCTGACGGCAAATCAGCATCACTGATCCAGCGCGGCGAAACGGGTGCAGCACTTTTGCGGTCGATTGAGCAGTTACATACTGGTGCAGGTGGCGATGTTTCGGCCCTGACTTCTGCGCTCGCCACGCTCAGGGCCCTGGACCAGAAAGTGGCCGCTCGGCAGGCCGCACTTGAAATTCTCATCCTTGGATCTGCATCATGAGAGATGCGCTGTGGATCTCGACTTTTCTTGAGGCTCAGGCCGCCGAACTTGGCGCCGCCCGAAACACCTTGCTGGCCTATGGCCGCGATCTGAAAGACGCGGCGAGCTGGTTAAAGGATCAGGGCCATGATTTCCAAAGCGCCACGCAGATGCAGGTCGAGGCCTATCTTGTCTATTGCGACGCCCAAGGTTTGTCCAAAGCCACCCGAGCGCGACGGTTAAGTGCGCTTAAGCAGCTTTACCGATTTGCCTTTGAAGAGGGCTGGCGCACTGACAATCCAGCCATTCAGGTCCCCAGCCCCGGCTTGGACCGCCGCCTGCCAAAGACGGTCGATTTCGAGGCGGTCGAACGTCTTCTTGCGGCTGCACGCGACTTTGGAAGAACCAAAGCCGATCGCCTGCGCAACACCTGTCTGATGGAAGTACTGTATGCGACAGGCATGCGCGTGACGGAACTCGTGAGCCTGCCTGTTAGCGCCGCGCGCGGTGATCCTGAAATGCTGCTGGTGCAAGGAAAGGGCGGCAAGGAACGACTGGTGCCCTTGTCACCTTCGGCGCGTGCGACGCTGGCCCTCTGGATAAAGGCGCGTGATGTGATCGAGGACGAAGGGACGGCGAAAGGCGGCACTGCGTCACGATTTCTCTTTCCGTCCCGCAGCAAAGCCGGGCATCTCACCCGGATCTGGTTCTATACCTTCATCAAGGATCTTGCGGTCCGTGCTGATGTGGACCCAGCAAAGTTGACGCCACACACGCTGCGCCACGCATTTGCAACGCATCTTCTGGCTGGCGGGGCCGATCTCCGCTCAATCCAATCCATGCTGGGCCATGCTGATGTGGCGACGACCGAGATCTACACACATGTCGTCGATGCGCAACTGACCGAACTGGTGCTGGAACATCACCCATTGGCCAAAAAGGCCAAATGATGCGCGCCGCTTGCCTGCTGCTATCTCTTGAACGGATTGCCGCCCACCCCCATAACCCATGGCAACAAATTGACAGCCGGGATTGATGGACGAGCCAGCCGCCATGCTTGATGCAGCCTTCTGGATCACCTGCGGGGTGATCCTGTTTCTTCTCGTTCTGTCGGGGTTCTTCTCTGGATCCGAGACCGCGCTAACGGCGGCCTCTCGTGGCAAACTGCGCAGCCAAGCCGACAAGGGCTCACGCGGAGCGGAGCGGGCACTGACCATCACCGAAGACAACGAACGCCTCATTGGCTCGGTCCTTTTGGGCAACAACCTTGTCAACATCCTCGCGGCTTCGCTTGCCACAGCGATCTTCACACGCGCTTTTGGAGAAAGCGGGGTGGCGCTCGCCACTCTGGTCATGACGCTGCTGGTGCTGATCTTCGCCGAGGTTCTGCCAAAGACATACGCCATCACCAATGCCGAAAAGGCGGCTGCCGCCGTTTCCGGGCCGATTTCTCTGATCGTCAGGGTATTCTCACCGATTGTCGCGGCTGTTCGGTTACTCGTCCGAGGTGTGCTACGCGTCTTTGGCGTGCAGATCGATCCTGACAGCCACATCATGGCGGTGCGCGAGGAAATCGCGGGTGCCCTCCAACTTGGTCATTCAGAGGGCGTCGTCGAAAAGGAAGACCGCGACCGGATCCTTGGCGCACTGGATCTGAGCGACCGCGTTGTTGAAGAGATCATGCTACACCGCTCAGGCATCGAAATGCTGGATCTTGGGGATGATCCGCAAAAAATCCTGGAACAATGCCTGCATTCAAACCACACGCGACTACCGGTTTTCCGGGATGAGCAGGAAAACATCATCGGTGTTATCCACGCAAAAGATCTGTTGCGAGCCATGTACCAAACAATCGGCGGGCCTGACGGGGATGCGTCCCAATTGAAGAATTTCGACGTCGCCGCCGTTGCTATGAAACCGTACTTCATTCCGGAGACCACGACGCTAGATGAACAGATGCGCCAGTTCTTGCGTATGCGGACGCATTTTGCGCTGGTGGTGGATGAATACGGATCGCTGCAGGGTTTGATCACGCTCGAAGACATTCTGGAAGAAATCGTAGGCGAGATCACCGACGAATTCGACCCGGATGCCAACGATGCTCCCGAACAAAGCAGCGACGGTCACTTCCTGATCGACGGCGCCATGACGATCCGGGATCTCAACCGCGCCACGGATTGGAGCCTGCCCGACGATGAAGCCAATACGATCGCGGGTTTGGTGATCCATGAGGCGCAGATGATCCCAACGGTCGGCCAAGTCTTCAGCTTCCACGGCTTCCGGTTTGAAGTCACAGGGCGTGACGGCAACCGGATCACCGGCCTGAAGATCAAGGCGCTCGGCTGAATTAGTCCAATCTTCACGTGCGGCTGCTAACGCGGTCTGATGGCGCACTGGCTGGCATTCGGCATCTACGCGATCAGATCTGACTGGTCTGGCCGGAATGTTTTTCTGGGCTTCCTGCTGTTTATTGCATCGGGCTTGGACGCGCGCGCTGATGATGTGAACTGCCCGGCTCTTCCAAGTTTCGCCCAACTTGTTCGCACGGAGGGTGCGTCGTTTGGCCCAAATGACTTGCCCTCCAGGACTGCTCTTCGCACCTTGCGTAACAGGCTTGAACAGACCGATATCCGATCCCTGAAGTACCAGTTGGACGCCGTGGGCCACGGACATCAATTTGCCGCCACAACTGCTTTCATCACCGAAATCGCCACGTTTTCGTCTGCCGGTTTGCGATTTGGTCCAGAGGCAGCGCGCGCGGTTGCATCACGCCCGAGCTTTCAAGGGATGCTTCGGAAAACACGCCACTTGCTCTTGCAGGTTTGCAGCGCGCCCAACGCGGACCGGTCCAAGGAAGTTGATACGGAAGAGACCGAACCAAATGCCATTGATCGTACATATCGCCGGATCCGCGACGCCACATTCGGCTCAAACCGGCCCGGACTTCGCGTGGCCTCGGTGTTCGGTGTTTGGATGATGGCCTTGTGCTTGCTGACCGCTTTGCAGCTTCTGGCGGTCATGGCTCGGGCCTATATCCAACACCGCTACGCCTGCCGCATCCCCGCAGTGGTCGATATTGGCGCATGGCGCCTTCAGGGACATGTCTCCCTTATCAGCGTCAAAGGGTTCCGGTTTCAGCCATCCGACAACACGCTGAATGAGGTGAAAATGCTTGGCCATCGTGGGCTCATTTGCGAGATTAGCTTTGGCAAAGACAAACTGACCAGCCGCACGCACAAGATCAGTGGGGGTCAGGTGACGGCGTTTTTTGACGAACGCAAACCAAGGACCTTGATCACGGATCTGCTGAACCGCTCCACTTTGTCGGTCCGCAGAACGATCTGGCAAGGCCAACGCATTGGTCCGGTCACCTGGGTGTCCGAGGATCTGGCCCGCGATCACCTTTGATCTAAGCGCGAAGCCGCAAGCCTTCCGGATCGAACGGGGGCGCATCAAGGATGACAGCGCGATGCGCCTGACCAAGCACCATGACATCGACCTGATCACCGGCCTCTGCCCCGGTTACAAACCCCATGGCAAGGCTTTGTCCGACGCTGTAACCGTAGGCACCTGATGTGACACGTCCGATACCCTCCCCGTCTTTGAAAACGGGCTCACCTCCTGTCGCGTCTGCCCAGGATGCGTCCGTCTCTTTTGCATTTAGCGCAAAAAGGGTCAGCCTTTCGCGCGGTGCCACTTGAAGGACCTCCTGGAGCGCCGACTTGTTCAAGAAAGACTTGTCAAGTTTACACAACCGCTCCAATCCGACCTCATGCGGCCAATACTCGGGCGAATACTCCCTCCCCCATGAGCCATAGCCCTTCTCCAAGCGAAGACTCATTAGCGCACGACTGCCAACCGGCCCAACGCCAAGATCGCGGCCCGCGTCCAGCAGCGCGGCATAAAGCTGCGCCTGATCCGAAACGTCGCAATGCAATTCCCAGCCGAGATCGCCTGTGAATGACACCCGCAAGGCGAGACAGGATACGCCGGCGATTTCGATCCGGGCGGAGCGCATGAATGGAAATTCCCCGTCGTCCAGAGAGGCATTCGTCAACCGCTGGAGTAAATTGCGACTTTGCGGTCCGGCAATACTGAACCCGCACGTCTTGTCGGTGATGGATTGAAACGCCGTGCCTTCGGGCATTGGTACAGATCTGAAGAAACGCTTGTGATAGCGTTCCGCCATACCCGATCCGATGACCCAAAAGGCTGTTTCTCCTGTGCGGGTCACCGTGAAATCCCCAGCGATCCCGCCGCGCTGGCCGATCAGTGGCGTGAGGCAAGACCGCCCGATCTCCTTTGGCATACGATTTGCGAATACGGCATTGAGCCAATCCTCGGCCCCAGGCCCCTCACAATGGTATTTGGCAAAGTTCGAAATATCGATGATACCGGCCTTCGAGCGCAACATCCTGCATTCCTGGCCAACGGGTTCCCACCAGTTCTGACGCCTGAAGCCGTCGGTATCCTTGACCCCTGGCGCATCCGCAAACCACAACGGATGTTCCCACCCGGCATTCAGTCCCATGACTGCGCCCATATCGCTTTGCTGCTCATGAACGGGCCGCGTTCGAACCGGACGGCCCGCCTCACGCTCTTCATTCGGGAAGTGGATCTTAAAGCGGTTGGCATATTGATCACCGACCCGCGCCTTGGTGAATTGCTTCGTGGCCCAAGGACCAAACCGTGCCATGTCCCAGGCGAACATATCATGCCTGGTTTCGCCCTCGACAATCCACTGCGCGGCCATCAGCCCCATGCCGCCCGACTGCGAAAACCCCGGAATGATGCCGTTGCAGCAGAAATACCCGGAAAGTTCGGGCACAGGGCCAAAAAGCGCGTTTGCATCCGGCGACCAGATCATCGGCCCGTTGATCACCCGCTTGATGCCCGCTTGCCCGATCGATGGCACACGATCGATGGCGCGCATCATGTTAGGCTCGATCCTTTCAAGATCATCCGCAAAAAGCTCATGACCGAAATCGGAGGGTGTACCGTCCTGCGCCCAGAAGCGCACATCCTTTTCATATGCGCCGATCAACAGGCCCTGCCCCTCCTGGCGGAGATAGTATTCACCGTCGCGGTCCGCGATCGAAGGCAGGCGGCGGTCCAAGGCGGCGATCTCGGGCAGCATTTCAGTGACAAAATACTGGTGCTCGGTCGGCAAAAGCGGCAGATCAATGCCCGCCATTGCAGCAACCTCCCGGCCCCAAAGGCCAGCCGCATTGATCACCCAGTCCGTTTTGACGTCACCCATATGCGTGCGGACGATCCAACGACCATCTTTTTGCATTTCGGTCGCGGTCACAGGCGTGAAGCGATGGATCTCGGCCCCCATGGCCCGCGCGCCTGCTGCATAGGCGTTGGTGACCCCGGACGGATCGACATTGCCGCCATCTGGCTCCCACATGATGCAGCGGATGCCATCGAAATCCACCAGAGGATTCAGCCGCTCTGCCTCCGCCCGGTCAATCTCGTGAAAGTTCATGCCATAAAGCTTGGCCTTGGCGGCTTGCAATTGCAGTTGATGCACGCGGTCTTCTGTCTGAGCGAGGTAGAGTGATCCGGGCTGAAAGACGCCGCAGCCCTGCCCGGTTTCCTGCTCGATCTCTTTGTAAAGTCCCATCGTGTAGTGCTGTAGTCGGCTGATATTCGTACTGTCGTGCAAGCCATGGATGTTGGCCGCTGCATGCCAGGTCGAGCCGGAGGTTAGCTCGTCCCGTTCCAGAAGCATCACGTCCGTCCAACCGAGTTTTGCAAGATGGTAGAGAACCGAGCAACCGATGACACCGCCACCGATGACGACGGCCTGGGCGTGACTGCGCATGAGAAGACCCTTTTTTGATCAAGCTAGCAGCGAGCATGAAGGTGCCTTCTGGTGTCAAGATGTCTTGCCGCGACAGTCTTCGTCGTCTTTGTCCAACATTTGTGGTTTTTTGCGCTCGAACGGGTGTCGGGATGAACCCCTGCCAAAATCCGACTACAATCCGCATACCATTCCAACGCAGCAAGCGCGCGGCTGAGATACCCCCCGGGGGGGGGTTGACGGCTGTCCGAAACCCCCATCCGGATGCTCCATCAGTCCCGCAAATATGGATTGCAGATGCATCTGCAGCTCTGTCTGATCCACCCCGTCCCGCGAGACAGCGCCGAATGAGTCGATGATCAGTTCGCCCCGATACAAAGGAGGTGCCTAGAACCGCCGACAAGCCGGTTCGGCATCTGCAACCGTTTGGTCCTTACAAAGTGGACGGATCCGGCCGATGCGGTTCAATATGCCGATTACCGTACCCAGATCGTTGACGCCGGGCGACAGGCCTTGCTGCCGATCTCGGACATGATCATCGGACCCCCGAACCCGGTGACACGGGGCGTCCGGATGCACCCCCAGCGGCCCAGGAACTGGGCGACATCGCCCGAGGGGATGCCCAATCTGTGGCGGAAGCTCGACGCCATGGACGACGTCGTCAGTCGCGGCTGCTGGATGTCGCTTCTCTTGACCGGCCTTAGGTCCAACGACGTCAGGTCCATGCGGTGGGAGCACCTGGACGACGACGGGGTGCTCACGGTGCCGTTGCCCAAGGGCGGCGAAGGTAGGGCATTCAAGTTGCCGCGCCAGCGCCGGCTGCTCCAGGAACTCGAGGCGGTCCGTGAGCACACGCTTCTGCTCGAGAGCTGCTTCGTGTTCCTATCGGTTGGGGCAAAGGGCGGGCACATCGCGACGCTCAAGCGGCTGAAGTCGTCGCCACACCCGCCGCATTCGTTGCGCCACACCTGGATGACCTTTTCGTTGGAGGCGGGCGTGTCGATCGAGCTGGCGAAGCTGCTGATGAACCACAAGTTCACAGATGTCACTTGGAGCTACATCACTCGTGCAAACCTGCTCGGACCGATGCGAGAGGCTTCTGAGGCGACCGTCGCTAAGATCGCGTCATACAGGGGATGTTGAAAGGTGGCGAATCCAGAACGGCGGCGACTCGCATCCTATGCCTCCTGATGTGCCCCAAGGCACGGGTCCTGAAAATCAAGCGAAGGCCGAAATTGGTCTGCATTTTCATTTGGGCAGCCTTTCCTTGGCGTTGAGAACTCTTAAAACCTGGGACAGAATTAGTAAGTAGAATAGACGTGGGTGGTCTAAATTCCGTTGAGTTCAAAGACAGACAGTGAAGCTCAAGAGATCGATGCAACTGCCGAGCAGCTTCCTCTTCGAAAAGTCGACCTCGAAATAAGAAACCTACGGGCAGATTTACTTCTCAAACCATTTGTTTTGCTGACGCCATTGGTGCTGGCAGTCGATGTCTACATTCTAATTCAAGCTCCTGAAAGAGAGGCAGAGTGCCGCGGCTTTGTTGCACAAATCGGTTGATGAGCAGATTCCCCCTTTTCCCGGACAGAC
>CALCOY010000052.1 GCA_937897325.1 uncultured Shimia sp.
ATCAATGGCATGTCTCCGCATCACCCTGCCTCAAGGCAATTAATGCAACAGTCCCATCCAAAGTTCTTTGATAGAGACGCCCTGCTGAAATGCGCCAAGGGCGAGTTGTTTGGTCCGGGAAATGCACAGCTTCCCGCACCGCCGATGCTTATGATGGACCGTATCACTGACGTTAGCTCGGACGGTGGAAATTCGGGCGCAGGGCACATAAAGGCCGAGCTGGAAGTGAACTCTGATCTTTGGTTTTTCCCTTGCCACTTCCCGGGGAACCTGGTCATGCCAGGATGCCTCATGCTGGATGGGTTGTGGCAACTCACCGGGTTCAATCTGGGCTGGCGCAGCTGGGAAGGTTCGAGAATGGCTATGGGAGTAAAAGAGGTTAAGCTCGTAGGGATGGTTCATCCCCGCAGCGCTCTTTTGACGTATCACATCGAATTCAAACGAATTGTAAACCGTCGCCTGAAACTGGGTGTTGCTGACGGTGAAGTCCAAATTGATGGAAAACCCGTGTGCCAAGTTAAGGGTTTGCGCGTCGGACTGGCCCGCGCGTAACGGAAATAGCCCTATTTCCCAAGTCTTACCAGATCTCTTTTTGGACCGTGTTGTAGGGACGGCCCGTGACTGAATGCGCCGTGTTGTTCAAAACGAACTCGTCGAAGACACTGACGTAACGGGCCAGCGTTTTTCTGAATTTGCAAAAGTCCCTCGCCAAGATCCTTGGGAAAACCCTACGATCTCAGTCAAGCAAGAATTGGAACCTATTGTGTCCGCCAAGTCCTTTGTAAGAGATTACCAGCTCGCCCTTAGCACTCAAGATTGGAATTCGGTTGAGCCGCTCATCAGCAACGACGCCATAGTGATCTTTTCGAATGGCTCCTTGCACGCTGGAAAAGCGGCGATTAGGGCGGCGTACCAACACAATTTCAATACAATAAGTGTCGAAGACTATCGGATTATCAATGTCAAATAGTTGGTAGATACGGCTGACACTGCCGCATACAGTTTTGAATTTCATTGGACAGGCGTTATCGACGGTCGGCAAGCTTCAAGCTCAGGACGAGGCACCGCAGTATTGGTCCGTAGGGATGACCGTTGGCTTCTGGTAGGAGAGCAGTTGGGGCCAAAGCTTTAAGATCCAAACGCTTTCGTTGACGTTTTGCTATTCGATATGTAGGGCCCGCTTCCGACCTTCTCTGTATGGCTCAGAAAGACTCGCTCCCGCGCTAGCCGGACTTGTAAAGTTCCATTTTTCGTTCCTATGCATCTGTTTCTTGAGGTCTCAGTAGTTGATGCCAGAATTACAATCTATGGGGCGACCGAACGTCTGCCAAGAACCGCACGGCCGATCAATAAGCTTGTGTATGTAGGGTCCCCGGTCTTACGGTAAATCTCCGCCGCTTTTGTGCGACGGAACGAATGCGAGCCATACACACTGGGGTCCAATCCGATTGAAGCTAGACACTGATTGGGGCGAGGCGCTTTGTACGCAGTGGACCGAAGACGGTCCCACGGATGCAACGACCTATTTCGTCAAACGGGCGCTGCGGAACCACAATAAATTAGTCATCCCACGCAACAGGCATCGTTGTCGGCCCCCTGAAGGCCCAACCGCCGAACTGAGCCTCGCCCGCCAAACGCAACGCGGGCAGGTTGTCAAACAGAGCGGGCATCACGACGTCTGCAATCAGGCACCGCGACGCCGCCGCACCTGCACAAAAATGTGGGCCTGCACCAAAAGCAATTGAGGCGGAGCAGTCCCGGGTGATGTCGAATGTGTCAGGCTGATCAAAGACCGCGCTGTCACGGTTGCCGGAGCCAAACATTAAGAAAACACGGTCTCCTTTGTTCAGCGTTACCCCATGCAACTCGTAAGGCTGCGCCATCTCTCTTGGGCTCATCCCAATAGGTGACATCCAGCGGGTGTATTCGGCAAAAGCCTGTTGCCATGTCGCTTTGCCCGCCTTGATTAACTCCAACTGTTCTGGATGGGTCAAAAGCGCCCAGACGATGCCAGCGATCACGTCTCGTGGTTCGTTCTGACCACCGGAGATCGCCAGTTTAATATTGGCTCGTATTTGCTCAAGGTTCAGACCGGCCTCCATTTGGACCGACAATAAAGAGTGGTCCGGCGCACTGCGCATCTTGGGCATCATCTCGTCGATATGCCGATCGATATAGGCTGTACAATCGTGACACCGCACCTCAACCTCAGGATCGCCGGAATAGTTGGCGCACCCGTCGATCATTCCCTGGCTCACCCGATCCATCTCTTGCCAAGACATGGAATAGAGCCCGGTCATGGCCACCAGTGCCTCGCCCGACAGGCGCTTCGCGATATCCATCGCCATGTCTGCCGCGCCCAGGGGTTTGATGTCCTGCAGCGCAGTCATTGAGAGGGTTTGAAACTGGCCTTTCCAGGCATCGCGCACGGTTCTGGGCGAAAAGGCCGGAAAGGTCGCCTTGCGCTCTGCACGGTGGGGTGCGCCGTCCTTGCGCATCATGTTCTGACCCATAAGCTTTGTCATCAGCCCTTCGGGCTGATCGGAAGAAAAGTACTCGATCTTCTTCTCGACCTCGAAAATGTCATCGCGCCGAGTGATCAGAGTCGCGTTGAGTTCGGGGACAAACGCCACTGGCATCTCGCGCCTGAGCGCCTCAAGATCAGGATAGGGATCGCACCAAAAGACCTGTGGATCGATATGGTAGGCGGGAGCGGATCGCACTGTCTGGCGCCTTCAAATCATGAGTTGATATGACAACACGTAAGGTCAAAAAAGCGAGAACTGCAAGGAAAACCATTCATGGCTGATCATGATCATTGGCAGAAATTCTTTCTCGTCGAGACGGCCGAGGGTGCACAAACACTCAGTTTTTCACGCACACCCACCGTCCTGTTGACCTTCGCTGCCAATCTGTTCACACGTCAAAGCGCGGCTGCTCTGACAAAGCAATTTGACATAGGGGCGATGGATTGGCGCATGCTGGTGATGCTCACGCGCCATCCGGGTGCCAGTGTCGCGTTGTCGGCCGAGACAATCGGAATTGACAAAGCAGCCGTCAGCCGCAGTCTCAGCAGGCTCCTAGACAAGAAGCTTGTGACCTGCATCGCCCAGGACCGTGACCCGCGCCGCAAGCAATGGAAACTGACGAAGAAGGGGCGAGACTTGCATGACGACATCCTAGTGGTCGTTCTGAGTCGATTGCGAAAACAACTCGACGGCTTCACGGAGGCTGATATCCTCGATTTATCGCGGCTCTTGGAGAAACTGCATAAAAATCTTCAAGCATAATCCAAGAAACCCGAGCTACTGACTAACGTACTGTTCCGCGCCATCCGTAATCGCGCTGGACTGTTCTCTAGTTGAAGTGCTGGACCAATGGCCTTTAACAGGCTAAAGTTCTGAAAAACAATCCAAAGCCGCCATTCGTGCACAGTGCAGCATCGGTTAGTACGGGCTCCTCGAGATGCTTTGCGGCCCGATGAACGAACGGCGTCCGACCGGCAGTGCACCCCTTGGCTGTGACATGATCGAACAGGAAAGATGCGGACGTCTTTGCCGTTCCCGTTTAGGACTTCGACGTCTACTTGTCGTTACTGGGACCCTTTTTGCACGCGCAGCATCCTAGCCGCCTTCCGAGAACCGCGTCCGCCATCGAACAGCTCGTTCCGCATCGCGGGCATTATACCCTTCCATAGCATCTAGAAGGCTCACTTGCCCACCTTCGCTCTCCTCACCCAATTCGGTAAAACGCATCGTATACCACGCCGTGATGCCCCCCTCGGTCGGATCGAAAAAACGTGGAAAGACTGGGGCGCTACCGTTGTCGATCCGCCAATGATTAGGCAAATTCGGGTCGAGCACGAGCGCACGAGCGAGACCGACGACGTCCGCGGCACCTTCAGACAGTGCGGCAAGCGCTGCGGCACGTGTCTTAAACCCGCCCGTCACCATCAAAGGCACGCGAGTCCGTTCCCGCGCGGCCAAGCCGAAGTCGAGAAAGTAGGCACCGCTCCCGCCTGCGTCGGATGCTGACTGCGCACCAGGAAAGTAAGCCCCGCCGCTGATGTCGAGAAGGTCAATGTCCGTGCCGTCTAGAGCCGCGATCACCTCCAACGATTCCTGTGGCGTAAGTCCACCTTCAAGCTGATCTGTTGCATTTAGCTTCACGCTCACAGCAAAGCTCGGACCAACAGCCCCGCGAACGGCTTCGACCACCTCCATGAGAAGGCGCATCCTGTTGCGTATTGAACCGCCGTAGGCGTCTGTCCGGCGATTGAAGAGGGGAGACAGAAACTGGCTAAGTAGAAACCCATGCGCCGAATGGACCTCCACCCCTGTGAAGCCCAAATCGCGGGCAATACGTGCCGTGCGCGCAAAGGTATCTGGCAGTGCTGCGATCCCAGCCGCAGAGAGCGCGTCGCACTTGAGGCCGGGAAGCTCCAGAGCAGTCGGGTCTTTGCGTGACCCTATTGCCGTATCCGTCATCGCGCCTGCATGGCCGAGCTGTGCCCAAAGGTGAGCCTGGTTTGCGGTGGCCCGGCGCGTCAGCTCCTTGAGGGCGGCTGTGTCCGATCCGTCGTTCAGGACTAGACTTCCCGGCTTCTCCGCGTGCTCTGACCCGCCCTGCACTTCGCCAATAATCGAAAGACCAATGCCTCCCTCCGCCCATCGCTCGTAGAGCCGCATCTGGGTCTGCGTGGGATTCCCCTGTCCATCGCCAAGCGAGTCCGACATGGCTGCTTTCGCGACGCGGTTCTTTAAGACCGCACCGCGTGGGAGCTAAAGCGGATGGAAAAGTGGGGAAGGGTCCAAAGTCATTACGGTTCCTTTTGTTTGCCATGCGGAGCAAGGTCCGGCATTCGCCCGCGCAAGAGAGAGGATTTGACGATGGCCGTGTGCGTATCCGCGCGCTCGTGCAAAGGAAGCAGCAGGTCGTCCAACTCAGCGACGTTGCGCAGTGCCAACCGTGCGACGAACCAGTCATGGCCCGTGACCCGGTCACAGGCCGTGAAGCGCGGCTCATCCCTGATCATCTGCTCAACTGTGTGCGCATTTGCCGAGATCGAGGCTTTATACGCACAATAGCTTCCAGCGTGTAGCCCAGAGCATGTGGATCGACCCGGACGCCAAAGCCCTCGATCACGCCATCTTCTCTTAAGCGTCGGAGGCGTTCTCCCACTGACGGGCCGGACAAGCCGACCCGCTTGCCGATCTCGGCAAGGCTGGCACGTCCATCAATATCAAGTGCCGCGATGACTTCCCGGTCGATTCGATCAAGTTCCTTCGCCATGAAGGCAACATGCCTTTCGAGATCGTGGTCGTAAAGGCTATTGCCAAAAATCACCTTCGATGTTTCCGATACACTACACGTTCTAGAAGGTAAGTTAGGCGACGATCCAAAACAGAGAGGCCACTTATGGAAGTTCAACGTATCGCAGCCTTCAGCCAGGATGAGCAAGGAGGCAACCCAGCAGGTGTCGTGCTGCTTGACGAGCCGATCCCAGAAGCCGAAATGGCCAGGATCGCCGCAGAAGTCGGCTACTCTGAAACCGCATTTGCGGTTCAAAAGGGAAGTGACGGAAAAGATTGGCGAGTCCGCTACTTCGCGCCCGAATCCATCTTATTACCTTTGCGTCTGTTTCTCACGGCTATGCATCCGGTGGATTTGAACGCTACACTTCAAACTCGGCGGCCGGGATTGATACGCCACCTTTTCGTCCGAGCACGGTCTGGACGTATGAAATTGGCTCGCGCGCGCGACTTCTTAATGACAACCTTTGGCTGTCTGGGTCACTTTTCTATAACGATGTAACAGATGGTCAGGTGGTGTTCTTTGATCCGACTACATTTAACCTATTCTTCGACAATCAGGACTATCGAAGCTACGGCGCGGAACTGGAGCTGCAGGCCGATCTGTCTCCAAACCTGCGCTTACGCGGCGCACTTGGCTACACAGAGACCGAAATCAGGAACGTGAGCCCTACATCGGTCACCCGAGCAGTAAACGGCAACGAAGTTCCAAACATACCAAACATCACAGCGAGCCTGGGTATTGAATATCGACAGGACCTAGCCCTGTTTGGCACGACGGGAGAGTTTGTCTTTAACGGGGATGTCTCCCATGTGGGTGCTCGGCAGGCTGATGTTGCAAACAGCTTTGAGATCGACAGCTACACCGTAACCGATCTTCAGGTCGGCTGGGACCGGGGCAACATAGAGCTTTATGCCTATGCGCGCAATGTCTTCGATGAGCGACCGATCTACTTTACATCGGTCTTCTCACCAAATGCCAACGCCGCAATCGTGGGTCGGGGTCGGCAACTCGGTATTGGTGCTCGTTGGGAATGGTAGCTGGCTCGGCTCATGTCAACGCCGGGCTGAACCGTTCAGAGTTAACAACGGTCGGCCTATTGAATATTGTTCAAGGGCTGCCGAGCTATTTCTTCACAATTGCCCTGCCTTCTCTTCTCCGAGAGGCGGGAGCATCCCTAAACATTGTCGCTCTCACCTACATTGTTTGGCTACCTTGGGCATTGAAATGGCTTTGGGCGCCTATTTTTGATCGCCGGCCAGCCTTGCGTATTGCGACGTTGCGTGTTGCGCCATTGGGTATTGCGATAGCCTTTGCAGCATTGAGTTTGTTCTCGCCACAGAGCGCCGACGCAGGTCTCTTCGCTATCGCGGTGTTAATCGCAACATTAGCGGCCACCTTGCAAATCGTCTTGGCGGGAGAAATCATACGCCGCTGCGACGAACAAAACCGAGCTCTCGCGAACGCAATCCAGGTCGGCTGCGTAACTTTAGGAGGAATCCTTGGCGGCTTCCTACTGTTGTCATTCGGGGAGAGCATCGGTTGGCGAGGATCGATATTAGCAACGGCAGCGCTCATCCTAGTTCTTGGAGCGAGCGCTTTCTTGATTAGCCCTGATCGATCACCAGTCGCAGAGGTCACGCCACTACGCGGAGCAATACGCTATAACAGCGCTTTTGCCCTTCTTTTGTGTTCTGGTCTTGCCACCACCGCCGACGGCTTTCTGGGGTCTTGGTTGATTGATCGCGGGTTCAGTGCGGTAGATGTGGGCTGGTTCCTTGGCCTGTTCGCGCTGACCGCGATGTTGCCACTCGTAGGTGTCGCTGGGGCCTTGCTCCGTTGGTTTGGACAGCGTGCAACCTTGGCGAGCCTCTTTCTGCTGAAAGCCCTAATGCTTGCATGCTTGCTGATGGCGAACCTGCCAAACTGGCTCGCTGTCGCTCTTGCAATTGCCAACTTTTCGCTGAACGCAGCGATCATGACCGTGATGTCGCAGTTTTACATGAGCGCTGTGAGACCGGATCGCGCCAACACAGGGTTTGCATTCCTGACGTCAGCCGAAGCGCTGGTTTTGATGGTTGGGGGGCTCGGCGTTGGACAGCTTGCCGTGCAATTCGATTATGCGGCCCCGTTTGGAATCGCATTTTCTGCCACCATAGCTGGATGCGTTCTTGCGCTTGCCCTGGCGCGGCCCAAAGCTGGCGCAAAAACAACAGACTGATGCCAAAGACAACATCTTCTCCGGGGAAACCCCATGTCAGCGCCAGGTTCAAGGCTGTGGCTAGGCTCTTCAATGACATTCAAGGCGAACCGCATGAGTTGGGCAGCGTCCTCTGCATCTATCTAAACGGCGAGCCAGTGGTTGATCTTTGGGGCGGCCCCATGTCTCCTGCCGGGGCTGGCGTATGGCGGCGTGATACAGTGGTTAGTATCTTTTCTATCAGTAAATCACTCACTGCAGCCTGTATCTTGCACCTGTGTGATCAAGGTGAAGCGGGCCTTAACGACAAACTCGTCGAATATTGGCCGGAATTTGCACACGCGGACGCCAAAAGAAAGAGTACGGTGACGCTACGACACGTGCTGGAGCATAAGGCCGGTCTGCCGGTTGCAAAGACGAACCAGCCCGGCGACGTCTATCATTGGGACAGCATGATCCATGCCCTGGAAACATCGCCTCTCCTTTGGCAACCAGGCTCCAGAACCGCATATCACGCGGTAACCTTCGGGCACCTGCTGGGAGAGGTCATACTTCGAATTTCCGGGCTGATGCCCTCGGAGTACTTTAAGAAGAGTCTTGCGGAGCCATTTGATCTCGACTTGTCTCTAAAGCTGCTGCCAGACCAATTAACGCGTCTTGCTTTCTGCGATGGCGATAGCTTCGACGACCGTCAACTAAGATCTGACCTCACACAAGCAGCGGTCCACAGCGATCCTTGGCAATCACAGTACTTCGGTCCCTGTGGCGATGATTATCACCCCAACAGTACGCGTTGGCGAAACGCAGAGGCACCAGCTGTGACAGGCTTCGGGAGCGCGCGCGGTTTGGCACGTTTCGCCGCCATTTTCTCCGATTCTGACGGACTCCAAGGTCGTAACCTTCTCTCTCCCGACCTGATGCGAGCCCTGCAATACTCCAATCCCATGCCAGAAATGGATGAAGGGACCTCACAAAGGGTCCGTTTGGGCTATGGGTTTCACTTCAACCAGGCACCAGGCTCGGATTTTGGACCAAATCCGCAGAGCTTCGGGCACGTCGGCATGGGCGGCGTCACCATGTTTGCGGATCCAAAAAATCGGGTGGGGTTTGGTTATGTCTGCAACCATCTTTTTCAACCAAAACCAGATAACCCATCGAAGGTGGGAGATCGGGCATCAAGATTGATGCGGAAGTTTTATTCCTGTCTGATGTAACTAATGCGAAGTTATCAACGCAGTTGGCAGATTTCGGTAGCGATGCCGACCTTTTTCAGTGGTACAGCAACAGGGGCTCTGGGCGCGTAGAGGACCAATGTGCGTGCAGAAACTTTGACGCAAAGACGGTGTTGCGCAAACCAGCGGTTGTGCATCCTGAAGCTTGCTCGCGACCTAACTGATAAGTTGCGACCATTTTTGCCCCGATCCAAATCGGCCATAAATGAACTTCGGCAAAATCCCTATTGGTGCTCTAAGCGCGGCATCCCCCCTCGGCCGCACCCTGAAGAAGCGCCTTGTGTCTTCCTCGCCAGTCGAGTTCCCTTGAAGCATGGCGTCCAAATTGTCCCTATACCTCAATGCGTGCAGCCACGGACTGCCCGACCGTGCTTGTGCAGAGGCCGTTGCGCAGCAAGCGCTTCGCCCGCCAGAACAGATGCACAACGAGTCCGAACTGCGCGAGCAAGTTCGTCGTACCTGCGCAGCGCTCCTTGAAACGAAGTCAGCAACCATCGGCCTCGGCACCGGTACATTCTCCCTCTGGGCCGCAATCATGGATCGGCTTCCTATCCGCCGAGGTCGTATCCTAGTCGCCGCGCATGAATGGGGAGATAATGTACGCTGGCTGCACCGCTTTTCGATGCGCACTGGGCTTTTGCTCGATGTGGTGTCTGGTGAACGCGGTGCCCCGCCAAACCCGGCGGCTTGGGCTGCGAAGATGGACGACGACGTGCTGGCTCTGTGCCTTCCACTCGTGACCAGCGTGGACGGTTTACGCTACCCTGCCCGTGAGATTTCCGCACTTGATCGGCCAACCGATGCGCTGGTGGTGCTTGATGCGGCCTAGGCGCTCGGGCGGGTGCAGGTCGCGCCTAGCACTCTCGGTTGCGACGTGCTTGTCGGTACAGCGCGCAAGTGGCTGTGTGGACCTCGGCAAACAGCAATGGCATGGCTTTCGGACCGGGCCGAGCGCGTACTGGACTGCGATGCACGCGCTATAGAACCTTTCGATCTGAATGCCGCACTGCTCACAGGCATGGAGGCTGCAGTAAGCATTGCCTCAGATCGGAGTATCGCTGCGATCTCACAGAAAATCGCCCTAATAGACCGATTTCTGCGCGCTGAGTTAGCGGATGTCACCGAGATCGAAGTTCGCCCTGAAAGGACAGTTGGGACAATAAGCTGTCTGGTCCGAGCAGATGCCAGGCCGGTCATCGAAGAGTGCTTTGTCGCAAAAGGCGTCGTCGCGAAGTGGTGTGATGCTAGCCGTGATGAGCCTCTTTCTGGTCAGCAGTCTGATGCGTCAGTTCTTCGTTTCTCGCCTCACATCTACAACAATGAAGACGACATTATGTCAGTGGCAGAGACATTGAGGACCGCCTGAAGGGTATAGGTCCTGTGAAGTTTGTTGCGGACGGCTTCTGCAAACCCTCGCCGTACGTGTCGTTTAACAAAGGAGCGATCCAACGCACCCCGCTGCCATCCCGCTTTTATTCCAAGTTTTTCTATCCTGCCTCGCGTGGCTCCGGCGGCTCCAAGAGAAGCAAGCGGACGCCGACAGCCACGATCAGCAGTCCGGCAGCGCGCTCAAGAGTAATTCGTGCGCGCCGCGACCGGCGCAGAAACGCCCCAATGGTTCCTGAAAAGCTCGCTATCGTCATTTCAACGACGAGAGCGACCACTCGCATCACAAGGCCGAGAATGACGAATTGCACCGCGACTGACCCGATGGCCGGATCAACGAACTGAGGCAGGAATGCGAGCATGAAGGCATGACCCTTCGGGTTCACTAGGCTGGCTACGAAACCCTCCAGAAGCGCCTCGCTCCTCGACACGGCGGAAACCCCCTCGCCTTGAGGGTCGCTCACTTTGCCAAACAGCATCTTCGCGCCACGCCAGATCAAGTAGGCTCCTCCCGCAAAGCGGATAACGTCAAAGAGGACAGGGTTCTCGGCTATCAGCGTCGCGAGACCAAGAGCCAACAATGGAACTTGCACGACACCAGCCAGAAAGAAGCCAAGCGAGGTAAAAATCGCCGCTGAACGGCCCTGCGCAAGGCCGCGCCCAACAATCAGAAAAAGATCAGGACCAGGTGTCAGTGCCAATAGCGCAACGGCGAATGAGAACGCGGCTAGGGTGATTGGATCAATGAGCATGGAGTATAGAGATCAGATCTTCATCGGTTTGACGAGGGAATTTCAGGCCCTCCGACGGCTACGTCGTCGCCGGAGGGTTCGTTGCACAAAGGAGCGGTTGCTTATCCTGACGTTTTTGGTGAGTGGGTTCCAGCACGCGTTTTGTGTCGAGCGTGCGGGAGTGAGCAGTAATTCTGAAGCTTGACGACGCGCCTGAAATAACAAACTGTCAGCTTATCGGTTCGCACTGGCATCCTGGTTAGGTCGCCCCTGCTTGACGCCAAGGTATCGAACGGCCTTGGACAAGACGCTTCTGAATATGCGTCCTGGTATCCTCTCACATCGAAAATTAAAGGAGCCTGAGAAGATGATCTCAGCCGAATACTGCCGTCTCATGTCCCGCTACAACACTTGGCAAAATGCCTCGCTGGTAACTGCCGCTGACGGGTTGACCGAAACGGCGCGCCACCAGGATCGGGGCGCATTCTTCCAATCAATAGCAGCCACTCTTAACCACCTTTATTGGGCTGACGCGCTGATCTTGCAGCGATTGAAAGGAAACGAGCGGCCAGAGGAGAGCATCAAACACTCTCTGACCCACCCATCGGATTGGAACGACTTCAAAACACTACGTTCTAAACACGACGAGGAGATCGAAGACTGGGCTGCCCGGTTGATCGACACGGACCTCGACGGAGTGGTTGTTTGGTATCCAGGCGACGGCTCGACGCGCGTTGAGAAACCAAAGACCCTCTGCGCTGTAGAGCTATTCAACCACCAGACCCATCACCGTGGTCAGGTCCACGCAATGCTAACGGCGGCAGATGCAGAGCCGGAGCCAACGAACCTGTCGATGTTGCCGTAGGTCGCAAGAATGGAACCGTGCCACTGTTGCGCAAACCAGGGTTTCTGCTGGCGATGCTATTGAACTCCCATCGCAGCAGTAATCTCGGTTTCGAGCCATGTTCGAAGCTGCTGACCGACTGCGTCGCCTATCATGTTGGGATTCTCAGAAAACCAGTAGTCATGGCGTCCCGGCAGTTTTGTCTCACCCATCCTTACCAGTCCGCCTCCACGCAACGCGTCTGCGCAAAGAATATCGTCCCCGATTGCGATGCCCTGTCCCGCTATTGCTGCGCGGATCGCCAAGGCGCCATTTCCCATGACCACGCCTTGGTCGGCGCGGACAACGCCTTGCGCACGCAGGAACGTGTCCCACCAGTAAGTGTCAAAATCGTGGAGAAGTGGCAGCGTTCGGAATGGGTCTGACACCCCTTCAATCAGCAACGGACTGACAACTGGAAAAACCATGAAACTGCAAAGACGTGCGACGGACGCCGTGCCGGCACGGGGATGTCCAAAGGTGATTGCGAAGTCGCTTAGCGGCGCATGACGCCCGGGGACTGAGGGGATAAAGGTGAAATCAGTTCTGGGGATTTCCTGCTGTAGCCGCGCAAGGCGAGGGGCGACGACAAGGTCGAAAAACTCGTAGTCGATCTCAATTCTGAGAGTGCGGCGTGACGGCAATGCCGACGCTTCTTCAAGACCGGCTTCAAGCAACGCCACCACACGCTTTGCGATCGGCAAGTAGCTCCGACCTGCCGCCGTGACGGTGACGGAGCGATGCGCGCGCTCAAACAAAACGGTGCCCAGTTTGGTCTCAAGACCAGCCATCTGCTTGCTGACGGCGGCTTGCGTCACGTTCAACGCCTCGGCGGCCGCGGCAAAGCTCGCCCGCTCTGCAGCTTCGATGAACATTCTCAGAGCGGTTGGGGACGGAAGATGCTGCACAACTATTCATAACTTTTTGGAAGTCAAAAGGCCAAATAAATCTCGTTTGACCAATTAATGGTAGTCTTTAGTTGATTGCCATATGACCACGGACACGCAAAGAAGCAGCGACACGGCCCCAAAATGGCGGGAGCTTTTGGCTGACGGCCGGGGAGTCCGCATTGGCACTGTCCTCGCCGTCATCATCCTGCACGCAGGCGGAAACTACGCCGCCGTGACACTTGCCCCCGCGATTGTTGCTGAGGTTGGTGGCGGTGAATTGATCGGGGCGCTGACAGCACTTTTCAATATCACGACTGTCCTCGCGGCGGCGGCCACGGGTCCATTAGCTTCGCGCTATGGCACCAAATGGCTATGGTGGATCATGACCAGCCTGGCGCTTTCCGGCGCATTGTTGTCAGCGGCAGCTGGATCGATGCCCTTGATCGCTACGGGCCGTGCGCTGGCCGGGTTCGGCGGGGGTGGGCTCTTGGCGCTTGGGTTCGTGGCACTTAGGGCCGAGACGACCGCAGCGGCGTTTCCGAAAATCTCTGCGGTCTCGGGCGCTTTCTGGATCGGCGCAGCCTTTGCCGGTCCGTTGATCGGTGGCCTCTTCGCGGATTTCGTGGGATGGCGCCCCGCCTTTGTGCTGTTGGGTTTGGGAATGCTCCTCTACGGGCTCGGCAATGCGCGCATGATCGGCGCTTTGACGACTGAACGCGTGTCCGACCCATTTCCGATCCTGTCTTTTGCCGCGTTCGGCATCGGCGTCGGGTTGATCAGCTTCGCACCACAGTTTGATCGAAGCGTTGCCGTTGGCCTGACCATCGCCGGGCTGGCCGCCCTAGCCTCGGCGGTCTGGCGCGAAAGATCGCATGTGCCGCGTATGTTCCCCAAGCGCGCCTTCCGCTTCCGCACGATGCAGGGCAGCGCCATCGCTGCGAAAACCGTCCTGGGCGCGAGCTCAATGAGCATCCTTGTCTTCGGACCGCTTGTCCTAACGCAGGTCCATGGACACAGCGCCACTTTCGCCGGGGCGTTCGTGCTGATTGAAACAATCGGCTGGTCGGTCGCCTCCTTCGTGGTTGTCAGCGTCCCTTGGGGGCGGCGTTTGTCCATGGCGGGTCCCTTCGCGACCCTCGCCGGTCTTGCCGGGTGCTATGTCTTTTTGCTCGATGGTCAGCTTGTTGGGGCGGCACTCTCCATCACGGCCTGCGGGTTCGGTTTGGGCATGATCTGGCCCTATCTGGGCGAGCAAATATTGGCTGGGGATATCGACGGTGAGCAAACCAAGACCATGGCGATGGTCTCCAGCGTCGAAACACTGGGATTTGCCATTGGCGGTGCCTTTGTCGGCCTTGTGGGGGCACTGGCTGCCGGTGGTACAATAGACAGCAGCGCCACCATTCTCGCGGCAGCAAGCGCGGCGATCATTTTCTCGATGCCGTTTGCGCTGTTGGGCGGTGTCGCGGCAATTCAGGCTTTAGGGAAAACACCATGACCATCAAACGCATTCCAAGCAACGCACAGGGGCGCTGTGATGCCACAGCCTTTAATGGCATGGCATTCGTCGTCGCCTATGACGCTGATGCAGCGAAGAGCATCGAAGCCCAAACGCGAAACACTCTGCACTTTCTTGATGTGAAGCTATCGGAGGTCGGAAGCGGAAAGCATGCACTGCTCCAAGCCACAGTTTTCTTGAGCGACATGTCCATGAAACCAGCGATGGACAAAGTCTGGTGCGAGTGGATCGGGTCAGAAGAGAATTGGCCTCAAAAGGGCGTGTGTTGGCGCAGACCTGGGTGATGAGGTGACCTTGATTGAGATCACAGCCATCGCAGCGCAGTCTGCCTGCTGACATTCAGTCTTGGCGCATCATTGGCGATCATGGACGCAGAACCGGACCTACCGCATTCAGGACGTACAACGTCTGGCAAGTGTTGCACAAACCAGCGATCGCGCGCACCTTTTCGCGGAGTGGCTCGTTCGTTGAAACAGCGAGGCTGCGGGATGGAGCGTCGGTGCAGGTCGCCTTGATCGGGCACGCGCCGCATGTCTTCTTGTTGCCCTGATACCGCTTCAGCCGTCGCTCCGGGATGTCGGCACGCAGCTTCAGATCATGCCCTTGGGGGCAGACGAACACGTCGCGTTCCACGTCGTGGGTGAAGGCCTCGCGGGTCAATTTCCCGTCCGTTTGCTTTGTCCGGTCCAGGACGGGGATGTACTGCGTGATCTCCCGATCTTCGGGCCAACTCAGAAAAGGGCTTGTGCCGTAGGATTTGTCGGCGGCGAGGCTCTTCGGCGTAAACCCATACTCCTTGCTGCGTTCGAGCATGGCTTTGGCCGCGACGATCTCCTGGCTCAGCCGAGCGGGCGTTGCTTCGACGTCCACGATCACACCGTTCAGATCATCGACCAGATAGTTGGTCTCATACGAGAACCGGCCCGGCCCATCCTTGAGCGACCAGGCCGCCTGTGGATCGGTCTCCGAGATATACTTCGGTCCCTTGGGCTTCTTCCCGCCACTGTTCCGTTGCGGTGCGCCCGCTGCATCAAGCTCGTCGAGGTAAGCCTGCACTGGCCGCGTGATCCGCTCTGCGCGGCCCCAAGACTTGTTGATCTTGTCCGGGCTGTCACGCCTGTTGCGGTTGGCGTCGGCCTCAACGGTGCTGCCATCGACCAATGCGCCAACACCGCCAACAATCCCGGCCTCCATGCAGCGTGCGACGACCAGCTCGAAGACACAGCGCATGGTGTCGCCCTCGGCAAAGCGGCCGTAGCGGTTCTTGGAAAAGGTGAATCGATCCGGCACGCGGCCGTCTAGCCCCAGCTTGCAAAACCACCGATACGCAAGATTGAGATGCACCTCCTGGCAAAGCCGCGTCTCAGACCGGATGCCATAGAGATAGCCGACAATCAGCATGCGGATCATCAGCTCGGGATCGACTGAGGGCCGTCCAGTATGACTATAGAGATCTCGAAGGTCCGTGCGCAGCGCCGACAGGTCCAAAAGCCTGTCGATCTTGCGTAGCGGATGGTCGGCAGGGACATGATCGTCCAGTCGAAACCGATAAAACAGGTTCTCCTGCACCTCCAACCGTCCCATCATCGCTCGATCCTCCTTGATGTTGTAAGAAGTGAATCAGCCGGTGAGGCCTCGATCAAGAACAAAGGAAAGACATGCAAGTTCAGCGACTAGGGTCAGGCTTCATAACCAGTAGATTACGAGTGCGGCGAGAGCGATGGCCGAGAGGAACACCTTGGGACATCGGTCATAGCGGGTCGCGACGCGCCTCCAATCTTTTAACCTGCCGAACATGATCTCGATCACTGACCGGCAGTGCATTGCAGAGCAATGTCACGAGAGGGGCGGTTGCGCTGCTTGTATCGGCGCTTATCGTACTTGACGGTGATCTTGCGCTGTTTCCGGCCAGGGATGCATGCGCGTATCCGTTTGTCTTTCAACGC
>CALCOY010000053.1 GCA_937897325.1 uncultured Shimia sp.
TGCTATCCCTCATGTGACACCAAAATAGTGGCACAGTTCTAAGCGGCTAAGACACGATACGATTGAGACTGTTTTGATAAATCAGACCCAGAAAGACCGGCCCGACCTATGCCCGAACGCGGTTTTGAACCAATGACGAAAATCGAAGTTGTCACAGCGCAGAGGGCTTCGGCGATCCAGACGAGCCACTTCTTTTCAAACCTACCTTGGCAGATGTCATGCGCTTGAACGAGAAAGGCGCGAAGGCGTATTTCGTAGGAGGTGACCCCGACTATTTTCAAGATAGCACGTATGGAAGACAATCGAGTTCCAACGCGCCGTCTGACCTATACTCAAAGCAGGTGGTCTTGGATACAAAGGCATGGGTCACCAAAGGTGCGTTGAACGCTACGCGAGCCGACGACACATTTGCCTGTCATAAGCTGGAAGGACGCGTTTTGATCTCGTTGCATCACTCCTCGCTGACTTAGTTTCCACCAATTGACGATTGATCCGGGGGAACTCAGAAGAGAGCGGAACGAAAGATAGAAACCATACTTGCTGTGAAGGACACCACCTCATGTCTCTCAACTATGTGATGCTTGGCTCAAACGATGTTAAAACAGCGCGTGGCTTCTACGATGCAGTTTTGCCCGCGATTGGCGGCAAGTTGACTGCTGAGTATATGCCACACGCGTTCTGCTACGACTTGCGAGGGGGCGGGCGCGTTTGGGTTGCCACACCATTTAACGAAGAGACTGCAATTTCAGGCAACGGCAACATGGTTGGTTTTGCGTGCGAAACCAAGGAAGGGGTTGATGCCGCGCATCGGATCGCCCTAGCCGAGGGTGGAACGAATGAAGGCGATCCTGGCCCAAGGCCGATCTACGGGCCCGATTTCTACGGAGCCTACGTCCGCGATCTTGATGGCAACAAAATGAGCTTTGTTTACCTCGGCGAAGACTAAAAATAAGGGAATTTGCATTCCTGGTCCTGCCCAAACGCACAAGCAAGACCAGGAGTAGTTTTTGCTCAGACCGGAACAATTTTCCCCGGCAATGAGTTCACCGTCATAGTTTCTTCCGGCTGGAAGTGGATGACAGATCGAATTGATTCCCCAGCCTTGAGTAAGTCAAAGGCCGTATTGATTTGTTCATGATGCATGTGGTGCGTGATATAGGGATCCACATCAAAGTCACCGCGTAGCCATTCGTCTACCATGCCCGGCAGTTGGCTGCGACCCAAAACGCCGCCAAACGCTGTCCCCCGCCAGACACGACCAGTTACAAGCTGGAACGGTCGGGTGGAAATTTCCTGTCCAGCGCCAGCCACGCCGATGACTGTGCACTCTCCCCAACCCTTATGGCAGGCTTCAAGCGCCGATCGCATGAGATCCACGTTTCCAACAGCCTCAAAAGTATAGTCCAATCCGCCATTCGTCATCTCGATCAAAACTTCATGGATTGGTGCGGAATGATCTTTTGGGTTCACGCACTCGGTCGCTCCGAGAGATTTTGCGAGAGGGAACTTGTTCGGGTTCACATCGATCCCGATGATGCGCGAGGCGCCCTTAAGAACGGCACCCTGAATGACGGCCATCCCCACGGCTCCCAGCCCGAAGACGGCTACCGTCGAACCTGGTTCGACTTTTGCTGTGTTGCGGACGGCGCCGATCCCGGTCGGCACCGCACAGCCCATAACTGACGCCTTGGACAGGGGCGCTTCCTTGGAGATTTTCGCGACCGAAATTTCCGGCAGGACAGTGTATTCGCTGAACGTGCTGGTGCCCATATAGTGAAGGATCTGCTTGCCCTTGTAGGAGAAACGCGAAGTCCCATCGGGCATAACGCCGGCCCCCTGGGTTGCGCGGATCGTTTGACACAAGTTTGTTTTGCCCGATTTTATATAGGGACATTCGGGGTCTTCCGGCACATAGAGCGGGATGACGTGATCGCCGGGTTTGACTGAAGTCACACCCTTACCGACTTCTTCAACAATGCCGCAGCCTTCATGTCCCAGAATGCATGGGAACAGACCTTCGGGGTCTTCACCGGACAGCGTAAAGACGTCTGTATGGCACAGGCTCGTGGTGACGATCCGGACGAGGACCTCTCCGTCTTTGGGTCCTTCCAGATCAATTTCTTCAATCTCTAGGGGTTGGTTTGGTCCCCAAGCAATAGCGGCGCGTGTCTTCATGTTGTTTGTCCTCCCAATGGATCATTGACGAAACCGGAATTGGGTTTGGGCGATGGTGTATTGGATATTGGATCAAAAACACGCATTGCTTGGAAATCCGATGCGATGAGGCTATGCGAGGGATATACCTTTCGCAACTCCCTAAGTTACGAAGCCAAATGGGTTATGTAAGCTTCATGATGAAACGTAACTCTCGCCTATCTCTCGCATTGCATGCGCTGTCCCATATGGCGCAAGATATCGACCGGCCCCAGACGTCTTCCGAAATAGCGGACCATGCTGGAACCAATCCTGTCGTTGTCCGGCGGGTTTTGGGAAAGTTGCGCAAAGCCGGGCTGCTGACCTCGGAGCGTGGCCATTCTGGCGGTTGGCGGCTAGCGCAGCCTTCGCATGACATCACTCTGGCCGATGTTTATCTCGCGCTTGGAGAAAGCCTTGTGGGCTCTCGTCCAGACGCTGAACCTCAAACTTGCCAAGTGGAGCGACATTTGGAGGTGCGGGTGACAAAGATCCTGAATGAAGTCGAAGCCACGTTGATAGATCGGTTATCTAGCACGACGATCGCCGAGTTCGGCTGCTCAGATCCGTTGCCACAGCCACTGTGATGTCGAACCATCAATCATATCTTGCGGCAGTTTGCCCGGTCGGATGCAGCGAAGAGTGAGTGAGCCAATATGACGGACATGCCTAATCTCTGGCAATGGAGCGCGTCCGACATCGCAGATGCAACACGAAATGGGTCGCTAAGTGTTGTCGAAGTTACCGAGTCTGCGATTGATCGAATGGAAGCAATCAATCCTGAGCTGAACGCGGTGGTCGAAAGTCTTGCAGATGAAGCTCGCTTAGAAGCTGCCGCACTAGATGCAAGCAAAGCACCAAAAGGTCCGCTGCATGGCGTGCCTGTGACAATAAAGATCAATGTTGACCAGAAGGGTCATGCGACATCCAACGGTGTGGTAGCCTTCAAAGACATTATCGCCCCAGAAGACGCACCTGTGGTTCGGAACCTGAAGGCTGCAGGCGCGGTTGTGATTGGTCGTACAAATACAGCTGAATTCTCCTTCCGCGCCGACACAGACAATCCGCTCTATGGTCGAACGCACAACCCTTGGGGGCCGCACATCTCTGCCGGCGGCTCTTCTGGAGGCGCGGGCGCAGCGATTATGGCGGGTATTGGCGCACTGGCCAATGGCAATGACATTGGTGGATCGTTGCGATTTCCGGCGTCGGCAAACGGGGCCGTTACCATAAAACCTGGTTTGGGACGTGTGCCTGCATTCAACCCAAGCCAAACCGCAGAGCGAGGACTTCTCGCGCAATCCATGTCCGCGCAAGGTTTGATTGCGCGCACGGCAAGTGATTTGCAACTCTCGATGCCAGCTTTGATCGCGCAGGATGCGCGCGATCCGTTTTACGTACCGCTGCCTTGGCGCGGCGCGTCACTCGTAAGTCCTATTCGCGTCGCTGTCGCGCGCGATGATTTCGGCTTCGGTCTGGATCCAGCCGTTTGCACCGCGCTCGACAAAGCAGCATCCGCACTTTCCGACGCAGGATATGCTATAGAAGAGGTGGAACCCCCGCTCGCCCGCGAAACAGGGGAGATTGGTTATCGTGCATTGTTGAGCGAAGTCAAGGAATTGCTTGGCCCCGGCATCCGGGAACATGGCTCAACTGAAATCAACGCCGCCTTTGATGAGTACTACCGGCAGTTCCCGCCGTTTGATAATAGTGAACTAATCCAGATGCTGGCCCAAAGAACGTACTACGCCAGGCAATGGGGGCTTTTTCTCGAAGACTATCCATTGGTTCTGACCCCGTTTCTGCTGAAGCCATTTTTTTCGCCGGGGCGCGATACCGAAGGCGCAGAAGGCGTACAGGACGTCTTGGGCCAATCGCATTGGTCATTCATCATGAATTTCATTGGTTTGCCGGCAGGCAATCTGCCAACGCATATTGCGGATAGGGAAGGCGGTCCAAGCCCAATCGGTGTTCAAATTGCCGGGCGAAGATGGCGCGAGGACCTCATCGTAGAGGCGATGCAGGCCATTGAGGCGCGGATACCTCCTGTCTGCTTGACGCTTTGGGCCAGTTGGTAGTCGTCTGGCACTTCCCGTCTAAACGGCGCTAGCTTTTTGCAAACGATAGAATGTTCTGGCTGTTTCAGAGAACAACGAAGCTTTTTCTGCGTCCGATGCCCCGCGCGCAATTTTCTTGAATGCGTTCCAAAGATTGCCATAGCCAGTTGAAATGCGATCCACTGGAAAGTTGCTTTCGAACATACATCGCTCTGCGCCAAACATTTCAATCGCCGGCTCGATGAAAGGGCGATAAGCATGGACCAGGTCCTCTGATGAAGGCGCTCTATCGCCCCGGTCGAAACCAAAGCCATTGATACGCATTCCGAGACCACCGAGTTTGAGTGAGACGTTTGAGCATTTTGAAAGCTCGTGCATTGCTGTGCGCCATTGATCGTAAACGCCGTCTCGATCGTCCGCATAACACTCTACACCGAGTGGTCCGCCGACATGATTCATCACAATAGGTTGGTCAGGAAAACTGCGTGCCAGATCAACGACATCCATCAGTTGTGGGTGATAGCACCATGCGTCAAAGCTGAGCTCAAGCCGCCTAAGAACAGCAAAGCCACGCCGGAATTCTTCGTGATCTCGATACAAATGCGGCGGGGGATTTGAGTGGCTCAGATGCACTGTGCGTGTACGGTCATCCCACCCGGCAGTGTATCGAATGCCCTTAAATCGGTCCCCTGCAGCGCTCATCTGCATCACCAGAACATCTTCAACGGCAGCGCCGAGCGTCAAATCAGCTGTGCCGACGATACCTGCGCATGCTTTAGTTTTCCCATAGCGTCCAGATGCTGCCATCGCGGCGATGCCGTTCACGAATTCAACTTCGCCAACAACGTCCATCCCTTGAGGGGCGTTAGGGCGATAAAAGACACCGCAATCAATAAAAATGGTCGCCTCGATGCAATGCCCGGTGCAGGTGTCTGCAAGAAGCTCTGGCAGCAGGTACCGGTGTGACGGGTAATCCCATAGGTGATGGTGCGGATCGATGATCGGTAGGTCTGGCTCCAGCGCAGTCTCAGCGGAGGCATCAATACAGGCTTGGTTGAGCTTTGTCGCCATGCGGGTTTCGATTGAGGATGGTTCTTTTTCTATCATGTTTGTCTTGGCCGCATGGATTGCCGCATGGATTGCCGCATGGATTGGAGATCTGGGTCGTTAGTTGTCCGGTGCGCCAAGCATCATAGAACAGCGGCAACATCGCTTGGTACAATCTGAGATGGTTGTTTATGCACCAGTGTTTTGATCTCTTGAAACCCTAGCGTGACGATCCTGATCTCGGTTGCCGGACCTTCGCAGCCAGGGTCAGTGCAAACCGTTTCTCTGACTGAGATGAGGCATTGGGCTCCGTGTCCAATCCGATCTCGCACCAAACGTTTGACCCGTTGCGTATGCCAAAGGGTTTGGGCCCTCTGCTTTAGTGACATCTGCACGACTATGCGCCTATTTCACGCAAAGGACTTGTCGTCTTTGATGTGTAATTGCACTCATTAACATCCCCATGAGATTGGCCATGGCACCAGAAGGCGTCCTGCTTTGGGATTGCGACCGTTGTAAGGCCAAGGTCCCCCATCCATTCCAGCAGGTGGTGTGGGTTTCGGAGTTCGCTTTCTATCGTGCCGGACCGGGTTGTGAGAACCACCGCTTTCTTTCTCGATACCAAAACACCATCCACACCATCCGGGATCAGACCCGGACCCACCGTCGACGCCATCACCTCTGGCGTGCCTGTGCGAATGCGGTGAAAAAAGCCGGACATCAGAGTCTTTGCAGGTTCCGCGCCGACACCAATCGTCACGTCAATCCCGGCGCGCCGCAATTCTTCAAATCCGCCGCCGTTCACGCGTGGATCAGGGTCTTGAACGGCGCAGACGACGCGCAAAATGCCTGCATCGATGATGGCGTCTGTACAAGGTGGCGTTTTACCCCAATGGCAGCATGGCTCCAGCGTCACGAAGAGAGTGGCTTCGTTTGCTGAATGACCAGCTAGGTCAATCGCCTTTCGCTCAGCATGGGGCCGCCCTCCGGGATGGGTCGCTGCTTCAGCAACGGCTTCACCGTCTTTCACAACAACGCAACCCACCGGTGGGTTGGGCCAGACATGTCCCCTTGCCTCGCGCGCCAATACCAAAGCGCGCTCCATCCAGGCCCGATCAGAGTTGGGTAGGGTTCGGGACGTCACCATAGACCTCTATAGGATCAAAGGTCTTTTGATCTTCAATGAACTTGAGTGGTTCTCCTGCATCCTCGGCAACCGGCACAGCCCGATAAAAGCAGGACCGATAACCCACATGGCAAGATGCACCTGACCCGCCAACTAAGACGCGCAACCAGATCGCGTCCTGATCATCGTCTATCCGGGCTTCCACAACCTTTTGAACCAGCCCCGATGTTGCTCCCTTGTGCCAAAGTACCTGTCGTGCACGGCTGAAATAGTGAGCTTCGCCTGTCTCGATGGTCAGCCGGAGGGCTTCCTCATTCATCCACCCTAGCATAAGGACTTCGCCGCTATCGGCGTCCGTCGTAATACAGGGCAAAAGCCCATCCGTGCCAAACTTCGGCGCGAAGTCTGTTCCTTCTTCGACCTGTTCGACAGATTGGCGGCGTTGAAATTCGACTGTGCTCATCGTGCTGCTCTTGTGAGTAGTTACTTTATAACATAAAGCTCTTCGCGCAGGATCGCAGGATTGTAAAGAGGACGAGCACTCCCATGGACACCGAAGACAAGCGTATCCCGGTAACGTTGCTGACAGGATTTCTTGGCGCGGGAAAAACCACTTTGTTGAATCATCTGATCAACGACCCAGATGCAGGTCGGATCGCAGTGATCATGAATGAGTTTGGTGCTGCGGGACTGGATCATGACTTGATCGAAGCCTCCACCGAAGAAACGATCCTGATGCAGTCGGGATGCCTGTGCTGCACGTTCCGAGGCGATATTGCCAAGACGCTGGGAAAGCTAATGGCCCGCAAACAGAGTGGAGAGCTTTCGTTTGACCGGATCGTCATTGAAACAACGGGTATCGCGGAACCTGCACCCATTGTTCATACTCTGGTCGTCGACCAACTCATGCCGCATTACTACCGCATGGACGGGATTGTGACCGTTGCCGACGCGGCAACAGGTGCATGCACGCTGGAAACGCAGGTGGAAGCGGTCAACCAGATTGCACTGGCGGATTTGATCGTGGTGACCAAGACGGATTTGGTGTCTCAAGTCGATCTTGTGGAATACGAGGCCCAGTTGAGCACCATCAACAACGCCGCGCAGCGTGTCTACGCAGACCACGGTAAAGTACCGACAGGCGTACTTTTTGGACTGTCGGCTTTACGGGAAGACGTGGCCTCAGACGAAATCGCAAACTGGCTTGGGAATGCCGAGGAGCCCAGCACGCCCCACAAAAACGGTGATGACAACAATCACGATCACAACCACCACCACCAACAACACCAGATCAGATCGGCATCAATCGAGTTGTCTGACCCAATCCCCGCGAGCGTTTTTGATTTCTGGCTCGATATGCTGATCGCGATCAAAGGTCCTGATCTCTTGCGGATAAAGGGAATCGTCCACGTAGAAGGTATGGATTGGCCCTTTGTGTTCCATGGCGTACAACACATCTTCGACGCCCCAGTGCCTTTGAAATCCTGGAGTGGGCAGGATGCAAAAAGCCGGGTCGTCGTTATCGCGCGGAACATGAGTCAGGACGACCTCGATGCAAGCCTGAACATGCTCCGAATGCAACCGAAAGAGGTCGAGACGGCCACCGACGGTATGATCCAAGAAACAGTCGAGATGCCGTTCTAAGTGATGCTGCACCTATTCAACTCTATGGGCCGCAAGGTCGAGCCGTTTGCTCCGCATGATGCTAAACATGCGCGGATGTATGTGTGCGGTCCGACGGTCTATTCTTACGCCCACATCGGAAACGCGAGGCCTGCCGTGGTGTTTGACGTGCTGGCCCGCGTGCTGCGCGCCCAAGTGCCGAAGGTCACCTATGCCCGCAACATCACGGATGTGGATGACAAGATCATCGCCGCTGCGACAGAAAGGGACGCAACGTGCGACGCGATCTCGGCCGAGTTCACCGACGCCTATCATAAAGACCTTGCCGCACTGGGTGTCGCCCCGCCGGATATTGAACCGCATGCAACGGCGCATATCGGGCCGATGATTGAGATCATCGAAGAGCTGATTGCTGAAGGCAAAGCCTACACCACGGAAGCGCACGTTCTCTATCACATCCCAGCCTTCCCAGATTATGGCAAGCTCTCAGGTGCAAACCCCGACGAAATGCTGGCAGGCGCGCGGGTTGAAGTTGCGCCTTGGAAGCGCGATCCCCGCGACTTCGTGCTTTGGAAGCCGTCCGATGCAGACCAACCCGGCTGGAACAGCCCTTGGGGCTTTGGGAGGCCCGGTTGGCACATTGAGTGTACTGCTATGATCCGCTCGCATTTGGGCGAGCAGATCGACATTCACGGCGGTGGCATTGATCTGCGCTTCCCACATCATGAAAACGAGATTGCGCAAGGCACGAAGGCAAAATTCTGGATCCACAATGGCCATGTGACAGTGTCGGGTGCCAAGATGTCCAAATCCCTCGGCAATGTTCTCTTGGTGCGCGATCTCCTCAAGGAAACACCAGGCGAGGCGATCCGCTATGCGCTCTTGTCTGCGCATTATCGCCAACCGCTGGACTGGACACCTGAGACACCAAAGGCGGCGCGCGCGGCCCTTGATCGGCTTTATGGCGCATTGCGGGACCAACCAGAGGTGGAGCCTTCACCAGACGACATCGCCCCCGTTGTGGCCGCGCTCGAGAATGACTTGAACACCCCTGCCGCCTTTGCTGCGATGCACGCGCTTGCGGCGCAAGTTCATTCCGAAGGTGACCAAAGCCGACGTGCCCAGATTGCGGCAGGTCTACGCCAGGCGGGCGGTTTCCTCGGCCTTCTTCAGCAAGATCCAATTGCGTGGGCTCAGGCAGGTGCTGGTGAAGTCGATCAAATCGAGGCGCTCATTAAACATCGCGCGCAAGCACGCCTGGATCGCGACTGGGCGCTGGCGGACAAACTGCGCGATGAGCTTTTGGCACTTGGCGTAGAAGTCGAGGACTCCGGCGGTGAGAGCCGTTGGCGGATGCGCGCATGAGGATGTTCTTCATCTGGCTCCTGATCCTGCCGATCCGCGGCTATCGGCTGTTCCTGTCCCCTTGGTTTGGACACTCATGCCGCTTTCAACCAAGCTGCTCTGTTTACGCCATCGAAGCTCTGGAATCCCATGGGCCCGTTCGTGGACTGTGGCTCACGCTTCGTCGACTGTTACGCTGCAACCCCTGGGGTGGTTCCGGGTTTGATCCGGTGCCGCCGGTGGCGCATTCTCAATCCAAATGATGTTTGGGCACAAATGACCAAACGCGGCGACAAAATGCGCGACGAGATACTGGGGGTACTGAGGTCCGCAGGCAGCGCCATGTCCGCATATGATGTCCTGCGTCAGCTGCGGGCATCGCACCCAAAGATCGCGCCGCCGACAGTCTACAATGCGTTGGCCGTACTGACCAATACAGGGCGCGCCCACAGGGTTGAGTCCCTCAAGGCCTACATCGCTTGCCAATGCGATGGCTCGCATCAAGCGGCAGTGCTGTCCATTTGTGACGAATGTGGAACTGTCGAAGAACGCACCGCCCCAGGCCTAGTCGAGAACCTCACAGGCTTTGTCGAAGAAACAGGGTTCTTGCCGCAGCGCCATGTCATTGAGGTTCATGGTTTGTGCTCTTCTTGCGGCTCGGGCACCTAGTCAACGACTTACGAAGAGCGAATAGATGCACATCTTTGAAACCATTTTTCGAAACGGTATCGTCGCCAACCATGACGGCGTCAAAGAGGCAGATATCGGTGTGCAGAACGGACGGATCGCCGCTTTGGGTGATCTGTCGCGCGCGGCCGATGAAACAATGGTGGATTGCAAAGGCCTCCATGTCCTGCCCGGTGTGATCGACACTCAGGTTCATTTTCGCGAACCGGGTCTGACCCACAAAGAAGATCTTGAATCTGGGTCTCGCGGAGCTGTCTTGGGCGGCGTCACCGGGGTTTTCGAGATGCCCAACACCAACCCGCTGACAACAACGCGCGAGGCCTTTGACGCGAAGATCGCCGCTGGCACGAACCGAATGCACTGCGATTTCGCTTTCTACGTGGGTGGAACCCATGAAAACGTATCAGAGCTTCGGGAGCTCGAGAAGCTACCAGGCTGCGCAGGTATTAAGGTTTTTATGGGGTCGTCCACCGGATCGCTATTGGTGCAAGACGATGATGGTGTCGAGGCGATCCTAAGTGCGATAACCCGCCGTGCGGCGTTCCACAGCGAAGACGAATACATGTTGGAAGAGCGCAAAGACCTCCGCATCCCTGGAGATCCCTCAAGCCACCCTGTTTGGCGCTCGCCAGAGGTCGCGCTGAACTGTACCAAGCGGCTCGTTGCACTTGCACGGAAGACAGGCAAGCGCATCCATGTTCTGCATATCTCGACTGGGGAAGAGATTGCTTTTCTCGCCGATCACAAGGACGTCGCGAGCGTCGAGGTCACGCCCCATCACCTCACGCTCGATGATACCTCCTATGCGCGGCTGGGAACCTTTGTTCAGATGAACCCACCCATCCGCGATAAATCTCACCAAGATAAGATTTGGGCGGGGGTGTCCAGCGGGGTTGCAGACATTCTGGGTTCTGACCACGCGCCACATACACTTCAAGAAAAGCAACATCCTTACCCAATGAGCCATTCTGGTATGACTGGGGTCCAGACGCTTGTCCCAACAATGCTCAACCACGTGAACGCAGGAAAACTCAGCCTTGAGCGGTTTGTCGATATGACAAGCCATGGGCCCAACCGGCTATTCGGAATTGTGCGAAAAGGCCGCATCGCGGTAGGCTACGATGCTGATCTTACGATCGTGGACCTAAAGCGGCGCAAGACTATCACCAACGATTGGATTGCGTCCCGAGCAGGTTGGACCCCTTACGATGGCATTACCGTGACCGGCTGGCCGGTCGGAGCAATTGTGAGAGGCCATCGGGTCATGTGGCAAGGTGAACTTGTTACACCTGGGATCGGCCAACCGATGCTTTTTTCGGAGGCTCTGACGGGTTAAGATCCTTGGCCAAAAGTCACAGGATCTCATGGCAGGTCTCCACCCTCAAAAAGATGAAGGACCTTACATCAGTCATGCTGCCGTTCAACGGGTCTCTTACACTTGGTTGAGATTGCTCTAGTGTCTGCGAGGAAAAGGAGCAGCGAAATGTCGAACCGTTATCATCTCACCCCGGCAGAGATTGCCTCTTTGCCTGCGTCGCTAAACATCCATCCCGTCAGTTCTGAAGCGCGTAGAACCATTTCATCGCCGGGTGACGCAACTGGACTTACAACACTAGGGGTAAATATCTTCGTGGTCGCCCCCGGTGACAAAAGTACCGAGTACCATGTTCACGCCTGCGAAGATGAAGCTGTCTACGTTCTGAGTGGAATTGGCACAGCACGCACAGGCAATGACACGCATAGTGTCGGCCCTGGGGATTTCATCGGCTACCCTAAGGGAGGTCCTGCTCATGAAATCCGCAATACCGGAGATGGCCTTTTGCAATTGCTGGTTATTGGGCAGCGGCTTTCCGAGGATGTTATTGACTACCCTAACCAAGATAAGCGTCTCTATCGCTACGCCGGACGCGCAAATGATCTGGTAGACAAAGAGAGGGTTAGCCCGCTGGACTTTGCAGACTAATCCGTTTGCCAATTTCTACTTGAGTATACCGCTCTTTTCGAGAACTCCGATTGGCGGTTGCCGAGCAAAATTGGTCTCTCGCAATTCAAATGAATGGGTCGAATTTCCTTATTGCCTGCGTGGCCCATGTTGACTGCGTCCCTTGTGTAGGAGTTTCCACAAACGCCTCATAAACATGTTGAAAAGAAAGAGTTTGGTTCACAGCAAATTCTATGTCATCCGACAGCCTCACGATTTTCTGGGGTGAAGCCATGATCACAATCCTTGATGGCGGAATGGGCCAAGAGCTGATTGCACGAAGTGCCGCTGAACCGACGCCTCTTTGGGCCACCAAGATGCTGCTTGAAGAGCAAACCTTGGTGCGCGCAGTGCATGACGATTTCTTTGCTGCGGGTGCTATGGTGGCGACCACCAATAGCTATGCAATCCATCACGACAGGCTGATCCCTGCCGGTTTGGATCACCAGTTTGAGCCGCTCCACCGCGCGGCCTGCGAGATTGCCTGTGCGTCTCGCGACGCTGCGGGCGGAGGGCGCATTGCCGGAGCCATTGGCCCCCTGATCGGCTCTTATCAGACTGGCCCATTGCCACAGGATGCTGTCGAACGCTTTGCCGAAGTTTGCCGGATACAAGCTCCATATGTGGACCACTTCCTGATCGAAACAGTCTCAGCCCTCGACCATGTCCGCGCGACACTGGCGGGCGTGTGCGGGCATGGCAAACCCGTTTGGCTCAGCGTATCTGTCGATGACTACGACGGTACAAAGTTACGGTCCGGTGAGCACTTGGAGGGTGTGATGGACTGCATTGATGGAGCCGATGCTTTGCTTGTCAATTGCGCGACGCCGGAAGCGGTCACTGTGGCAATGGACGTGATTAAGGGCTGTGAAAAACCCTTCGGAGCATATGCCAATGGGTTCACTGAAATCACCCAGAGCTTTGTACAGGTGGGTGCAACCGTCAGAGAATTGTCGACACGCACGGACTTGAATCCAAATGCCTATGCCGAGTTCGCTGAAGATTGGGCGCAGATGGGGGCGACCATCATCGGCGGCTGTTGCGAAGTAGGCCCTGCACACATCGCAGAGCTCGTGCGCAGGCTGACCTGACCGTCTAACTGCGCGCCATGTACCCGGCATCAAATGCGCCCGGTAAAAGGTCACCAATTGTCGTTGCTTCTTCTTTGCCGTCCGTGGTGCCCATCCAAACGGTGACATCGTCCTTACCAAATTCCTTCAGGCGCTGGCGGCAGGCACCGCATGGCGGAACAGGTTCCGGCGCGTCTGCAATCACATAAGCCTCGATGACCTCGGTCTCGCCCGCAACAATCATAGCGGCAAGAGCCGCTTCCTCGGCGCAAGTGCCCACTGGATAAGCGACATTCTCAACGTTGGTGCCGATGTAGATCTTACCAGAGGCCGCACGCATGGCAGCGCCAACCTTGAAGTTTGAATAGGGCGCATAGGCATTTTCACGAGCTGCTGTTGCGGCCTTGCGCAGGTCAGGGGAGGAATTGGGCATCAGCATTGGACACTTTCCACGTGGCGTTTCGGGACATAGTCGTGGTGGCGTATCCCGCTAATGCTGCCCGTCGAGTTCATGGGCTTCTACATCTGTGATGGGGTCCAGAACAAGCACAAGCCGCGTTTCCCCAGTACCCTCAATTGGGGGTGATCTATGCAACAAGCCGGGTTCTGCGGTGCTTCGCCAAGAGGTGCCGCGCAAGATCATAGGAGAGCCGGTAGGAACGTCATGAATGTCTCTAGGTTCGTCCCCCATAGCGTCGTTGCCGTACTGCGTTGAATGCCCGCGGTAGGTACAGATCAATCGCGCGGTCACCGCATCAATGTGGAACCTGCGGCAAGCGTTTGTTTCAATTACATCAAGCCGCAGCCGCAGATAGCGGCTGTCCATAATGCCTGAAAACATGGCTGCTAGGGCAGCTATGTCATCTATCAGCATGGTGCGTTCATCACAATCCGGTAGAGCGTGAGCATCCGCTAGATCAGTCATTGCGTCGCGGACCATCTCTGCGCGCAGAATGATCCGAGCGCGCGGCAAATCCGCCGGATCCAGGCCATTAATCCAATTCTGGAACTTTACCAGAGGTTCGCGTTTCCAGATTGCGGCGGAGCACGCGGGGTCCTTGATCGATGCTAAGCCCTTTGGCGTCGTTGTCAGGCTGACTCCTACGCTTTGCTCTCGGACCAAACGCCGATCTAGGGTCATGCGGCCTCGTCAGCGCGCCGCCAAATAGGGAACGGGTCGGGAAGATCGGGCAAGTTGTCGGGGCCAGGTGCCAAATGTTCTGGCACAAGGCAGGAGTCGAGCGATGCTTTCAAAGCCGGCCAGTCGATCCCTGCCCCGATGAACACGAGTTCCTGGCGCCGGTCTCCCCAAGGCTCTTGCCAATGCTCAGCCATGTACGCGCGGGCGCTTTCGTGGGTTGGCCAACGTTCTTGTGGGACAGAGGCCCACCATGTGCCCAATGGCTGGATTGACGACAGGGTTCCAGCCAAAGAAAACTCTGCCACCCAGCCGGGGCGGGTCGCAATCCAGAAATGCCCCTTGGCACGGATGACACGCGGCAATTGACCCTTCAAAACAGCCAGAATTTTCTCCGGCTCGAAGGGTTGTCGCGCACGATAGACAAAGCTTGCAACGCCATATTCTTCGGTCTCCGGAACGTGGTCGGCGAAGCCATAGAGTTCCTTTGCCCACATCGGATGCTCATGAGCCCTCTCGAAGTCGAAAAGCCCCGTATCAAGGATGGCATCGCTTGAAACGTTTGAGTGATCCGTTTCGATGATTTTGGCGTCCGCGTTCAGGGATCGAACAATCTGGCGTGCTGCATTGACCTTATCGCGCCCGGCATCCGTCACTTTGTTCAGTATCACCACATCTGCAAATTCGATCTGCTCCACCAGCAAATTCACAAGCGTGCGTTCATCCTCTTCGCCCAGTGTCTCACCCCGATCACTCAGGAAATCCTGGCTGGAGTAATCCGCTGTCAGATTGACCGCATCTACGACCGTCACCATGGTGTCGAGGCGCGACACATCGGACAGACTTTCGCCGTACTCGTCGCGGAAATCGAAAGTCGCCGCGACGGGCAATGGCTCTGAAATACCCGTGGACTCAATCAACAGATAATCGAAGCGGCCCTCGGCGGCGAGGCGTCGCACTTCATCAAGGAGATCATCACGCAAAGTACAGCAGATGCATCCGTTGGACATTTCTACCAGTGTCTCATCAGTGCGGCTCAGTTCGGTGTCCGCGCGCACGAGGTCTGCATCAATGTTCACTTCGGACATATCGTTTACGATCACCGCCACGCGACGGCCTTCGCGATTGTTCAAAACGCGGTTTAAAAGGGTCGTTTTACCGGCCCCAAGGAACCCGGAAAGAACAGTGACTGGCAGGCGTTGGTCTGGCATGGAAAACTCCGGCTTGAATGCGACGTTATATTATTACATATGACGTGAGCGAGGAATGCAAGCTGCCTAGCTACATATCTTCATTCCAAACCATCCAGCCCGGATTTTTCGTTCGAGCCGAAACCACAAACAGGACAATCCGTTCTATGATCTTTGACGCTTATACAGGCTTCCCTGATCACCAGAGCTTAGGGCGAAACGCGCTGGAAATGTGCGCCGAGTACAAGCGGCGCAAATGCCAAAGAGCAATGCGGAGCGGACTTTTTTCCGCGAACCAAATGGCAAGCTTGTCCCGCAGGCTGCGAGTTCGCCCGCCCCCAGATTTTGCGCTTGCAGCGAATGACCGCTAAGCGGGCTGCGACCGCAGTATCGAAACAACGGGCCGGATGTCTCTTATGGTCCGACCACGGTGGCGCTTCTCAATCGATTTAGGTTGACGCTGCGCCGCATCTGAGGTCGCCTCCGAGCTTATTTTGTTGAAGAAGTCGCGCTGATTTGTGGTTTTGGCCGCTTCGCGGAGGCGGTCGCGGGCTTATTGTTCCGCCCGTTTTACTGAGCGGCTTGTTGGCCTTTCGTTTTGCCGTATCTGAAGGCTCTGTTGCACAAGTCTCGTTTGGGATTCATCACATGAAACCAGCGTGGTAG
>CALCOY010000054.1 GCA_937897325.1 uncultured Shimia sp.
GCCGTCATCTCATCTTCGCGCACCGGCACTTTTTCCAGGTCGAGGCGGACGCCAAGACCACCCTTGTCGCCCATCTCCACCGCCGAACAGGTGAGGCCTGCGGCACCCATATCCTGGATCGAGATGACAGCGCCTGTTGCCATTAATTCCAGTGTCGCCTCCATCAGGCGCTTTTCCGTGAAGGGGTCACCGACCTGCACGGTGGGGCGTTTTTCCTCGATCGTGTCGTCGAATTCGGCTGAGGCCATCGTCGCGCCGCCGACGCCGTCGCGGCCCGTTTTGGCGCCAAGGTAGACGACGGGCATGCCAATACCCGAGGCTGCCGAATAAAAGATTGCGTCAATGTCTGCGAGGCCGGCTGCGAAGGCGTTCACAAGACAGTTGCCGTTGTAGGCTGGGTCAAAGCGCACCTCGCCTCCGGCGCACGGCACGCCGAAACAGTTGCCATAGCCACCGATGCCTGCGACGACGCCCGAAACCAAAGATTTTGTTTTTGGATGCGAGGGCTCTCCGAAGCTGAGCGAGTTCATTGACGCGATTGGACGTGCACCCATCGTGAAGACGTCGCGGAGAATGCCTCCGACACCTGTCGCTGCGCCCTGATAGGGTTCAATGTAAGAGGGGTGGTTGTGGCTTTCCATCTTGAAAACAACGGCTTGCCCGTCGCCGATATCGACGATGCCGGCATTCTCACCGGGGCCGCAAATGACTTGCGGACCTTCCGAGGGCAGAGTTCGCAGCCACTTCTTCGAGGATTTGTACGAGCAATGTTCGTTCCACATTGCGGAGAAAATTCCAAACTCTGTCCAGGTCGGCTGACGTCCGATGATGTCAAGTATACGCTGATACTCGTCGGGCTTAAGCCCGTGGCTTTCGATCAGATCTGGCGTGATAGCTGGTTCTTGCATCCCTGTCCCCCGGTGATGGTCGCGCCCGTCTTTAGGGTATGGGCGCGTCGGCGAAAAGGGGGCTTGTCGGAACGTGCGGATCGAATGGTGAATGGCGGTATTCAATAATAGCTGTGAAGCGACAGGTTCGGATCTAAAAACAGGGGGTTTTCACGATCTGTTTCACGTCGGCGCGAATATCGGTGCTTGGCGAGATTGACCCGGCGTTGGCCGGTCTCTGACAGAGGTGAGCGGGTTGGCGCGCCATTGTCCCTGCAGTTGCTTTCCAAGAGGATGATCTGGTAAGTATACAAACGTCGACAGACGGAGTGGCTGACATGTCAGATGGTCCTGAATCCTTTTCCGAAAAACTTGCCGTTCGGTGTCGTGATGTTGCGGCTCTGCTGATCGGCGGGTTGTGGATCGGGCGCGACACTGCGCGTGTTGTTTCGGACGTCGCCTCTTTGCCAGTCCGACAGCAGGCAATGTTCACACTCGGTGTGCTGGGGCTTTTGTTTCTTTTTAGTCTCTTCGCCGCGCAGTTCGGCCTGATTGGAATGGCGCTTTACTGGTTGAGCGTAATCGCAATTGTCGCGTGATCTTGCGGCATACAAATGTATGCATTTGAAAAGAAAGGATTTTTCTGAAAATTTTTGATCTGAGCCGGACGTGCCTTCGTAAGCCTGTTTATAACGCAAACGAAAGGAGACGACATGGACTTTGGACTTGGTATCCTGACCTTCGGTACGTTGGGCTTTGCCGTTGCTTTCGGCTATATCAGCGCGCGCGCGACGGAAAAACTTCGCAAATCTGACGCTCCCAAATCATCGCTGTCTCGCGACGGGATGGCAGAACGCTTGGCGGCGGATACGCAAACAACAGCTTGATCGAAAACGCCGCGTTCTTTGCGATGGACGCGGCGTTTTTCGTGGGGTTCGAAATTGCCCAGAATCTATGACCCTGACACCAGAACAGATTGGACAGAGCCTTCGGGGCTGAATGACCAGTCGATCGGCTGATTTTCGAGCAAAAACATAATGGAACTTCGCGCGTCAAACCCGATGCGATCCAGGCGATCCCGCATATCCTTGTAGAGCGCTTCCTTCTGCATGTCGCTGCGGCCGCCGAGCAGCGCGATTTCAATGACGATCGTACTTTGCGGATCTCGTTCGCCCATAAAAGTCGGATGAAATATCATGTCATCGGGATCATATCGCACAACCAGACAGAAGAAATCGTCATTATGTGCGCCACATTGGGTGACAAGACTTTGGTGCAGTTCGTCGTTGATGGCGCGGCACGTCGCGGCAGGCAATTCCCGCGGGACGTGAATTTTGTTGAATGGCATCGCTGTCTCCTTGGATGTTCCTGTCGGCTGGGGCCTGGCCAAAAAAAAGGCCGAGCTCTTGGCTCGGCCCAGTCCAACAGGGAGGTAAAGCGCCTTCTGCAGTTGCAGCGTGACGCTTGACTTTGATTTAGGCGGGGCCTCTTGCTCGATCAAGGTTAATACGATCAATCCTTGAGCAAATCAGCCATGCACTTGATGCATAGCTAGGCATTTGCGAGTTCTCGCAAGCGTTTACGGTGCTGAATGATCTCATCCTGGACAAAATCGCGGAAGGCAGCAATCCGCTGAGATTGGCGCAATTCCTCTGGATAAGCGAGGAATACAGGCACCTCGGCAGACTCGATTTCTGGCAGAACGCGAACAAGGTCAGGCACGTCTTGGGTGACGTAATCGGGCAGGATGCCAAGGCCCAGATCGTGCAGCACGCCCTGCAAAACGCCGAAATAGTTGTTCACCGTCAAAAGAGAGCGAATGGGGTAGGTCATGAGGTGCTGGACCATCGAGAGACCTGCCGCGACCTGAGCGGAATCCGTGTTTTGGCAGATCAGGCGGTGATCTTTGAGATCTTCCAGCCGTTCGGGCGTGCCGGATGCCGCCAGATAGGTTTCGGTCGCATAAAGGCACATTTTCACCGTCATCAACTTTTTGCGGATGAGATCGGCCTGGCTCGGCTCCTTCATGCGGATGGCCACGTCAGCCTCGCGCATGGGCAGGTCGAGCACGCGTTCTTCAAGCATCAGATCCACGCGCAGATCAGGATATTGCTCGTAGAGCTTCGTCAGACGTGGGGCGAGCCAAAGCGTGCCGAAGCCGGTTGTCGTGGTAACGCGCAGATCGCCGAAGACTTCCTCTTCGCTGTCGCGGATCCGTGCGGCGGCGGCATCAAGGCGCTTGTTCATGGCGCTTGTCGCGTCGAATAAAAGCTCACCCTGTTCGGTCAGGATCAGCCCGCGGGCATGGCGGTGAAAAAGCGTCGCGCCAAGTGATTCTTCGAGTCCCCGGATTTGTCGGCTAACGGCGGATTGGCTGAGATTCAACTTGTCACCGGCATGGGTGAGGCTGCCAGCATCCGCGACGGCGTGAAATATTCTTAACTTGTCCCAATCCATTGGCATCTCTTTGAACGCTTTCGTCGTGAATACAGCAATCATCCAAATAACCCAGCCCCGTTTATCCCGTTTCTGCGCTGCAGCGAAGAATTTTCTGGGCAGGTCAGTATATGTGACCTATTATCGTAAAGGAATATGCAAGACTGATCGCCAGCTGGGAGGCCCGCAATGAGCAAGCAAAAGATTTCCCTGAACGACCGATACGATCTTGAGAAAAGCCCGGTTCTGCTCAATGGCACGCAGGCGCTGGTGCGCATGGTTCTGATGCAGAAGGCCCGTGACATTGCTGCCGGGTTGAACACGGCAGGTTATGTAACCGGGTATCGTGGATCGCCGTTGGGGGCCGTTGATCTGCAGATGAGCCGGGCGCTCAAGCAACTCGCCGCCTCGGAGGTGACGTTTCAGGCGGGGTTGAATGAGGATCTGGCTGCGACCGCCTTGTGGGGCGCGCAACAGGCAGAGTTGCGCGGTGAGGGCAAGTATGACGGCGTCTTCGGGCTTTGGTACGGCAAGGGGCCGGGGGTCGACCGGTCGGGGGACGTGTTCAAACACGCAAATATGGCGGGATCGTCGAAGTATGGCGGCGTGCTGGTGGCGATGGGGGACGATCATACCGGTGAGTCTTCGACCGTCCTGCACCAATCCGAATGGGCGCTGATTGATGCGTATATGCCGGTGGTGTCTCCGGCCGGTGTGAAGGAGATCCTGGATTACGGCCTTTACGGCTGGGCCTTATCGCGGTTTTCGGGCCTTTGGGTCGGCCTCAAGACGATGAAGGACACGGTCGAGGCAACGAGCGTGGTCAATGGTGATCCGCATCGGCTGTCGCTGGTCGTTCCGGATTACGACCTACCGGAGGATGGATTGAATATCCGGCTGGTCGATACACCGGCCGAGCAGGAAACCCGGATGATCGACCACAAACGCTTTGCCGCTGAGGCGTTTTCCCATGCCAACCGGATGGACAAGCGTGTCTGGGGCAAGCCGGGGGCCAAGATTGGCTTTGTCGCGGCGGGCAAGAACTGGCTGGACCTGGTGCATGCGCTGAACCTTCTGAACATCGACGAGGCCGAGGCGGAGCGTTTGGGGATCACGACCTATAAGGTCGGACAGACCTTTCCGTTGGACATGAGGGGATTTCACGACTGGGCCGAAGGGCTCGACCTGATTGTTGTCGTGGAAGAGAAGCGCAAGCTGATTGAGGTCCAGATAAAGGAGGCGATCTTTGACGACCGGCGTGGGCGGCGTGTCTATGGTTGGTACAAAGGCGGCGCGGGCGGCATGCACCGTGAAGAGCTGTTCCCGACGCGGGGTGCTCTGGATCCGATTTGGATCGCCGAAAAGCTGGGTGGGATCCTGATCGATGAAGGGCGCGACACCGATGGGATTCGCGCTGGCATGGCGACGTTGGACGAGGCCCGCCGGGCTGACAATGCTGAAGATATCGCAGCGCGGTTGCCTTATTTCTGTTCGGGTTGCCCGCACAATTCCTCGACCAAGGTGCCGGAAGGCTCCCGGGCATATGCGGGCATCGGCTGTCACTACATGGTGCAGTGGATGGACCGGGAGACACTGGGTTTCACGCATATGGGGGGTGAAGGGGCAAATTGGATCGGCGAAGCGCCGTTTTCGACGCGTAATCACGTGTTTCAAAACCTTGGCGATGGGACCTACAATCACTCTGGTGTGCAGGCGATCCGCGCGGCTTTGGCGGCGGGTACGAACATCACGTACAAGATCCTTTACAACGATGCTGTCGCGATGACGGGCGGGCAGGGAAATGAGGGCGATCTGTCGCCATACCGGATCGTGGATGAGATCCGGGCCATGGGGGTCGAAACTGTCGCTGTGGTATATGACGAAAAGGAGTTCGTGGAGTTCGACCGTTTTCCCAAGGGTCTGGCGGTGCATGAGCGGGCAGAAATGCAAGCGGTGCAGGAAAAGATGGCAGCGACCGAAGGCGTCAGCGTTATCGTCTATGTTCAGACCTGTGCGGCAGAAAAGCGGCGGCGGCGTAAGCGCGGCACCTTCCCGGATATCGACAAGCGGGTCTTTATCAACACGGATGTCTGTGAGGGTTGCGGCGATTGCGGGGTGCAGTCGAACTGCGTGTCGATCGTGCCCAAAGAGACTGAGCTTGGGCGGAAACGGGCGATTGACCAGTCAAGCTGCAACAAGGATTTCTCCTGTGTGAAAGGCTTCTGCCCCAGCTTCGTCACTCTGGAAGGTGCGCAAGTAAAAAAGCAGGCGACGACAACGCTTGAGTTGCCGGATCTGCCGGATCCCAAACTGCCTGCTATCGATGGCACCTGGAATGTGGTCATCACTGGCGTTGGTGGCACGGGCGTTGTGACGATTGGCGCGGTGATGGCGCAAGCCGCGCATATCGACGGCAAGGGGGCTGGCATGATGGAGATGGCGGGCCTTGCCCAGAAGGGGGGCGCGGTACATATCCACTGCCGTCTCGCTGAGCGCCCCGAAGACATCAGCGCGATCCGCGTGGCGACAGGTGAGGCCGACACGTTGATAGGCGGCGATCTGGTGGTGAGTGCTGGTGCCAAGACGCTTGGCCTTCTGCGGCAGGGACGCACAGGCGCTGTGGTCAACAGCCATGAAATCATCACTGGCGATTTCACCCGGAACACCGAATTCCAACTGCCCTCAGACAGGTTGGGGCTGATGCTGCGGGTGCGGACGAATGAAAGGCTTGATCTTTTTGATGCGTCCGAATTGGCCCGCGTGACCATGGGAGATTCCATATTCTCGAACATGATGCTGTTTGGGGCGGCTTGGCAGCGCGGGCTTCTGCCCCTGAGCCGTGCGGCGATCATGCAGGCCATTGATTTGAATGGCGCGGCGGTCGAAAAGAACCAGCGCGCTTTCGAGATCGGGCGCTGGTCGGTTCTGCACCCGGATGCGGCACAGGATCTTTTGAAGCCAAAGGTCGTGTCGCTGCCGAAATCGGTCGAAGACAAGATCGTATTCCGGGCAGATCATCTGACGGCCTATCAGTCAAAGCGTCTGGCCAAACGCTATCGCAAACTGGTGGATGGCATCGTGGACAGCGATCTCAAGGCTGCCGTGGCGCAGGGCTATCACAAGTTGTTGGCTTACAAGGACGAATACGAGGTTGCGCGTCTGTTATTGAGCACACAGGAGAAGGCTGCGGCGGAGTTTGACGGTGACTTCAAAATGACCTTTCATCTTGCTCCGCCGCTTTTGTCGCGGGAGGGTGCGGATGGCCGCCCGCAAAAACGAGAGTTCGGTAGTTGGATGCTGCGGCCTATGCGGCTGCTCGCTAAGATGAAAGTGCTGCGGGGCACGCCGCTCGACATCTTTGGCTACACGGCGGAACGCAGGATGGAGCGGGCCTTGATCAAGCAATATGAGGCTGATTTGGAAGAGGTGCTGCCGCTTTTGTCGGATCAGACGAAGGAGGCCGTCATCGCTTTGGTCGAGTTGCCATTGCAGATCCGAGGGTTTGGACCCGTGAAGCTTGCCAATGAACAAAAGGCGGCGAAACGACGCGAGGAACTGCTCTCCACGATTCGATCTGGCGGGCCGCAGCTTGCCCAGGCGGCAGAGTAATCGTCACAGGAATGACATATTGGCTAGGCAGTGTCTCGCGCACCGATTAACCTAGGACATACCAGACGTCAGCCAAAGGTCGTTCATGCAGAAGTCAGAACGTCACATTGCCCGCGAGATAAGCTATTCGTACTCGGCCGAGACAAAGGGCGGTCGGGCCATGATCAGGCTTATGGAGAATACGACCGGGCGACTGAGATTGATAAAGCGCGCGAAGGGCTACGAGGATGAGGTCGCTGCTGGTCGCGATTTTTGGCAGGTCATGGTGGAACGATATGGCCTGTCGCTCGATGTTGTCGGAGGCGCGCTGAAAGATATTCCGCAGGATGTGCCGTTGGTTCTGATCGCGAACCACCCTTACGGCATACTTGATGGGCTGATGATGGGGCATATCCTGTCCAAGGCGCGGGGCGACTTCCGCATTTTGGCCAACAACGTCTTCAAGAAAGCTGAGGATCTTAACCGCGTTGTCCTGCCGATCTCGTTCGATGAGACGAAGGAGGCGGTGAAGCTGAACATTGAAACGCGTAAGGTCGCGTTGAATTACCTAAGTGATGGTGGGGCGATTGGAATCTTCCCGGGCGGAACGGTCAGCACGGCGGCCAAGCCGTTCTCGAAGCCAATGGATCCGGGCTGGCGCAGTTTTACCGCACGGATGATCGCCAAATCCGAAGCGGTGGTCGTGCCGATTTTCTTTGACGGGCACACCAGTCGTCTGTTCCAGGTGGCAAGCCATATGCATCAGACACTGCGGATGGGTCTTCTGATCCGCGAATTCCGCGAGCGCGTGGATACACCTGTCAAGGTGGTCATCGGAAAGCCTATAGGCCGGGACGTGCTTGATCCGCTTTCAAAGGACTCCAAACAGATGATGGATTTCCTACGCAAAGCCACGTATGAGCTGGCGCCAGGCCCGGTGAAGTCGTTTGATCTGGGCTATGAGTTTGAGGACAAGCATCGATCTTCGGGGTGACGTCCTTGCAAAGAGGCGCAGATCATGGCGGTGGGCATTTTCGATTCCGGTTTGGGCGGCTTGACCGTTCTGGATGCGGCGCAAAAGCGTCTGCCGGAGATGGAGTTTGTCTATTTGGCTGACTCTGCTCATGCGCCTTATGGTGTGCGGACGGCCGATGACATCTACGATCTGACCGTGGCGGCTGTTCGGCGGCTTTTCGATGCAGGATGCGATCTTGTCATCTTGGCCTGCAATACGGCCTCGGCGGCGGCATTGCGGCGCATGCAGGAGGGTTGGATCCCTTCCCACAAGCGGGTGCTGGGTGTGTTCGTACCATTGATCGAGGCGCTGACCGAACGCCATTGGGGGGACAATTCCCCGCCGCGCGAAGTCGAGGTCAAGCATGTGGCATTGTTTGCAACGCCCGCGACCGTCGCCAGCCGGGCCTTCCAGCGTGAGCTGGCCTTCCGAGCAATTGGTGTAGATGTGGAGGCGCAGGCCTGTGGCGGCGTCGTGGATGCCATCGAAGATGGAGACATGATACTGGCAGAGGCGCTCGTGCGCAGCCATGTGGACGCCTTGAGGCGCAAAATGCCGGATCCGCAGGCGGCTGTCTTGGGCTGCACCCATTATCCGCTGATGCAAGACACGTTTCAGGATGCGCTTGGCGGGGAAGTGAGTGTTTTTAGCCAGGCCAACATTGTGGCGGACAGCCTTGCGGACTACCTGGACCGTCATCCCGACAAGATCGGAGCAGGCGAGGCGGCTTTCCTGACGACCGGTGATCCACGCCGGGTGAGTGACCGCGCGACGCAGTTTTTGCGACGACAGATCACCTTTGCCGCCGCCTGAAACGATATCTCACAAAAGACGAATGCCATGACATATTCTATCGCGATCCTGGGTGCCAGCGGGTACACGGGGGCTGAACTGATCCGGATCATCGCGGGTCACAATATGCTTGAAATCAAGGCCTTGGGCGCTTTCTCTAAAGCCGGCAAGCCACTGTCAGCTGTCTTCCCGCATCTGCGTCATCTGGATCTGCCCGATATGGTGGCCTTTGATCAGATTGATTGGAGCGGCATCGACCTTTGCTTTTGCGCGCTGCCCCACAAGACGAGCCAGGAGGTTATCCGCGATCTGCCCCAAAACCTGCGCATTGTGGATCTGAGCGCAGATTTCCGGCTGCGGGATCCCGAGGCCTACGCGAAATGGTACGGCAATCCGCATTCGGCGGTCGAGATCCAGAAAGAGGCTGTCTATGGCTTAACGGAATTCTACCGAGATGAGATCGCCGGGGGTCGGCTGATCGCAGGGACTGGCTGCAACGCGGCGACCGGACAGTTTGCATTGCGGCCCCTCATCGCGGCCGGTGCGGTTGATCTTGATGACATCATCCTCGATCTCAAGGCTGCCGTCAGTGGAGCCGGACGCGCGCTTAAAGAAAATCTGCTGCATGCGGAGTTGTCGGAGGGCTATCACGGCTACGCTTTGGGCGGGACGCACCGTCACCTGGGCGAATTCGATCAAGAATTCTCGAAGGTTGCCGGGCGCGAGATCCATATCCAGTTCGCGCCACACCTGATCCCGGCAAACCGGGGCATTTTGGGCACCGCATATATCAAGGGCGACGCTGCAGAGGTGCACGGGGTGCTGGACAGCGCCTATGCGCGGGAACCTTTCATCATCGTCCTGCCCATGGGCGAGGCGCCGAGCACGAGACATATTCGCGGCTCCAACTTCTGCCATATCGGCGTTGTGGCCGACCGGATCCCGGGCCGGGTGATGGTGTTTGCCGCACTCGACAATCTGACGAAAGGGTCTTCAGGCCAGGCGGTGCAGAATGCAAACCTGATGCTCGGGATACCCGAGACCGAGGGGCTTATGATGCCACCACTCTTCCCTTGAAGCCTTTGGATTCGAAACGCATATATCGGCAATGAAATCGCTGAAGAAACAACGACGGATCCAAGTCATAGCACTTGCCATCGTCGCCTTGACCGTTTCGACTGCGCTGATCGGTTATGCGATGCGAGACGGGATCAATTTCTTCCGCGCACCAAGCCAGGTGCTGGCCGAACCGCCAGCGCCCACCGAGGTTTTCCGGATCGGAGGATTGGTCGAGGAAGGATCGATCGTGCGCGGACAGGGGGCAGAGGTTCGCTTTTCCGTGACGGATGGCGGTGCTTCCGTGCCGGTCGTGTTTGCGGGCGTTCTGCCGGATCTGTTTTCGGAAAACGAAGGAATGGTTGGTACGGGTCGCTACATCAACGGCGTTTTTGAAGCGAGCGAGATACTGGCCAAACACGACGAGACCTATATGCCCGCCGAGGTCGTGGACGCCCTGAAAGAGCAGGGTGTCTACAAAGAGCCCTAGAGACGGATCGAACGGTCACCTCAACACATCTTAACGGATTTGCGGCCTCTTACTGCGCGACACCGCAGCACGAGGCAGATTATGCAGAGCGTCAGGCAAATTGCGAAGGAAATCGTGGCCCGCGAAGGCGGATACGTGGACGATCCCGATGATCCGGGTGGGGCGACCAACTTTGGAGTAACGATCCACACGATACGCCGCTTGGGGTTGGATCTTGATCGGGACGGGGACATTGATCGCGCAGATGTGCGACGTCTGACGCGTGCGCAGGCGATTGATATCTTTGTGCGCCACTATTTTGAACGCCCGCGGATCGCCGAATTGCCCGAACCGTTGCATGCAACGGTTTTTGACATGTACGTGAATGCCGGGACCAATGCGGTGAAGATCCTCCAGCGTCTGCTACGACAGATGGGGCATGAGGTAGCGGTGGACGGAATGCTGGGCCCGCAATCCATTGGTGTGACGCGGACAGCTTATGAGGCCGCGCCGCGGCACATAGTCGATGCTTACGGCATTGCACGGCGCAATTACTATTTCCGCATTGCAGATCGACGGCCGGCCTCGCGCAAATACGCGCGCAGCCGGGCAGGCGGCAAAGGCGGATGGATCAAACGGGCGGAAGAGTTCATCTCGCCCCGGTTTCATCTTTCACCAAGCGCATTTAACGAAAGGGTTGCGTCATGGGGCTGATTGATGGGTTTTTCGGGCTGTTGTTCGGCGGTGGACGCAACGTGTTGCGCGACACGGTGGAGGTGTTTCGCGAAAACGCAGAGGCTGGATCGATGCGGTCCGCCGAGGTGCAGATGCAGGCGATGCGTCAGCATGGGGCCGAGTTCGAGGTGCCGCGACAAGGATTTTTTGATCGTTTCATGGACGGGTTGAACCGTTTGCCACGCCCTGCGCTGGCACTTGGGACATTGGGGCTGTTTGTCTCGGCGATGGTGGCACCCTTGTGGTTTGCCGAGCGAATGCAAGGGATCGCGCTTGTGCCAGAGCCGCTTTGGTGGCTGCTGGGGGTGATCGTCAGCTTCTATTTTGGGGCGCGGCACCAGGTGAAAGCCCAACAATTCCAGCGCGAGATTGCGCGAACCGTGACGCAGGCGCCGCAGGTGATGGCGAACATCGCGGCCCTGAGAAAGATGAGATCGGATGATGTGGGTGTTGCCGATACGGGAGGGAATGCCGCCTTGACCATGGCGGCGATCATGCCTGATGCGAACCCCGCCTTGGAAGAATGGCGACACCCGGCATGAGCTTTGTCGTTTTTGTGATTTTTGACACGACTTGACGCATTGCGAGCAGGTTGGGGCATCTTATAGTTGGGGTATGGTTACAGAGCTCGGTCACTTCGCCCTGATCCTCGCTTTTCTCGTGGCGATCTTTCAGACAATCGTCCCGCTGGTCGGCGCGCAAAAGCGATGGTCGGGCTGGATGGCGGTTGCAGAGCCAGCAGCCAGTGCGCAGTTCCTTCTAACGGCCTTTTCGTTCGCGGCGCTGACCTATGCATTTGTGACATCTGACTTCAGTCTGCGGCTGGTGACGCTGAATTCACATTCGGCCAAGCCACTGATCTATAAGATCTCGGGCACATGGGGCAATCACGAGGGCTCCATGCTGCTATGGGTTCTTATCGTAGCGTTTTTCGGGGCGATGGCCGCCTGGTTTGGCGGTGGATTGCCACCCACCTTGCGCGCGCGCGTGCTGGGTGTGCAAGCCGCGATCGGTGTGGCTTTCTTCGCGTTCATTATTTTCACGTCAAACCCGTTTCTTCGCCTCGCCGTCCCCCCATTTGACGGACAGGATCTGAATCCGCTTTTACAGGATCCGGGTCTCGCCCTGCATCCGCCGTTTCTTTATATGGGCTATGTGGGACTGAGCATGGCGTTCAGCTTTGCCGTCGCAGCCTTGCTGGAAGGGCGTGTTGACGCGGCGTGGGGGCGTTGGGTGCGCCCCTGGACGCTGGCGGCGTGGGTCTTTCTGACGATCGGCATCGCGCTTGGATCCTGGTGGGCCTATTACGAATTGGGGTGGGGCGGATTCTGGTTTTGGGATCCGGTTGAGAACGCCAGCTTCATGCCGTGGCTTTTGGCCGCGGCCTTGCTGCACTCTGCCATTGTCGTTGAAAAACGCGAGAGCCTCAAAAGCTGGACAATCCTGTTGGCGATCCTTGCCTTTGGCTTTTCGCTGATTGGTACATTCATCGTCCGCTCTGGCCTTCTGACAAGCGTCCATGCATTTGCCAATGATCCAGAACGGGGCGTGTTCATCCTGATGATCCTCGGCTTTTTCATGGGCGGCGCCCTGGTCCTTTTTGCGGCCCGCGCAAATGTCATGGAGGCCAAGGGTGTCTTTGGTGTGGTGAGCCGCGAAAGCGCGCTGATCGCCAATAATGTGCTGCTGGCCGTGTCATGTTTCGTGGTCTTTATCGGGACGATGTGGCCGCTGGTGGCCGAGATGCTCTTTGACCGTAAGCTCAGCGTCGGACCACCATTCTTTAACATGGCCTTTACTCCCTTTATGGTCGTCCTTGGTTTGATCTTGCCCGTCGGTGCAATGATGCCGTGGAAACGCGCGCGCATTGGCAAGGCGCTTTGGCCGCTTCGGTACATCTTTGTGCTGGCCGTCGTCATCGCCGGATTGGTTTGGGCGATGCAGACTGGGCGCAGTCTGATTGGACCGCTCGGTGCTTTCCTGGGTGCATGGCTTGTCATGGGGGCCGCAGCGGATCTGAAGTTCCGGATCGGTTCGTCCAGTTTGGGGCGTCTATTGCGCTTGCCACGGGCGGATTGGGGCAAAGCGGTTGCGCATGCGGGCCTAGGCGTCACCATGCTGGGTGTCGCGGGCCTTACGTCTTGGCAGCAGGAAGATATCCGGGTCGCGCAAGTCGATCAGCCGTTCGAAGTGGGTGGCTACACGCTGACTCTGACTGATGTGCAAGAGGTTGAAGGCCCCAACTATCTTTCGACAATGGGCTTCATCAAGCTGGAACAGAACGGCCAGATGATCGCACAGCTTCGGCCGGAAAAGCGTATCTACCCCGTGGCGCAGATGCCGACGACCGAGGCCGGGATCGACTATAATCTGGGTCGCGACGTCTATGTGGTGATCGGCGATCCGCAGCAGGGTGGCGGCTGGGCGGTGCGCACGTATATCAAGCCGCTGACAAACTGGATCTGGATTGGATCCGGGCTAATGGCGTTTGGCGGGCTTCTGAGCCTGAGCGACCGTCGCTTCCGCGTTGCCGCAGGCAATCGCAAAACAGCCGCAACACCCGTTCCTGCAGAATGATGCGTTGTCTGATTATAGGGGCTGCGATACTGCTGGCCAGTGCAGCGCTTGCGCTTGATCCATCTGAAATGCTTGATGATCCCCAGCTTGAGGCGCGCGCCCGCGCGCTTGATCACGACATACGATGTGTTGTCTGCCAGTCCGAGGCGCTGGCCTCGTCAAATGCGGAATGGGCACGCGAGGCGCGCGGAATCATCCGCGAACGCATTCTGGCCGGGGACAGCGATGCAGAGGTGCGCGCGTTTTTTGTCGAACGGTATGGTGAATTCGTTCTGATGACACCGCCCGGAACGGGCTCCAACCTGATACTTTGGGCGGCGGGGCCACTGATGCTGCTGCTTGCGGGCGGCATTGCCTTTGTCTATCTGCGGGGGCGGGAGCGCCCGGAAAGTGCAACTGATACCGGGCTGAGCGCGGAAGAGACCAAGCGATTGAAAGAAATCCTCAAGGAGTGACGCGCGGTTTGTGCTGGCCCACATCCTCTGGTTTGCTAAGACATAGCGTAGCACCAGAGGAGAGCGTGGATGGACTATCAGACCCTTACTTATGGCCTTTCGGGTGGCATCGCGACGATCACGCTGAACCGCCCTGATGTCATGAACGCGCTGACAACCCAAATGCGGGCTGAAATTCAGTATGCCGTACAGCATGCGGCAGGCAAGGCGCGGGTCATCGTGCTAACGGGTGCCGGGCGCGCCTTTTGTTCCGGCCAGGATCTGGGCGACCGGGCCAATGCATCTGACATTGATCTGGAACGAACGCTGCGTGATGAATATACGCCTATGCTGGGTTCCATCGTGGATTGCCCCATACCGACCATTGCGGCGGTAAATGGTGCGGCCGCCGGGGCCGGGGCGAATCTTGCGCTGGCCTGTGACGTGGTAATCGCGACCGAAAGCGCGTACTTTCTGCAGGCTTTCGCTCGGATTGGTCTGATCCCCGACGCTGGCGGCAGCTACGTCCTGCCCCGCACGATGGGCATGGCCAAGGCCATGGGGGCCGCCCTTTTTGCCGATAAGATCAGCGCCAAGCAGGCCGATCAATGGGGCATGATCTGGGAGGCTGTCCCGGATGCCGATTTCGATACCCATTGGCGCAAACGGGCGACGGCGCTGGCCGCTGGACCGACGGCGGCTTATGGCTCGATCAAGAAGACGATCCGGTCGACCTGGGGTAATGATTTGTCGACGCAACTCACCCTTGAAGCCTCCGAGCAAGGCGTCTGCGGCAAAACACGCGACTTCAAAGAAGGGGTGATGGCCTTCGTCGAAAAACGCAAACCGGATTTCGAGGGTCGGTAGCGCGACATCTGCTCGCGCTACGAATGTCATCAACTGGTCAGCCTCCGATTTGTTTGGAGCAGCAGGAATAGGTCCTATCAGTTTCGATCACTCGCTTGCATGTTGCAGCAGTCTCGCAGTTCTCTGCTGCCTTTGCAGCAATCCTCCATCAGGAATGAAACCAGCGCGCCAAGGCGGTTGAAATTGATCTGATAGAATATGCTGCGTGATTTTCGTTTGCTTCCAACGAAACCTGACTGGGCGAGTGCTGTCAGATGAAACGACGCGCGGGAGGGGCTCGCGTTAATCTTAACGGCAATGTCGCCCGCTTTCAGGCCTTCGGGACCTGCCTCGACCAAGGCCCGAATAACCTTGAGACGATCGGCGTTCGACAACACGGCGAACAATAAGGCGGCTTCTGTCTCGTTCATATTTCAACACCTATTGAAGCATCCAGAATAGTATGATTATATTTCAAGTACTCTTGAAATGAAAGGTAGATGATTATGACGCTCTCTGATCTTCTCGCGATGTTCGATGAGCAGGACCCCGATTTGCCGCTGGTTTTCAGGACTGCCGATGGCGACATCGGCGCCGGATATCATGTCACCGAACTTCGTCACCTGAATTGCAAGGGGATCGATTGCGGTGGCCGCATTTCGTCTTGGGATGAGGCCAGATTGCAGCTTCTGGACGGCAACGGTACAAACCACATGCGTGTCGGTAAATTTTCGGCCATCGTGAAGCAAAGCATTGCCGCTCTACCGGAATTGGCCAAAGCGGATCTGTTGATCGAATTTGGCCACAACAACAATGGCCTGGCATTGATGTCCATCAAAAAACCGATGGTTCACGCGGACGCCTTGGTCGCCCCGCTGAATAATGCGCAGGCCTTCTGCAAGCCCGCGCGAGAGCGCCAGCTTGCTGGTGCGGAACCCACTATATGCTGCGGAAGTGTGCAGACCGCAAAGCGACAGAAGTCATGTTGCGTTGCCGATGACCAAAAGACAGCTTGTTGCGACTGAGAATGCCTCTTAGCCGCTGCAAAAAGCATTGTTGTGCCATGGTAAAACCTAAATGGAGAGCAGCCCCCGACAGGGGCTGCTTCTGGGTTCAGCGCGTTTCGATATTCATATAGTCCCGCTCAGTCTGGCCCAGGTAGAGCTGGCGCGGGCGGCCGATCTTATTTTGGGGATCGGCGATCATCTCTTTCCATTGGCTGACCCAGCCGACTGTGCGACTGAGTGCGAAGATCGGGGTGAACATGGATGTGGGGAAGCCCATCGCCTCCAGGATGATGCCGGAATAGAAGTCCACATTCGGGAAGAGCTTCTTCTCGGCAAAATACGGATCGGCGAGCGCTTGGGTCTCAAGTTCTTTGCCAACCTGAAGGATCGGGTTATTTTCCACACCTAAAAGCTCTAGCACCTCGTCGGCAGATTGCTTCATGACGGTCGCGCGCGGGTCGAAATTCTTGTAGACCCGATGGCCGAAACCCATCAGCCGGAATGGGTCTTCCTTGTCTTTCGCGCGGGCGATAAATTCTGGGATCCGATCGACCGTACCGATTTCCTTGAGCATTTCCAGGCAGGCCTGATTTGCACCGCCATGCGCCGGTCCCCAAAGGCAGGCGATCCCGGCGGCGATGCAGGCAAAAGGATTTGCGCCTGAGGACGAAGCCAAGCGCACAGTCGAGGTTGACGCATTCTGTTCGTGATCGGCGTGCAGCGTGAAGATCCTGTCCATCGCGCGGCTGAGGATCGGGTTGACCTCGTAGTCTTCGGCCGGGACTGCGAAACACATTCGCAGGAAGTTTGATGCATAATCGAGATCGTTGCGTGGATAGATGAAAGGCTGGCCGATCGAGTATTTGTAGGCCCAGGCCGCAATTGTCGGCATCTTGGCGATTAGCCGATGCGATGCGATCTCGCGCTGACGTTCGTCATTTACATCGGTGCTGTCGTGATAGAAGGCCGACATCGCCCCCACAACGCCCACCATGATTGCCATCGGATGCGCGTCCCGCCGGAACCCGCGGAAGAAGTTCTGCATCTGCTCATGCAGCATCGTGTGGCGGGTGATCGTCGTCTCGAAGTCCTCAAGCTGCGCTGCTGTTGGTAACTCTCCGTAAAGCAGCAGGTAGCAAACCTCGAGGTAGTGCGATTTCGACGCCAGTTGGTCGATCGGGTAGCCCCGATGCAACAGCTCACCCTTGCCGCCATCGATAAAGGTAATGGTGCTGTCGCAACTTGCCGTGGACGTGTATCCGGGATCGTATGTGAACACGCCTGCCTGCCCGTAAAGCTTGCGGATATCAATTACATCTGGCCCTGCGGTGGGCGAGTGCATGGGCAAATCATAGCTTTGACCGTCTATGGTCAGCGTTGCGGATTTTGTCGATTCAGCCATGGTCTTCCTTCCTCATGTCAGACGGCGCCGGATGCGCCACAAGGCAAACGCGAGGCGCGTGCCTTTCGTTATCGCGCGCGTGTTAAGAGAGTTGTGACTCCCGTCAGGCGCCGGCATCCTCAAGCCTGGCCAAGGTCTCATCCCGCCCCAGCACAAGCATCATGTCATAAACGGACGGTGTAACTGTTTTACCTGCCAATGCTGCCCTCAAAGGACCTGCCAGCTTTCCAAACTTAGTGTTCTGTTTTTCGGCAAAAGCGTTGAGCGCCGTCTCCAAACTGTAGCGGTTCCAAGTAACCGTTTGCAGATGCGGCGTCAATTCCTTCAGTATACCACGGGATACAGGATCAAGCGACTTGGCGGCTTTTTCGTCCGGTTCGATTGGGCGTTCGGCCAAAACAAATGTAGCTTTTTCAAGAAGTTCGGGAAATGTCTTCGCTCTTTCTTTGAGGCAATACATCGCATCCCGCATTCCGGTGATCTGCGTATCGGTGAGCGGTGGCTGGTTTGTTACGGCCAGATAATCCACCAATTCCTGCTGCAATGCGGCATCATCTGAGTTTGCGATATGCTGTCCGCACAGGTTCTCGAGCTTTTTGTTATCGAACCGCGCGGGGCTTTTGCCGATGCCGTCCAGATCGAACCATTCCTGCGCCTGCGCGTCGGTAAAGAACTCGTCATCCCCGTGGCTCCATCCCAAGCGGGTCAGGTAGTTGCGCATGCCAGCCGCCGGGTGGCCCATCTTCTGGTATTCCTCGGCCCCGAGCGCCCCGTGCCGCTTCGATAGTTTCTTGCCATCAGGCCCGTGGATCAGCGGGATATGCGCCCAAACGGGGACGTCCCAGCCCATGTTCTCATAGATCATCATCTGACGCGCGGCATTGTTGAGGTGATCGTCACCACGGATCACGTGGGTCACCCCCATATCGTGATCGTCGACCACGACGGCAAGCATATAGACAGGCGTTCCGTCGCTGCGCAGCAGCACCATGTCATCAAGCTGATCGTTGCGGATCTTGACGTCGCCCTGCACCTTATCCGCGATGATTGTTTCGCCCTCAAGCGGGGCTTTGATGCGGATCACAAAGGGCTGGTCAGTATGGTCTGTCCGGTCGCGCCAGGGCGAACGGAACAGCGTCGAGCGGCCCTCGGCTTTGGCCGTTTCCCGGAAGTCTGCGATCTCTTCCGGCGTGCTAAAGCATTTGTAGGCCTTGCCCTCGTCCAGCAGTTGATAAGCAACCTCGGCGTGCCGTTCTGCGCGTGCGAACTGGCTGGTGACATCGCCATCATGATCGAGGCCCAGCCATGCCATGCCCTGCAGAATGGCCTCGGTCGCTTCGGGTGTGGATCTTGCGCGATCCGTGTCCTCAATTCGCAACAGGAACTGCCCGCCACGGCCCCGCGCATAAAGCCAGTTAAACAGCGCGGTCCGTGCGCCCCCGATGTGCAGATATCCGGTGGGCGAGGGCGCAAAGCGGGTGACGACGGGCTTGGTCATCTTCATTAACCTTTCACTAACCGTGATGGGGGTAGGTGTCGGTCTCTACTAGCTAGAGGGGCCGGAAGGGGCAAGCATGGGTGCTGCGGCGCACTTGCGCATCATGATGCTCGAACAGCGGGGGCACCTGTTCAATTGGATCCCGGTTGGCTTGGCGTTTGGCATTGGCCTTTTCTTCACTCTGCGGTTTGAACCGTCCTTTCTGCTGATCGGCACTATTGCGCTTGGCGGATTGCTGTTCTTGGCGCTCGCCGCCCGGTTGGGGGAAGTCGTCTCGCCCCTGGCTGGTCTGATCGGGGTCGTCGCGCTCGGCTTCGTTCTGGCCGCTTGGCGAACGCATTCGGTGGCAGCACCAGTCATCGACTGGCGGTATTATGGTGCGGTCGAGGGCCGGGTCGTCGGGATTGACCGTAGTGCGTCGGATGCGCTGAGGATTACGCTTGATAACGTTGTATTGGAGCGTGTGAGCCCGCAAGAAACACCGCGGCGCGTCAGACTGTCCCTGCATGGAGACGCGGTTTTGGGCGATCCACCAATCGCTGGGGCACGCATGATGACGACCGCCCATCTATCGCCGCCGGGTGGTCCGGTCGAACCCGGTGGTTTCGACTTTCAGCGCCATGCATGGTTCAATGAATTGGGGGCGGTGGGCTATTCCCGGGTGCCGTTGCTGACCAGTGAAGCCGCACGCAACGACCCGCAGCTCTGGGTGTTTTCCGTGCGAATGGCCATTTCATACCGAGTGCAGGAGGCTTTGCCCGGCGATGTTGGCGGGTTTGCCGCAGCGGTGACAACCGGGGATCGCAGTGGGATCAGCCGGGAAGGGCTTGAGGCCCTGCGCGCGTCAAACACAGCCCATCTGCTTGCCATTTCTGGCCTGCACATGGGGCTTCTAACAGGTTTCATCTTCGGGCTTCTGCGTCTTGTTTTCGCAGCCATCCCCTATATTGCGCTCCGTTGGCCAACGCGAAAGATGGCCGCAATCGGTGCCCTGATTGTGGCTGCGGCGTACCTGGCCCTGTCCGGGGGCAACGTGGCCACGGAGAGGGCCTTTGTTATGGTGGCCGTCGCGCTTTCCGCCATTCTGATCAACCGACGTGCGATCAGCCTGCGCTCGGTTGCGATTGCTGCTATCATCGTACTTTTTCTGCGACCGGAGGCGCTTTTGTCTCCCGGCTTTCAGATGTCTTTCGCCGCCACCACAGCCCTCGTTGCTGTCTTCGGCATGATGCGTGACCAAAAGCTTTCATTCGGGCCGCGCTGGCTTCAACCGGTGCTGGGCGTCGTGATGTCGTCTGCCATTGCAGGGCTGGCCACGGCTCCGATTGGGGCAGCGCATTTCAACGCCATTGCGCATTACGGTCTGATCGCCAACCTGCTGAGCGTACCGCTGATGGGTGTTCTGGTGATCCCTGCCGCCGTACTGGCCGCCTGTCTGGCGCCGATAGGGGCCGAGATCGTCGGCCTTTGGCTTATGGGTTTAGGCCTGCGCTGGATCTTGGGCGTCGCGACCTGGATCACCAACCTTGATGGTGCACGCAGCTTCGTACCCGGACCAGATGCGGCGATCTTGCCGCTTTTGTCTTTAGGATGTCTCTTGATAATCCTGTGGCATGGCCGAGCCCGCTGGTCTGGTCTCCTGCCGGTTGTCGCGGCCTTTGGGCTATGGGCAGGCGCGGAACGGCCGCAAGTCCTTATCGCGGAAACGGGCGGACTTGTCGGAGTGATGTTGGGCGAAGGACGCGCGCTCAGCAAATCGCGTGGCGGCGGTTTTATCGCCTCGAACTGGCTTGAGAATGACGGTGATCGTGCGGATCAGGCGCTGGCCGCTTCGCGCTGGCCTCTATCTGATGGCCAGATCCGCCGCGTGGCCTTAGACGATTGGGTGCTCATTCATTTGCAAGGCAAGCGCAACGTGGCTGCATACGATGCTTGCGGAGCGGGAGAGATTGTCATCGCGACCCATCCGCTTTCTTTGCGGGGATGTGAAGTCTTCGACCCCAAGCGTCTGGCAAGGACGGGTGCAGTCGCTTTAGAATTGCGCGGCGGCGTCATCATGTCACGCAGTACACGTGACATTACGGGGGACAGGATCTGGTCCGGCTGGCCGTATGACCGCCGTACAGACATTCAAAAGAGGGGATGGTGGTTGCTGGCTCTGCATGATTAACACCCGCAGGGCCTCAAAACCTCAATAGGTGCGGATAAGACCGACCAATCGGCCCTGCACCTTGACCGATTCAGCGGGCAAAACGCGTGTTTCGTAGGCCGGGTTCGCAGCTTTAAGCGCGATGCTGCTGCCCTTTTTGAAATACCGCTTTAATGTCGCTTCGTGATCTTCCACAAGAGCCACGACAATATCGCCATCATCGGCAACTGCTGTTTCGCGGATCACGACGACGTCGCCGTCGTTGATCCCCGCCTCGATCATCGAATCCCCTTTGACTTCAAGGGCATAGTGATCGCCGTCTCGGGACAGCATCTGGCCCGGCACTGCCACCGAATGCGACACTTCGGCGATGGCCGAGATCGGCACACCGGCGGCAATCCGACCCATCACAGGCAGTTCGACCGCCGGGGCCGCCTCAACCGGCAACGCAGTGATGGGCGGCCTGGCGTCTGGCTTGCCGCCGTCGATCACCTTTGGCGTGAAGCTGCTGCCCCCCATGCTCTCGGGCAGGCGCACGATTTCAATAGCGCGCGCCCGGTGGGCAAGCCGCCGGATGAAACCACGCTCTTCCAGTGCGGTGATCAGACGGTGGATCCCGGATTTGGATCTCAAGTCCAATGCCACTTTCATTTCGTCAAAGCTGGGGGGCACGCCATCACGTTGAAGGCGCTTGTGGATAAATTCCAACAAATCCAACTGCTTTTTGGTCAACATGCTCAGCCTCCGACCGTGTTGGTTCGGCTTTGTTCTAGACATGTTCCTGTTTTGTGTCAACTTTTAGAGATCAATGATCTCAACTCTCTCGCCCGTGTCGCGTGCAACGTCGTGCGGAGGGCGCACAATCAGAACATTTGAGGCCGCCAGCACACGCAAGAGAGAACTGTCTTGGGGGCCGGCGTCACGTACCGCGCCCTGATCGGAAATGCCACGCATGTAATGCTCGCGCGGCCCGTTGGCGCTGAGTGGTGTAGAAAGCGGCATTTCGCGGCGGGGTGTTGGCGCAGGGGGGAAGCCCAGCATTACGCGGATGACGGGGGCTAGGAACACCGTTCCGCAGACAAGCGCAGAGACCGGGTTGCCAGGCAGGCCAATCATGGGTGTGTCCCCCAGCTTTCCGGCCATCAATGGTTTGCCTGGACGCATGGCGATCTTGTAAAAGCTCTGGTCAAGCCCGTGGTCTTCGGCCACATCTGCTACGATGTCATGGTCCCCAACCGAGGCCCCGCCGATCGTGACGATCAGATCCGATTTGGCGGCCAGATCAAGCGCCATCTTGACCGAAGCCGGATTGTCCCGCGCAATCGGAAGAAGGCGCGGTTCTGCGCCGATCCGCTCCAGCATCGCTGCGAGGCCAAACGTGTTCGACGCAACGATCTGGTCCGGGCCGGGGGCTTCGCCAGGCACCACAAGCTCATCCCCTGTGGAAATCAACGCCACAACCGGTTTGCGCCGGGCTGGAATCACGGCGACATTCATTGCTGCCAGAAGGGCCACTTCGGGTGCACCGAGTCTGCGTGGGGCAGCGACAACGTCACCCTCGGCGAAGTCAATTCCGGCTTTGCGCACATGGCTCTGGCTGCCGCGATCCGCTGTGATCGTGATCAGGTCGTCGCGTCGGGTGACATCTTCCTGAATGACGATGTGGTCCGCGCCCGCCGGCAGCGGCGCACCCGTGAAGATCCTCACCGCATGCCCTGCGCGCAATGTGCCGGACCAGCCATGCCCGGCTGCTGCTTCGCCCACGACTTTGAATAGCGCGTCGCGTTCCACCTCGACGCCCTTAACCGCGTAGCCGTCCATGGCCGAGGCATCGAATGGAGGCTGTGTGCGCCGCGCGCAGACTTCTGCGCCAAGAACTCTGCCGTTGGCCTGGCGCAATGGCACCTCTTCGACCGGCAGGGGAGAAACAAGGGCAAAGAGGTGATCAAGCGCCTGCGCGACCGAGATCATGGCGCCTCGTACCGACCGGACTTGCCGCCGTCTTTCAGGATCACGCGCGTGCCACTGATCTCCATGCCTTTGTCCACGGCCTTGGCCATGTCATAGACCGTCAGCGCAGCGACCGAGGCGGCGGTCAGCGCTTCCATCTCTACGCCGGTCTGCCCAGTGGTTTTTACAGTCGCCTCGATCCGAACGCCTGGCAGATCTGCAACGGTGGTCAGATCGACTGAAACCTTGGTGACAGGCAGAGGATGGCAAAGCGGGATGAGATCCGCAGTACGTTTGGCCGCCATGATCCCTGCAAGGCGTGCGACATCCAGGACATCACCCTTCTTAGCCGTACCTTGGCGAATAATTTCAAGTGTTTCCGGCCGCATCTTAATGTAGCTCTCCGCCGTCGCAATTCGGGATGTTACAGCCTTTTCCGATACGTCGACCATGTGTGCCGCGCCCTTACCGTCGAAATGCGTCAGCGCCATCACATACCCCCCGAGGTCAGCGGATTGGCCAGCAGGGTGCGCGTTGCTGCAGCCACGTCATTCTGCCGCATCAGGCTTTCGCCAATCAGGAAACACCGGGCGCCGTACATGGCGATGTCGGCCAGGTCCTCGGGCGTCGACAGCCCGGATTCCGAAACGATCGAGCGATCTGCGGGCACGGTCTTTGATAGAGTGCGGGTGACGTCGAGCGACGTCTCGAATGTGTGGAGATCCCGGTTGTTGATCCCGATCAGGGGGCTTTTGAGCATCGTGGCACGCTCGAGTTCTAGCGCGTCATGGACCTCGATCAGGACATCCATACCCCAAGAGGTCGCCGTTTCTTCCAGCTCGGTCGCCTGTGCGTCGCTGACGCTGGCCATGATGATCAGGATGCAATCCGCCCCAAGCGCGCGGGCCTCGACGACCTGATAGGGGTCATACATGAAGTCCTTACGCAAGGCAGGCAGGTCGCAGGCATTGCGCGCCTCGGTCAGAAAGCTTTTGTCGCCCTGAAAGCTTGGCGTGTCGGTCAGGACGGACAGGCAAGTAGCACCGCCCGCCTCATAAGCTTCGGCGAGCGCGGCCGGATCAAAATCCTCGCGGATCAGTCCTTTTGAAGGGCTCGCCTTCTTGATTTCGGCGATCAGCCCATACTTCTCCCGCGCCGCGACCTGAAGCGCCGCGACAAAGGGGCGTACGGGGCCTGCCGCATTGGCATCGGCTTCCACTTCGGCCAAGGGGCGGGCCTCCTTGTCGGCGGCGATCTCTTCCAGCTTGTAGGCCTTGATCTTGTCGAGGATGGTTTCAGTCATCTCTGGCACCCTCTTGCGTAATGCGGGCAACGGCGGTGATCTTGTCGCGGGCCGCACCGCTATCGATGCTTGTCGCGGCCATCTCGACCCCGGTCGTCAGATCCGGCGCGGCATCGGCCACCAAAAGCGCTGCCGCTGCATTCAGCAAGACCGCATCGCGATAGGCCGAGGGTGCGCCGTCCAGCAACGCATTGAAAGCCTTGGCGTTTTCGTCAGGCGAACCGCCCACTATCGCCTCGAACGGATGCGCGGGCAACCCAGCTTCTTCTGGGTGGAGTTCGAAGTCGCTGACGCCAGCCTCATCCAGTGCGCTGACCCAGGAAATGCCGGTGATCGTCAGCTCATCCGTGCCGTCGCTGCCATGCACGAGCCAGGCTTTGTCCGATCCAAGCTGGCCGAGTGTTTCGGCCATCGGGCGGATCAGATCTCGTGAAAATGCGCCTGTCAGTTGGCGTTTGACACCCGCCGGATTGGTGAGTGGCCCGAGGATGTTAAAGATCGTTCGGGTTCCAAGTTCGGCTCGCGTGGGCATCACATGGGCAATCGCTGGATGGTGCATCGGGGCCATCATGAAGCCAATCCCGGCTTCTTGCAGCGCCCTTTCGACCACTTTTGGCCCGATCATCACGTTCAGTCCCATTTGGGTCAGAGCATCTGCCGCGCCAGATTTCGAACTGAGGTTGCGGTTGCCGTGTTTGGCGACAGGAACGCCTGCCCCAGCCACGACGAAAGCCGTGGCGGTCGAGATATTCAGCGTGCCTTTGCCATCCCCGCCGGTACCGACAATGTCGATCGCGCCGTCGGGCGCTTCCACGGCATTGCATTTGGCGCGCATTACAGTGGCAGCCGCCGCGTATTCATCCACCGTCTCCCCGCGTGTGCGCAGGGCCATCAGAAATCCGCCGATCTGGCTGGGGGTGGCTTCGCCTTCGAACAGGATGGCAAAGGCGGCCTCCGCCTCCACCCGACTGAGGGGACCGTTTGCCGCGGCTTCGATGATCGGTTTCAGTGCGTCGCTCATGCGGGTACCGGGATCATGTCCACAAAATTCTGCAAAAGCTGGTGTCCGTGTTCTGATCGTATCGATTCCGGATGGAATTGTACGCCATGGATGGGCAGGGTCTTGTGGGACAGACCCATGATGGTGCCGTCTTTCAGCTCTGCCGTGATTTCCAGCATATCAGGCAGAGTGTCACGCTCAATCACCAGCGAATGATAGCGCGTTGCGGCGAATGGGGAGGGCAGATCCCGAAAGACCCCTGCGCCGTCATGCTGCATCTGGCCCAGTTTGCCGTGAACGATGTCGCCAGCTTGCACGACCTTTCCACCAAAGGCTTGTCCGATCGTCTGATGGCCCAAACACACGCCGATCAGAGGGGTCTCGGTTTCGGCGGCGGCCTCGGTCAGAGCCAGGCAGATCCCGGCGCTGTCGGGTGTGCCCGGACCCGGCGACAAGACGATGCCGTCCGGTTTCATCGCCATCGCCTCTTGCACGTTGATCGCATCGTTGCGGTGCACAACGACCTCGGCCCCAAAGCCGCCCAGATAGTGGACAAGATTGTAGGTAAAACTGTCGTAGTTGTCGATCAAAAGCAGCATCACGCACATCTTCATTTCCGGGCTGGAGGCCGCATGCCCAAACCCTTTATAGTCGTGGCATACATGTTCAGGCTTGACCGCCAGCGTCAAGGGCGGCAGGTCGTCCAAGAGTGGTAGGATGCGACCGTGAACCAAAAAGACTTAACAGGCGGAGACGATTGATGACAGGCGGATTTCTGGGCGGCCTTGTGTGGGGCGGATTGATGAGCGCCTTTGCCGTTGCAGGTCTTTCCTTGTTGGCTAGTCCCCCCAAAGCACCGGAATTCACGCTCGATCCGCCCCAGCGGGCGGCGGCCGCGATACCGGAGATCGAAGTCAGCCCAAAGCCCACAGCCGATGAAGCGGTTGTTCCCGCCGCCATGATGCCGGTCATACAGCCCACGCCGGACGCGCCGCCCGCATCGTCGATCCAACCCTTGGCAAAACTGGACGTGGCGGACTTTCACTGGGAATTGCCGGTTCTTGAGACGCCGTATGCTGATGTGGCACCTTCGCTGGCGGCGCAAGATATCGATCAGTCCACAATGACGCTGGTCGTTGTCGGCCGCCCCGAAGCACCTGCCTTGGCCGATCCCATCCGGGTGTCGACCGCTCCTGCGGAGCCCTTGCCGATAAAAGCGCAGATAGAAGAGGTCCCGACCGTCGTCGAACTGCCATCCGAATCGCCAGTAGAAAGCCCATCCCCAAAGGTTCCTGACATTGTGGAAGACGCAGCGCCCGCGCCGCAGGTCCCCGATGAACGAGTGGCGCAAGCGCAACCTGAAACAACAGTGCCAGCGCCAACTTTACCTGCGCCGACGGAAGAAGCCGAAGATACGACCGTGCCGATTGGGCGTCCGACGATCGGCAAGCCAGCAGGCAGTCTGATCTTGCGCAATGCCGCCGGTCAGGATGCGACGTCCGAGGCGCAGGCCGATGAGAATGCGCCACCGCTAAAGGCCTTCGCGGTCCCGTTCGACAATCCGGCAGAAAAGCCGCTGATCTCGATCATCCTGATCGACACTGGAACCGATCTGACCAGTGGCGCCGCCGGTCTTTCGGCCCTCATGCAGATACCGATGCCGCTGACTCTGGCGGTGAACGCCACGCTGTCAGATGCCCCAGACCGCGCGGGTCGGTATCGCAGTGCCGGTCTGGAGGTTCTGGCTCTTGTTGATTTACCCGCCGCCGCGGATGGTGCGGATGTGGAGGTGAACATTGCGGCCGCGCTCGATTCGGTTCCCGAGGCCGTCGGAGTGATGGAAGGGCTGGGCACCGGTCTACAGCAATCCCGCGATACGTCGACGCAGGTCTCCGCCATATTGGAGGAACGCGGCTTTGGCATGGTGCTTCAATCGCGCGGACTGAACGCGGCGCCAATTGCCGAGGGCGCTGCCGCGACAGTATTCCGGGATCTTGATCTGGCCGATCAGGCGGCGCCTGCCATTGTCCGGTTGCTGGACCAGGCCGCGTTTCGCGCGGATCAGGATGGTGGTCTGATCCTTTTTGGACGTCTGCGCCCCGAGACGCTGGCGGCTTTGACAGACTGGGCGGGCCGGGGCAAGGCCAACCAAATCGCACTCGCCCCGGTCTCGGCGATTCTGACGGCGGACACGAACACGGACGAATAGCGCCGGATCCGTTCAAGCAAATAGGGGTGGGCGGCGATCGAACCATGGATCTGCCGCTTCAAGCTCTGAACAAAGTGCGATCAACGTCTCGTCCTCGCCGAAAGCAGCGGCAAGATGCACGCCAATTGGCAGGCCCCCGGCACTTTGGAAGAGGGGAACCGAGGCTGCAGGTTGACCGCTCGCATTGAAAACGGCGCAGAAGGGTGAATAGTCGAAAACGCCCCCTTCACCCGTTCGGAAGGTCACATAATCTTCTCGATTGTGCGCAAAGCGACCGACCTTTGCGGGTGGTTCGGCCAATGTGGCGGAAAGTATGATGTCGCATGTGTCGAAGGCCGCCGCCATTTCGCGTCCATAGGCGTGGATCGTGCCGACGGCAGCCAGGTAGTCAGCCCCGCTTATCGTTTCGGCATAGGTCATTGCACCTTTGGCGATGCCCTCGATATCCCCCTGCTGCAAACCGCGCCCCTTTGCGGCCAGCCCGTTCCGGACGGTCAGCGCGGTTCCACAAGCGACGATTTTTGTCCAGGCATCCATCATGCCATTGTGGTCCGCTTGCGGACGCATGGGAGCGACGTGATGGCCCAGATCTTCGAGCACCTTGCCTGCATGGGTTACGGCCGCCCGGCAATCGGTGTGAATCGGCGCGCCGACAAAGGTCGTTTCGCAGAGACCGATCCGCAAACGTTTCGGCGGGTGAGCAATGGCGGCAAGATATCCTTGGTTGAGCGGTGGCGCGACATAAGGCGCCCCAGCATCTGGACCCTCGCAGGCATCCATCATCGCGGCAGTGTCGCGCACGCTGCGGGACAGGAAGCCGTCAATTGCCATGCCCGCCCAGCCTTCGCCCACAAAGGGGCCGTCCGGGAAGCGGGCCCGCGTGGCTTTGAAACCGAACAGCCCGCAGCTGGAGGCTGGGATCCGTACCGACCCGCCGCCATCTGATCCATGCGCCAGAGGCACAAGGCCCGCCGCGACCGCCGCGCCGGACCCGCCTGATGACCCGCCGGAGGTGCGGGTCAGATCCCAGGGATTGCGAGTCGGGCCGCCATAGACAGCACTTTCCGTCGCGGGACCGATACCCGCCTCGGGCGAGGTCGTGCGCGCGAAGGTCACCACGCCAGTGTCCTGCATCCGTTCGAAGATAGCGCTGTCGCGGGGATAGCATGTGTTCGCAAAAAGGTGTGAGCCGTTATTGGACGGATAATCCACCGCCTCCGCGCCGAGGTCTTTCAGCAAAAACGGCACCCCGCGAAAAGGTCCGTCGGGCAGTCCTGCCGCGATGGCCTTTCTGGCGATGTCTTCGCGGATCATCACGATGGCGTTCAGCTTGGGATTCAGAATGTCGACCTTTTCCAGCGCGTCGTCCAGAAGCTCCGTCGCGCTCAACTCGCCCCTGGCGACAAGCGCGGCAAGCGAAGTTGCATCGTGGTCTTTCAAATCCAGCATGAAGATACCCCCATGTGAAGGAACATTGCAGGTGCTGCACCTTCATGGAAGGGGTCAAACCGAAACGGCCTTTAAAAGCGCATCGCGCCCGATATCACCCCTTGATCCATTCAGAATGACCGCACCCCGCCGCATGGCATAAAAATGATCGGCCAGATCGAAGGCGAAATCGAAGTATTGTTCGACCAACAAGATCGCCATTTTGCCTTGGTCGCGCAGATAGGCAATTACGCGTCCGATCTGCTGGATGATGTTCGGCTGAATGCCCTCGGTCGGTTCATCGAGCAAAAGAAGTTTCGGCCGGGTGATCAGGGCCCGCCCGATTGCAAGCTGCTGTTGCTGCCCGCCCGAAAGATCGCCACCACGTCGATTCTGCATGTCTTTCAGGACCGGGAAGAGTTCGTAGACCTGCTCGGGTACCACGGCGGACTGGCCATCGAGGCAGGCAAAGCCTGTTTCGAGGTTTTCGCGCACAGTGAGCAGGGGAAAGATCTCCCGCCCCTGTGGCACATAGGCGATGCCTTTGCGAGCCAGGTAGTGGGCGGGCAGAGGCGGCAGACTTTCACCGTCTAGCACAACCTCACCGCCGCTACGCTTGTGCGTACCTGAAACCGCTTTCAGCAAAGACGTCTTGCCAACGCCATTTGTGCCCATAAGGCAGGTGACCTTGCCCTGCGCCGCCTCAAGCGAGACATCATGGAGGATCTGGCTTTGGCCGTAATGCAAGGTGAGATTTTGAATGCTCAGCATTGCCTAGCGTCCCAAATAAACATCGATCACCTCAGGGTTCGATGTGACGTGATCAAGACTGCCTTCGGCCAGAACCGCGCCTTCATGCAGGACGGTCACCTTGCAATCGAGGCGTCGTATGAATTCCATGTCGTGCTCCACGACAACGACCGCGCGGGTCTTGGCGGCATTGGTCAGGATCTCGGTCGTGTGTTCGCGTTCTTCGGGTGTCATGCCTGCCGCCGGTTCATCAACCAGCAATAGCCGCGGATCCTGCGCAAGAAGCATCCCGATCTCAAGCCATTGCTTTTGGCCGTGGCTGAGTTCGCCTGCCTGCCGGATCAACTGGTCTGTTAGTCCGATCTCTTCGGCGATGGCTTCCAGACGTGCCGCACCTTCGGCATTGCGCTTGTACATCAACACGTCAAAAGGGCCGCGTTTGTTGCGCAGCGCCATGGAGAGGTTTTCACGCACGGTCTGCGCCTCGAAAACCGTCGGGCGCTGGAACTTTCGTCCGATACCGGCCTGGGCGATGCGGCTTTCTGACATCTTCAGAAGTGAGACGGACCTGTCCCCATAGATCACACGGCCTTCATCCGGGCGGGTCTTGCCGGTGATGATGTCCATGAAGGTTGTTTTGCCTGCGCCGTTGGGCCCTATGATCGCGCGCAGTTCTGCCTTGCCGATCTGGAAGGACAGATTGTTGATCGCCTTGAACCCGTCGAATGAGACCGAGACGCCGGAGACTTCAAGAAGCATGCTCATGACTTGCGCACCAGTTTGTCGAAAAGGCCACCGATGCCCTGCGGCGCAAGGAGCGTGACGAGAACGAAGGAAATGCCCAGTAGTACAAGCCACCAATCAGTCCATTGGATCACATAGAAGCCGAGGTTGATGTTTGGCGCGCCCCCACCCGTGAACCAACTGGACAGAAGCGAGACAAAGGCGGCCCCGATCACTGCCCCATAGATGCGCCCGCGCCCGCCGATAGCGACCCAGACGGCCAGGTAAATCGAAGCGATCGGTGCGATCTCTGCGGGATTGATGATACCGGCTTGCGGATAGTAAAGCGCCCCGGCAATGGCGGCGATGATCGCGGTGAGAGCGAAGACGACGAGTTTGTAGGCTTCCACATTATAGCCGAGGAATCGCACGCGCGCCTCGTCATCGCGTATGCCGCGGATCACTGATCCGAACTTGCCGGAGGTGACGAATGCTGCCAGCAGATAGCCGAAGGCCAAGGCAAGTGCGGATGCCCAGAAGAACCACATCGAAATAATAGATTGCGGGACATCGGTGAGACCGGGGATGTTCTGGAGCCCCGATAGACCGTTATTGCCACGCAGCCCGCTGTCATTCTGGAAGAGATAGAGAGAGAGGGCGAGCGTCATGGCCTGGGTGAGGATCGAGAGATAGACACCCGTGACCCGGCTTCGAAAGGCAAGCCAGCCGAAAACCAACGCAAGAATGCCAGGGACAATCACGACCAGGGCGAGCTGTGCGACCAGACTGTCAGCGAAGTACCAGATGATCGGGATCTCGGCACCGCCGACCACACCGAAAATTTGTGTGCCGATGGCGTCCCGGATTTCGTCGGGTGTGGGTGGCAGTGGGGCGTTGGCGAGGCTGTTTGTGACGATGTCCTTGGTGCGCTCATACATCAGCCACATACCGATCATGTAGCCGCCAAGGCCAAAGAAGGCGAAGTGGCCAAGGCTCAGGATGCCGCAATAGCCCCAGACCAGATCCATCGCGATGGCGATGAGGCAAAGACAGAGTGTTTTGCCGAGGGTTTTGATGAAAGAGGTTGAGAGGATTGCCGTTCCGAATGCTTCGCTGAGCACGGTCACACCGAGTGTGAAGGCAGCGAGCATCACCAGAAAGATGAGGACGGAGGGATGACGGGCGATGAAAGGTTGCCGAGGCGTTGCGCCGCCTTTGGCGTCGCCGGATGAGGGGGGCGCTGCCCCCCCTTGCCCTGCGGGCAATTCACCCCCGCCGTACTTTGGACGAAAAGAAGAACTGCTCATGTGATCAGTCTCCTGCCGCGCGGCCCTTGAGAGCGATGATACCCCTCGGCCGGAATTGGATGAAGAGAATGATAAAGAGGATCATGTAGGTTTGAGCGGCCAACGTGTTGGACGGATTGAGCCATTCGATGCCTTTTTGCAGGGAACCGATAAGACCTGCGCCCAAGAGCGTGCCCCAGATGTTCCCGACACCGCCGACCACCACTGTCATGAAACTTTGCACGATATAGTCGCTGCCCATCTCCGAGGTGACTTTGGCGTAAAGCCCGATGGCCACGCCCGCAATGCCCGCGATTCCGGAGCCGATCCCGAATGTGAGCATGTTGATGCGATCCGGATTGATGCCCATGCTGGAGGCCATCCGGGGATTCTGGGTCACCGCGCGGACCTCCAGCCCAAGACGGGTGCGTTTGAGGATGAAAAGCAAAAGGCAGAAAAAGACCACTCCGAGCACGAAGATGGCAATGCGGATGTAGCTGATCGAGACGATATCGTTCATGACCCAAGCCCCGTCCAGCCAGCCGGGGGCCGTCAATGGGCGGGCCTGCGTTCCGAAGATGTTCTTGGCAATTTGCTGAAGCGCGATGGAGATGCCGAATGTCGCCAGCAGCGTTTCAAGCGGGCGGTCATAGAGCCACCGGATCACGAGGCGCTCCATGGCGACACCGGCACCGAAAGTCACGGCGAATGCAAGGGGCAGGGCGATCAGCAGCGACGCGGTGTAATTTGGCACAAATAGCTGCACCACATAGCCGGTATAGGCGCCCATCATAATGAATTCGCCATGCGCCATGTTGATCACCCCCATGACACCGAAGGTGATGGCGAGCCCAATGGCAGCGAGAAAAAATATCGAGGCCAGCGACAGGGCATCCAGCCCTAGATCCAGCGCCTGATAGAGGCCGACGCTCTGGTTTATGGAGGCAAGGGTGGCCTCGGCCGCTTCTGTCACGGCGGCGGAGGGTTCGGTGTAGACAACAGCGAATTCCATCTCGGCCAGCGCATCCTGCTCTGACTGAGCCGCCTGCCAGTCCGGGACGGCACCGGCCTTGGCCAGTGCTTCATATGCGGCATCCCGGGCGGCCTGCCTGTCCAATTGGTGGAGCGGTACGCCCCCGACAACCCCGTCAACGATGTTGGCCTCCAGGGCTGCCTTGCGCTCTGGCAGACTGGGTTGCGGCATGATCGCTCCGGCGGCGGAAGCAAGCCTCAGGGCGGTCGTTTGATCGATATCCCCCTGATCATATCGCAGGATCCGCGCGATATTGGCGTTTTCCGGTACGCCAAAGACAGTCTGCGTCTCCACGATAGGGTTTAGCGCGGCGCGTGCCTCGACCGACAGATTGCCACGGAAGCTTTCGATTGCCGCGATCCTGGTGGCCTCATCCGGTTCGAAACGAATGGCAAGAAGGCGCACCAGCCGTTCTTTGCGTTCTTTGAGAGCCGGGTAATCCTCCGCCTCGATAGAAGCTTTGAGCGGTGCGTAGTGGCTTTCGTCGGGATCGCGCTCGATGGATTGGAGCGCCTGCGCGCGGCGGCGCGGTTCGGGGTCCATCAGTTTGAACTGCACCAGATAGGAAGCCAGAACACTGCGAACGCCCGAATTGGGCTTAAGTTGCTTCAGATCGCGTTTTTGCGCCTCACTTATGGGCGCGCCCGTTTCGATGTCGAGTAGGGTGTAGGTTTTCTTGTCGTCGGTTTCGACAAAGAAAAACAGCTTGTCCTCCTTGCGCATCCAGACGTCGCGGTCAGCCCATTTTTCGATGAAGGTCTGGGTACCGGGCGCAGCGGCTGTGACGAGATCCGAGAGAACTGCGTCAACGGTCTTGCGCGAGGCCTTTTCGACCGCGGCTTGATTGGCCTGTAGCACCTCCTGCAAGGACAGTGCCTGAACGAACGAACCACATAAGGCCAGCCAGAGAACGGCCAGAACGCGAAACATCATGGTGAATTCCGAACAGGTTCTGGCGGGGGGCCACGTCACAGCGCGGCCCCGGCCAGATCATCAATAGTTGGACTGGATCTGCACGCAGCTTTCGGTCTGCGTGTTGTACATGCCGCATCCGAGATCTTTCCAATCGGACTTCAGCACAGCTGATTCTGGCAAAAAGTCCGTCCAGGCATCGCCGGGCACTTCGTCGGTTTCACTGACGATGTCAAATTGGCCGTCCTCGGTGATTTCACCGATCAAGACCGGTTTGGCCAAATGATGGTTGGGCAACATGACGGCCGTACCACCCGTCAGGTTCGGGAATTCTTGCCCGTACATGGCCGTGCGGACCGCGTCGACATCGGTGGTGCCTGCTGCTTCGGCCGCGTTCACCCACATGTTGAAGCCGATGTAATGCGCCTCCATCGGGTCATTGGTCACGCGATCTTCACCCATTTTGGTTTTCCAGGCGCCAATGAACGCCTCGTTTTCATCTGATTCAGCCGATTGGAAATAGTTCCAAGCCGCGAGGTGACCGACAAGATTGGTGGTGTCGAGGCCCGAAAGCTCTTCTTCACCGACGGAGAACGCGACGACGGGGATGTCATCCGCGCTGACGCCCGCAGCCGCCAGTTCCTTGTAGAAACCGATATTCGCGTCACCGTTGATCGTTGAGATCACACCGACCTTCTTGCCATCGGCGCCTAGCGCCACAACGTCCGCGACGATCTTCGACCAATCCGAATGACCGAAGGGTGTGTAGTTCACAAAGATATCCTGATCGGGGATGCCTTTGTCCTTGAGGTACTGCTCAAGGATCTTGTTGGTTGTGCGCGGGTATACATAGTCGGTGCCGAGCAGCGCGAATTTCTCGACGCCCAGTTCTTCCAGGAAGTAGTCTGTTGCAGGGATCGCCTGTTGGTTTGGCGCAGCACCGGTGTAGAAGACGTTTTTGGAGCTTTCTTCGCCCTCATATTGAACGGGATAGAATAGCAGGCCGTTGAGTTCCTCGATCACCGGGAGCACTGATTTGCGACTGACAGATGTCCAGTTGCCGAAGATCACATCCACCTCGTGCACGGTCAGAAGCTCACGCGCCTTCTCCGCAAAAAGTGGCCAGTCAGACGCTGGATCGACCACGACGGGCTCAAGCTGTTTGCCCAGAACGCCGCCTTTTTCGTTCTGCTGTTCTATCAGCAGCAGCATCGTGTCTTTCAGCGTTGTTTCCGAAATCGCCATCGTGCCGGACAATGAATGCAGCACGCCAACCTTGATTACGTCATCTTCAGCCAGAACCGATCCGGCTGTGAAGGACGCCATACAAGCGGCTGCCGTCATTGAAAAAATTCGTTTCATGTAAGTCCCCATCTTTTGCGGCCTTGCCATGCACATGCGCGCATCGGCATGCCTCGCTCTCGTTTTGCGTGACGGCTGCACATCGGTCGTTGCCCCTGAGTGAGAGGCGAAGACAGCGCAGCCGGATCTGCTTATTGATGCAAATCGTCCGCATTAGCGCTGTCTGAATCACATCATGTGAGTCCTGATCAATGATTGCATTTCAAATCGGCGGGATGCGCTTAATCTCTGTGCGGCTTCGCGCAGAGATGCTCAATTTATGATCGAGTTTGCGACATCAAGAGCAATCACACTGCGTGACATATCCATGAAATCGTTCCCTGAAACGCCTCATCATGCTAGTATGACGGGATATTTTAGACATGCTTTTCAAAAGGGGAGACATTTTGATGCCTCGCAGAAACCGTCCAACATTTGATCAGGATTGGCTCAACACGTCATCATTTGATTGGAAAGTGGGCTATGGGCTCGTTCAGGCCAGTCAGCTTGCCTATGAAGAAAGCGATCAGGTCCAATCCGTTCTGTCCCGCATGTGGGGCATGCAGGGTACCATATTTTCCGCAGGGGAAACGCAGGGATTCGTGGCGATCGGTGACGAGGTCGCAATCGTGTCACTGCGCGGGACCAAGGGTTTCGCGGATTGGATCGGAAATCTTGGCATCCTTGCGCGCCGCTTTGATGCGATCGATGGACGGGTGCATTCGGGCTTTCTAAATGCCTGGAACGATGCGGCACATATCATCGATGACGCGCTGTCGGACATCGGAACGCGCAAACTCTGGTTTACGGGCCATTCACTGGGCGCGGCCCTCGCGGTTCTGGGGGCTGCCGTCTACAAGGATCGCGCACCGGCCGGGCTTGTGACCTTCGGCCAGCCGCGGATGATGAAGCGTGACGCGGCCGAGACCATCCGCACCGCGTATGGGGCTCGCTATGCACGGATCGTCAATGACAATGATATCGTGCCCCGTGTTCCGCCGAATTTCGGGCATACAGGGCGTCTTTTTCACTTCGACTTTGCCGGGCAGCTCAAAGATCAGGGTGTCGGCTTTGAAAGTGACGATTCTGCTGACGATGCCGGGCCAGAGCCGTTGTCCGAAGAGGCATTCGAGCAGATGGAGGAGGAGATCGCGGTTCAGACAGGTCTCGCCGCTGATCCCACGGTCGAGGATGACGTCCTAACCTTTGACTTCGAAGGCCCGGACGCGGCACCCGATCCAAATGCTGTGATCGAAGGGCAGATCGCAGGCATAGCCGCGCATCGGATCGGCGCGTATATGAACGTCCTGCGGTTGCAGGCGTTTCCCGACCGAAACTCCGGGGTTGTCGAAGCGGTCAGCGATATGGATACGCGCATTCCTGACGACGAAGCCGGGCTGGAGCCCGAGGCCGATGGGGGGTTTCGCAGTGGTCCGCCGGTTGCCGGGTTTGATCGCTTCAGCCCCTTCGAAAGTGACACGCATCCGGCACCTGCTCCGGCGCGCCAGCCAATCCTGATCCGGCTCAGCTCTTCCAACTGGACACCACCGGACGGTCTTGTCATCCAGTCTCAATTCGCCAATTTCGTCACCGCGCTCGCCACACGCGACAATCTTCTGGCACTCGAAAACAACAGCGCCGTTGTGACGGTCGAAAACAGCCGGGATGCCGGTATGGAGGAATTGATAGACTCCATCCCGTTCGTCGCGGCGGATCAAATTCACCGTCCACCACTGGCTGAAAAGGGCGATGGGGCCATCGTTGGCATCATCGACACCGGCGTTGACATCCTGCACCAAGCCTTCTGCGATGAAGGCGGGCAGAGCCGTCTCCTCGCCCTCTGGGACCAGCGCGCAACAGAGGGCCCGACACCTGCGGATGTCGATCCAAACGCGTTCACGCAAAACTACGGGCGGCTCTATCTGCGGGACGAGATCCAGGATTTCATAACTCGTCACCACGACGGCGCCCCCAACCATCCGCCCCGCCTGCGTGATCCGAATGGGCATGGCACTCATGTGGCCGGCATCGCTGCGGGTCGGTCCACTGGTGATCTGCCGGACGGCATAGCGCCAAAGGCTGCCATGATCGCCATTATCTCAAACATCACGCGCGCGGATGGCGATCCATTCAGCATCGGTTATTCGAACGCGCATGTGGATGGGCTTGCCTTCATGAAATCGGCTGCGGCGGGCGGAAATGCGGTCTCGGATGCCGCAAAACCCATCGCAGTCAATATCAGCCAGGGGATGAATGCTGGCGCACATGACGGGACCACAACGCTTGAGGCGGCTTTTGACGCCATCAGCGGCATGGGACGTGATCCGGGTTTTGTCATCGTCAAGTCTGCCGGAAATGAGCGGGGTCATGCGGGCCACGCCAGCAAATCCGCCTTTCAGGACGGGGTCGAGGAAATCAGTTGGACAAGCGGGTCCAACCCGCGCCGTGCCGATTACTTTGAGGCCTGGTTCGAGGACCGCGATGATATTGCCTTTGTGCTGATTGATCCCTCGGGCAGCCGATCTCTTGAAGTGTCCTTTGATGAACCGGACCAGACGGCGATGTTGGGCGGCAATACCTGCCTTCTGCATCTGTCGGAAATGCATTCGGACAATGGCCATCACCGGCTCAGCATTACCATCAAGGGATCAATCATGCCGATCCAGCCGGGCAAATGGCGGCTGGAAATCATTGGGCGCAGCGTGATTAGCCAGAAGGGTGAAGTTCACATATGGGTCGAACGGACCCGTACCCGCGATGTGAAGTTCGATGTTGAGGATGAGGAGATGACGCTCTCGATCCCCGGCACAGCCCAGACCGTCATTAGCGTCGGCGCCTGCAATTCCGAGACGCCCTTGCGCCTCAATGGGTCATCCTCCTGGGGGCTTACGCGGGACGGACGCCGCAAGCCCGAACTCTGTGCGCCGGGTCTCGCCGTCACCTCGGCCCGCAGCAATGCCGATGATTTGTCGGCTGCGACCGCGCGCTCCGGCACCAGTATGGCAGCCCCGCATGTGACGGGTGCGCTGGCCCTTGTGATGTCGCATCGCGCGAAGACGGGCCAGCGGCAATGGAATGCCCAACAGTTGCAATCCGCGCTTATTCGGAACGTGGATGGTGTGCCCAACCGTCATCATATCGGCGCCGGGTTCGGCAAGCTGAACGCACTCAAACTATTTGAAAACCTGAAGTGATTTTAACCCACAATTTGCCCGAGGAGATTTCCATGAAAGACATCGTCACCCAAGACAGCGCTCTGGCGCTTGTCGAAAGCATTGAATTGCCCGATCACGACACATTTCATACCAGTGAAAGCGATGCACTGCCCCAGCCTGACCTGACCCAGGATAGCGGTCAAAACATCGCCGTCGGCTCGCAGATCGCGGGCTTCGGCGCGGGTTTTGATCCTGCCCTTCGGCCCGCCATCGCCAATGCGTTTCTGATCGCTCAACTGGCTGCTGACGGGGCTATCGCCAATTCAGGCGGCGGGAGCGAAGCCTGGTACAGCGCTTATCTCGGAATTCTGACAGGGCTCGGGATGATGGCTGAGGACAGCACCGTCTCCATGCGCGAGGTCAGCGCGACCTCGCTTTATCTCCACAATGAGATCATTCCGGTCCTGACAACGCTGCTTGGGCCTGCCGCAGCAACCAGCACCGTCTTGACCGTCCTGAGCGGGCTTGAGCAGATGGACCAGGACAGCCCCTGGATCACTCTGTTTGACCGGTCAAGCCAACGGGCCTCGGCCAATCAATTCCAGATCAGCCAGGCTGAGATGATCGGCGGTGTGCCCCGTATCACGCTGGCCGCTTTTGCGCTGTCGGCAGAACGCTCGGTCACTCAAGTGCTGTTTTTTCGCTACAGCACATCACAGGCGACGCTCAAACAATTCTCAAAATCACTTGGCCTCAACACCCATGTCTTGTCGACTGCGGCCCCGCGTATCGCGGAAAAGCTCGCTGATCGGACATTGGATTTCATTGCTGACATACAGATCTGATCGGAATCGCCTAGCGTTCCTCCGCGGCCCCATCGGCGATCAGTCTCGCGCGCACCTCGTCCGTAATTGGGGTGCGCGTTGCTCCTGTTTGGCTCAGCAACACCATCACGCAGCGAAAGGTGGCGCGCTTGCGCGCGTTGCTCCAGATGACTTGATCCAAAGTCATTGAGGTGCGGCGCATGGCAACGCAGCGGGTTGTAACAATGTAGTCCTCGCCCCGCACCATTTCCTCGATGTAATGTATTTCGCCTGAACGGATCACGATGCGGGGGCCGTCGGTGCCACCGATCTTGCCGATCCCGTAATGCTCCATGAAGGCGATCCGCAGGCGTTCGAACCAGACAAAGTAGACCACGTTATTGACATGCATCAGCGCGTCCAATTCGTCTTGATGCACGTGACCCGCCTGCGCAATCGGCGCTGGTTCGCTGACGCCATGATCACGCTGCTGATCGACAGAGAGGAGCCTATGGTATGCAACTGACATTAGGTCAACGGCTAGTGCGGTCGTCTCGGGCTTGCAAGGGCCGAACGGGATTGGCAGTGTCTGCAGCAAGGGAGGACGTGAGATGATGACGCGCATCTCGGGCAAAGCGTGCCTTCAATAAATATTGGGAGGTGCCGATGCTTGGCCAGATGATGACTGCCCCTTTGACGATTTCGTCGCTCGTAGATCATGCCGCGCGCTATCACAGCGCGACACAGGTCTATTCGGTGAACACCGGCGGCGGGGTCGAGGAAACAACATGGGGCCAAGTCGCCGCCAACAGCCGGGCGCTTGGCGATGCTCTGACCAAGCTGGGGCTTGAGCCTCAGGCGCGCTGTGCCACCATTGCCTGGAACAACCGACGGCATCTTGAGATCTATTTTGGCGTGTCGGGCGCAGGTTTTGTGTGCCACACGATCAACCCGCGCCTTTTCCCCGAGCAGTTGGTCTACATTATCAACCACGCCGAAGACAAAGTTCTTTTCATAGACAAAACCTTCGTGCCACTCCTCGCCGCCATCCGCGACAAATGCCCGGGGTTGGAACATATCGTGTTGATGGATGACCGGGATGACCAAGCCGCCGCCGCAATCGACGGGCTGAAGTCTTACGATGATCTTCTTACTGGCGGGTCATCCGATTTCGAATGGCCGGAACTGGATGAAAACACGGCCTCCTCGCTTTGCTACACGTCCGGGACGACAGGCAATCCAAAGGGCGTGCTTTATTCGCACCGCTCGACGGTTCTGCATTCTCTCATGGCCTGCGTGCCTGATAGCCTTGATTTGTCGGCCACCGATACGGTACTTCCGGTCGTTCCAATGTTCCACGTCAACGCCTGGGGCACGCCATACGCTTGCGCATTGGTGGGCGCGCAGATGGTCTTGCCGGGGCCGGGGCTTGATGGCGCCTCGCTGGTCGGACTGATCGATACCTACAAGGTCAATTGCGCGCTTGGCGTTCCCACGATCTGGCTGGGATTGCTGAATGAAGCGGAAAAGCTTGGTTCCTCGCTTGACAGCCTGAAGCGTACGGTGGTGGGCGGATCTGCCTGTCCACCGTCGATGATCCACGCCTTCCGCGAAAAGTACGGCGTAGAGACGGTTCACGCCTGGGGAATGACGGAAATGTCGCCTTTGGGTAGCTCCAACAAACCGCTGGCAAAGCACAAGAATATGGCCGAGGCCGATCAGCACAAGATCCGCGAAAACCAGGGTCGTCCGCCTTGGGGGGTCGAGTTGAAGATACTTGGCGATGAGGGCCAGACACTGCCGCATGATGGCGAGGCGCAAGGCGAATTGCATGTGCGGGGTCACTGGATCCTTGACAGCTATTTGGGCAAGACGCCGGACGAGACCCTGACAAACGGCTGGTTCGACACTGGCGACGTCGCCTCGATCGATGTTGACGGATACCTCTACATCAAGGACCGCTCCAAGGATATTATCAAGTCGGGCGGCGAATGGATCTCATCCGTTGATCTTGAGAATATCGCGATCGCCCATCCTGCTTTGGCTGATGCCGCAGTGATCGGCGCGCGGCACGAGAAATGGGACGAACGGCCCGTTCTTGTCGCAGTCGCAGCGGATGGCGCAACCCCAAGCGAGGCGGAGGTTCTAGGGATTTTCGACGGCAAGATCGCCAAGTGGCAGGTGCCGGACAAGGTCGTTTTTACCGACGTGCTGCCACGGAATGCCACTGGTAAGGTGCTCAAACGGGATTTGCGCGATCAGTTCGGCGACGTGCTGATCGGCTAAATAAGCGGGCAGGGACTTCCTGAACGTCCAGTCACGGTCGCAGCTCTGGCCGCCGGTGAACCAAAGACGAACTTTTGGCCCGTCGCCATGTGCCCACCGTCGGTGCGAATGGTCGTCTCCTCAAAACCGTTGGCGGGCGCTTTGTGACCCAATCCGCTGTCTTTTTGTCAGGCAGTGGTTGGGGCATGTGTGGATGCGGCGCTTTTGACGCGCTAAAAGGTCTTTGCGGATCAGCCTTCCGGCAGGTTGGGAATTCGGCCGCGATACTCTTTCGCTCATCAAAGCCCGACAAAAGACGGGCCAACCGATCGGCGAGCCGAGGGGCTAAAAAGAAGCGTTGCGCGCGGACGTGGAACAATCGCTTTGGCCGGGGCCCGGCTTTCGGTGCTTCGACTGGATGAGGCCGGACACGCTGCGCGCCCTGCAAATCGGCTGATTGTATCCCTGCACGCCAGATCAAGCAGAATCTTGATGCTGGGCGGTTGCGCCAGGTGCTGGACGCGGCGGGCTTCGCCTGTCCGTTTGGATCCGTCTGTCGGAAAGATCCGGATGCCGATATCCGCAGCGGTGCCGAAGTCACGCCGAATGACATCGCCATAGCCATTGACCGCGCACAACGCAGCGTCTTTGCGAAGCTGGCGGATATCATTCCCGCTAGGTTGTTTGGGTGAAGTGCGCAAATGACATCCCACTCAGCGCACCAGACGCAACGTGCCGCCTTCGATTTCGATCCGTCCGTAGCGCTGGAGATAGCCCATGCCGAGAAGGGACATGTCCATTTGGCCCTCGTTAACCACTGCAAAGACGTTCTGATCCTCGATCGGGCCAAGCGAAACACGTTCGACCCGCACAGGTGCCGTGCGCACGGTTCCGTTCGCCGTGCTGGCCTGCCCGATATAGCGTAGATCAGCCGGATTGATGCCAGCGGTTGCTGCTGCCTCTTGTGTCAGCACCATGTCGGTCGCGCCCGTGTCGATCATGAACTCAACCGCAGAGCCATTCAGATCCAATGTCAGGTAATAATGACCATCGCCCTGACGCGCGACTTCAATCGTGTTGTCGCCCACAAACCGCGCCGCTTCGGGCCCCAGATCGTCGCGGATATCGTCCCACATACCGAAAACGGCGATGCCGCCCACGAAAATGAAGAACCAGATCGCTGCCTGCTGCATCATCGTGCTCAGCTTCTGGCGTTGACTTACAAGAAAAGCGCCGCCCAGCACGACCGCCAGAAGTCCAAGATAGATAAGTTGCGCCGTATCGACATTCTGCATGAGGCCGCTCCTATGATGGATGTCCGGCAGGACATTGATTTTCTTTGATTTTGACTTTTGTG
>CALCOY010000055.1 GCA_937897325.1 uncultured Shimia sp.
AGTCCGACAGGGAAAAGGAAAGCCGCGCCCAGAAACCAATCTATGCAACAGAGTCATGCGACTGACAGATTGTCTGATTCCGCAAGAATCCCGAGACCTTTTTGGGATGCGCTATTGGAAAACGCGCCCGACATTGTGAATGCCACGCGCATGGGGATTGCCGCGCTACGCAGGGACATACCCGTATCCGCGCAGGTGGTTCGAAGGTCCTTTCAATATCTGAAAACGGACAACACCCTTTCTGAGCACTGTGCGTTCGCGGCTGACATACTGCGCCTTGCCCAAGGCCAGAGCGACGAAAAGGCCCAAGACCGCGAGATGTCCATGGCCGCAATGAGTCTGGCAGCGGGGCAATATGGCACCTTTGACAAACTCTATGGCGGCCCAGACAAGATCGACGTGAGTGATCTTCGCAGTTTTGCCCTTGCGCTCCAGCCTTAGTGGGGCGAGGTGCGAATGGACGATATGCACCTGTCTTACCTTGAGAGGTTTTACCGCCTGGATCAACGCGTGTCGGTCGAACCCTGTGTTCTCAAGCGGCTCTCGCCGGATGAGCGAACCCTTTTTTTCAACATGGTGCGTGGCCTCAACCCTGAACTTTACCGTCCATCGGTGGCGCTGCTGTCGCGGCTTGATTTTCATGCAGGCGACGCAGCGTTGTTGGACATGGCCCATGATTTGGCACTTTGGCTATTGATTTGGCATTTGACGACCAGAACCTCTATCACCCCGATTATGCGAACGCGATTTTCGAAGCCGCCGGCCGATGTGGCGCGCTGCGCGTTCTATTGGTCAACATCGCAGAACATGAGCCCCTGGACGCACGTCTGGTCAAAATCTGTGATCTGATCACACGCATGTATTTTGCTGACGCCAAAGATCATTTGGTGTGAATATCCGAATTGCGTAGGAGCAGAGTGCTCTCGCGAAGCAAGTTCAAAGACGGCGAACCGAAGGCGCGGGCAGACAGCGCCATTGTTCCCGCGCCGGGCGCTGAGTGGATAGTCTCCTATGCGGGACAAACCGACATTGGGCTCATGCTGCAAAGCACCACTGCGCCTCTGAGCAATTGCGGCTTAGGTGCCGAGCAAGCGCAGCATGTGTGGCCAGTGCGGTCATTGCTACGCGACTTTGAAGGCCTTACTCTACGATGGACATTTCAGTATAATGCGAGCCATGCGCCAGCACCCTGTTTGCAAATAGGAACACGGCATGAGTTGGACAGAAGAACGGGTGGAATTGCTCAAAAAACTGTGGGGCGATGGTCAATCTGCCAGTCAGATCGCCAAAGAGCTCGGCGGCGTGACGCGCAATGCGGTCATCGGAAAAGTGCATCGACTTGGGCTCTCTAATCGAGCGGGTGCTAGAACCGCCGCACCAAAGGAAAACGAACAAGAGCAGCCGCAGCCCGCGCCCAAGAAATCAATCCCGCCGACAGCAAAAGTCGACAAAACAATGGCACCCGCAGCGGCAGCGCAGGCGAGACCACCACAACCCGCTAAGCTTCCGCAAATCATCCCGGCGGAAAAGCAGTTGCCGCCTCAGCCATCGGCAAATGAGATTAGCCCAGAGGCGTTGGCATCACATCGCGACGTGATGAAAAAGGCGCTTCGGCTGAGCCTGATGCAATTGACGGAAAAGACATGCAAATGGCCGTTCGGAGATCCCGCCTCGGACGATTTCTGGTTCTGTGGGCTGCCCGTTGAACCGGGCAAGTGCTATTGTGCGCCTTGCGCCAAAATTGCCTATCAACCGGCCTCAGCGCGGCGCGACCGTAGACGATAGTCTCTGCGGTCACGGCCGCAAATGGTGAGAGCGGGCCGTTACCAGTGCGGGAAACGATCGGGGAATTTGCGGTAGTCTTGCTGCAGTTCCGCATCAGTGATCAGGCAAGCATCAAGCGTTTTGACGATACTGGCCTGATCAATCTCGTCATCGCTGCCGATAAAGACAATTTCCTGGCGCCGGTCGCCAAAGGGTTCGACCCATTCCTGTTCGATGAATTCGCGCATGTCGGGGGTCCATTCCTCTTCGGGGATGGTTGAGTACCAGCGCCCGGCGACCCCGTAATCTACAAGTTTTCCAGCAAGTTGGAAGTTTCCAGCCTGATCCATGCGTGTGCATAGCCAAAAATACCCTTTGGACCGGATAAGGCCTGGCATCGGTGTTCCCATGAACTGGATTAGCCGCTCTGGCACAAAGGGCTTACGTGCCCGATAGACAAACGCAGTGAGGCCAAATTCGTGGCTATGACTGTGAACTAGCCCCTCGCCATGGCTGTGCGTAGTGTCGGCGTCGATGCTCCGCCCGGTTTCGCGCTCTACCTCTTTGACCCAGGTCGGATATTCCTGCGCCCGATCAAAATCGAAGGAATTGGTGTTCATGATCTCGGCAAGATCAACCTTGCCGTGGTTGGTATCGATGATCTTGGCCTCAGCATTGATTGCGCGCACCATCTGGTGAATCTTGTCGAGTATCTCTGGGCTGACGAGACCCGCTTTGTTGACCAAGATAACGTTTGCGAATTCCAACTGATCAATCATCAATTCGACAACAGAGGTCTGGTCATGGGTCTGCAGGCGCGTTTTAGGTTCTTGAATTTCCATCTCATCGGATTCGTATTGGTCGATGAAGTTAAACGCATCGACAACCGTGACCATCGTGTCCAGATGGGCAACATCCTTAAGCGATTTCCCATCATCCATGGGAAAGGTGAATGTGGCGGCAATAGGCAAAGGCTCTGAGACGCCGCTGGCCTCAATGATCAGGTAGTCGTATTTGCCCTCGAGCGCGAGCGCGAGCGTCTCATCAAAGAGATCGCCGCGAAGCGTGCAACACAGGCAACCGTTCTCCAGCTCGACAAGCTTTTCTTCTGTCTCGAGGATCTTATCTCCGATCTGCTTTCCGTCGATGTTCACCTCGGCAATGTCATTGACGATGATCGCTACACGTTGCGCGCGCTTTGTCTCGATGATGTGGTTGATCGTCGTCGTCTTGCCTGAGCCCAAGAAGCCGCTCAATACTGTGACAGGAATTTTGTGCAGAGACATGGTCCGGCATCCATTGCTTGAGTTTTTACGGATAGGCTGGACTGCGGCGCTTTCAACGTAGCAACGTTCTGGCAGCACCGATATAGTATAACCTGCAGGCTGGTCGCAACAGGGTCCTGTGGTATTTGTCACGCCGGACTAGGTGTCGCGCTGGCACTATCTAAATCGCAGCAGCAATCCTTAATTTGAAGCCGTTGTCGCGCAGGATCGTCTCGATTTCCTCCACGTGTTTCTGATCGCGTGCCTCGATCACGATTTGCAAATCGGCCTTCTTGAGCGAAACCGACTGCATCATCCGTTGATGGATGACTTCGATAACACTGGCGCCGGCCTCACCAATGAAGCGCCATATGCCTGACAGCTGTCCCGGCGTGTCGTCGATTTCGAAGATAAGCGGGGTGATCCGCCCATCGCACACGAGGCCACGCAGGATCAAGGTCGACAAAAGGCGCGAGGCGATGTTGCCACCGCAGATCACCAATCCGACTTTGCGGCCCCGAAGACAATCGAGCATGTTCTTGATCCCCGCAAGTCCTGCGCCGGGCGCACCTTCCGCAAAGAGCTATTCATGGCTCAGCAAATCGAGAACGACCTCTTCAATATCGGCTTCGCTGACGCTTTCGATCCGGTCCAAGTGTTTGCGGATCATTACCAAATTCGCTTCCGATAGCGCTTTGACCGCGATCCCTTCGGCCAGTGTTGCCCCTGCAAAGTCGATCAGACTACCATAAAACGCCGACTTGACGGCATCAAACAGGTGAGCCTGGGCGCCAATCACTTCGATTTCAGGGCTGAGAGCCTTGATCGCTGCGGCCACGCCCGAAATCAAACCAGCCCCGCCTACAGGAATGACGATGACATCGAGGTCGGGTTGCTCTTCCAACATTTCGAGCGCCACGGTGCCTGGGCCCGCAACGACCGCAGGATCGTCGACGGGATGGATCAAGGTCATGCCGTCGCGCTCGGCCATTTCGAGCGTGAACGCCATGCTCTCATCAAATCCCGTCCCGTGGGTGATCACGGTTGTCCCGAAATCCTCAGTGCGTTTGACTTTATTGAAGGGTGTGCCCTTGGGCATCACGATGGTCGACGCGATGCCAAGTCGAGTTGCGTGATAGGCCACACCTTGGGCGTGATTGCCGGCGCGCATGCGCCCCAGGATCTCGCTGCAGGCGGGCGGTGGCGAACCGCCTCATGGGCTTCGAAAATTGCGCTGTGGGTCAGATGATCGCTCCGCGCACCTTGGCCGAGACCCACTCAGAGATCACTACGGCGACTAAAATCACCAGGAGGATCAGAGACACCTGCGGCCACGCCAACGTATTGAGTGACGCCTGCAATTGCAGCCCGATCCCCCCTGCACCCACAAGGCCCAGAACAGTGCTTTCGCGGATGTTGATGTCCCAGCGGAAGACAGCGATGCCAGCAAAGGCGGGCATGATCTGTGGCATGATACCGTAGAGCATGACCTGCCAGCGGGATGCGCCCGTGGCGGTGATTGCCTCAACCTGAGTTTGGTCAATCTCTTCGATGGCTTCGTAGAGGAGCTTGGCGCAGAACCCGATAGATCGGATGGCGATAGCAACGATCCCGGCAAAAACACCGGGGCCGATAATCGCGATCAGCAGAAGAGCCCAGATAAGTGAATTGATCGAGCGCGTCGAGACAATGATCAAAAGGGCGATGGGCCGCACGAACAGGGCTGAGGGCGTGGTGTTGCGGGCGGCGAGAAAGGCCGTAGGTACCGCCAGGACCAATGCTCCGATCGTGCCCAGTGTGGCGATGTTGAGCGTGTCCCAAATTGGCACCCAAAGTTTGTCTATGTAAGACCAGCGCGGCGGGGTCGCGCGGTCGAGGATATCACCCGCAATGCGCGGCGCGTCCCAGACGAAGAACCATGTCGTCGCATCCGATATCCGCTGCCAGCACCACAGGAAGATCGCAATGCCCAGCAGCCAGACGAACCAACGGGCCAGCGTTTGGTTGCGGTTGCGCAGCCGCCAAACGGGGCCGGATGCTGTCTCGGCCACCGGCATCTACTGCACCCTCGCGCGGATGATCCCGCTGATGTACTCCAGCGCCATGACGATCCCGATGATGAGGATCAGGATGGCCGCAGCGGTGTCGTATTCGTAGCGGTCAAAGGCCGTGTTCAGCGTGGCCCCGATCCCCCCTGCGCCGACGAGGCCGAGTATGGCGCTTTCGCGGAAATTAATGTCGACCCGGTAGATCGACAGGCCAATCAGTCGTGGGATGACCTGCGGTTTGACGCCGTAATCGATCCATTGCGACCAGCGCGCGCCCGTGGCGCGGATGGCCTCGGCCTGCGAACGGTCCATACTTTCGATGTCCTCAGCCAGAAGTTTGGACAGAAAGCCAATCGTTGCAAAGCTGAGTGTCAGAAAGCCTGCCAGCGGCCCGAAGCCGAAGATGGCGACCAGCAAAATGGCCACGATAATCTCCTGCAGAGCGCGCGACAAGGCGATGATGCCGCGACAGACTATGTAGATCGGCAGTGGGGCGATGTTTCGCGCGGCCCCCAGCGCGATCGGGATCGAAATCAGGATGCCCACCACCGACGAGGCTACGGTCATCACTATGCTTTCTAGCATCCCGCTCCGGATCGCGTCAGCCCGGCTGACGAAATCGGGGCTGGTGAAAGCCATAACAAAGGCTCCGCCCCGCTCGAGCCCTTCGTAGACGCGGGACCAGTTCACCTCAACGCTGGCAATGGCAGCCACCAGATAGGCTGAAAAACCGATCATCAGCAGCCAGCGCAGCCAAACCCGTTGCACAAGCGGAGGACGACGCCAGCGGGTGCCGAGCCTTTCTCCAAGCGTTGTCTGCGTTTCACCGGGGACTCTCATTGAGCAGCCTCGATGGTTTGGTCTTCCTCATCATCGACCTTTTCGATGGTCGCTTCCCAGTCCTCTTCCCCGTATATCTCGGTAAGTTTGTCTGGGGTCAGGCCATCGGGCGCGCTATCATAGACGACTTCGCCAAAGCGCAACCCGATCACGCGGGCCACAAACATCTGAGCCAGAGCCACGTCGTGAATGTTGATGATTGCGGCCAGACCACGTTCCGCGCAAAGCTCGCAGATCAGCCGCATGATTTGCCGAGACGTCTTGGGGTCGAGCGAAGCGGTGGGTTCATCCACCAGCAAAAGTGCAGGATCCTGGATCAGGGCGCGGCAGATGCCGACTCGTTGTCGTTGACCCCCCGAAAGCTGGTCGGCCCGCTTGTCGGCCATATGCAAAAGACCTACGCGATCCAGCAGACGAAACGCCTCATCTACATCCTTTTGCGGATACCGCCGGGTCAGCGCCCGCCAGAAGCCGACATAGCCCAGACGTCCGGACAGGACGTTCTCCATCACCGTCAGACGCTCTACCAGCGCATATTCCTGAAAGATCATGCCCATGCGCCGCCGTTCACGCCGCAGGGCGGAGGCGTTCAAGCTAGTCAGGTCCGTACCCTCAAGCATCACCTTGCCTCCGGTCGGCTCAACCAGCCGGTTGATGCAGCGGATCAATGTGGATTTACCCGCGCCCGATGGTCCGATTAGGGCAATGACCTGCGCCGGCGGAACGTCCAGCGTCACCTCTTTCAAAGCCTTGTCGCCAGTCTTGTAAGTTTTTGTCAACGCATCGAGTTGCAGCATCAAGGATACCTTATTGTGCAAGACGGGCGACTAGGTCAGCCGCCCGTCGGATATTCAGATGTCTACTCGCGGCTTACGAACAGGCGTAGGACACGTTGTTGGCCGCATCGATGGTCCGGATCACCGACCAGAAATCCTGATAAGTCATCTCAAGGAACTGGGCTTCGCCGTTCTTGCCAAACTCTTCCTCAAGCGACGTCCCTTCCCATTCGAACGAGAAGAACGCATCGCGAATATTCTTTTGCAGTTCCGGCGTCAGGTTGTGGGCCGTGCCATACCCTGTCGTCGGAAAAGTCTGGGATTTGTAGATCGAAACAAGCTGATCTTCCGACACCACATCCCGTTCCAACATCCGGCCAAGAACGGAATTGGCGATGGCCGCAGCGGAATAGTCCTGGTTCGCGACACCAAGGATCGAGTTGTCATGCTTGCCCGAGAAGACAGGTTCGAAATCCTCACCCGCAGTCATCCCGAACTCGGAAGCAAGGATTGCCGATGGCGCCTTGAAGCCCGAATTCGACGTCTCGGACGTAAAAGCCATCTGCCCCCCGCGGATATCCTCCACGCTCTCAATGCCCGAGCCGGGATGGGTCAAGATTTCCATCTCGTAGCCAAACGATCCGTCTTCAGCTGCCATGATCGTAAACGGTCGAAAACCGGCGCAGTTCACGGCCAAAGGGTTCGACCCGGTGTTAAAGCCAGCGATGTGTAGACGGCCCGATCGCATCGCCTCGATCTGGGCGGCGTTGTTCTGAACCGGGAAGAACACAACATCCTTGCCGGTTGCTTCTTCGAGATGGGCGAGAAAATCGGCCCAAGCTGTTTCATAGACCGCAGGATCCTCAACCGGGGTATAAGCAAAGATCAAGGTATCAGGATCCACCAGATCAGCAGGATCGTTTGGAATGTCCGCAATCAGGTCGCCATCCGCGTCGCAATAACGATCATCAAGGTCTCCGCGTGGACAATCTTGCGCCGCCACCGGTACAGCAGCGACTGTCATCGCAGCCAAAGCAGCAGCGCCTAGAAAAAATGCCTTCTTCATGTCTTTTCCTCCCATTGGATAGCGACAGTCCCACCGGCCCTAGCGGGCTGCTGTAACAGCCATTTGAACCTGTTTCCGAGGTAGAGGCTACCTCTTTCGAACCGCGACGTCGCCTAAGGTATTTGATCCCGGGTTTTGATGGTGCGATCCATTCGCTGGAATGTAAGGATGCCTTACGCAGCTCCAGGCCAGCCCTGCAGCAATGGGGTCAATATTGGACGCCGATCCAGGGTTAAGTTTGGATGCCGATTGACAGTCGGGCAGTCGTGTTCAGGCAGATCGTAGCGATCTGATTACGCGGCAGCAGACTAACGCAGTGAGCTTCAATCAATTTGGCGTGGCAACCGCAACGAAAACGGCGGACAGGCTCGACACAGTAGTGGGTCATTTGGCCGTGAAGGCACTCGAGCTTTGGTTGCGCTTCGAGGGGGAATGCGAAGAACTAAAGTAAAAAACCACATGTATGATACTGAATTAAAGCAGGAATCTCTGCCTATAGTTAGACGAGCATCCAAAACCATACAAAGAGGAACTGGTGCTCAAACGAAGGCTAAAGATGCACTTGCCACCCTGCGTTCGCGATCTCACAGAACTCATAGGATCAGATCAGAGGATCGTGAGCGTTAAACTAGTACCCAATATTAGTCCAGCTTCGTGTTGCGCTCGACGTCCGACCAATGTGCGTTTAGGCTTGCTGCAAGAAATGGAATTGTAGGTCTATGTTGTCCGCCAACTCCAAGTCGGTCACACCATGCAAGGCCGGGCTGTGGTAGTTCGGGTCTTTGAGCTCTTTGTCGAGTTCTTCAGCCATTTCATGCCCACTCACTTCATCATTGATCCTTTGCGCAACCCGTCTGATTGAGTTTTCCGTCCGCCTGACAGATTGTGGCCACTCACCGGTCTTGAGAACGACTTCTGCTGCGATCTCGTCAACTGGGCCAGCGCGATGCTCTTCCAAGCACGCTGCAAGTAGGCTGATGGCTAAACGAGCATCATCAAATCGGCCAAAGATGTGCGGAGCTTCCGGTGGTAGGTGTCTATCCCTCTCGTTCAGTCTCACGAATTTGGGGTTTCTCTAATAAGGTTTC
>CALCOY010000056.1 GCA_937897325.1 uncultured Shimia sp.
TCCGATCACATCCGCTTCCTTGTCAGACAACTCATCAGCGCAATCCGAAACGCATCAAACCGGAATTCGTCCTCTCGTTTCAGTCCCATAATTCGTCTCCTTTGGAGCAATAAATTCTATCAAAGGAGCGGCATCAAAACGAGAAACGTCCAAGTCGTTCGGCATGCTCTTTCCAGCATACGTCCTCCTCAGACACTTGTTCTCCGCGCCAAGCTCTTTCATGCGCACCATCACGCCGGCATCCATCCCGCCATACCCCGAGCGCCAAAGGCAAAAGCTTGCGCCGCTCATCCCATGCTTGCGGCTCAGATCTGGCAGGGCACGCCGTTCTCCGCCCGCTTCAAAGTCGCCATGATCTGCGCGCTGCTGTGCTTCGATTTCTTCATCAGGCCCCCTCTTTCATCATTCGAGAAAATTCGACCTCCAAACACCCCTCGACTTCAGGGCGATTAACGGTCGACTGCGCGTTGTCAGACAGTTGTCAGACAAGTTCCGACAACGCCGCATCAATCCGGCTCAACATCGGAGACCGACCCGCGGTCTCGACGACAATGCGTGCAGCAGACAGATGCCGCCTTGCCAGTTCGGGCCGCTTCCTAGCTTTGTGAAGCAAGCCCAAAATCATGTCGCAGCGGGCGATATAGTGGCCCCTGTCGTCAAATTGCGGGTTTTGGCGGATCTGCTCAAGCATAGATATCGTGCGTTTTTCACCAAAGATCATCACTTGCCCGATGGATCGCAGGTTCCGAAGCAAGACACCAATCGAACTGCCCCCTTCACCGGACAAGATGGCGAGATACACTTCACAAAGAAACAAGCGGGCCCAGTCCGCAGCGACCCCGGTGCCCTCGGCATCACGTCTTTCGATCACATCTTCGATTTGCTTCAATCCACGCGCGATATCGCCGTTAAGTGCATATGCCAAGCCTAGCATCGTTTCGGGCCCCGCTGTAAACAAGTTCAATCCCTTGGCTGCAAATTCATCGATGTGACGCTGGACCGTTTCGAATGCGCCTGGCTTTTCGAGCGGCACAAGAGAGGCGACCCGCGATGCCTCGGCGATGGCCAATTCAAACTCGACCTTGGACGCTCTGCGCGCTTCTTCCGCCATTTTCAAAGCCAGTTCATGATCGTCGGTGACCATTGCAATCAGCGCCTTCATCGCCGTCCCATATCCAAGCGATCGAGGATCGTTCTGGGACTTTCCAAGTGCAATCATCCGATCTGCGGCGCTGTGCGCCTTGGCAACCCGTCCACGCGTCAGTTCGTTCCATCCTATGGTCGCGAGAAAAAAGTTCTGAATGTAGGCGTCGTCAATCTTTTCCAATACTGCCTCTATTTCGCGTGCTTTGGCCTCGAAGAGGTCATTCGCAATCGGCGCATGGTAGATGGATACCGAGAGCTCATTGACCATCGCGTAAGCCTTCGTCTCGGGGTCGCCAAGACGCTCCGCCATTGCTGAAAGGTCGTTTTGAACATTGTGAGCTTCACGGTACTTGCCGTTACAAACCATACAGGACACGTAATGGTGTAGAAACAAGGCGTGATGCCGGCTGTCACCATGCGTTTCAAGTATCGGTCGGGCCCTTTCCGCCAAGTCGATGATTCCAGTGACCCGCAAGGATATGTTGGAACACAGCGCAAAGCTTGCGAGCAACTCCGCAAATTGGTCTGGGCGAGCGCATTGAGGATCACGATCATAGACCTCCAGAGCTGAAACAAAATAGCGGTCCGCCTCATCCAGAGAGTAGGTACCCAGGCACTTCATGCCAGCGAGCACCGTATACACAAACGCCTGATCCGTCTGATCGGTCTGACCGTAATGGTGAGCGAGCGTCTCTGCGACTTCTTCCAGACGGTTGGCGTTGCGGAGTTTCAAACCTTCGGCCACAGCAAGATGCAATTCCAGGCGGCGCGCCGAAACGAGGCTTTGATAGACTGAATCACGTAGTAAAACGTGCTTGAATGTGTAGTCCGAAGAATTGGCCTCGCGGTAGACGATGCCCAATTCCTGCAGCCTTTCCAAGCTGGTACCTATTTCATTTGCACGTTTGACCAGTTGGGACAGAAGGCCGGGATCAAAATGGCGACCGATGACGGCCGCGGCCTGCAAGAGTTCGCGGTCATCATACTCTAGCTGCTCCAGTCTCGCGGCAAGAAGATCGCGCATGCTTGCGGGTAGTCCGCTTTGCCCGACGGCGGCGTCAAAGTCGGCCTTTCCGGCATTGATCTGCAAAGCACCTCGATCAATCAGGTAGCTCAGGATCTCTTCGCCAAAAAGTGGGTTACCTCCGGCCCGCTCGGTCAACTGCCGCGTCAGGGCTTGCGGCAATTCATCAACACCAAGACGGGTCTGCGCGATATGCGCAATATTTTCGGACGTAAGAGGTCGAAGTCCAATCGTTTCTACACCAACGCAGCCAAGCCAGCCGGGCACATATTCCGGTCGGCGGGTTTGAATGATAAGCAGGTTCGCCTGCTCACCGCTCTCGATCAGTTTGCCCAACAGGTCTTCGGATACGTGGTCGATCCAGTGAACATCCTCGATCCAAAGGATCACCTTTTCCCGCAGGCATTTCTCTTTAAGCAGAGCTGGCAAAAGATCTCTCGTGCGCAATCCAATCAGAACACCGTCCAGCCCATCAAGCGCATGGCTCTGATGCTTGAGGCCGAGCAGGTTCATCAGGATCGCTTGGTTCTCATCCGAGTAAAGACGCGACCGTCGCAATCCCGCGTCAATTTTTGCGGCGATCTCCATGGGATCGTCATCGTCCCGCAGCCGAAATGAACTTCTCACGATTTCCAGAAACGGCAGGAACGGGACCTGTTGACCATCAGCAAGGCAGTGCCCACGGATAACGGCTGCATCCTCCGGCGACACGTTTTGCAGAAACTCAAAGACAAGGCGCGTCTTACCCAGGCCTGGTTCTGCCACAAGGTCGATCACCGAAAGACGCTCTTTTGCGCGGGTCAGCGCTTTCGACATTTGCGAAAGCTCTCCTGCCCGTCCGACATAGTTGCTGAGCCCGCGCGCAAGTGAGGCATCGAAACGCGTGGCGCTGCTTCGAATGGATTGAAGTTTCCACAGCTTCTGAGGTTTGGTGAGGCCCTTGATACGATGTTCGCCCTCAAAGCGCAGATCGGTCAGCCATTCGACAAGCCGCCGCGTGTTGTCGCAGATCAGCGTGCCACCCGGCGGTGCCAGGCCTTCAATCCGAGAGGCCAAATTGACCGTGCTGCCCACAGCGGTTGCCGGGCTGCCCGTACCACTAACAGCGGCGACCAGAACATTGCCAGAGCTCACGCCAACCCGCATGTTGGGACGCACACCAAATTGCGCTTCGATATCGCCGCCCGCATCGGCAAGACTCTCATTGATAGACAAGGCAGCCCGGCAGGCCAGCAAAGCCGCATGTTCCAGCGCGTCAGGCACACCAAAAAGGGCCATTATGCCATCCCCCGCAAAGTCGCGGACCGTACCACCGTGTTTCATGACTGTTTTGGAAAGCAGATCGTAGATCATCCGAACGAAATCGAGCGTCTTTTCTTCACCCAATTCGGATGTGATCGCGGTGTAGTTCACCATATCCGCAAACAAGACAGAAACCTGGCGGCGTTCGCCAGGATCTGCACTTTGTCTGCCAGATGTGTTTGAGATCTCTCCCATATTGAAAACCGGGTCTACCGCTCTCAGATTTCTTCACCAGTGGTTCCAGAGGTTTTTGACGATACCTGACGGAAAAGCAGCCAAAACGTCACGAAGCAGCGCTCCGTGAATTGAAGTTCAGACTAGACCACTCGCATTAGGAGATTCAACTCATGAGGTGTAGTTCAGCTTCAATCCGGGGCGAGGCCATCTGGTTTTGTAGATCTTTCCCGTGCTTGACGCAGTGATCCAGAGATCACGCATATCGCTTCCGCCAAAGCACATGTTGGTTGTAAAAAGGTCCGGAATTTCCACATGCTCGGTCGTGCCGTCCAAACTGAAAACCGTGATCCCGCCGTTGAAGATCGTTCCAACGCAGACGCGACCGTCCTCTTCCACCTTGAGACTGTCCAGCCATTGATAACCTGGCAGCGTCTGAACCACATTTCCAGGCATTCCTGGCATGGGGCCCGGCTTTACCTTGCCTGGCCCCTCGATCTCCATCGCCCAAAGCCTGCCGTATACGGTGTCAGACACGTAAACCGTTTTTCCATCGGGTGACAAACCGACCCCGTTCGGCATCGGTATCGTTGCAGCCTTGATCAACTTCTTGCCATCGATGCTAGCATAGTAAAGCCCACCGTAGCGTGTTGAAGCATCATCCTGAATACCGGTATCCGTGAACCAGAAACCGCCCGCAGCGTCGAAGACGATATCGTCCGGAGCGATGAGGCGATTCCCTTCATAAGCGTCGAAGAGAAGCGTTACTTCCCCGGTCACCAAGTCGACCCGATGTACCGAGCCACCCTCATAGTCCGGGCGGATCGGGGCTGGCACCGTGATATGGTCCGGGCCGTAAGGCACAAAACTGTAAACGCCGCCATTGTTGCAGACATAACCCGCGCCATCCGGGCCGATTGCCACGCCATTCGGGCCACCTGGGATTTTTGCGACAAGTTCGATGTGAGCGTCGGTGCCAAGGCGCAGCAAGGTTTGTTCTTTGATATCGACGAACAAGAGCGATCCGTCCTTCATGGCGACCGGTCCTTCGGGGAACCCAAGACCGCTGCAGACCTCTTGCAGGCTCAATGACATGTTTCACTCCTCCATTCCTATGGGCTTTTCATTGCACAGGCACCCACTGATCCTCAACATGCGGCCGACTGACTTTAAGCAAACTCACATCTACCTTTCGTCCGATTTGCGAGATAGGCAGACCTACAATTTCACCGATAATTTAGAAGATAGTCGAGCTGGGTTCAGGACCTATTGATGTCCGCTTTGCTGCGTGGTTCACGGTTCGAAAGA
>CALCOY010000057.1 GCA_937897325.1 uncultured Shimia sp.
CGGTGGCGCCAACCGGCTTACTGTAGGCTCCAGTTCCTCGTCTTGTAGGTCGGGGGTGTAGGTCTGCTCATGCACTCCAGCTACCACGCTGGTTTCATGAGATGAATCCCACACGAGACTTGTGCAACAGAGCCATAATCCGATGTCAGCTTTGAGGCCTTCCCACAGTCAGCGCGAAAAGCCCCGGCATATCACAGTTATCTTGGTTGAAATTAGGATAGACAATGAAAGGCCTGCGTCGCCCGCGCAGTCTGATAATCACCGTTTCAGGGCTTCCGCCGTAGGGGGAAGCCCAAGCTTTTCGGTATTCGACCCCCAGAACATCTGTAACCTGGAATTCTTGCCAGTGGTTTGGTCGGCTTAGCGTTTTGCATCTAATCTCGTCGCCGATTTGGATCATGCGAGAAATCGCGGTCGTGCGCACGTAAAGGCAGAAAAGAACAATGAAAGCTGCGCCAGCAATCCAAATCGAAGCCACGAGGACTGGCTGGTCTTCGGCGGGAAGCTGTAAGTAGCTTGCTGCCGCAAGGCTCAATGTCAGACAAATGCCAAAAATGTGCGAAACGGAAAACATGCGCCAGTCCGAGGCCTTTACCAGGACCTTCTCTAGCGCTGTGGGGGCACTCTGGGACGAAGCCGTGACCCAGCGCGTCCGTGCTATCTGTGCCGCTATGTCGTCGTTGAAAACCGGCAAGCTATTGCCCTCTTGGCGGTGGAAAACCCACATCGGCTGACTGTGCAGCCTGACAACACTTTTTTGTCAAAGCTTCGATGTTGATTGGAGTATTGGCAACTCTTTTTTAAGCAGACATTGACACACGTGCAGCGAAAGCGCACTTCGTCCGCATCTGGTCACTCCGTTGATGCTGCGGCGAAAGGCACAAAGACCACCATTTCGCTGATATGTTTAATGGGCAGACTGGGTTGAAGCAATTCATTGGCCGGCCCCCTGGATATCACCGTCGATCTTCCGCGATCAGCTTACCCGCCCAGCACGTTCTGCAGTGTCAAAATCAGAGCCGCCTGGGCGATAAGCAATCCGGCCACCCAGATCTTGATATCCGCCGCTTGCAGTTTGAGTTCGGTTCTCAGATCGGTCTTGGTGACCAATTCGCTCTCGGTGAGGGCGTCTACGATCCCCTCAGCTTGCGGCGCGCTAAAGCCCTTGGCTTGCAGCTTTTGAATGGTTTTGTGCGTGTCCAATGCAATTGTCGTCATAGGTCGCATTAGTGTACCACGATGCAGCAATTCTGTCAGGCGAACTCGACCAAGCGATGGATTATCCAATTGCCTTGCTCCTCGATAAATTGCTGTTCGATATTGGCTGAATATCCACCAGAAGCCCCCCTCCCCGGAGGAAAAGCAGTGAGGGGCTCGCTGAGGGTAGTCTCCTAGCGGTCTTGGCTGCTCGTCGCTGCACAGCACTTGCTGGCTAGCATCTTTGATGGGGAGGATAGACGCTTAGGTTGTTCTTGCGTGGTTATTCCACCGACCACCCTGATTTCTGAACGTCGGCCTGTTCGGGGTGTCGCAAAACATGCCAGCGGTCTCTGCGCGGACGCCCTGTGATGTGGTCGGTTCACTGCAGGATTGTCGGCCTCTGCAAATGCTCAACCTCATCCAAACCGCGAAAAGGCAGACGCAAGCTGCTGAGAAGATACAAACGGCCCGGCCTCCGCCTGAGAAATCGCAGCGTCAAGTGCGGCCAGCTGCTCTGGCGATTACTGAGGCCATGATCGTGTTAAGGCAACAATGACCTGCGCCAGTTCCTCGCTTCGATCAGTTGGTAGATTGCTTAAAAGGCGGCGATAGCTTGTTCAACGATGGACGACATCCTGAAAATGTACCAAATCCGCGCCGCGCAGCCAGTTATGCAGCTACTATTGTCCCACCCAAGCGCATTCCCCTTACCACTCAAAAACGCCCCTTTACAGATCCGCATACTGACAGCTGGCTGTCTGCTGCCTGACCTCTTTGCCGGACGAGTCGGTGATGGTCACCTCAGGGTCAAGTTGCACTTGCTGCAATGCTGCGAGTATTGCAGGTGCGAGGCTCACAGACTAGATGGCAACTTTGGAACTAACTTTCATGCTGAGCGTAGTGTCTTGCCGTTTTGACGGGCGAATCAATAGACAACCCACCAGTTATGATGCTATCTAAGGTAGAAATTTCATTGCAAAAATTGAACCTCAAATGAGTAACACGCCACTGGAACGGAGTATCTTTCGAAGCGCCGTGCAGATGTTGAGGTCTCGCTACGGCTTCTGGATTACGTCACCGAATAATGCATACCTAAATGATCTCCAAGACGCCAAGCTTGATGTCTTAGTTTCATTCATGAACCACCGTGAATTTATGACAAACCGGCACCTTAGCGGAAAGCCTGAAAGTGGTTGCACCGTTTTGGGCTTTTGCGACTATCTGTATGCTACCCCAAAAATCTACATTAACCGAACACATGCAAAATCAACAACGGTGGTGCACGAACTTCTTCACTTTGTTACGCATGACAACTTCCGAAAGAAGGTCCCAAGTCTACTTAATGAGGGCGTTACAGAGTACTTTACCCGCAAGATACAGACGAAATTCCATCCAACGGACGAAATGGCGGACTTCAAAGATGATCGGCAGTCATACCCTGACGAATATAGGCGAGTTGGCACCTTGCGTACTATGGTCAAAGTTGTCTTACGACCAGAGGCTTTGGAAGCAAGAAAACAGCCCATTGAGATTGGAAGGCAGCGACACAGAGAATTTATGCCAGATCCGACAAGAGGGGCAAATACCAGGCACTTTGTCAAAAAGGCATATTTCGAGGGGGATATGCGGCTAATTGATATGATGTGTGATATTTGGTAGTCCCGCTTGAGGAAATAAGCCAAGATCCTTTCGCACTCCTAGTGATTTCTGACTGAAACTTGCTTCTTCAGCGGGCTCTGTTGCACAAGTCTCGTTTGGGATTCATCTCATGAAACCAGCG
>CALCOY010000058.1 GCA_937897325.1 uncultured Shimia sp.
TCCGATCACATCCGCTTCCTTGTCAGACAACTCATCAGCGCAATCCGAAACGCATAACATCCATCGTCATGCGGGCACAGCTCAGGAGTAGAGCCATTCTTGCCGAAGCTCGCTTCGAGCACCTCGCCAAGTTTACATAGAATCAAAATGTATCGGCGTTCACATACCTGCATGTGAACAGACAAATGATCTGCCAAAGATATGCGGACAACAAGTGCAGGTAAGCCCTTGATTTTGTTGGAGCGGGCGATGAGATTCGAACTCACGACCCTTACCTTGGCAAGGTAATGCTCTACCCCTGAGCTACGCCCGCATCCATTGGGTGACGCGTCGATACAAACGCTTCGGCGGCTCTGCAAGGGGAAAGTGTCTGCATCAGGCAAAAATGCCTCTTTTCGCGACGGAAAGGATAGCGTGGCGCGTTCTGTATAAGACAGAGGAGTTGGCTCATGACATTGATAACCCTAAAAACCGCCTGTCTTGCAGCATTCATTGGCCTTGGCTTCATCGTGCAGGCCGATGCGTGCGTGGTGGCGAAGATCGACACGACTGGTTCGGTTCTGGAGAACTTCAAAAATTGATCAGGGCGTTCTGGCGTATTCGATAAAGTCCCATCTGTTATCATAAAGGTCGCGGAAGACGGCGACCGTCCCATAGTCTTCATGTCTGGGGGTTTCCTCGAAGACGACGCCTGCGGCGCTGAACCTTTCGTAGTCTGCAATAAAATCATCTGTTTCCAGGAACAACCAGACGCGTCCACCTCCTTGATGCCCAATCATCTCTGCCTGTCTGGCATCATCGGCCCGAGCCAGAATGAACCCCGCGGAGCCCTCACCAGGAGAGACCTGCACCCAGCGTTTTCGTCCCTGATCTATGTCTTGCAGCAAGCGAAAGCCAAGTATGTCGCAATAGTACGCTATGGCCTCGTCATAGTCGGGGACGATCAGGGAAAGAGCGGAAAGGCGCATGACCAAATCCTAGTCGGGCAGATTATGTGCGCAATGATTTTGGGCAAACCTTGAAAGCTGAAGAATGTGTTGATGTGTAGCTTACCAGACAGTTGAAGCCAAAAAGCCGTTGGCGTCAGAACAACTAACGGGCCATGCGGGCCTTGCGACCGCCGCGGCGGGTTTTTGGAGCAGGTTCCCGGTCGGGCAGTTCCGCCATTATCCTGCTGCGCTCCTCGGGCGTCATGCGCGACCACCGACCGATTTCGTCGATTGAGCGTGCGCAGCCGGTACAAAGACGCGTTTCAGGATGCACCACGCAGATCTGCACGCAGGGGCTTTCGATCTCATCCCGTTGCCACGTTTCGTCGCTCATGTCTCATTCCCTATGACCCGCAGCCGGTCCAGCAGACCTTGGAGGATATAGCTTGCGGCGACGTGATCAATGACTTCAGCGCGTCTTTTGCGGGTCGCGTCAGCCTCAAGCAGGGCCTTTTCCGCCGCAACAGTAGACAATCGTTCGTCCCAGAAGGTGATGGGGCCGTCCCAGAGGCGTTCGAAGTTACGCGCAAAGGCTCGTGTCGACTGGCAGCGCGGCCCCTCGGTGCCGTCCATGTTGCGCGGTAGGCCCAGAACAATCCCACCGATGGATCGGGCACTGATCAGGTCCTGCAGGCGGGCGGCATCAATCCCAAATTTCTTGCGCCGGACGGTCTCAAGCGGGGTCGCGACCGACAGAAGGCTGTCGGAGACAGCGACGCCGATCGTCTTTTCGCCAAGATCCAGCCCCATAAGCGCGGTCTTTGCGGGAAGGGCTCGGGCAAACGCAGTCGTGTCGTCAATGATCACTGCAGGCCCGCCCTATCGGCTGCGCGATTGATAAGATCCATTGCGGTTGGCGCGTCTGCAAAAACCTCTTGCGCATTGACAAAGACGGCGCTGGCCTGATCCATGCGCCCCAGAACACCCAGAGAGGTTATGAGCTGCGCCCAATCCTCGGGCGGGCCGCCTTCCGTTGCCAGGCGGTTTGACAGCGTTCCGATCATCCCTTCGATCATCTGCATGCGTTCGGAAGGCGACATGTCTTCGGTCGCGTCGATATCAGCCTGCGTGGGACCACGGATCTGTCCGATCGCGGGAAGCTGGTAGTTCACGCCGGCAAGCTGCGCGGCTTCTTGAATCTGCTCCAGAATGGGAGGGATCCAATCTGCGTCTTCGGGGCCTTCCCGCAAAAGCCTGTCCCACATGCGAAAGGCAATGTCGGGGCGTCCGGTTTGCCGCATCATCAGCGCATAGTAGTAGCGGCCGGGGCCGGAGCTCGGATCGCGGCTGAGCACGACTTCAAGCACCTGCTCGGCCTCGGGGGAGACGTAACCCCCAGCTGACAGGATCAGCATATCGGCATAGTCCATCAGAGCGACCACGGGAACGTCAGGGCCCAAAAGCTGTAGAAGGCGGTTCTGCGCTTCATGTGCGGCGGCAAAGTTGCCGAGGCGCGCCTCGGCTCGGGCGAGCAATCGGTGGCCTTCCACATCATTGGGCCGTTCGGCGACTGTGACGCGCAACTGGCCGACAAGCTCCACATATTCGGCGGTGACCTGAACACCGGGGCGACTACCCTCCATATTGGCCTCTGCCGTGGCTTGATCGGGACGACCGCTGCGGAAGGTGGCAGCTGCCTCCATCCTTTGCGCAAGGCCAAGATCACCGTAACCCGGTGCGCCAATCTGGTTGTAGAGCGCAAAACTGCCCACGCCTGCCACAATCAGAAAGACCAGCACGATCCCGGCAGGACCGCCTTTGGTGACCCGGCTTTCGGCATTTTTTAGCGCTGCATCCGCCGCCAATATGCGGCGGGAAACCTCGGTGCGAACCCGGTTTGCGTCTGCCTCGCTCAGAACGCCGCGAGCGACGTCGCGGTCCACCTCGGACAGCTGGTCTCGGTAGATCTGAAGGTCATAGGCCGCAACTGTTTCGACATCCGCTCGCCCGCGATAAAGGCTCAGCGCGATCAACGTCAGCACTGCCAGCGTGATGGTGCCTGTGATGATCCAGAATGTCATGGCTGTCCTTCAATAGCTGCGCATGATGTAGTCTGTGTGGCCCCGACAAAAAAGAGGCTTGATTTGCCTTGTGCCCCGATGACGCATCTGGGGGACATGTCGCAAAATCAGTCGGATATGCCGCGTGCGCCGTGCTTTTTTTGCGCATGAAGCCGCATTACAATCAGGTGATCGCCTTCTCGAACCCTTTGACGGACACCTTGCCAGATGAAACGCTACTCCGCCTTCGCCATTGCCCGTGAAGCCTTGCGCGGTCACAAGGGCTGGGAAAGGGCTTGGCGCAAGGCTGAACCGAAGGCCCGTTACGATGTCATTATCATCGGGGCAGGCGGGCACGGTCTTGCGACCGCTTATTACCTTGGCAAGAATTTCGGGATAACGAATGTGGCGATCCTGGAAAAGGGCTGGCTCGGAGGGGGCAATACAGGTCGGAACACCACGATCATCCGCTCAAACTACCTGCAGGACCCCTCGGCTGCGATCTATGAGAAATCGCGAAGCCTTTATGAGACGCTCAGCCAGAACCTGAACTACAACATCATGTTCTCGCCCCGCGGGGTGATGATGCTGGCCCAGACGCAACACGAGATCCGCGGTTATCAGCGGACGGCCCATGCTAACGCACTTCAGGGCGTGGCAACAGAATATATTGGGCCGCAAAAGGTCAAGGAGCTTTGCCCGATCATCAATCTCAAAGGGCCACGCTATCCGGTGCTGGGTGCGCTTTGGCAGCCGCGCGGGGGGACAGCACGGCATGATGCGGTGGCCTGGGGCTATGCCCGCGCGTGCTCGGATATGGGCATGGACGTGATCCAGAAATGCGAAGTGACCGGCATTCAACAAGAAGGCGGCAGGGTCACAGGTGTCACAACGACACGCGGCGATATGAGCTGCGACAAACTCGGGATCGTTGTCGCGGGACATTCAGGGCATTTGGCCGACATGGCTGGGTTCCGGTTACCGATTGAGTCGGTTGCATTGCAGGCGCTGGTATCCGAGCCGATCAAGCCCTGCATGGACGTGGTTGTTATGGCTAATACGGTCCACGGCTACATGAGCCAGTCCGACAAGGGTGAGATGGTTATCGGCGGTGGTGCCGATGGCTACAACAATTACACGCAGCGTGGCAGTTTCCATCACATAGAAGAAACCGTGCGCGCGCTCATCGAAACATTCCCGATGATCTCGCGCCTCAAGATGCTGCGCCAATGGGGCGGGATCGTCGACATGACGGGGGATCGATCGCCTATCATCTCGCGGACGCCCGTCGAGGGCATCTTCATGAATTGTGGCTGGGGCACGGGAGGGTTCAAGGCGATCCCTGGCTCCGGCTGGGCGATGGCAGAACTAATGGCCAAGGGCGCGTCACCGCTGGCCGAGGACTTTTCAATGTTCCGTTTCCGCGAAGGCAAATTCATTGACGAAAGCGTCGCCGCAGGGGTCGCACATTGACCGAGTTCGGCGAAGATATGAATGGAAGGCCGGGGTCAGATACGCCCTTCGCGTGCGTCTTTCTGCTTCAGAGGGCCGTCGGGTGTGAAAATCTCGCCCAAGTCGACCTCGCGCCCGCCGCGCGCGGCCCTGCGCTGTGCGACGCCGCGCCTTTCGAGATAAAGCATCATCAGAACCAGCGCGACGATCACGCCGAATACGATGATTGCACCGGTGGTTTGGGTCATGGGTCCCTCCTTTCAACCACGTGTCAGATCTTTATAGCCGATATCGGGCGAATCATCGAATCTGGGCGGAAACCGGCAAGGATTTACCGGCGTATGGGGTGGATTCAGGCGAAGGGCAGCGCAAAAATGCCCGAAATACGAGCAGATGTTGTTTGGCGGCGTGGGCGTGACTTGATTGGCTTATCCATAAAGGAGGCGACATCATGTCTGACTATAACACACAGAGTAACGCTCAGCGCGCGGACGGTGTCGGCGCCAAAGGCTTGCTTATCGCAGCACTTGTCATCGTGGCATTCATCTTTGGCCTGGCAATGCTGGCCGAAGCACCAGACCCCGCAGCGGTTGGCGCAGAAGGCGCCGCAACCGAAGGGGCTGCACCTGCCGAAACCGCGCCGGCTGCGGAATCAACGCCGGTGGTCCCGACCGAATAATCTTCTCCTCCCTCTCAGGGCCGCCGGTGGCGGGCGCCTTTCGGCGTCCGCCACTTTTGCTTGCCGCTTTGATCGGCCATGGAGCCAAACCTGCCACGCGTGCTTTTGTTCGATCGAGTATCGAAGAAAGGGAGCAAGCCCTTGGCAGACCGGACAAACAACATCACCCAATCAAGCGGAAATGCAGACTTCGCCTTCATCGGCGTCGCACGTGTCGCCGCCATTACGTTGCTGGGCGTTGTTCTCTTTGTCGGGTCGGAGCGCATCTGCGGACCGGACGGCGTCAGCCCATCCGTCGAAGGTGCGATCACTGCGACTGACGGCCAATCGACGTTCAGTATCAAGACTTGACCGGGGTGCCTGCTTTGCAATGCGCGCCCCTTTTAATGTCCAGCCTGCGGAAAGGATGATCCCATGCTGATGCTGACCTGCCCGTGCTGCGGCGTGACAGGAGAAGAGACCGAATTCACGAACGGTGGCGAGGCGCATCTGAAACGCTATGGTCCGGGCACATCCGATTTGGATTTCGAGGCCTATCTGTTTCTGCGCGACAATCCGAAGGGCGTGCATTTCGAACGCTGGCGGCACACCTATGGCTGCGGTAAGTGGTTCCATGTCGCGCGGTGCACTATGACACTGGAGATCTTCGGCACCTATGAGGCGCATGTCACGACTCCACCGCAAGAAATCCTTGCCAAGATCAAGAGCAGGCGACCGGACTGGATCGCCCGTATACCTGGCGGAGGCAGCGAATGAGTAATCGTCTGACGACAGGAGGGCGCCTGTTGGACCGCGCCAGGCAGATGACCTTCAGCTTCAATGGCGTTCGTATGAAGGGCTACGCAGGCGACACGCTTGCCTCGGCGCTTTTGGCAAATGACCAGATGCTGGTGGGGCGATCCTTCAAGTACCACCGCCCTCGCGGGATCGTGGCAAGCGGGGCGGAAGAGCCGAACGCATTGATGAATATGGGATCAGCTGCACGGTTCGAACCAAACCAGCGAGCGACGACGACAGTGCTGTTCGAAGGGCTGAAAGCGGAATCGCAGAACCACTGGCCAAGCCTCGAATACGATGTGGGTGCGATCAATTCGGCCTTGTCGAAGTTTCTGCCAGCGGGCTTCTACTACAAGATGTTCATCCATCCCCGGCCCCTCTGGAAACACGTCTACGAGCCGTTCATCCGCCAATCTGCCGGGCTTGGGAAGGCACCTCAGCAGCCCGATGCTGATACGTACGAGCATTTCTACGCTTTCTGCGACGTCCTGATTGTTGGCGGTGGCGTGGCCGGCCTGCAGGCAGCCCATGTCGCTGGCAAAGCGGGCGCCAAGGTCCTGCTGCTCGAACAGGCGGCGCACTGGGGTGGGCGCGCACCGGTTGATGGTGGCGAGCTTGATGGGGCAAGCCCGCAGGCTTTTGTGGACCGGATGGTCGCGGAACTGTCCGGAATGCCAAATGTCACCATGCGCCTGCACTGCATGGGGGCTGGCGTCTACGATCATGGCTATGTGCTTGGGTATGAGCAACTTGATCAAGCGGTGAGAGGAGCGCCTCGACACAGGCTTTGGCGCATCCGGGCGGCAGAGGTCATTACGGCGACGGGGGCTATTGAACGCCCCCTGAGTTTTGCTGGGAATGACGTGCCGGGAGTAATGCTCGCCTCGGCAGTACGGGACTATTTGATCAATTACGGGGTTTGTTCCGCGGACAGGACGGTTGTCGTGACGAACAATGACGACGCCTACCGCACCGCGATTGCGCTAAAGAATGCGGGGCTATCGGTGCCTGCGATCATTGACGCGCGTGTGCTGCCCGGGGACAGCGCACTGATGGCAGAAGCGAAAGAGATGGGCATCCGTGTTCTCATGGGGCAGGCCGTTGCAAAGGTGCTCGGTTCGAAGCGCGTACGCGGCATTGAAGTCTGTGCCCAAGCAGGCGAGGGCGCTGTGCTCGAACAGATCCGCTGCGAATGTGTGGCCATGTCGGGCGGCTGGTCGCCTGTCGTGCACCTTTGGTCTCATTGCGGCGGCAAGTTGGTTTGGAACAAAGACTATGCACTGTTTCAGCCCGACTTAGAAAATCCACCGACGGGAGCGGACGGACTTCCGTTTGTTACCGCCGTTGGATGCGCGGCGGGACCCATCACGGGAACTGACTTCGAAGGCTTAAGCCTTTTCGATACGCTGCGTGGGGCAGTTGAAGCGACCATTTCCGTTTGTGAGAGGCAGGGTATAAGGTTACGGGACATGCCGAAGGTACCCACTGTCGTCGAATACGATGAAGAACCGCTTCATCCGATCTGGTTGATGCCGCAGGGTGCTGGACCGAAACTGCGCCAGAAGACGTGGCTCGATTATCAGAACGACGTGAAGGTTTCGGACGTGCAGCTGGCTGCGCAGGAAGGCTTTGAAAGCGTCGAACATGCAAAGCGCTACACGACGTTGGGCATGGCGACGGACCAGGGCAAGCTCAGCAATATCAACGGTCTGGCCGTGCTTGCGAAGGCTTTGAAAGAAGATATTCCGCAGGTCGGCACCACCACCTTCCGGCCACCCTATACACCGATTTCGATGGGTGCAATCGGCGGCGAGGCGCGTGGTGAGGTGTTCCAGCCGATTCGGCGTACGCCGATGCATGGTTGGCACGAGAAAAACGGGGCCGAATGGGAGCCAGTCGGCCATTGGCGACGGCCCTATGCGTTCCGTCAAAACGGTGAAAATACACATGACGCAGTGATGCGCGAGGTGAGAAATACGCGAGCGAATGTCGGACTGCTGGACGCCTCGACCCTGGGCAAGTTGATCGTGAGGGGTCCCGATGCGGGAAAGTTCCTGGACATGATGTATACCAACATGATGTCGACTTTAAAGCCAGGCAAATGCCGCTACGGGCTCATGTGTTCAGAAAACGGGTTTCTGATGGATGACGGGGTCGTGGCGCGCATCAGCGACGACACTTGGCTTTGTCATACCACGACAGGCGGTGCAGAGCGGATCCATCAGCATATGGAAGAGTGGCTACAGACCGAATGGTGGGACTGGCGGGTCTATGTGGCCAACGTGACAGAGCAATACGCTCAGATCGCAGTGGTGGGACCGAAGGCCCGTGAGGTGTTGCAGCGGCTCGGCGGTATGGATGTCTCCAACGAGGCGCTTGGTTTTATGGAATGGGCTGACGGGACGCTGGGCGGGTTTGAATGCCGCGTCTACCGGATATCGTTCTCGGGCGAACTAAGCTACGAGATTGCGGTGCGGGCAGGCCAAGGTCAGGCTTTCTGGGATGCGCTGATGCAAGTCGGCGCAGATCTGGGCATTATGCCCTACGGGACCGAGGCGCTGCATATCATGCGGGCCGAGAAGGGCTTTATCATGATCGGTGACGAGACCGACGGCACGGTCATTCCGCAGGATCTCGGCCTGCATTGGGCGATTTCCAAGAAGAAGGACGACTTCATCGGCAAGCGCGGACAGGAACGGTCGCATATGACCGACCCAGATCGCTGGCAGTTGGTGGGACTTGCGACCTTGGATGGGTCAGTTCTGCCAGATGGCGCTTATGCTGTCGGATCCGGCACGAACGCAAATGGGCAAAGAGTGACACAAGGCCGCGTGACCTCCACCTATCATTCGCCGACGCTTGGCTGCGGCATTGCCATGGGGCTTGTTCATAAGGGACCAGATCGGATGGGAGAGGTGCTGAGTTTCCCCGGCACGGACGGCGCCATCTACAAGGCCAAGATTGTGAGTCCGGTCTTCTATGATCCTGATGGGGCGAAGCAGAATGTCTGAGGCGGTATCGGCATTGGATGGCCTGGTCTGGGATCAGGGCATCGCCCGGATCGAAGAGGTCGGACCACAAGGCATGATCACTTTGCGTGGCGACCTTGGCAGCGGTACGATCAAAGACTTGGCGACGGGTGTCACATCGGTCGACATGCCTGGACAGAGCGAGGCGAACTGCGTTGCAGATCGCGGGATCTGCTGGATGTCGCCGGACGAATTGCTGATCCTCTGTTCTTACGAGGACGTCGCGATGAACCTTCAGCGTATCCAGAAGGGTCTTGGCGATGCGCATGCACTAGCGGTTGATGTCTCGGAAGCGCGCGCGACGTTCCGTATTTCAGGCGATCACGTGCGGGAGGTTTTGGCCAAACTCGTGCCTGTAGATCTGTCGACCGAGGCCTTCAAGGACGGCATGTTCCGGCGGACCCGCATGGCACAAGTCCCGGCAGCCTTCTGGATGTGCAATGACCACATGGTCCAGATCGTCTGTTTCCGTAGCCATGCGCAATATGTGTTTGACCTACTAAAAACAGCAGCTGCGCCCGGATCTGAAGTAAATTTGCTTTGATGTTTTTGCTGCCGTCCGACGATGCGCAGACTTCTGGTTTCGCAATAGAAACAAATTGTTTCTGTTGTCATTTTAGTTGAGTGTGAATTGCGGTTTACGCTTTTAGCGAGTGCCCTTAAAAGGCAAGAAATAGTAAGTTCGTAACGAGTGGAAGTATGAAAAAGGCATTTGGTCTGACAGTTACAATGTTTTTGGCGTTGGCAAACAACGCATCAGCGATAGAGCGTTACGATTGTGATCTTGCTGCCCGAGGCGGTGGCGGATTTGTTGGGTCGAAGTCGATTTTCCTGCTTGATCGGATTACTGGTGCTGGGGCCGTCATGGACGGCATTACGCGCACAGTTTCGGATAAGCCTGTTACGGCTGATATCAGCAAGCGCAATGACGCGATCTGGATCTTCCGTTGGGGTCTCAAAAGGGTTCCCACAGCGAATGGCACGGCATCGCTGCGCTACCGGGCGATGCTCAACACGGCCTCCGGACGGTTGAGCCTTACCGGGTTCATCGCGGGCTACGATAACCACATTGGCGGATCGGGCACCTGCAAGCGCGTGAAGTAACGAGAACTTTGGTCGTTGGTGATAGTTTCTGAGTAAAGAGGGGATCGATGATAATGAGACGCTTTGTTCTGGCAGCAGTCGCAGCAGCAGCCACGATGGCCTGTAGCGCGCAGGCCCAGCAGCAGGCCTATGATTGCAATATGCAATCAAAAGATGTCAGCGGTTTTGTCGGGGATCGCATGTTTGTGGGGATCAACCCACAGGAAAACAGGGGCGTTGTCGCAGACCGGATCATTCTGGCGGTGCATGGCACGCCCGTCGAGGCGTCTATTCGCAAGCGCAACGAAACAGTCTGGAAGTTGCAGTGGTTTGTGAAGGCAGTGCCCACAAGCAGCCGCGCTTCTGTCAATCTTAACATGCGTGCGAATTTCAACTCTCGAAGCGGTCGGTTGATCATCAATGGTCAGATCAGTGGGGCTGACAACGTGATCAGCGCCCAAGCTCAATGCAAACCAACCAGCCGTGACGCGATCCGGCGGCTGCGTCGCAACTAGCATTTAGGTTGGCCTCGGAACCATTTTGCCCCTCAACCCTTGATCTTGCAGGAGACTGGCCAATCTGTCAGTCACGACCTGCAATGACTTTTGAAGGGGGCCTGACATGGCTTTTGAACTTCCCGATCTTCCCTATGCTCACGACGCTCTGGCCGACAAGGGCATGTCGAAAGAGACGCTGGAATACCACCACGATCTGCACCACAAAGCCTATGTCGATAACGGCAATAAGCTGATCGAAGGCACTGAATGGGCCGACAAATCGATGGAAGAGATCATAGAGGGGACCTATGATGCCGCTGCTGTGGCACAGAGCGGGATCTTCAACAACATCAGCCAGCTTTGGAACCACAACCAGTTTTGGGAGATGATGGGGCCAGGCGACAGTAAGATGCCGGGTGAACTGGAAAGTGCTTTGAACGACGCTTTTGGTTCGGTTGATGAGTTCAAATCGCAGTTTTCGGCGGCGGGCGCAGGTCAGTTCGGTTCGGGTTGGGCTTGGCTTGTGAAGGACACCGACGGATCGCTGAAAGTAACCAAAACGGAAAATGGGGTGAATCCGGTTTGTTTCGGTCAGACAACTCTGCTGGGCTGTGACGTGTGGGAGCATTCCTACTACATCGATTTCCGCAACAAGCGTCCGGCCTATCTTACCAATTTCCTCGACAATCTGGTAAACTGGGAGAATGTGGCCTCCCGGATGTGAGGGGGCCTCACCCGATAGAACAGAACCCCGGGCCGCAGGGCGCGGGGTTTTTTGTTTGCAAGATCAGCCTGACGCTTTTCATTTTGGTCTTCAGAAGGACCACGCAAATGAACAGGGTTTCGGCCGTGGATCTGGTTGGCGAAACGCTTTATAACGGAATGCTGAAGCTGACATTGGGAACACGGCATGCCCACCCGTTGTGACGCGCGATGATAGATGGGCTGCGCATCGCCTGCGCGGTTGCGGACAACGAGGCTGCTAAAGTCACGGTCTTGCATGGTCCTGGGCGGATCTTTTGCGCGGGTCACGATCTCAAGCAAATGGCGCGCCACCGGTAGGATGCGGATCAGGAGCGTGCGTTTGTCGAAGATCGGTTCATGGCCCATGCTGAGGTAATGCAGGCGCTTGCATTGTCACCCAAGCCAAGCAATGCGAAGGCGGCGGGATCTGCAACTCTTGGCGGCCTGCGATCTGGCTTATGACACGCCAGGTACCAGTTTCTGTCCGCCTGGCGTGCAGAATGGCCGGTTTTGCGCGAAACTGGCCGTTTCGGCTTCGCACAGTATCGGGCGCGGACATGTGATGAAAATGGCACTATCCGTTGGACTCTTCGATGCGGATTGGATCCTGCTTGCCGGCTTGATCAACCGCGCGATCCAGCCTGACGGACTTGACGACGAGGTCTTGGGTTTCGCGAGAACGCTGGCTTCGGGGCGCGCCTAAGCGGTTCAGGCGGGGAAAATGTTGCTGAATCAAGAACTGGGCATGGACTTGCCTGACGCCTACGGTGCAGCCAATGATCTGATGGTGAAACGCTTCATGTACCCGGTCCGGGTCGCCGCGGAAGCGGAACGCTGGGCCCAGAAAGGCAGTTATGAGGCGCTGCGCAGAATTTCTATCGCCTCATCCGGCCCATCCACCCAGGTCAGCATCTTGCCAAGCGATGCATCGGCAAAGCCCTTGTTGATCACGTGATCAACAAGATGCTTTAGAGGTGACCAGTAACCTTTTGTATTCATGATGAGAATGGGTTTTGAGTGCAGGCCAAGTTGGCGCCAGGTCAGCACCTCGAAAAGCTCATCCAGCGATCCGGCTCCACCTGGCAGAACCACCACCGCATCGGCATTCATGAACATGACTTTTTTGCGCTCGTGCATGGTTTCGGTCACCACATATGTGGTCAGATTTGTCCTGCCGATCTCGCGTGAGACAAGGTGGGCAGGGATCACGCCAAATGTCTCACCCCCTGCTGCTTGGGCCGCACGGGCAACGCTACCCATCAGGCCGATATCGCCAGCCCCATAGACCAAACGCCAACCTCTCTTGGCCAATTCCTCGCCTAACCTCTTGGCGTCGGCCTCGAAAGCTGGGCTGCTCCCTGCTCGGGACCCGCAATAGACGCAGACTGAAAATCCGTTCATTCCAAGACCTTTTGCACCTTAAATTGATCTTTTCCGCCGCTGCGGGGCTTTGACCCTTGATAGCCCGGCTGTTATGCAAGCTCAATTGACCGGCGAAATGACCGGTTCAGGGAAGCCAGATACGAATGACAGATCGATCAAATACCGCACTTTTGGTGGTCGCGGGGGCTTTGTGCGCCTTGTCCATCGGTGCTGCGATCTATCTCGGGCGACCGGATATGTCATCAGAGCCAGCACCGTTGGTGGCGACGGAGCCTGCGCAAGAACAGCAGGTGGCAGTGGCACCGTCGACGGACGAAGAAGAAGCCACCACCTCAAAGGCAACGACCACCCCCGACGCACCGACCATCGACGAGGTGCGGCTTGAGCCCGACGGTCTTACCATCATCGCGGGTCGTGCGTTGGCGGGCAGCAGAATTGCGGTACTGCTCGATGGTGAAGAAATGACCAGCGTCGATGTGGACCGCTCTGGCGCTTTCGCTGCCCTGACAGAGATTGCGCCCAGCACCGCACCGCGCGTTCTCAGCCTTTTGCAGACAACCGAAGCGGGCGAGACCACTTCGCAAGACGAGGTGATCCTTGCGCCCGTTGAACAGGCCGTCGCTGTTGCTGAGGTCGACAAACCAGCCACGCCTCCCGCCACGGATACAGCTTCGGTCGGCCAACCAACGGAAGAGGCATCAGATAACAAACCCGCCGTCGCGCCTGCCGATAGGATTGCCGATGCGGAACAGCCACCAAGCCCACCGCAGCAGAGCAGTGTTGCACTTCTAAAAAGTACCCAACAGGGGATCGAGCTTCTGAACCCGGCGCCCGAGTTTCAGGACAACGTGGCCATTGACACGATAAGCTATGGAGACGGGGGCGCGGTGCAACTGGCCGGTCGGGCGCAGGAGGATGCGGCAGAAGTGCGGATCTACCTCGACAATAACCCAATCGCGGTGATTGATGTCGATGAGCGTGGCCGCTGGACGGGCGATCTGCCCGAGGTCGATGCGGGCGTTTACACACTGCGCGTCGATGAGTTGAATGCCAAAGGTGACGTGACAAGCCGTGTTGAGACACCGTTCAAGCGTGAGGCACCTGATGTGCTTGCTGCGGCGACTGCCGCCGATCCCGATGCGCGCAGCATTACCGTGCAAACCGGAGCGACGCTCTGGGCAATTGCCCGGGACCGTTATGGGGATGGGGCGCTTTACGTGCAGGTCTTTGAGGCCAATCGCGACACGATCCGCAACCCCGATCTAATCTATCCTGGCCAAGTGTTCGCACTGCCCGAGTGATCCTTCGCTGGCAAGTCCGGCCTGTGGGCTCTAAATCAGAAGCAGGACGGATAGGATAATCTGATGGCAGCCGACAGAACGGCGAACGGGGCAGCTGCGTCGGGCGAGACGCTGGATTTCGAAGCACAGGCACGACGCTCTGGCTGGCGCACGATCCGCCGGGTCGCGCCCTATCTCTGGCCCGCTGACCAGCCTTGGGTGAAACAGCGGGTTTGTCTTGCATTGCTGGCGTTGATCATCTCCAAGCTGATCGCAGTATCAACACCGATCGTATACAAATGGGCGGTCGATGCGCTGGCCGGAGAGGGCGTCGCGCCGCTGGCTCTTGGTGCAATCGGTTTGACGGTTGCATACGGCATCGCGCGCCTGATGACGATCGGTTTCCAGCAATTGCGGGACGCAGTATTCGCGCGTGTCGGCCAGCGCGCCCTGCGCATGCTGGCGCTGGAGACATTCAAACATATCCATCAATTGTCCATGCGCTACCACATCACCCGCCGGACCGGAGGGCTGTCGCGGATTATCGAGCGCGGTGTGAAGGGCGTCGATTTCCTGCTGCGCTTCCTGCTCTTCTCGATCGGGCCGCTGGTGCTGGAATTGCTGATGATCGCGGTGATTTTCGTCGTGCTGTTCGATGTCAGCTATATGGCCGTCGTCGCTGTCACAATCGGGCTTTACATCTGGTTCACCTTTCGAGTCACTGAATGGCGGGTGAAGCTGCGTCGTCAGATGAACGATCAGGATACCGACGCAAACCAGAAGGCTATTGACAGTCTGCTCAACTACGAGACGGTGAAGTACTTCGGAGCCGAGCAATGGGAGGCTGTGCGCTATGACCGTGCGATGGAGGGGTACGAGGCTGCAGCGCTCAAGACAAATTACTCTCTGGCATTTCTCAATTTCGGGCAAGCATTTCTGATCACAAGCGGTTTGGTTGTCGTCATGGTATTGGCCGCCATAGGCGTTCAGAACGGGGACCTGACGGTAGGCGACTTTGTGATGGTGAATGCCTACATGATCCAGATCACGATGCCCCTGAATTTTCTGGGAACGGTCTACCGCGAAATCCGACAGGCCTTGATCGATATGGGCGAAATGTTTGAATTGCTGGAACAGCCCGCAGACGTGGAAGACGCAGCCGACGCCAAACCGCTTGAGGTGTCGGGCGGCCGGATCGAGTTCGACAATGTGCAATTCGGCTATGATCCCGCGCGCCAGATCCTGAAGGGCATCACCATCAACGCCGAACCCGGCCAAACTGTTGCCATTGTTGGCTCGACCGGCTCCGGGAAGTCGACGATTGGGCGATTGCTCTTTCGGTTTTATGATGTCGGCGGTGGGGCCCTGCGCATCGACGGTCAGGACGTGCGGCATGTAACACAAGACAGCCTGCATGCGGCAATCGGGGTGGTGCCGCAGGACACGGTGCTTTTCAATGACACGATCCGTTACAACATAGCCTATGGCCGCCCAGACGCTGATGAGGATGAGATCATCGCTGCGGCGCAAGCGGCACAGATCCACGACCTAATCGCAAATCTGCCTGGTGGCTATGACACTCAGGTTGGTGAACGTGGTCTCAAACTGTCTGGGGGCGAAAAGCAACGCGTGGGGATCGCACGGACATTCCTGAAGAACCCGTCGATATTGTTGCTTGACGAGGCGACAAGTGCGCTTGATTCAGAGACTGAACAGGACATTAAGGAAGCTCTTAGTGCCGCTGGAAGAGGACGCACTGTGCTGACAATCGCCCACAGGCTCAGCACCATCGCTGAGGCCGACCAGATCATCGTGCTGGAGCGCGGCGAGATTGTGGAAACAGGCACACATGAGGCGCTACTCGTCAATAACGGGCGATACGCGCAACTGTGGCATCGCCAGCAATCAGAAGCCTAAATCTCTTGCTTGCCAAACGCGACATATCGATTTGTCTATGGGCGCCATTCTTTGAAAGCGTGCGTAGCTAAGGCGGGCCTATGGGCCCGCCCCAGATCCCCTATTCTGCAGCTATGGCTGCATCTGTCAGCTTGCCAAGCGCCCCGGTCATTTTCTTGAGGTATTCCGCATCGCTTGGCAGATCATGGCTGGCCCGAAGCTCCGATGGATCACGGTAAACGACCTGAACCGCGCCGCCTTCATCCTCGAACACGACGACCCGCATTGGCAGGTCAAGTCCTGCGGCAGGATTGTCTTGCATCACAAGTGATCCGAGGGCGGGATTGCCAAAGATCAAAGCTTGTGTCGGGGGCAACTCTAGGCCAGCTTTCTCCGCAGCTCCTGCGTGATCTACGCGGGCGATGACATTCGCGCCCGCACCTTCGACCGCCGCAGCCAGCCGGTCGACCGTTGTGGCAACGTCGTGGGGGCTGGTTTTTGAGACAAGCGTGTCGGCCAATGCGGGCAGGCCGAGACTTATGGAAAGACAGACACCAAGAATGGCGGGATAAAAACGTGACATGGACAGGATCCTTTGATTTTAATCATGCCAAGACACTACCCGATCGGGCAGTGGCGTCTGCCACTTTCGGGATTCTGTGGCAACACTTTGCCGCGATTGGGCGGTAACGAGCTTACTCGGCAGCGCGCAAATGTGGATCCAAAGGGTCGCGCGCCAGGTCAGGATTACGCAATTCATCTTCGTCCCAAACGATCTCTGTCGCGCCGACACGGCGCGCGTCTCTGATCAGCGCCCAGTCACGCGCGGCCTTGCTGGCCCGGCCAAGCGACAACTTCGCCAGAAGTTGCGAGAACCACATCGCATAGGTCGATGCCCAAACCCGGATCGCTAGCATGGACGGTGTGACGACCAGCGTCAGAACTGTCGCGATTCCCAGACCAAAGACAACTGCCGTGGCAAGTTGTTTCCACCAGAGGGCTGTCGGGCTGTCGACGGTGTAGCCCCCATCAATGAAGTTGAGGCTTAGCCCAAACATCATTGGCGCAAGGCCCGCCATCGTCGTGATTGTCGTCAGAAGAACGGGTCGGATGCGCGCTTGTGCGGTGCGGATGATTGCCTCGATCCGCGGCATGTAGCGTTCGTACTCCTGATAGGTGTCGATCAGCACGATATTGTTGTTCACCACGATACCCGCAAGGGCCACGATTCCGGTCCCTGTCATAATGATCGAGAATGTCTGATCCATCACCAACATTCCGATCAAAACGCCTGTCGTAGACAGTACAACAGCGATCAGCACCAGAACGGCGTTGTAGAAGCTGTTGAACTGCGCCAGCAAGATGATGAACATCAGAAAGAGTGCTGCGGCAAAGGCTGAACTGAGGAATGCTTGGCTTTCGGCCTGATCCTCTTGATCACCTGTCCATTCATGGTCGATCCCTGCCGGGAAGGGATCGGTTTCCAGCCATTTGCTGATTTCAGCGATCCGTTCATTGGCATTGACGGGGATCATGCGCAATGTTCCACGGTCAACTTCCTGCGCCAGATTGCGGTCGCGCCCGTCTTCTTCCAAGGACAGAACGGCAAAACGGCCGCCATCTTCGCTGAGGATATTGCCGTTTGGGCGAGGACGCAGTACGGCGACCGTTTCGGCGGCTGGCCCGCTTCCCTCGACGAGTTTCATCAGGCCGGGCGCCACATCAGCTTTGACATCAAAGTAGCGTGTCTGGCCGATCCGGTTGATCTGGGCCAATGAGGGCACCGGGGTCCGTGTGATGAAATTCGAAAGCGGCACAAGGCCGTCACTCGTCCGGACCTTCAGGGTATCAAGCGTTGAGAGCACCCTGTCGTTTTCAGGGAGACGCACCCGGATATCGATCTCGTCGTCTGAACTGTCGACCCGCATCGTATCCAGCAGAATGCCGCGTGTGACCAACTGCACCATCGCCCCGACAATGGCGACGTCTGCGCCGTACCGGCCCGCTTTCTCCACGTCGACATCGATTTGCCAATCAATGCCTGGCAGGGGCCGTGTATCTTCCACAAGTGTCAGCCCCGATGTCCCGTCGAATGCCTGCCGTGCAATGCCCGCAGATTCCATCAGATCGTCCCAGTTGTTGCCTTTGAGGCGCAGATGTACAGGCTTGCCGGTCGCGGGCCCCTGAGCAACGTCCAGAACCTCGATCTTGATGCCGGGGATCGCGCTGAGCGCTTCGGTCAGATCGGCCATGACAACGTCGCCATCAAAGTCAGGGTCTTTGACCTGACGGTTGATCGTCCAGCTTGTGCCAGGAATGGTGAACCACGGCTCGCTTCGGTTCGGGCGGGTTTCCCACGGAATGGTTTCAAGTTGGATTTGCCCGATCGTGTCCTTAGGCGATTGCGCACCGCCGGTATTTGCGTTCAGCCCGCCGCTGCCCGCAAAGGAAAAGACGCTGTAGATGCCCGGATGCGCGCGCACCATGTCCTCGGCCTGTTTGACGAGGTCGTCCTTTTCGCCCAGCGAGAGGTTGCCGCGCGCGCGCACATAGACGATGGCGCGCTCTGGCTCGGTCTCGACGAAGAACTCCACGCCGCGGTTGTTGTTACCGAAGAAGATCAGCGTTGTACCGACAAACATGAAAACCACGCCAGCCGTGACCAGCGGCATGATCGGGTTGCCGGCGATGAATTCTGTGAACTTGCCAAAGGCAGAGCGACGATATCCTGCCTTGACCCGGCTGGATCGCCGTCCAAACACGTTTGTGACAATCCATCGTCCGAGGCGACCCAGCCTCGTGAACAACGCAAAAACCGTCAGTAGCGTAAAAACCGCCCCGGCAAGGGCCAGCGCGGCCGCGGCAACCACACCAAGTGCGATCATGAACACTGTACCGAATGTCGGTACAACCGATCCCAATGTATTCTGTGTATCCATGTCTGCAAAGGCGGCCTGCACCAGCATCACGAGCGGCGGGATCATGATAGCCCCAAGGATGGCAGCCGCAGCGGCCCCAAGAAAAAGGCCCAGATGAACCGCGATGCCCAGGCCAGCGATGTCGTTCATCTGCTGGGTCAGCCAGCGCTCCGACCGGCCGAACACACCACCCATGACAGGCAAATAGATCAGCGCCACGATCAGGGAGGCTGACAGGACAAAGATTAGCGTGACGGGCAGCATGCCCATGAACTCGCCCGGGACACCGGGCCAGAAGAGCATTGGAAGGAAGGCACAGAGCGTCGTCGCCGTGGAGGATATGACGGGCCAGAACATGCGTTTGGCCGCGTCGGTGTAAGCCTGCATCGGCCCCACACCCTCGGCTTGTCGCTTGTCGGCATATTCGACGACGACGATGGCCCCGTCAACCAACATACCCACGGCGAGGATCAGTCCGAACATCACGATGTTCGAGATCGAAATACCCATCAGTGCAAGAAGAACGAAGCACAGCAGGAAAGATGTTGGGATCGCAAAGCCAACCAGCAGTGCTGCACGCAGACCCAGGGCGGCAAGCACCACGATCATGACCAGCGAAATCGCCGTGAAGACCGACCCTTGAAGCTGATCCACCATCGAGCGGACCTCGCGGCTGGTATCGTTTGAGGTGCTGACATCCACCGCAGCCTTCAGCCCGTCGGGCCATTCGCCACTCTCGCGCTCGACGACTTCTTTTACCAGGCTCGCCGTGTCGATCAGGTTGAAGCCCTTCCGCTTAACCACCTGCAGGGCAACGGTGTCTTCGCCGTCGAACCGCGCGGTGCCTTCGCGATCTTCAAAGGTCAGTCGGATTTCTGCGAGATCCCCCAGTGTCACGACCCTGTCGCCATTGGTCTTGACCGGCAGTGCATAGACATCGCGCGGCTCATCGAAAGACGAAGGGATCTTTACGGCAAAGGTGCCTTGATTGGTTTGAACTTCACCTGCAGCAATCAGCTGGTTGTTGTTCTGAACCACATTTATCAACTCGGTCGCCGTTACATTGTAGGCCTCAAGCCGCAACGGGTCGATCACGACCTCCAGCATCTCGTCGCGGTTCCCAGCGAGTGCCGCCTCAAGCACGGCATCCAGCGCTTCCAGATCGTCCTGCAATTCCTTGGCGATCTGTGTGACCGTCCGTTCGGGCACTGGGCCGCTTAGGCTCACGATGATGATTGGGAATTCGGAGAAGTTGAACTCTTCGAGCGTATAGGCTTCATACCCTGCAGGAAATTCCGCTTCGGCCTTGTCCATGGCGTCGCGTACATCGGCCATGACCTGCGTTTTGTCCCAACCAAACTCGAACTCCATGACGATGTTGGCGTAGCCTTCGGCCGCCGTCGCGGTCATCTTGTCAAGTCCGTCAATGTCGGCAAGCTCGGTTTCCATCGGCTTGATCAACAGCTTTTCAGAATCCGCTGCGGAGATGCCCGGGAAAGGAAGCGAGATTACGATCGCGGGGATCTCGATATCCGGCTCACCTTCCTTGGGAAGACTTATGTAGGCAAAGGCCCCGACCGTCAGGGACAGCACGATGAAGGCCATAATCATACGGGCGCGTGAAGCCGCCCAGTCGACGATCCCGGTCATTGGGTTTGCTCCCTGAAGGTTGCTGCGACCTTGATACCCTCTGTCACGTATTCCTGGCCGACGACGACGACGTTCACATCGTCTGGCAGGCCTGAAAGCCATACGCCTTCCGTTGTGTCACGTAAAAGCGTCACGGGCTGGAAGACGACCTGACTGTTCTCGTCAACGGCGCGAATGCCAAGTGTACCATCATCATTCAGCGTCAGAGCCGAAGCAGGCAGCAGATGCGCCGGTGCCCCTTCCGAACCGATGACGATTTCAGCGGTTTGGCCATCCCTGATTCTGAGGTTTGGATTGGGGATGGAAATCTCAACGCGGAAGGTCCGGGTCGTCTCATCTGCCGAGCGGCTAAGAAAAGTAACATTGCCCTGAAGTTGATCGCCTCCCGCGGCCAGGCGCGCCCCGACCGGGGCATCCACCTCAACCCGGTTGACTTCGGTTTCGGGCACGAAGGCAACGAGCTTGATCGGGTCAAGCTGCAGCACCGTGGCGCAAAGGGAGCCCTGTTGCAAAAGGCTTCCCAGTTCGGCTGTATCCGTCTCAAGAAGGCCAGAAAAGGGCGCGCGGATTTCCAGACGCTCAATCTCTTTCTGGGCAGCTGCAACGGCGGCTGCGGCGGTTTCAATACCAGCCTCGCCAGCCTGAATACCCGATTGCGACGCGATCAGACCGGCATTTGCCGTCTCGACCGCTGCTTCGGCCGATGCCACGGCGGCCTGAGCGTTTTTCAACCGCGTTTCAGATGCAAACCCATCTTCACTAAGCCGTTCGGCCGCGTTTTCGTTCACGCGCGCTTCGGCCAGACCGGCCTGCGCTTCGGCAAGGCGCGCGCGGGCCTCTGGAATGCGGCTGTCGGCCTCGATTCGCATGGCACGCGCTTCGATCAGCTTCGCCCGTGCTTCGGCAAGAACGGCTGGGCGCGTGCCCGGTTCAAGCTGGCACATGATGTCGCCTGCTTCGACGAAGGCACCTTTGCGCAAGGGCTCCGATAGGACTGTGGCGGATGTTTCAGCGCGGATCTCGACCGTACGTGCGGCCTGGGTTTGACCGCGCAGGATGACCGCGCTGTTGATGTTCTGCGCCTGGGATTTCTGCACGACCACACGGATGAGGCTGTCGGGGTCTTCCTCGGTCGCTTCGATCTCTTCCGTTTCGCTCGGATCGGGGGAAGCTGCCTGCGTCCAGCTCCGATCAATCACCAAAAAATAGAACCCGATTGCCACGAGCGCAGCCAATAGAATGGGAAACAGTCGCATCTGCTGTCCTTTTGCGTCCTGATCGCGATCAATATCGCGTTTTCTCGTATATAGTGTCAAAGTGACTAAACTAACCAGTTCAGAATCGACATTTTTTGAAAACAGGCTTCACTTCGCCTCCGAAAGCCTGGGCAACTGCCCCTTTTCTTGGCCGGATTGGCGCGATAATAGACCTCCAGACTGACACATCGTGGCAGGAGCCCACATGAGCAATACAGACAGCTTCATTGATGAGGTGAACGAAGAGGTCAGGCGTGACCGCGTCTATGCGCTGGTGCGCAAGTACGGCTGGATTGCAGTCCTGCTGATCTTGCTGATCGTTGGTGGTGCCGCGTTCAATGAATACCGTCAGGCGCAGGACCGCGCGCAGGCAGAGGCTTTGGGCGACGCGATGCTGGCTGCACTCGAAACGGATGATCCGGCGGCGCGGGCCGATGCTCTGTCGGCAGTCACTGCAGAAACGCCGGAAGGTGAAGCCGTACTGGCCTTTCTGACTGCAGGTGAGCAGGCGGGTAGCAATCCAGAAGCTGCGGCGCAGGCACTCGAAAGCATCGTGGCAAGCAGCGAACTGCCGCAGATCTACAGGCAATTGGCCAGCTTCAAGGCGCTGACGCTGTCGTCCGGTCTACGCACGGTTGAAGAACGGCGCGCTGGCTTTGAGGATCTTGCAGCGCCTGGTAATCCAATGCGCACGCTGGCCGAAGAGCAACTGGCCCTGATCGACATCGAAGAAGGTCAGAAACGTGCGGCTATTGAGCGACTTCAGTCGCTTATCGCCGATGCCGAGGCGACAGCGGACTTGCAACAGCGCGCTCTACAGGTGATTGTGGCGCTCGGAGGCGAGCCTGACCTGTCGGGTCTTGTCCCACGATCGAATTAGGGGCGCTGGCCCGCAAAAAGACGAGCAAGATCAAGTATGAAACGGATGTTCCGTCCCCTGTCCCCGCGACACTTAAACACGCGGCTTCCTTTTGCCGGGCTCGTTTTGGCTATGACGCTGATGGCCTGTGCCGAACGTCAGGAGGTCCTTCCGGGTAAAAGAGAGCCAGTCAGCGCGGTCTTCCAGACCGAAACGGGTCTTGCTCTGGCGACCAACACAACGGTCGGGGAAAACCGAGCAGCAGTAATTTCTTTGCCGGCTGCGCGAAACAATCCAAGCTGGACGCAGGGCATCGGTTCTCCTGCTTACAGAACGGATCATGCCGCCCTCGGATCCAGCCTTAGCCTCGCCTGGGCCGCCAAGATCGGTGCCGGTGACAGCCGTAGGCAAAGGATCACGGCAAATCCCATTGTCGGCAATGGCCAGATCTATACGCTTGACGCAGGCTCGACCGTGACGGCGACATCGCTTGCTGGTGCGCAGGTCTGGGCTGTCGACCTGACGCCCGACACTGAGCGGGATGGAGAGAGCACGGGGGGCGGCCTCGCACTTGATAACGGCACGATTTATGCCTCCATCGGTGCAGGGCGCCTCGTAGCCCTTGATGGCGCGACAGGTGCCGAGAAGTGGAGCCAGGATCTTGACGCGACAGGTTCGGGCCAGCCAACCGTTTTTGGTGACCTGATCTACCTGATGGCGGGTGATGACACGGGCTGGGCCGTGAACAAGAACAATGGCCGGATCGCCTGGCAAATCACGGGGGCCGAGTCAGTCGCCAATGTTCTTGGCGCGCCCGCGCCTATCGTGATGGATGACCTGACTGTTTTTGCCTTTGGATCGGGTGAATTGCAGGCTGTTTTTCGCCAGGGCGGACTGCGCCGTTGGGACGCATCGGTCTTAGGAGAGCGTCAAGGACGCGCCTTGTCAAAGATTGACGATGTGACCGGCACACCCGTGGCTGCAGGTGGCATAATATACGCGGGCAACCAGGCGGGCCGTACGATTGCTGTCGACGGTCGGTCGGGTCAGCGGATCTGGACCACGGGTGAAGGGGCGATTGATCATGTTCTGCCCGTGGGCGGCAGTGTCTTCTTGGTCAGTGACAGGAATGAGCTTTTGCGCCTTGATGCAAATGATGGCAGCCGGATATGGGGTGTACCGCTTCCGAATTTCACCAAGGACCGACCGCGTCGCCGATCCGAAGTCTTTGCGCATCACGGCCCGATCTTGGCAGGAGGACGTCTGATCGTCGCCTCTGGCGATGGACAATTGCGCAGCTTTGATCCCACCAACGGGGCATTGCTCAGTTCGGTCGAGATTCCCTCGGGGGCAACCACGGGCCCGGTCGTTGCGGGCGGTGTCCTTTATGTTGTGGGTCGAAACGGACAGCTTTACGCTTTCCGTTAAGGTCCGGATGGGTTAAGCCCGCGCTTTGATCTCAAGCGGAGCCCGGAGGCATGTCCTTCACCCTTGCAATTGTTGGTCGCCCGAATGTGGGCAAATCGACCCTGTTCAACCGACTGGTTGGCAAAAGGCTCGCTTTGGTCGATGACCAACCCGGTGTCACCCGCGATCTGCGTGAAGGGGCGGCGCGCCTCGCTGACCTGCGGTTTACCGTCATCGACACAGCAGGGCTGGAAGAGGCCACAGATGACAGCTTGCAAGGGCGCATGCGACGTCTGACCGAACGCGCAGTGGATATGGCCGACATCTGCCTGTTCATGATCGACGCGCGCACGGGCGTGACCCCAACCGATGAAGTCTTTGTCGACATCCTGAGAAAACGTGCGGATCACGTGGTACTAGCCGCCAACAAGGCCGAAGGGGCCGCTGCGGATGCCGGTGTAATCGAGGCTTACTCTCTCGGATTGGGGGAACCGATCCGGCTAAGCGCCGAACATGGTGAGGGCCTGATGGATCTCTATCAGGTGCTGCAACCACTGGCGGATCTGCATGCAGAACAAGCGGAAACCGACACGCCCGAAACAGATGTGGAGATCAATGAGGATGATGATGCGGCGCGCATCCCGACCCCATCGAAGCCCTTGCAGGTCGCGGTCGTGGGCCGTCCCAATGCGGGAAAATCAACGCTGATCAATCGGATCATTGGTGAAGACCGCCTGCTGACCGGTCCGGAGGCCGGGATCACCCGCGACGCGATCTCTCTGAGCACGGAATGGGATGGCACGCCGATGCGCATCTTCGACACGGCAGGCATGCGCAAACGGGGCAAGGTGCAGGAAAAGTTGGAAAAACTCAGCGTCTCGGACGGTTTGCGCGCTGTGAAATTTGCCGAGGTCGTGGTTGTCCTGCTTGATGCGGCGATCCCCTTCGAACAGCAGGATCTGCGCATCGCTGACCTTGCTGAACGAGAGGGGCGTGCGGTCGTCGTGGCAGTGAACAAATGGGATATCGAAGACGACAGGCAAGCTAAACTGCGCGACCTTCGCGAAAGTTTCGAACGGCTCTTGCCTCAGCTGCGAGGCGCGCCGCTGGTGACCGTGTCTGCCAAGACAGGCCGGGGGGTCGATCGGTTGCACATTGCAATCCTGCGCGCCTATGAGGTCTGGAACCGGCGCGTGCCCACTGCAGCACTCAACCGCTGGCTATCGGGCATGATGGAGGCGCATCCGCCCCCTGCGCCACAAGGCAAACGGATCAAGCTACGATACATGACCCAAGCCAAAACGCGCCCGCCCGGCTTCGTGGTCATGTGCAGTCATCCCGACAAAATGCCTGAAAGCTACAACCGCTATCTTGTCAACGGCCTGCGGCTCGATTTCGACATGCCGGGTACGCCGATCCGCCTCTTCATGCGCGGGCAGGGGGATCAGAATCCTTACCAGGGCCGCAAAAAGGCGGCGCCGTCCAAGTTGCGTAAGCACAAGGAAGGTCGGAGAGGTTAAACGGCCCTCTGGATCAATCTACGGAGCATCACGAAAGCAACAGTTCCTGCACCAGTGAGTGCCATAAGTGCTGGCCCGCCAAGACCGAATTCATTCTGAACGGCGACAGCGATCAAAGCCCATATCACGGCCAACCCATAGGTTGGGACGGCAGCAATCTTGATCTGAATAAATGTAGCTCCGATCGCGGCGATCCCGATCATCGACCAAGCCGTTATGTTCAGAGATAAAAAACCATATCCACCAAGGATCAGTCCCACCGCCACGCAGCTTGCGGCGCTTAGCCAACCTGCGTAGAGGCCAATGGGCAAGCGGGCGAAGAAGGGATCTTTTTCAGGCGCTTGGAATAGCGCGAAGAGGGCAAAGATCAGCATGACCCATATCAGTATCGTTGCCAAGATCGGGCTGAGCAAAGCAACGGGCAGCCAGATTGCACCAGTTCCAAAAGAGACAGCCAAAGGGATGCGCATTGGCGACCAGTCGGGATCGTCGTGGCGTTTGAAAAGGCCGAAAAAGGCCCCCGCGATCAGCCACAAATAGATCGGGCCCCAGATCGCGAAAGCGTATCCGGCTGGCTGGACGGGTGGATTGTTTTGCGGAATCGGAAAGGCTTGCGGATCGAAGCCGCCAAAGTCAGGTACCAAAAATGGCGATGCGCCGAAGGCAAGGGCGAGAAGTAGAACAACAACGGCCATATCAGATCAGCGCGCCGATGGCTGACAGTGTCGTTTTCCCACTCAGATAGGGTGCTAAAGCGTCGGGCAGTTTGACGGAACCATCGGTCTGTTGGCCGTTCTCGAGTATTGCGATCAGGCATCGACCAACGGCAAGGCCAGATCCGTTAAGTGTATGAACAAATTGAGGTTTGCCGCCCTCTGCCGGTTTGAATCGGGCATTCATGCGACGGGCCTGAAAGTCCGCTGTGGTTGAGACGGACGAGATCTCCCGGTAGGTGTTTTGGCCGGGGAGCCAGGCTTCGATGTCGTAGGTGCGGCGGGCGCCAAAGCCCATGTCACCGGTGCAGAGGATCACCGTACGGTAGGGGATCTCGAGCCGTTCGAGCAGATCCTCGGCGCAGCGCAGCATCCGCTTCTGTTCGGCCTCGGAGTCGTCGGGATGCGTGATGCTCACCATTTCCACTTTTTCAAATTGATGCTGGCGGAGCATCCCCGCTGTGTCGCGCCCGGCGGAGCCTGCCTCGGACCGGAAACAGAGCGTGTGCGCGGTCAGACGGAGCGGCAATTGCGCTTCGTCCAGCGTTTCATTCGCCACGGAGTAGGTGAGCGTGACCTCGGATGTGGGGATCAGCCAGATGCCGTCCTCGGTGCGATAACTGTCTTCGCCAAATTTCGGAAGTTTATCAGTGCCATACATGGCTTCGTCGCGGACGAGGACGGGAGCGTTGACTTCCGTAAGGCCGTTTTCGGTCGTGTGGATGTCGAGCATGAACTGCGCCAGCGCGCGGTGGATACGGGCGATCGCGCCCCGGAGCATGACGAAGCGACTGCCCGAGGTCTTGGCCGCTGTTTCAAAATCCATGTGGGGCACAACCCCTTGAATTTCGTAATGTTCCTTGGGATCGAAATCGAAATTACGCGGATTGCCCCAGCGGTTCACCTCGACATTGTCGTCCTCATCGGCGCCGTCGGGCACATCCTCGGCGGGCACGTTGGCGATGCGGGCGAGCATATCGGTCAGTTCCGCGTCGAGAGCCTTTGCTTCGTCCTGCATCTGACTGATTTCATTTTTCTTTTCGGCCACGATGGTGCGCAGGCGCTGAAACTCTGCCTCGTCCCCGTTGGCCTTGGCCGCGCCCACCTCTTTGGAGGCCTTGTTCTGTTCGGCCTGTGCTGTCTCGGCGGCGAGGATCTTGGCGCGGCGGGCCGCGTCCAGTTTCAGGATTTCCGAAGATAGAGGGGCGTCTCCACGACGTTTCAGGGCCGCATCGAAGGCGTCCGGATTGTCTCTGATGGCGCGAATATCGTGCATGGATCTGGTCCCGTTCGTGGATTCGTGGCGTGCTTATAGGGGGTGAAACTCGGCGCGGCTAGGTGCCGCGCACGGTGCGTTAATGCCGGGTTTTCGGGCGGGTTTGCCGAGTGCGCGGGCCGCGGGATGTAGGTTTCACGGGGTGAGGCGTACATGGGCCCGGTGGTCGCGCGGAGTGGATGCGGCGCTGCTGTAGGGTTCGGGGCGCGAGATGTACATGAGGCGGTGTTGGGCCGGAATTGGCAGGGCGAAGCGGTTAATTCTGAGCGATATGTCGCAGGGAGGGGCTAGACGTCGGGTTGGTCCCAGCCTTCGGGGAGGGTGGCTTGCCAGGCGCGCCATGCTTTGTCGAATTCATGGTAGTCTAACGGCTCATCGGATTGTGACCAATGGACGGGCCAGCCGGGATCGCCTGGACGTGCGCCATTCGGGAGCGTGACAGACGCATCGCCAAAGATGTCGTCGAGATGCGGCTCGATCTGTGATACACCAATAAAATCAACAGCCTTCACAGTGGCACCTCGAAGAGTAGCCACTGTGAAGGCTGTTGAAGCGTCAAACTTCGCCCCTCTGAGGTCCGCCCCCTGCAACTTCGCCTCTGTGAGGTCTGCCCCCTGCAACTTCGCCAAGTTGAGGACCGCCCCCTGCAACTTCGCCAAGTTGAGGACCGCCCCCTGCAACTTCGCCCCTCTGAGGTCCGCTTTGTCGAGGTTCGTTTCAGACAACCGCACCCCTTGCATATGCGCGCCCGAAAAATTGGCATTGCTGAGATCCCCGCCGTTTAGCCTGAAGCCTTGCAGGTTGGCGTCGGTCAGGTCGATGGCGCTGTAGACTTGATCCTGCGCAACGAGCGGGCGGATGCGGCGCAGGGTCTGGACGGCCTTTTCCATATCCGGCCGGGCGGGCTTGAGCTTCTCAGCCCAAGCACGGAGTTCGTCCGGGGTTGCGTCCGATGGTGTTTCAATAGGTTTGTATTCGCGGCTGAGTTCGCGGACGTAGACGGACAGCAGGCGGGCGATGCGTTCGGCGGCGCCGTAGCGGTCGCTTTCCTCGGTCGCGTATTCCTTGGCGAGCCCTTCGAGCCGGTCGATGGCGGAGTTGCGTTTGGTGACGTCGTCTTCCCAGACAGAGTAGTGGCCTTCTTTCTTATTCCATCGCGTCGCCTGCCGCTGGGCGTGCAGGTCGTTGGAGGCGGCGTTGATCTTTTCGTTGAAGAGGGACTCTTCTGTTGTGGCGGTTTGCTTTTCGGTGAGCCTGAGCCGCGTGATTGTGATGGGCAGGGCGATGACGGCGCCGAGGACGGTGGTTAGGCCTGCGAGGCGGAGGATGTGGAAGAGGGCTTCGGTTTGTTCCTTGTCGCTCAGCGGCCATCCGACCGAGATGACCTTCCAGATCAGTCCGACAAGTCCGCCGATCAGCAGGAGGGCGATTGCGGCGTAGATGAGGGCTGCGATCAGGAAGAGGATGGAGGGCAGTTTTTCAAAGCCGAGATCGGTTTTGAGTTTGTTGAGACTGGAGTTTTCGGACGGTTGCCAGCGCTGGCTCAGCCCATAGAGGGAGAGGGCGAGGAGGGCGGCGATGGCTCCGGCGACGAGCACGTCCCCGAGAGGGATTGGCGTTGAGAGGTCCATTGGCATTTCCGTTTTCCCACGCACAACCATGGCGGTCTTTGTGAGGTTTGCCAATGGGAAAGGAGGTGTTCGATCTGCTTGTTCACATTTGGACCATTCGGATTGAGGATCGTGGCCGGCCCGAGGGTGGGCGCATCGCGACCGCGCGTCAAACGATAGGTTTGCTTGGAGCAAAACGGGGCGGGTCGGTCGCGATCCGCGGCTGACGCCTCGGCGGAGGTCTGGTTGGTGTTGTTGCGCCATCCCACGGGCCGCCGCTGAACCGGCGCGGGGCGCTTGTTCCGGGTCATTGGTGACGCGCAGATTTGCCCGGCCTATCCGCCGGAGGTGCGTTTGGCGACTTCTTCCTCGACCCAGTCCATGAGTTTGACGGCAAGGGCGGTGTCCTGGAACTGGGCGCTGAGGACGGCGGTGATGTGCCAGCGGCCCGCGATGCGTTCGAGGACGGGGCTGCCGGAATTGCCGGAGATCACGGGGCAGCCCAGTTGCATGAGCTTTTCATTGGCGCGGATGAGGGGGCAGGCCATGTCGCCCGAGGGAAGCTGGGGGCGTTCGCGGTGGTAGCCGATGACAGCGAAGTTCTGGGCGGATGGACGTGCGAGGGGAAGGGGCGGGACGTCCTTGATCGGGGCGTCGAGGAAGACGAGGCCGATGTCGAAGCGGGGATCGTGGCCTTCGCCGGGCAGGTAGGCGGGGTGGCGGACGCCGCCGGTGACACCCCGGACGGCTGCGTAATCGCCCTGGACCCAGCCTGCGACGAAGCGGCGGGTCTTGAGGTCGTCGGCGGTCTTGCTGTCATGGGGGGCGCAATGGGCGGCGGTGAGGACGATGGCGGGGGCGATGAGGGTGCCGGTGCACATGTTGAGGGTTTTGAAGCCCGCCTGGTTGATGCGGCCGATGGCGGGCCAGTCGCGCTGGGCGGCCTCGGGGAGGGTGGGCATGAAGCGGCCCTGAGAGAGGGCGGGACTGGCGAGAAGGAGAAGGAGGAGAAGCGCGCGCATGGACCCTGATCAGCGTGGTGGTGGGGCCACGGTGGCGGGCAAAGGGGGCCATGTCCAGACCCAAGGGGCGGGAATCGCGGCATTGCGACTTGCGCGGGGTGCCGGAGGGGCCTATGTCGTGCCAAACTTTTCAGGCCTGCATCACAAGGGCCTGACGTAAGACAAGGACCGCATCCCCGATGGAAGCATTTGCCCAGTTTGTTCCGCTGATCCTCATTTTCGCGATCATGTATTTCCTGCTGATCCGGCCACAACAAAAGAAGGTGAAGGAGCATCAGGCGATGGTGGCGGCGGTGCGCCGGGGCGATCAGGTGGTCACGCAGGGCGGCCTGATCGGGAAAGTTCTGAAGGTCAAGGACGACAACGAGGTCGAGGTGGAGATCGCGGAGGGCGTGAAGGTGCGCGTGGTGCAGAGCACGATTGCGGATGTACGCTCCAAGACCGAACCGGCCAAGTAGCCCATGCTGCAGATCGCAACATGGAAACGGGTGCTGATCTGGAGCCTTTGCGCGCTGGGTCTCATCCTCGCGCTGCCCAACGGGTTTTACACGCGGGTTGAACAGCACAATGACGCCGTGCAGGCGATTGCGCTGGGCGAGGACACTGCGGATATGCGCACGAAGGTCGCGCAATGGCCGGACTGGATGCCGTCATCGCTTGTGAACCTTGGTCTTGACCTGCGGGGTGGGGCGCATCTGCTGGCCGGAGTGAAGGTGGCCGATGTCTACGTATCCCGGATGGAGGCAAGCTGGCCCGAGATCCGCGATGCACTGCGGCCCGAACGCGGCACGATTGGCACGATCCGTCTGCAACCTTCGGATCCGGACAACCCGGCCGAATTGCGCATCCGCATCAGTGAGCAGGCGGGCATGCCGCGCGCTTTGGAAGTCGTGCGGGGGATCGCCCAGCCGGTGCAGACCCTGACGGGCGCGCTTGAGACCGATATCGTGGCGCGCGCGGAGGGCGACGTGATCATTGTGGAGCTGTCCGAGGCCGAAAAACTGGCGAGCGACGAGCGCACGGTGCAGCAATCGCTGGAAATCGTGCGGCGTCGGATCGACGAGGTGGGCACGCGCGAGCCGACCATCCAGCGCCAGGGGGCGGATCGGATCCTGATCCAGGTGCCGGGCATTGGCTCGGCGGCCGAACTGAAAGAGATCATCGGGACAACCGCGCAACTGACATTCAACCCTGTGGTTTCGCGCACGTCGGATGCCAATGAAGCCCCCGGCGTGGGCAACAATCTGGTCCCGTCGCTGGACGAGCCGGGTCTGTTTTATGTGATCGAGAACGCGCCTGTGGTGACGGGTGAGGATCTGGTGGATGCGCAGCCATCCTTCGATCAGAACGGGCGGCCTGCGGTCAATTTCCGTTTCAATACGACGGGTGCGCGGCGGTTTGGGGATTACACGGCGAACAATATCGGCCAGCCCTTTGCCATCGTGCTGGATGACGAGGTGGTCAGCGCGCCGGTGATCCAGAGCCATATTCCGGGCGGGTCGGGCATTATCACCGGGCAATTCTCGGTCGAGGAATCGACAAACCTTGCCATTCTGTTGCGGGCGGGTGCGCTTCCGGCGGAGTTGGAATTCCTTGAGGAACGGACCATCGGGCCGGAGCTTGGGCAGGACAGTATTGATGCGGGGCGGATTGCGACGATGGTCGCTTTTGCCGCCGTGCTGGTCTTCATGGGGTTGAGCTACGGGCTGTTCGGCCTTTTTGCGAATGTGGCCCTGATCATCAATATCAGCCTGATCTTCGGGCTGCTCAGCCTCATTGGCGCCACGCTGACCCTGCCGGGGATCGCGGGCATTGTTCTGACCGTGGGGATGGCGGTCGATGCCAATGTGCTGATCTTCGAGCGGATACGGGAAGAGTTGAAATCGGCCAAAGGCCCGGCGCGGGCGATTGAACTGGGCTATGAAAAGGCCCTGAGCGCCATTCTGGACGCAAACATCACCACCTTCATCACGGCCGTCATCCTGTTTGCGATGGGGTCGGGGCCGGTGCGCGGTTTTGCGATCACGTTGGGGCTGGGGATCCTGACATCAGTCTTCACGGCGATTTTCGTCACACGCCTGATGGTCGTGATCTGGTTTGAACGGCGCAAGCCCAGGACGATTGAGGTCTGATGATGCGGCTGAGACTGGTCAAGCAAGGCACGAATTTCGATTTCTTCAAGCGCTGGAAGGTCTGGCTGGGCATTTCGATGTTCATGATGGTTCTGGCGCTGGTGTCCTTCGGGCTGCAGGGTCTGAATTACGGAATCGATTTCCGGGGGGGGACGACCGTGCGGACCCAAAGCGCGGAGCCGGTGGATATCGGGCTTTACCGCGACGCGCTGACCCCGCTGGGACTGGGCGATGTTTCGATCACGGAAGTGTTCGACCCGACATTCGAGGCTGATCAGAACGTCGCGATGATCCGCATTCAGGCGCAGGAAGGCCAGGAGGCGGTGACGCCCGAGACCATCCGTGAAGTGCAGGCGGCCCTGACGGCTGTGGTGCCGGACATGACCTTTCCATCGGTCGAATCCGTCGGGCCGAAAGTGTCGGGCGAGTTGATCCAGACGGCGGCGATTGCGGTGCTTTTGGCCATCGGGGCGGTGCTGATCTATATCTGGTTGCGCTTTGAATGGCAGTTTGCGCTGGGGGCGGTGGCGGCCCTTGTCCATGACGTGATCC
>CALCOY010000059.1 GCA_937897325.1 uncultured Shimia sp.
TCGTCATCATTGCCAACGCGCTATGCAAGACCCGTCAAAAATGGACCCTCCAAACTCCCTGACAAATAAAGGTGCTAGCTTGGCCAGTTTGCTTTTGACCGCTAGTCATGAGGCGAGCGCATTCACAAACCACGGGACTTTATCCGCTCAAACGCGGTCGAGTTTTCCAACCCGCATTTGTCCGGACAAGCGAGACTTAATTTCTGCGAGAGGCAGGTTTCGTAGCGCCAAAGCCAAGTCAACTTGGTACTCGTGCGGAAGAGCCCTTTCAGACCCCCGCAAGAATTCTTGTAACGCTTCAACTGATTGTGTGAGAAGGCCGAAGCGTTGCAATGCTTGCTTAGCACTGTTGCGAAAATGCCGGACTCGCGCAGTTTCCAGAACAACTTCCACTGCACTCATAGTTCGTCATTCAATACTTCCAATTCAGCTGCACGCCGCCTAAAAAAACAAACAAGGCTTCAGTATGCTTTGCTGGTTCCACGTCTGCTTTTATCACAATCGGCCAACCACTTTTTCAATGGAGTCGCGAAGCTCAACATTGGTGAAAGGTTTTTTGAGTATCGAATTCACCCTTAACGCTTTACCTTTTGCGACAATGTCTGGTGTTGGTTTTCCAGTGACCAAGATAAATGCGATCTTCTGTGTGTGTGCCTGCCGACGAAGCTTTTCAAGCAGTTCTAGCCCGTTGAGGCCGGGCATGTTGTAGTCGGAGATGACAAGATGAACAGGTTGTTGACTGATCATATTGAAAGCGGTCGCTCCGTCATTCACGTCACGCTGGTTTACGACTCCCAGAGCTTCCAGACCTTGCGTCAACAAACCTCGACTCGTGGACATGTCATCGACCACCATCACATGCAGCTTTTCTCGAATGCTCATTTGTTCCTTCCAGTTTTGTCAATGTCGTCATGCGTTTTGGCATCCGACTTGCGGTAGGACGTTACGCCGTCATTGCTCAGGAACGCGGTCGCGGGCCCAGTCACTCGTTCCGAATGCCCAACCACAAGCTGCGCTCCCGCACGCAGCTGCTTTGCAAACCGCATCCAGAGTTTTTCCTGGGTTTGCTTGTCAAAGTAAATTGCTACGTTTCGACAGAAAATCACGTCGAAAGATCCACGCGTGGGCCATGGCTTGACTAAGTTCAGTTCGCCAAAGGTCACAAGGCTTCGAGTGGTTGGCTCAATTTCGAAAAACCCGCCCTTCGGCTTGGTCGTCCCAATCTGCCGGAGACGCTTCGGAATGCCGTCCAATTCTGCTTCTGGATACTGGCCACGAAAACCGAATTTGAGCACTTTCGGATCCACATCAGTTGCTAGAATGCGGATGTCGAGCTGAGCAGCGTTCGGGCACAATTCCTTGATCGTCAGAGCGAGGGAATAGGCCTCTTGCCCTTGGGAGCAGCCTGCGGACCAAAGCCTCACGCGCTGGCCTGATTGGGCATGTTTGATCAATCGCGGAAATATGTCATCTCGCATTTGTTCGAAGTGATGTTGCTCGCGAAAAAAATGCGTTACATTTGTTGTGAGAAGGCTAAGCAATTCGCCTTCTTCCACCTCGCCGTTCGCGTCGGCAAGTAGATCGAAATACGCCTTGAAACTGCTGAGACCCAGCTTGCGCAAGCGTTTCGCCAACCTGCCATAAACCAGATCGCGTTTGTGCGCTTCCAAGTGAAGACCGATACGGTCGTGCGCCAGTGCGGCAACACGATCGAAGTCTTCCGCTGAAAATGGAATGTCGAGAGAGCGGGCTACGGTCGCCATGATCGTTAAAGAACCTCGTCCATCGCTTTCACCACGTCTTCGACATCAATGATTCGGATCATTCCATCATCCGTCGTGACCAAGCCGCACACACAAGACATGGTGCATTCCTTTCGCGCGCCGGGTGCTTCCCGAATTTGATCCGCTTCTACAGACAAAATCCTTCTAACTGCTTCGACGGCCAGCCCTATGATCCTGTTGCCGTGCTCGACAATGACGACGACGTGGCGGTCAGTTGGTACGATCGGCGGAAGCCCGAACATGCAGGCCAGATCGACAATTGGGATCACTTCGCCACGGAGGTTCATTGTCCCCATCATGAAAGGTGGGCTGTGCGGCAGAGTGGTGGTTGGTGACCATCGACGATTTTCCCGAACCCGCATGATATCTATGCAGTACTTCTGGCCTGCAACGGACAATGTCGAGAACAACTGCACCGGAACTGTTTTGACATCGGGCTCAAGCGGCATGAGGCTTCTCCTTGAGCGTTGAACTGGTTCGTTTGGCTGTTTTTCTGGGGCGGGTGTCGATTGCGATTGGATCCGGATCGACAATAAGCGCGACCTTGCCGTCCCCAAGAATGGTAGCTGCGGACACGCCAGGCACGGGGCGGTAGTTCTTCGACAAGCTCTTTATGACAACCTGGCGCTTGTCTATGACCTGATCTACGGCAAGTGCGACGCGCGTCTCTTCTGATCGCACAATCAAAAAAGTGCGCTTTGTCAGCTTCTGTTTCGACGGTGGGTGGCCAAGGTATTCGCCCAAATCCACAACGGGTAGGTAGTCGCCGCGGTTCTCGAACACAATGCTGCCGCTACCTACTTTGCTAACGTCTCTTTTTTTCGGTCGGATCGCTTCTTCGACCGCTGCAATTGGAACGACCATCATTTCATCGCCGACACAGACGACCATCCCATCCAGAACAGCCATTGTTAGGGGGAGCACTATTGTGAAAGTGGATCCGACACCCGGTTCCGAAGCAATCGAGACGCGTCCGCCCAAAGCCGTGATCGCGGTTTTGACCACATCCATCCCAACGCCGCGACCCGAAAGACTGGTGACTGTGGATGCGGTCGAAAACCCAGGGCAGAATAGAAGATTATCGATCTCAGCCTCTGTAAGGTCATCGTCCTTCGAGACAAGCCCTTTTCCCTCCGCCGTTTCACGGATTTTTTCGCGATTCAACCCTCCGCCGTCATCGACAATCTGGATCAAGACATGTCCCGATTTGTGACTTGCATTCAGCCGAACGGTTCCCTTTGCAGGTTTCCCGCTTTCGGCCCTTTTGTCGGGCGGTTCAATGCCATGATCAATTGCATTGCGGACCATATGGGTGAGCGGCTCCGCAAGCTTTTCGATGACCTTTTTGTCGACCTTTGTGTCCTCCCCTTCCAGTTCCAGCGTCACTGGCTTTTCCGCGGTGTTTGCGGTTTCTCGCGCGATCCTGTTCATCCGCTGGAAGAGCTGTCTGATGGGCTGCATGCGCAAATCCATAATCCCTTCCTGCACATTCCGCGCCAGTTGCTTGTAGTCTTCCAGATCGGTCATCAACTCAGGTGGCGGACGTTGCCCCAACTCTCGTACACGCTGAGACAACATGGCCTGATTGATAATCAGTTCACCGACGGTGTTGACGAGGGAATCAATGCGGTCAACTTCTACACGCAGGGTGGCCGGTGGCTCCTTTCGTGGAGGCAGTGCTTCCGCAATCGGCGTATCAGGAAGACCTGCGGGTTCTCCAGGGTCCTGTTCGGGGGGTTCAACTATCTCCGGGGCGGGCAGCGCAACATCACTGGAGACTTGGGTGGCTCCGGCGGCATCATCTGCATCTTGTGGAACAACGCTCAGTGCACACAGACCGTCCACGAATTCGAACACGTCCATTATCTTTTGCTGCGGTGCATTTGAAACCAAAAGGATTTCCCAGGACAGATAACTTTCCGTCCAGTCAAAGCTTTCTGGTCCGGCAACGCGCGAAACGTCCGCTTCAATGGTGATTTCGCCCAACTCCGCAAGCGCTCTGAACAGGATGAGCGGTTCGTGCCCAGTCGCATAAAGCTCTGTGAAGGGTTGGAATTTTATCAGCCATTCTTGATCGGTGGATACAGTATCGAGATCTGGCAGGTGATCCGTGCCGATGATCGTTGGCCCCTCCAAATCCATGTCGAAGTCAAAGTCAGCGCTGATCGTTTCGAAATCAAAGGTTTCGTCGTCGGCCGGTTGATCACCAAGCACGCTTTCGAGCTGTTCTGCTACAGTATCTGCCGCGCTGGTGTCCCCTGCCGTGCCAGCTCGCGCAGAGTCGACAAGGTCCGACAGTATGTCCCCAGCGGATTGCAAAGTTTGCACCAAATCCGGATCGGGTATGATCGCACCGTCCCGAATCTGATCCAGGACGGTTTCAAACACATGCGAAAACCCGACAAGTGCATCAAGCCCGAATGCGCCCGCACCCCCTTTTATTGAGTGTACCGCACGAAAGATTGCGTTAATGCAATCGTCGTCTGCACCGTCACTTTCCATGACTTGCAGCCCTTCATGCAACTCGTCCAGAAGGTCTTCGCACTCCTCAAAGAACATATCCCGGATTGCGTCTCGCTCGGACATTGTGTCAGACCCCGGTTATTCTTTTGAGCACCGCGACAAGCGATGCTTCTTCAAAAGGTTTGACTATCCAGCCTGTCGCCCCCGCCTTGCGTGCCCTCAACTTCAAATCATCACTGCTTTCCGTGCTGAGAACGATGATTGGAACACTCCGATTGACGGATCCGCCGCGTATTCCTTCGATTACGCCGAATCCATCCAATCGCGGCATGTTGATATCAGTGATAACCACGTCGGGTTGCGCAGAGTTGAACGACTCCAACCCTTCGACGCCATCCTCGGCCGTTGTGACTTTGAAACCATTGTCGCCCAGCGTGACGCCCAGCAGCGTTCTGATTGTCCGAGAATCGTCGATAGCCAGCACATGTGTCGTCATTGTGGTTGGTCCTCCTGGGCACCCAGTTCGATGAAATCACTCAGTCCCAAATCCTGAAGACAAATACCGACCGATCCGTTTGGGTCTTGCAAGACGAACGGAATGTCTTCCTCTGCCCATGACCGCGTTGCCATGGCCAGAAGTTGTGCGCCTTGAGAGCCGACCTGGTGGACGCTGGAGCCGTCCAGAACCATGGGTCTCCCTGCGTTTTTCAGAATAAACTCCGCTAACTCACCCACAGCGTCGTGCATGACATTCGGGGGCAAAACGTAGTGCAGCACGTTTTCTTCTGGAGTGTTGAGCAATTCTGTCGGAGCTTCGGAGTCGATGTTGACGGTATCTGACACGTGTTGTCCTGCGTTCACGTCTTGAAAAAGATGGCAATTGTCGATTGACGAATTGTGCCTAAACGCAAATCCCCTAACGCTTCGTAAATCATGCCAATGCGTTTGCGGAAGTTTTTGCCAAATTGAATGAAGTGCCGTCAGGAGAAATTTAAGACTCAGTCGATAGAGCCGTCACAGCATCCCTATGTTAAGGATCGAGACAGACAGATGAAGCTACGCACTCAGATCGCCGTTATTGTGCTTATCCCACTTATTGGTATCCTCATTACGACAGCTATTGGCAGTCAGAAAGCTCTTAGGGTGATCGTCGCTGCAGATCACACTGCTTCCGTTCTTGATGATACCATTATTGTTTCCGACCTTATTCATGAATTGCAGATCGAACGCGGCCTTTCAGCCGGTTACGTCAGCTCTGGCGGGGATCAGTTTGCCAATGAACTCATTGCACAGCGCGCGAATGTTGACGCTGCCCATTTGGCTTTCGACGCTTTGATGAGTGCGGCACAGGAATTCGATACCGATCGGCTAGAAATATTGGCAAGCGGACTTGATGCTTTGTCTGCATTTCGCCAAGGTGTTTCTTCTTTGACAGCGACCGTCCCAGAAGTTGTTTCTACATTTACTCAAATGATCGAAGATGCACGTGCGGAAAATGCAATTGCATTGACCAATGTTGATTTCGCTGAGGTTGGAAGCGCAGGTGCCGGCCATGCAATGTTGGCTGCAGCCAAGGAATATGCAGGTCGTCAGCGCGCCATTGGTGCTGTGGGGTTCGGGACAGGTGAGTTCACGCAGTCCGGACGTTTCAGCTTTCTGGAAATGGGCACGGCGCAAAACCTGATGCTTGAAAAGGCGGATACTTACATCTCGCGGGTCTTGCCTACCAAAAAAATTGCAACGCTGCCAGAGCGCCAAGCGGTCAAGCAAGTTGAGGCCCTTGTCAAAGGCGACCCCGCGAATGATCGGCCAATTGAACTCACTGGCGATCAATGGTTTGCCATGTCCACCCAAGCAATCGACGCAATGCGCCAGGCAGAGGTTGAGCTTTTTGATTCGTTGAGTGCGGTTGTTCAGTCGGAACAAAGTGCCGCACAAATCCGCGCAGCGATTTTTCTGGTGACTGCTACCGCCGCATTCTTACTGAGCGCAATTGCACTCTATTTCTTTGCGCGCAAATTGAGCACCAAACTTGCGCAATTGATTGACGCGATGCGGTCCATTACAGCGCAGGAAGCCGACGTCGAAGTTCCGTGGCAAGAGGACCGTTCGGAGATTGGCGACGTCTCTCGAACGCTCGCGGTAATGCGCGACACTCTTGAGGACAATGCGGCGGAGATCTTCAACAAAGCCAACCTTATCGAATCGATCTCTTCTCAGCAAGCGACAGTCGAATTTAGCCCAGACGGCAAAGTCGTGACCGCAAATCAGAATTTCCTGGATGTGATGGAATACAGCAGCGACGAAATCATCGGGCGACCACACGCTATCCTCTGCAAGAAAGAGTTCGTAAAGTCGATAGAATATCGTGAGATGTGGGAGGGACTGAAGCGCGGAGAGCTGAAATCTGGAACCTTTGAACGGGTTACCAAATCTGGAGAGACCGTCTTTCTCCAGGCGAATTACAACCCTGTTTGTGATGCGAGCGGGAAGTTGACCAGAGTTGTCATGATGGCATCGGACATCACCGACGCAGAGAACGAACGCAATGCAAACATCGCGGAACGCGAGGCAATGGAACGGGATCTCACGCACGTTGTCCATAGTTTGAACCGTGCGCTTGCTGACATGTCCCAAGGTGATCTAACAACCCAAATTCACGAGGAGTTTGCGGCTGAATTTGACGCTCTGAGGAATAATTTCAACGATGCTATCAGGCAACTTGAAGCCACAATGTCGACGGTAATCGTCAACGCTTCAAACATCCGTGGTGAGACGACACAAGTCGCATCCGCTGCAGATGAACTTGCGCAGCGCACGGAAAATCAAGCAGCAGCACTCGAAGAAACCGCAGCGGCGCTTGAGCACCTGACCACCAGTGTGCATTCAACGTCCGAAGCAGCGGGAGCGGCAAGCGAAGACGTCAAAAGCGCCGAGAAGGCGGCGCTCGACAGCGGTAAGGTCGTAAAGAAGGCCGTTAAGGCGATGAGCCGCATTGAAAAATCGTCCGAACAGATCGTTCAGATCATTGGCGTCATTGAGGACATCGCATTTCAAACGAACTTGCTTGCCTTGAATGCTGGTGTCGAAGCCGCACGCGCAGGCGATGCTGGAAGAGGGTTTGCTGTCGTCGCGTCAGAGGTCCAAGCGCTGGCGACGAGAACCGCCGACGCCGCAAAGGAAATCAAAGTGCTGATTTCGACGTCATCCAAGCAGGTCGGATCGGGTGTTGAGCTAGTAGGCAGAGCCGGCCAGGCGCTGGAAATGATTGCTGAGTCTGTAACAGTCGTCACTGAGCTTGTTACGAATATCGCGAGTTCAGCCAAAGAACAGTCGGTCGGCATCGGTGAAATCAATACGGCTGTGAACGAATTGGATCAGGTAACTCAACAGAATGCAGCGATGGTTGAAGAGGCGAATGCGGCCAGCCATAACATGCGATCCGAAGCAGAGGGACTTGTCGCAGTAGTATCGAACTTCAAGACCAGCGATCAGGCGACCGAAGATAGTGCTGCGACAGGAAAAGGTGCCGCCCAAAAAGACGGGCGCCTTTCGCGAGATACGGCAGCCCGTTCCCATGGAAATGCTGCTCTTGCTGACGAACCGGTTGATCTATTGACGGATTGGGAAGCTTTCTAGTTCGTTGAAGATTTTAGTTTTAGGTAAAGATCAATGAGAGAACAAATTCGCGTTTTGGTCATAGACGATTCTCGGACGATGCAGGCAATCCTGAAATTTCAGTTAGAACAGGATCCTGGGATCAAGGTCGTCGGTATGGCGGCAAACCCCTTGGCGGCGCGCGAGGCGATCAATGCAACAAAGCCGGACGTTCTTACGTTGGATATTAACATGCCTGGAATGGGCGGTTTGGAGTTTCTGGACCGATTGATGAAAATCCACCCAATGCCGGTGGTTATCGTTTCTTCATTGGTGAACAAGTATTCCGAGGTTGCCTTGGACGCACTCACGCTTGGAGCATTCGATTGTTTTCTGAAGCCTGTTTCTGCGACGGATGCAACAGCCTACGATGAGCTACGCAGCAAGATTCGCGCGACCAAAAGTTCGCCTTTGTCCAGACAACCGCAACACAATACAGAGCGTGGAAAAAACAGTGACTATGTTCCCGGAGAGCATATTGTTGCCTTGGGTGCTTCGACGGGCGGTGTGGATGCGCTGCTACAAATACTTGCCGCTTACCCAAGAAACTGCCCGCCAACGGTGATCACGCAGCACATGCCGAAATCATTCACCAAGACGTTTGCTAAGCGGCTAGACGAAAATAGCGACGCGGTGGTCGAAGAAGCGAGGAATGGTGTGCAACTCAAGACAGGCACAGTATATCTTGCCCCAGGTGGAGACGCGCATCTGGAAGTTACCGGTCGTACAAAACCGCTATGTCGTTTGCGAGAGGGCGAACTGGTGTCTGGTCATCGTCCTTCCGTTGATGTCCTGTTCCGCTCGGTTGCGCGAAGCGGAAGAAAGGCGGTTGGGGTCATTTTGACCGGCATGGGTGATGATGGTACGCAAGGTCTGCTTGAAATGCGAAATGCTGGCGCGCGAACCTTAGGACAGGACAAATCGTCTTGCCTCGTCTATGGCATGCCGCGTGTCGCATTTGAGGCGGGTGCCGTCGAAAAACAAGTGCCTTTGGCAAAAGTCAGCACTGAAATTATGCGCCTGACAAGTAAAAGCGCAGCAGGGTAACCTCCATGCAAAATGGATCGGCTGGCTCAGCGAAAAAGAAACGTTCAAACGTCACCCAAGGAAACTTCATCGTTTCGAAAGATCCGAACCATGAGCTTTCAACGGTCTTAGGAAGCTGCGTGTGTGCCTGCCTGTTTGATCTCGAAGCGAACATAGGTGGAATGAACCACTTCTTGTTGCCGGAGCCATCAGCGACATCGTCAAAGAGCATCATTCACGGAGCTCAAGCAATGGAGCTTTTATTGAACAGTCTTTTGAAAAGCGGTGCAAGAAAGGATCGGATCAAGGGGAAGCTGTTCGGTGGTTCGAATGTTCTGAAAACAGAGTTGAACATTGGGTCTGCCAATGCTGCATTTGCAAAGGAGTTTCTGGCAACGGAAGGAATTCCATGTGTTTCAAAGTGTTTGGGCGGGCGCGAGGCTCTTCAGGTTCGGTTTTATCCTGTGTCTGGTAAGGCACTGGTGCGATCGGTACGGACCGCTTTGGTTCAAGCAATTCCGTCTAAGGCTTCGGCACCGAACCCAAACGTTACTCTCTTCTGAACAAAATGCTTTGTCTCAGAGTGGCAACACTTTCAGGTTCAAAGGCGTTGCACTGATGTAACGTCCGCCCGGCCTAGCGCTTACAATGATGCGGCCCAATTTGATTGGTCTAGTTTGTTTTTTGGTGCATGACCGGCCTTTGGTTCATCTAAACGAGGGTTTCTGGGGCGGTTGTGAGCGGTGTCACAGAGCTGTCCTGGCTCCAAATAGTACCAGTTCGGATTGGGTTCGAGGCGATCGACAACTATCATCGAGGGCTTGCCCATCCTCTCGGCCAGCCCGGTTTCATAAGACGGCTTCTGTCCTCGGTCAGCGCGGCAACCACGCGCGAGGATCTCCACAACAGCTGGGACAAGAGCGACCCCAATAACACCCAAATCATCCTTCACGTGCTGGAGATCGGCGACGGTGTAGTTCTTTCACGGTCCGCCGGTGACTAGTACTGCCGACATTCGCCCGCTTTGACCCTGCTTGCAGTCCAACAAGTATCCATAAGAGGTGCCACAGCTCTCACTTTTGGTCTGCTTAGCAACACGGCCGACAACCATGATCCTTGCCTTTCGATTTCAAGGTTTAGGTCGTCTCGTCTACCGGCGGGCGTAGGTCCGATACACAGCGACGAAAAGTCCAACTGTCCTGTATTCGCGGACCCGAACGGACGCGTTCTGAAGATCAAAGCCGCAAATCAGTGCTGGGAATTCTCCCGAAATAACCCCTAGCAAGGCACCCTGATTATGTCTCAGTTTGATCCTCCACTTTTAACCCACGCGCCCAAAGCCGTACTTGATGAATTCACGGTGGATACCATTGCCCCAGCTGTCCTCATGCAGATCCACCGGGACGGTCTGTCGGTCGATGGTGTTTTCGGTTTTAGCGATCCCGCCACGCAGCAAGCCGCTTCGTCAGATCAGCCCTTTGAAGTTGGCTCACAAGGCAAGATGATGACGGCTGTGATCGTCCTGCAGATGGTCGCTGAAGGTAAGATCGATCTCGATGCCTCGCTGTCCGACTATGTCAATGCATCCTACATGGCCGGCATCGCCAATGCCGGTGAAGCAACGATCCGCCAGCTTCTGGCCAATCGCTCGGGGGTCCCGGATTTTGACACCGTTGTTGGTGAGTCAGGATTGCCCGAGTTCATCGAAAGGCTGACGGCAAATCCCGGTCAATACATGGGTCCTGAGGTCTTTCTCGACATCGTCAAAGGGGAACCAGCCACCTTTGCGCCCGGCGAAGGGTATCTGTATTCCAACACCAACTTCCTTCTTCTGGGGCATCTTATCGAAACAGTCTCTGGCAATACTTTGGCGGATGAGATGCAAACCCGCATCTTTGATCCGTCTGGCATGCAGAGCAGCAAGCTTGATCCGTTCTCACGCGATGATGGTCGGCTGAACAGCTATGCCGATCTTGGGGACGGTATGCCAATTGATGTCACGCAAATTCCAATTGACTATGCAGGCGCCGGAGGGGTCGTTTCGACAACGTCCGATATGATCCGCTTTATGGACGCGCTTCTGGTTTCACAAACACTGCTGCCAGCGGACATGTTGCAACAGATGACTGATTTCAGAGGGCCTGACGGTACGCCAGACGGCAACGGCTTTGGCCTGGGTCTTTCCGCGAACCTGCTGAACGGAGAGCTTTTCATTGGTTTTCAGGGCGGAACCCTCGGGACAAACACCGGAACCATCCTGCATGTTCAAAGCGGTACAATCATATCAGTGGCGGCGACCCATTCGAATGTCGATCCTTCCGATCTGCTTTTGAACGCATTTCTCCAGATCTTTGAGGATGAAGCATGGGCGCGTTTCGATCCGGACGCCGACAGCTTTCTAATAGCTGGTGCGGCTGCCGAAATCGACCTAAAGGAGATCGCCGGGATTGGAGAAACTGAGCGGACAAAGCTTTTCTTGAATGACGCGTCCCTCATCTTCGAGGGTGCCTTGTCAGAGCAGGACGTGGATCGTTTCAGTTTTGAGGACGGATCCAAGTTGTGGATCGGGTCTCAGACTCGCGACAGATTTGATGTCTTTCGTGATGCACCTGAGACGCGGCATCTGGACAATCAATTGATCGGGCTGGGTGGGAAGGATATTTTGGCGGGCGGTCATGGCAACGACAAACTGCGCGGCGGCGCGGACGGCGATTGGCTGTCGGGCCGAACAGGTGACGACGTCATCGATGGCGGCAGCGGTCGGGACATCTTACGAGGCGGTGCAGGAGAGGATGTGCTGATCGGTGGCACAGGTCGAGACATCCTGATCGGAGGCCGCGGTTCGGATGTCTTCGTCTTTCAAAATGGCGACGGAAGTGATCGGATCATCGGTTTCCACACAGGCGCAGATCGTTTGGATTTCTCACAAACCGGTCTTCAGTTCGATGACCTGACAATCGAAACCCTCTGGTGGGGCGGCGTGCGCGTCATCTACGGGATAGGCGACTTTGCGACCATCACGGGGTGTCTCGACGGCCTTGATGAAGGCGACTTTATCTTCTGATAAGCAGTTAGAGGGGCAAAATGTGCCCCTCTGACGCCGACCATATCTTGTTTGTATAGGGATTTCTTTTCGATGATTGATATCGAAGCCTTCCGCCTCGCTTTTGCAATGGGGCTGCTGTTTCTCACAGCATTCTGCGCAAACATGCTTTTGATCGATCCCGTAGGCCGTCGGACAAGGTTGCCGCTTGCAACATTTTTTGGAGTCTATGCAGTTAGTCTTCTGCCCTTACCGCTGTTCTATTTCGACCCGAGCAACCGGCTTGGCTTCTTCCACACGATCATCGAATTCATGGACCTGCCGCTTAGCATGTCGATGCCCTTCCTTTTTTGGTTCTACGTCCGCGGTATAACTTCCGAATGCGATGCTGGCCGCCTGCAAAACAAGCTATGGCATTTTCTGCCAATCGGTCTGTCGTATTGCGCCGTAGCGGCCTTTCTGCTTCTGCCTGCCGATGTGCATGAGGCTCTGTCTAAGGGGTACATGCCCAACCGACCTTATCCGATACTGGTTGGGTGGGCCGTGAACACGCTTGCCTTCGGGTTCTACCTGATCGTCGCGCTTTATACTTACCTTACAGTCCGCTTGTTGCTGCGCTACAGTGCGCGGCTGAAAGACCTGTTTGCCAGCACTGAAGGGCGCGAACTCAAGTGGATCTGTTGGATCGCAATTGCGGCCGGCATTTTTTGTCTCATCGATCTTGCTGGTTTGTCGGCGGGTGTCTTCGGCCTTGAGACTTTGCGGGACGGTATTCTGAACGCCTTCTTCGTAGAGGCCTTTCTGCAAATCCTCATCATCTGGACGCTCGCCCTATGGGGGTTAAGGCAGCAGCCGGGCCTTCTTAAGACACCGCCATCTTTCCAACCTGCTCAGCCCACTGCTCCGGAGGCAAAGACATATCAGAAGTCTGCTCTGACCAGTGACCGCGCCAAGCGGATTGCCCAAAAGATCCATGCTGCTATGATGTCTGACCGGCTTTATCGTGATCCGAACCTTTCGCTTTGGGATCTTGCGTCTCATGTCGGGGTGACGCCGAACTATGTCTCGCAAACCTTGAACGGAACTGTGGGCGAAAGCTTCTTCGACTACATCAACAGATGGCGGATCAAGGAAGCCGCCGTAAAATTGCAGGCATCGGAAGAAACGATTCTTGCCATCACCTATGACGTGGGCTTCAACTCCCGGTCATCGTTCTACAAGGCCTTCAGGCGCGAGATGGGCACGACCCCATCAGACTTTCGGCGCCAGAAAAGCATGCGCTTAGTGGGTGACGGTGTTGCACCTTAGCAATTATGTCGATTGGTCTGGAACAGATCTAAAGGCTGATGCGACGTGAAATTCGATATGGGCTGATATATTCGAAAGCAATGGCTCAAATTCTTGTTAGAGATAAAATTGGAAGTGCCATAAGTTTGAGAATATCGCGTGATAGCCAAAGGTCGACATTTTTTTGCTACTGCAGAGTGTAACATTCTACTTTGGATAGATTTAGTCCGCCGCCTAACACCCCTGCGTTTAATTGCGGCAAAAGTGTGTCGTCAGTCGCCACATTTTGGCGGTATTTGAAAAGCATGTTGAAGCGGGTAGATGATTATTCGGCGTTGTATTTGCGCTGAACGTTGCTGCTTTTCGCACTGCACATCTGAACATAGTATTTTGATATCAAACAAATATTTCACCAAACTGCTCTAAAATGATAAGCACTCAGCAAGAATTTGCGCAAATTCAGAAACCGTAATCTGCGCTGTTGTCTGAGAGAGCGGCGTTTGTAATCTGCACCAGACACTCAGTCACCAATGCAGACGAACGTTTGCGAAACAAACACGGGAACAGCTCTACGATCAGTAATGGCAGCCAATCAAGGATCGTTGTCTGCCAGATAATCTAGCCGGGCGTATTGATTTGCGACCCATACGGATTCTTATTGCCTTTCTTTAAAGGAGGCTGCGCTGTTCGAATAACCCTTCCCGAAGGCATTGAGCCGAACAGGAAAGCGAGGACAAATGGCAATTGTTTCTGGTGAACAGAAGACATGGCATAAAATTACCGTTGATTTCGAAGCGCCGCAGTCCTTTGAGGAAACACCCTCCACGTTCCGGGATTATCGATTGGATGTGACCTTCCGCAACGCCGACACCGGAGAAGTTGTGACAGTTCCTGGGTTCTTCGCCGCCGACGGAGACGCGGCCAATTCCAATGCGACATCGGGCAACATCTGGCGGGCAAACTTCAACCCACCGTCCGAGGGCAATTGGACCTACGAGGCTTCGTTTCGGACCGGCAAGGACATCGCTGCCAAAACCTATGACGAAGCACCCAACGCGGGTTCGGCAGTGTCTTTCATCAACGGTGAAACCGGCACAATCGCCGTGTCGCCCTCGGATAAGGGTGGTGAGGATTTCCGCGCCAAAGGCATGATCCTCCAGGATGAAGGCACTCATTTTCTGCAGCATCAGGGTGATGGGGACTACTTTGTGCGGGGCGGCCCCGGAGTTCCTGAAAACTTCTTGGCCAACAAGGATTTCGACAACACTGCGAACGGTCGGCATGATTATGCGACCCATCTGCAGGACTATGATGGCGATGGCCCGACTTGGGACGGCGGCAAGGGCAAGGCCATTGTTGGCGCGGTTAACTATCTGGCCGAACAGGGCCAAAACACCATCTACATGCTGACAAACACGTCTGGTGGTGACGGTCAGGACGTTTCTCCATGGACTTTTGCGGCTCAAAATACACCGAAATTCGACCAGGGCATTGGCAACAACGAGATCGACAAGTTTTCGACATATGACGTGTCAAAACTGTCGCAATGGGAGCTACTGTTCGATCACATGGACAACAAGGGCATCTATAAGAATGTCCTGCTGCAAGAGACTGAGAACGACCAACAGCTTGATGGTGGCACCAACGCCAGCGGAACCTCACTAAGTGTCGAACGCATGGTCTACATGCGTGAGATGGTTGCCCGCTTCGGCCACAATAATGGGATCCAGTGGAACCTGGGCGAGGAGAACACCAACACGAACCAACAACGCAAGGACATGGCCGAATACATGAAGTCGGTCGACGGCTATGATCACCTTGTGACGATCCACAGTTTCCCGAACCAGATTGATCAGGTTTATGACCCGCTGCTGGGTGTGACCGCCTTTGACGGCACCTCGTTTCAAACCAACCGCAATAACATTCGTGACCGAATTGAAGAGTTTCGGGACAAGTCGGCAGCCAATGGAGACAAATGGGTTCTGACCTGGGATGAGGATGCGAGCAGCAACGGCAAGCTGGAGGCGGGCGACAACAATTTCGACGCCCCCAACCAGCGCGGCCAGCGCGACGCCTTCTGGGGGTCGCTCACGGCTGGTGGATCGGGTGGCAACTGGTACCTAAAGGACGACAACGCGTTTTCGTTGGACCAGAACTATGACACGTTTGACCAACACAAGGCACTTTGGACCTGGACGGCGGCTGCAACCAAGTTCTTCAACACCTACATCCCGTTCTGGGATATGCGCCAGGCGGATGGCCTGACCTCCGACAATGACGATTACGTGATGGCCAAGGACGGCGAGTACTATATGGTGTATCTGCCGTATGGTGAGGCAGGTGACGTGAAGCTGAACCTGAATGGTCAGGGTGGCGAAACCTTCGATGTCTTCTGGTACAATCCCCGCACAGGCGGCGATTTGATCCCCGACGGCTCGGTGAATGGTGGTGGCGTTGTTCAAATTGGCGGCGCGCCAAGCGATGGTAGCAAGGATTGGGTTCTGCTGGTCCGAAACCAGGATGCGCCTGAATTCCCGGGCGGTCAGCTATCTGGAGACCCCACACCACCCCCGGATCCTGACCCAGACCCCACGCCGCCGCCAACCAACGAAGATCCCGTATATGAGATGAAGAATGGCCGCGTCGTCATGCAGGCCGAAGCTGGTATCTTCCTCGATCCCGACAACCCGGAAAACGATACGTGGGAACTGACCCAACGCTTTGACGGCAGCAAAGGCGATGGGGTTCTGCTGTGGACGGGCAACGACTTTTTCGGCGGTAACAATGCGGGCAAACCGCAGACCGCTCCACTCAAGTACAGCTTTGAGATCGACGAGCCAGGCACCTACTACATCTCGCTCCGCGCGATCCGGCCCAATACGGGTGAACCCGGCGACCGCAACAACGACTTCTTCGTGCAGTTCGAGGATGAGGGGTACGAAAAGGTATTTTTCTCGGGCCCACGTGAGACATTCCAGTTTGGCCGAACCTACGACATCGACGACAAGAAAAGCCCAGCCACGTTCGAAGTGACGCAGGCGATGATCAATGAGAATGATGGTATATTCTCGCTGTTTGTGTCCGCGCGATCACGTCAGGCTGGCCTGGATGAGATCCACATCCAGAAAGACAGTGTCAGCCTAGACAATAACGCGCCGACCTCTTCGGTGATTTCGGGTACACCAGATCCCGTCGATCCGGATCCCGTCGATCCAAACCCCGGAACGAACGAGGCGCCCGAAGCGAAGAACGACACGGCCAGCACGGCTCAGAACACAACCATTCTTGTGGATGTTCTTGCAAATGATACCGATGCGGATGGCAACCCGCTCAGCCTCGTTGATGTGCAATATGATGGCTCGACCTCGATTGTTTCGATCAAAAACGGTCAGATCGAGGTGAACCCTCTGAAAGCGGCGACAAACGCGCGTACAGAGACGATCACTTACACGGTCTCAGATGGCAAAGGTGGCACCGACACGGGTGTTCTGCAGGTTGCTGTCGGTGGGAATGCGCAGGACCCCGATCCCGTTCCGGATCCGGATCCGACGCCCCCAGCCAATCAGGCACCCGTCGCCAAGGACGACATTGTGTCGACACCGCACAACAAAACGATATCGGTTGATGTTCTGGCCAATGATGAGGATCCCAACGGCGATCAACTTGACCTCGTCGAGGCATTCTATGACGGCAACTCGGCCCTCGTTTCGATCGAAAACGGAGAGATCAAGGTCAATCCGCTGAAAGCCGTGGCTGAAGCTCGGACCGAGACGATCACCTATACGGTGTCTGACGGCAAGGGTGGAACTGACACGGGGACGCTTCAGGTAAATATCGGCGCGAGCGCGCAAGATCCTATCCCGGATCCTGACCCGAAGCCGCCAGCGAACCGGGGACCTGTCGCAAACGACGACGCTGTTTCAACGCCTTACAACAGAACCATCGTAGTCGACGTTCTGGCCAATGACGATGACCCGGACGGGGGCAAGCTGGAATTGGTCGAGGCATTCTATGACGGCAACTCGGCCCTCGTTTCGATCGAAAACGGAGAGATCAAGGTCAATCCGCTGAAAGCCGTGGCCGAAGCCCGCACCGAGACGATCACCTACACTGTGAAAGATGAGGACGGCGCGACTGACACCGCAACGCTCGAGGTGAATGTTGGCGCTGCGACGCCTCAACCCAAGCCAGTCAAGGACAGCCTTTTCGATGTCTTTGTTGCCGATGCCAAAACTGATCAGACGCTGACATCTCTTTCGGATGGCGGCACATTGAATGACGCAGATCTGGGCAAGAACGCGACCTTCTACGTGACGGCGGCAGACGATGCGCCTGCCATCAGCTATGTTGAAGTATCCTTCGGCGGCGAGACCTCGGTCGAGCGGGTAGAACCCTACGCGCTCTTTGGGGATATCAAGGGCGATTTCAAACGCGGGCTCGACTTGGATCCCGGCGAATACACACTGGATCTGAGCGCTTTCGGACCCGGCGACGTGCTTCTGGAAGAGAGCATGATCACATTCCAGGTTGTCTAGGCCGTTGAGAGCGATGATTGGATGCGCGGTCGATTAATCGGCCGCGCATATTATGTGGCGCGTGCCCTTTGCTTGATGCCTTTGATGTCAGAACGTTCAAGACGGATTGTGAAAGCGTGTCGGCCGGAGCCGGCTGTGTTTTTTGATTGTGAACCGATCACAAGATGCACAAACGAAGGTCGCGCGGCGGCCAAGGGATGATCTGGATACCTCCAATCGGGCGGAAAACGCGGTCGACGACAATGTTTCAGCGACGCGGCGATCCAGACATGCCTCACCCCGAAAGTGCTGTTGGGGATGCCGCTTGGCCGAAGCGCCCGTTCCCATACCCGAAGCAATGAGTAGCTATAATCGAAGACGGGGTGTCCCACGCCATTCGAACATTAACGGCAGGGTATGTAACGCCCGAACTCTTTCTATGACACGCTGCTTTCAAATCGTCAGGCCAGTCGCGGCAAGTTCCATTTGGGTTGGATACCCTATCTCGAGCGGAGTTAGACTATCTAGGCTCTGAGCGCAGCGCGTTTGTCTCGCAGGTATTGCCGAAGCGGCGGCTCGATCGTTAGGGCAATTGCCTTATCGTACGCCGCAACGGCCTCGTGCGTTTGCCCCAATTCGCTCAAAAGATAAGCTCGCGTCGCCTCGGCCGGTGCAAATGTATCGCGTACCGTTTCATCGACAGCACAGAGCGCTTCCAGCCCTTCCTTTGGCCCGATCGCCTTTCCAACGGCGGCGGAATACCCAATGGTCGCGCCAATCGTTGGCGCAATCCGCGAGAGACCAAGATGAAGCTGAACAAGCGCGTCCCAATCTGTAATGCCTGTATTGCTTCGGTCAGCGTGAACCGCCTGAATCGCGGCTTCCAACTGAAATCGACCGAAACCACCCTGCGCGCGTGCGCGCTCCAGATGTTTTCGCGCGAGGTTAAGAAGACCATGGTCCCAAAGTGCTGTGTCTTGCTCTTCCAGTGGGACGAAACTTCCATCCTGTACCCGCGCCGCTTCCCGCGACAGAGTGTAGAGCAAGAGCGCAGCCAGCCCCCGAACCTCTGCATTATCCGGCATCAGATCCGCTAAGAGCGTGGCGAGGTAAAGGGCCTCTTCGGCAAGCGCACCCGAGCCAAGCCAGTCGCGCGAGAATGCACCATAGATTGCCTCCAAAACCGCAGAGACACGCGGTGCAAACTCATCCTGATCGGGGATTTGGAAGGCAATGGCTGTATCCCTGATCTTCCGCTTGGCGCGCACCAGCCGCTTGGCCATCGTGGAATGCGATACAAGAAAAGCTTGCGCGATGACCTCAACATCAATGCCCAAGACGGTTTGCAGCATAAGTGGCGTATGAATGCGCGCATCGATAGCAGGGTGAGCACAGACAAACATAAGCTTGAGCCGTTCATCGGGGAACGCATCACTCAGAACGGACGGTGCCTCTGCACCGGGGACGTCGTCGTGGAAATCCACGCGCGCGTCGCGGCGCGCCATATCCGTCAGACGGTTCCGCGCAACAGTCAGCAACCAGGCTTCTGGGTTCTCGGGCATTTTGCAGGGCCAGTGGATCAAAGCCTTGGCAAAGGCATCCGATAAAGCATCTTCGGCCCGCAGAATATCGCGACTGCGGGTGGAAAGGATCGCAAGCAGCCGCCCGTAGGAGTCGCGCATGACGGATGCCATGCGCGCATCAGTCATTGTCATCCGTCCATCGCGGTTGGCCGAATTTCGACAGCACCATATTTGGCCATTGGGCATTTTTTGGCCCAGGAGATCGCTGTGTCCAGGTCCGGCACCTCAACCGTCATGTAGCCGCCCAGTGTTTCCTTGGATTCTGCGAATGGTCCGTCCTGAATGCGGTTCCCCCCCTCGGAGACCGTGGTTGCCGTGCTGACTGGTTGCAACCAATCCGTCGCAACAAGTATGCCAGCCGCCTTTAAGTCGCCGATATAGGCACCAAACAGGCCTTTCAGTTGACCCAGTTCTTCTGGCGGGACATTGGCGAAATCCTCAGGTCGCGAGTAAGTCAAGAAAGTATAACGCATTTTTTTCTCCAGTTCTCGAAAGCGTCGGCGCTTTCAAAGACATGACGAACTATGGCACGCCTAAAGGACATGAGCTCAAATTATTTTTCATTGGTCTTGCAGAGGCCAGTAGCCGGTCCTTGGCAAAAAATTGGGCAGGGGGGGCTTTCTCCACGTTGCAGTATTCAAACATCCGCAGATTTTGCACCTGCGGCCAATATCGGGAAAGCGGTCGCAGTTGCAGAAAAATGGACGAGCGTCGAGTGACCGAAATGGCCCTCATTGCGGCTTCCTGCCCCCAAAATAGCACAGACGCTGCGCTGTATCCGACATCTGCTGCGCGCCTGATCTATGCATTCAGGCGTCGTGTAGACAGCCACAACTTCGATAAGTTCGTCGCTTTGAAGAATAACAAAGCTATCGCCAACGGGTTGATCATCCTCGAAGCGCGCGGCAATCGTCGGACAGTTGATCGGTATCGCTTCGTGCGGTCCCAGCGTGTCGTCTTCGAGTTGGAAGATTGCGGTGCGGTCTTCCCCTTCGATCCGCGCGATCACGGCTTTCTTGCGGAAACGCACATGTTCATCGCTGGGGTTGTGGATTTTGACGACAATGCGATGGTGACCGGGAGACAGGGCGGTCATTTCGGGTCCAACTTCGGGACGCGATTTAACTTGACCGACCACTGTAAACGCGTGCCACTTTTGTCCCACGCATCGGAAACCAGCTCGCAGTCTGCCATAATGAATTCCTTTTCGGTGACCCGCACCCGCGCGCCGGAGGCATAGTTCAGGCTCGCGCGGAAGCCGAACTGGAGGTTCTGCCAATCATTGTGACCCGCAATGTCGCTGCCGTCACCGGCGTCGCAGTCCGAATTTGGTAAGCCGTTCACATTCAGAGCAGTGGAGGCTTCCAGCGCGCTATTGCCATTCCAATCGATGGGAAAGTCCCAGCTTGCGGCGGTGATCGTCGAGCCGTCGCCGGAGAAAAGCGTTAAGTTGGTCAGGTCTCCATCGGGGCCTGCCGGTGTCACGCCGATACCTGCGGTGTCGAAGATCAACTGTTGGCCGTTGTTGGGCAGGTTGTCATCCACGGTGATGAAGAGGTCGATCCCGGTGGAACCATCCCGGTTATCGACAGGAGCTGCTGCAAAGGCAGTTTCGAAAAGGTCAAAAGCCGTGTCGCCGACTTCGGGTGTCAGGGCGGCGTCTTCGGTGAGGAGGTCGACCATAAAGTCAAGCTCTACATAGAGGGTCTTGCGATCTGGGTCGGCGCCGACAAGGTTGAGTTCGACGACCTGTCAAAGGTGAGATCAATGCCTTCTTATTCCCAGAGATCCGAGACGCCGTCGTCGTCATTGTCGATCAATGCTCTTCCGTCAGTATCGTAGTTGATGTAGTCGGAGCGTATCAGTGATCCGTTCTGGGTGCCTGCTGCAAATACGCCGACCGTAACGCCGCCTTGACCGGCAAAGTTGGAAACGGCGACGTCTTCCGTGTCAAAGGATGTTCCGACCACTTCGAGAACGTCGTCATCGTCGACGCTAAGGCCACGGGGCCCGGAAAGCGACATCCTTGAGACGACGATTTCATCGAGGAGGGAAACTTCATCATCCGTTGCGAGACCATCGGTACTATCGAAGCGTTGGATACGATTGCTCCCGGTATCTTCAACGATGATCCGTCCTTGGCTGTCGATGACAACGCCGGACGGGTCGGACGACTCGCCAGGCCCATCGCCTTCGGAAACGGCATTCAGGTTGTCGCAGTCAAAGGCTTGCGAGACGACTTGTACCAGGTGATTTCACGTGTCGACTGTTTAGGCCACGTCGCCTTGGTCACTGACATCAACATCTGTCGGGCTGTCCATAGCGCAGGCTCCAAAACCCAGCAGCGCCGGACCCGTCAAAGCTGGTGTGGCGGGTAACGCGAGGCAGAATATAGGTATTGCCAGAGTTTTTTCGCAAATATGATGTCGCTCCGAAAATTCGTTTTCTAAGATACGATCCTGATGGTCGGTGTTAGAATATCGCCATTTTAGTACAAATTGCGTTCGCTCTTTACACCGAATTTCAGCGCGAGTTTTGCGGGGCAAGCGTTGTCTGCCGCGATCCAGTCAGGCTTCACGCCAAAGCACCAGATACCGTCCTTCATTCCTGTCTTTGACAAAGGTGCGCGAACTGATGGGAACTTCTCGCTATCCGACTTCACATGGCATGACGAGAACGACCGCTACATCTGCCCCGCCGCCAAAGAGATGGGGCACACTTGGCGAACCTGCTCCGATCCAAAGCGGAACGCACCAAGCTGGCGCGCTCGAAAATAGTGGCCACGGATGACACAGCCCGCTTCACCTCAGAATAATGAGACCTAAGGTTACGAACGGCAATCAATGGTGCTTGTCGGTGACCGAATTTGTGTTTGGGTAATCTCACCAGACGAAAAGGGGGAAACTATGAAACCATCTGTACTTGGGTCGGCCGCACTATTTTCTGCTCTTGGCACATGGGCATTTGCTGACGGCCATGCGAAGGAGCTACCACCGCTCGTTATGCAGCCGAATGCAGAGCGGGTTACGTTTGAGCATATTGACGCATTGAATGAATGCGACTGGGGCCGCCTCATGGCCCAGTATCCAGAAGAAGTATTGATCATTCTTCCCAATGGCGTTTGGGTTGAAGGGCGTTCGGCTATTGGAGACGTCTTCGCAGGTTTTTGCACACCGCGCGAAGATGGTGGTTTTATCGGAGCGACTTTCATCGCCGAGAAAGTTAAAACAGTCGGTGACACCGTTAACGTGTCGTGGCGGGTTGAAGCAGATTGGCTCGAAGAACCTTACAAAGGTGCGGATGCTTACGTAACCCGCGATGGTCTCATGTACGTTCAGGTGACCACATTTGATCCTGCCGACATGAAGTTCAAAGCAGAATAGGTTTGCTATATCGTCTGGGATCGTTCGTTGGGCCGGGACGATCTTGTGCGGGTGTTTGGCCTTTTGTGGTCGCAGATTTCGCATCCGATCGTTGCAGAAAACCGGGCATTCGAATGAGAGCGTCGAAAGACCGCTATGTCCGGAGGCCGTGTGGGAACTGGCTGGGATTGCGCAGCTACTTCGGCGTTTGGTTTTGGTCGGGTGTTTCGGCGATTGATCCTTTGTGATCCTGCGGATTTGCGCTGAACTGTGGTGCTGATGACGGCTCAAGGGTCGTTGCTAAGTTTTTCGCTATCGCAGTTTCATCATTTCTTCTCTAGAGGCCTCGGTGGGCGTTCGCCGTCCGAGACACTTTCTTTGGGTGCCGTTCAGGCGGTCACAAATCACCGATCCTCACGAAACCCTGCCCGATCTTCTGAAGCCTCAAGGATTGGTCTGTTCACCCAAGGGTGAGTGTACAAGTGCCGACATGACCCAACTGCATCTGCAGACCCTTACCGAACGCGGCATGGAGCTCTGGCGGCTAGGGCTAGAGGTGTGCGGCACAGGACCTATCGCTACGGTGCAGAGAAATGCCTAACAGCAGATTAATGTGCCAGTGCGCTCAGAAATCATAACTGCCTCAAAGGCACACCTGTAAACCACCATGATCGTCAATATCGATCCCGTGGTTTTGGCCGAGTCGTTGCTTGATCACCCAACCACGGCATTGGACGCTGAAATGGTAACTAAGGCCTTCGCCGTGCATCCTATTTCTAGTGAGTTGGGCGGTTCGTTGGAAAGGCTTTTTGGGTTGGCAAGGTGTCCCCGTGACATCCCTGTCGTCGCGCCGATGACAAAGAGAGAAGTTGGATGGCAGCTTCTAAATGGCCCAGCAAGCGGGCCTGCTTTGCCAAGTCAGCTCGGCCGACAGCCGCGTGGCCCGGATTGGCAAATCGATTGCCTGGGTGAGGGACCACTTCGATGAAAGGCTGAGCAGGCCCTACTTTGCAAAGCTTGCCGGGATGAGCCAGGCAATATTTTTCAGTCAGTTTAAGGCCGCAACAGCTATGACACCGGTTCAATTCCAGAAAGGCCTGCGTCTTCAGGAAGCTCGGCGGATGCTCCTGTCTGAAGGCGTGGATGTCGCTCAGGTCGGTTTCGCCATTGGGTGTGAAAGCCCTTCACAATTCAGCCTCGAACACCATCGGACATTTGGTGCGCCACCGGGTCGTGACGAAGTTCAGCTACGGCAGAAGGCCACAGATAAACGATGTCCTGCGCTCACTCAGCCTGGCTTGAGACAAAAACACGCTGGGTTTTGCAGTCGTGGCGGGTCTATTGCTCTGATCTGTTGTTTTCCTTTGATCAAACTGCAAACCCGAAGCATTCCATGCAGCCACTGATTGGAGCTAGATCGCCAAACGCGGTGTGGATTCCGCCACTTGACTGGTTTGGCTCTGCGCGGTTTCCATAAGTTAACGAGGAACACGGACTGCCGACCCTGTGGGAGAGGGATAGTGATCAGACGGTCAATGACTGTGCGGTTGCCGAATGCGCCCCGTTTGATGCTATCGGCTGGCGTGATCGATACGCAACACGGTACGCTCAGCGCGACTGGCGTGCATAGATCCAGAATTGGCGCAACTGCTCGGATGCGGTCCGAGGCGGCCGAACGGATCGCACTGGCCGGGTCAGCTTTAAATAAAGAAACCCCCACAGCAGCAGCGCGAGATTGGGCGTCGGCTGCCAGAGCGGCAATTTACGAAGCCATTGAACGTGTTGTGGTACTTTCATGGTGGCGCGGTAGACCTGCAGCCCGTCCATCTGATGCAGCCTTGGAGCATTGCAACGCGGCGAGAAGCGCATTTGAGCACGACACGAAGGGCCGATTTGCACTGCTTGATCTGACGTGGTGCGGGCTGCCACCCACTTTGGTGGCGCTGTCATGGAACGAGGAAGGGCGGGGTATCGCGATCGGAGCGGCTTGCCGATCGAATGCATCCAAGGCCGCCATGGACGCTTTGAAAGAACTCTGCCAGATGGAATTCGCGGCCCACCTGGCAATGGCGCGGCTTGAGGTGGGTCGTGCCTTGGCACCTAGCGAAGAAGTGTTGTTAGCACGGCATAGGGATCTCGAAGTCAAGAGCTTTGACCTTTCGCCGCAGCAGGCGCCAGATCAGTCGTGGGACCGCAGGATCGGCTCCTTAGAAGCTTTACAAGCTGAACTTGCCCGCGCGGATTGGCCCACGTCGGTAAATCTCCTGCCGTCTCCGTTTGCTGATAGGTACGTGGCCGCGGCTCAGCTCAATAGAGATGTGCAAACACTCAGAGATGTCTCAGATCGGGCGGCTTGGCCCTGCTATGTCTGATCACACGCCCGACCTAGTCCTCACTTTACTTGGACCAGTCGCATTGCAATGGCAGGGCGCACCCGTTGCGCGGCTGTCGCATCCCTGTCGTGCGCTTTTGGCGTGTGTAGCCCTTAGCCCCCGGCTGAGTTGCAGCCGAGATCAACTTGCGGCCATCATCTGGGGCGATATCAATGAAGTCCGAGCCAAGCGAAACCTGCGTCACGCGGTTTTCCAACTTCGCAACGCTTTGCCGTCTCACGCCCTTGGAGCAATCATTGTCGAGCGCAAGAAGATTGCGTTTTCAGAACATAGGATCCAGGTCGATGCACTCGAGGTTCTCGCCCAAATGGAAGCCGGTCAAATCCCCGATCGCGCCGCCCTTGCAGATCTCGATCAACTGCTTGCGGGGCTGGAGCAGACGCGCGAGACCCTGGCAGTCTGGGGACGTGCACGCCAGCGGGATTTCCGGGAGAGGGTGCAATTCGGTCTCCATGCGCTGCTTGATCAGGTTTCTGCAGCAAACGCTGAAAGAGCAGCATTGGCACTTCTGCAGCTTGATCGCTCCGATGAGGTTGCCGCCCGCCATCTTATTGCGCAAGCCCACGCGCAAGGCGACAGCGGCAGGGCACTGCGGGTCTATAAGGATCTTTGGGACCACCTCGATACTGAATTTGATACTGAACCCTCAGCGGCTACGCAGAAGTTGATCGTTGCCATCAAAAGTGAACCCGCCGCCCCTTCCATCAAGGCGGTTAAGGCGTCTGCACCCGCGCAGCCACCCTCGGTCCGGGTCGCGCCATTCGCGGCACTCAGGCAGCCATCTGTGGAAGCTGTTGCACTGCGTGACGAGATCATTGCAAGGCTTGCACGGTTTCGAGAGCTTCGCGTTCTGGACGGCGCGATAGCCACGAAAGTGGAGACCGACTATCAACTTGATCCGACCTGGCAATCTGGCCCCGAAGGATCACGCCTTGTGATCACGTTAAAGCGTACCTCTAACGGATCCGCCGTTTGGAGCTATTTTAACCAAGACACAACTGATGAATTTGGCACGTTGCCGTCAACCGTTGCCGGCAGTGTCGCATCGGCATGCGGGGTCGAAATCTCGCGCGCCCGTCTGGCCGAGATACTGGGGGGCGTGCCTCGCAGGGATGCGGTTGACGAATGGCTCTTAGGACAGAGCTACATCCAACGCCTGGAGCGTCCGGATTGGGAAAAAGCTGAGCAGTGCTTTATGCGGGCACAGCGGCTCGACCCAAACTTCTCCAAAGCTCTCAGCAGCCTCGCTCAGGTCAGCAATGTGCGCCATCTGGTATCACCGGGCGAAATGCCGGACATGTCAAAGCTGAGAGAAGGTTCACGCCTGGCCGCGGCGGCCATAAGGGCGGATCCGCTTGATGGTCAGGCGTATTCTGCACAAGCTTGGGCGGCCTGCATGCAGCGGCACTATGGCCATGCAGAAGCGGCCTTCGCGCAAGCGCTGCGTCTTTGCCCCGACGATCCCTACGTTGTTTTATCATCAGCTCTTGGTGCCGCGTTCTCAGGACGGCAAGAAGACGCAGCTGAAGGGGTCGAACGGTATGAAACCGAGGGGTGGACGACATCGTCGCTTTTCTTGACCTACCGCTCAAATGTACGTTTTTTGGCTGGCGATCTGGATGGTTGCATCGCAGACGTGCTTGCCGCCGACGGAGGTCCGATCAATCTGCCCGCATGGGCCGCCGCCGCGATGGCCTTGCAGGGTGATATGAAAGGTGCGGCCGAGGCCTGGTCCGCTTTCGAAGAACGGGCTCAGGGTCGAGCACCCGAGGGCCACCAACCGTCGCGCTCCGCCCTGCTCGATTGGTTTCTTGCATCATTTCCATTGCGTCTGGCGCGTGACCAGACACGTCTGGCCACTGGCGCCAGACGTGCCCTGACCGCACTCGAGCAGCTTAGAGGCACTGCCTGACTGTGTAGTCACCAAGATAATCGCTTAGGAACTGGTTCATGGTGCCGCTGTCGAGTTTTGCACCTTCTCCTGCGTTCCTTTCTCCATTTTTTGCCGCTGGGCGTTGTTCGCCCATCTCTGCACTATACTCGTCCTCTGCCTTGCGATGGACGCGTGACAGATTGATGTGGGGTTGAGGATCGGCTTCTATCTTAGTCAAGAGGTCGGCTTCGGGTAGCAGCAGCACGAGTTGTTCAGGACGTCGTCCGAATATTTGTACTTCTTCAATGTCATCCCGCAGCAGATAATCATCACCCTCCAAAAACCTCTCACTTCGCATGAACGCAATAAAGCTATCACGCTCCAAGAGAGTTGAGCCATCATCCTGGGTCTGGCCGGGCCGAGCCGCGGCATCTTTGGTCCACGTTCGAATAAGTGACCCAAATCTCCTTTGGGCATCGGCAGTTATGAAGAAAATCTGGTTGTCTGCGCCGTCCATGGCTGTCTCCCAATATGTTGAATGAAACGCCACACCTTAGCATATCGCAGGCGAATCGTCGCGTCGGGCCTGCTGCGCCGATAGCTTGTCAACGTTCCAACAACGCTTGATCAACGCGGCCTGAGTTATTGGCTCCTTACTTTTGAATGAAATGCCGCATTTTCTCGCGGCTTATTTGATGGAGCATATTATGTTTAGTTTTCCCATTGCACCGAATGGCCTGAATGTCGTCTACGGATCCAGCGCAAGCGAAATCCTGAAGGGCGGCACCGGTCGTGATGCCATTTATGGCTATGGTGGGCACGACACACTCTATGGATATGGCGACAACGACAATCTCTATGGCGGAAAAGGGCACGACCGTCTTTTGGGCGGGACGGGAAATGATCGTCTCTTTGGCGAAGACGGTGCCGACCGGCTGTACGGTGAAAACGGCCATGATTTGCTGGACGGCGGGAAGGGAAACGATAGGCTTGACGGTGGTCGCGGAAATGACACGCTCAACGGCGGCAATGGCAATGACATCCTTAAGGGCGGTGCTGGAACCGATGTCTTTGACGGTGGGGACGGTGTCGACGGCGTCGATTACTCGTATTCATCGGGCGGCTGGTCCATCAACCTTCATCTCGGAGTCGCGCACAGCAAAAGCGGCCCGACTTCCGAAAGCCTCACCTCGATCGAAAATGTCTATGGCAGTGCCGGAAATGATCACATTCGTGGAAGTCTGGACGACAATAGGCTCTCGGGCGGTGAGGGTCGGGACTACTTGAGCGGTGGCGAGGGCGACGACTACCTGCTGGGCGGCAACGGAAACGACACGCTCAGATACGACAAGGGAAGCGATACGCTTGTCGGCGGCAACGGCGATGATGAGTTTGTCTTTGATCTGCGCAACAATCCTTATGTGGGTGAGGATGATGCCGTTATCGTTCGCGACTACGAGGCCGGCGAGACGATCCGTCTGTCCGACATTGCGGAACCGTCGCTTTCGATAGCTGACCTGAACACCAATCGATCTACCAGCTACAACGCCAATTGGATTGACGGTGCGGACAAGCGGTTCGACGTGGTGGATGGCGACCTGGTCTATACCGGCGCCCGAGGCACCATCATCTTTGAGGACGTCACGCGTATCGACGCCGACGACTTCATCCTCTGAGACCAGACGCCGAACGGTGAGATATGACGACCGGCACTATGCCGGGCCGCGCTACGCACCGTTCGGTTCAAGCCTAAGGAGTTTTCCAATGCTGTTCAGAGCACTCATGACAGGCGCGTTCTTCTTTACGATGATCTCAGCCGCCAGCCCCCAGAGCGTCGATCCGACGATTTTCGCACATTCCGTGAATCGACAGATGGAGGATCGGGTCAAAGGTTATGCTTTTGCCATCGCCAACAAGAACAAGGTCGTGGCCGAAGCGGCAGGTGGCTGGGCACAAGCGCCGCGCGACGGTAATCTGAGGATGTCGGCCCGCATTCCCGCTGGCTGGGGATCAAACCAGAAGGTGCTCAGTGGTATCGCCTTGCTGGACCTTCTCGAACGCCGCAACATGCCGCTTCAACAAAGCCTCGATACGCCAATGCGGTTTTTCGTACCTGACCGCTGGATCCAGGCTTACTTCAATCAGCCTTTCCGCGAGGGACTGAGCCTTATCACGCTGCGTGATCTTCTAGATCATACATCTGCCCTGCCGCAGGAGAAGGACGGCGGGTCACACGGGACCCGCATTGCGCGCGCCCTTTTTGAAGGGAACTCGGCCATCTCGCATAGCCGAAATGAGAGGGAATACAACAACCACAACTACACCTTGATGCTCTACATCATTCCCGCCCTTGCCAATCCTGGCGCAGTGGACCGGATTGAGCGGGAGGCCGAAGGGCTGTCGCTTCGCGACTACAATCGCCGGGTCGCGCGGGAATATGGCCGACTTTATACGCGCTATATGCATGATATCTTTCTATCCCAGATCCCGGGGGTGAACGGGAGTTGCCAGCCCGGGAACTTCCCCGGGAACCGGTTTGCCAAGGAATACAACAGCCGAACCGACATGCGGGGCGAAACGGACAATGCGGCGCACTTTTGTCGTTCTCAGGGGTCATGGTTCTATTCTGCCCGCGACATGGCCAACATTCATCGCACCATTGAATTCACCAATACCTTTGTGAAGCGCAGCACACGCAGGCTTTATCGTGTGAAGGCAAGTGGACCGCGGATGATCTACTGGCGCACCTACCGGCATGACGTGCTAAGTACCGAGGTCGGCCAAGGTTTTCGAGCGCATGGCGGTTTGACACGCTTTGGAACAACCAGTGTTTCGATCCGCCTGCCCTTTGGTCATGTCGGTGTTGGCATTGCGAACAGTCGCGAAATGAACGTGGATCAGTTGGCCAATGTCATGCTGGCGGCCTTCTACGAGGCCACGCGCACAAAGTTCGAACAACAGACCAACCGGCCGGGCCAGGACATCCGAGACTTTACCCAGTTGGCGCCAGATCCGCAGATCTGCGCCGATGCTTGCGCCAATCGGGCCGACTGCCAGTCCTGGACCTACGTTCTGCCTGGCGAACAACACCCCATTGCGGCGCGGTGTTGGCTCAAATCCGCAACGCCAGCGCCGAGGGAGGCAGAGCACGCGGTTTCCGGCATAAAGGGGGCGCAGTACAACACCGATCGGCCTGGCGCCAACCTTCGGTTCCAAACGATTGGGCGAGACGATCCAGCTCTTTGCCGTCTGCTCTGCACGGCGGAGACCGACTGCAAGTCGTGGACCTTCGTTCCAAGCGGCGGACAAGGGCCAGAGCCACGCTGCTGGCTCAAGCGCGAAACGCCCGGGCCGATCAGAGCCCTTGGTCTGGTCAGCGGTATTGTTCGGTAGTTCATGGGCTGCGTGATCGGGTTTGGGACGTTATCCAAGCCCGCACAACCGATTGGGCGCGAGCAGGAGAAGGAACTTAAAAACGAGCACAAGACAGACAGAGAGATCGACCGTGACCTAGGCCTCAGTCACCGAAGAATCGAAAAAGCTAAGAGGTGGTGAATAGAGCGCATCCAGAACGTCTGCAAAGTTCACTTTCGGTTTGACTGCCACGCGCGGCGCCTCAAGGGTATACTCATTCAGTACTGTTGATATCTTGTAGATCCGTCCGTTGGTGGGGGTCCATTGTCCGCCTTAGGTTCGTGGATGTCGTCGCCTCTCAGGGATCAGCGATTGCCGCGTGAGCTATCCGACGGATCATCGAACTCTATGCTGCGGAGAAGGAGGCGCGTGGCCAACCAACCGATGAACGGGTGGCACTCTGGCAGACGAAAGCTGAACCGATCTTGGACGACCTGAAAAGGTGGCTGCAAGCGCAATTGCTACGGATTCCGGGACACGTCCAATTGAGCAGTTCTTGCTCGGCTGGACGTATCACAAGTCCTAAACGCTGATGACTTCGCAAGAAGCTACTAAAAAGCGTTAGGCTGTTTGCAAGTGACAACTTTCGAGCAAACGACCCGGTCCGGCTGGGTTTTCGGTTTCTGGTGCATAGAAGTGTTACTATTTAACGGCCAAGAATGAAGCGCAGGAAGAGACCCAATGCCCGTATCAACCACAATTCTAACCGGCTTTCTCGGCGCGGGCAAAACCACGTTGATGCAAAGCCTCTTGGTGCAGGCACGGGACCTGCAAAACGTGACGCTGGGCGTCATCGTCAATGAAATGAGTACACTTGATGTGGATGGTTCCGTTCTTGACACGAGTGAGGTTATCTCGCGTAGGAGCCAGCATTTCGCGTCAATACCGGGGAAAAGCATCAGCAGCGATGAAGGGCTGCCGCTCTTCCGCGAAGCTGTGCAAAAGGTCCTCGCCGACGGGGATGTCACCCATCTGCTGATTGAGACTTCTGGAAGTACCCATCCTTGGCCTTTGCTGGAGGCTGTTCGACAAATGCCAGAGCTGCGTCTGCACGGGTTTTTGTCAGTCGTGGACTCGGTGGTGCTGCAGCAGGACCACGATCTTGGTCGCGCTATAAATCCGGAAGCCAGTGAAAACTTGCGGGTCGGGCGGCGGGGGGTGGCGAACTTGCTGGCTGAGCAAGTCATGTTCTCAAATCGCCTGCTGCTTAGCAAATCGGACAAGGTTTCCCGTGACGTTCTGCAGCGGGTGGCCGAAGCCGTACATCCTCTGAATCCGCGTGCGGACATAATGGCGATGCAATGGGGCAACCTGAGCCTTGAGAAGATTCTGGCGATGCCACTTTATGACTATGAGAGGGTCAAAGCGCTTGGAAAGGAATTGATCGCATGGGAGGCGGAGAACACCTCTGCGCGCATGGCACAGCCTGAGACTTACAAGATTGGCAATCGTGTGCTGCGCGATCCGCGTCCATTTCACCCGCAGCGGCTCTATGATGTTTATACCAAAGCACTCGGGATCGGGATTTATCGCAGCAAAGGGTTCTTCTGGCTGCCGACACGCGACGACCTGATGCTGCTATGGAACCAGACCGGCGGTAGCGTCGGGCTGGAGATAGTGAACTATTGGAAGATCAGCACGCTTGAGAATGACAGCCTGAACCTATCAGACTGGGAAAAGGAGGCGATGCGCGCCAAACTCTCAGAGGCACATCCCGATTTTGGCGATCGGCGCTGCCAGTTAACCGTGATCGGAGACGAGCGGGAGCTAAACGCCTTCGTCGATGCTTTACAATCCTGCTTTTGCACAGACGAGGAGATCGCCGCCTGGAAAGCTGGTGAGGACTTTTTCGACCCTTGGCCCAAGAGTGTTGCGACACTAAGCGCGCCAGGCAATAAAATGAATTGACAACAATTCAATAAATGTTCAAACGTTCGTCATGACCAACCAAGACCTCCATTCTGATCAAACGATTGAGCTTGCGGAAACGTTCGGGCTTTTGTCCGATCCGACCCGTTTGTCGATTGTGATCACTTGTATGGATCAAGAACGATCTGCGGGTGAGATATCGGAAAAATTGGGGTCTTCGCCATCACTCACGAGCCATCACCTTAGGCTTCTACGATCTGCGCGCATCCTAAAATCGGAACGGCGTGGAAAGCAGGTGTTCTATACGATGGCAGACGCCTGCGTGCACTCTGTGCTCAACATTATGATCGAGCACTTGTTCACGCATGATCATGAACACACCGATTAAGAGAGATTGACCATGCCAACCGTAACACAACAAAAGTGTGCCTGTAACAGCTGCTTGTGCATTGTGGACGTTAACGAAGCAATAAAGAAAGACGACCGCAACTATTGCAGCGACAATTGTGTCAACGGTCATCCAGACGGGTCCGGCTGCGGGCATTCAGGGTGCGATTGCACCAAATAGGTGGTCCGAATGAACACTCCAGCGTCCCAAACAGGCGCTGGATAACTCTTGAATTCAGTCGCTGCCCCTAGCTCTTCACGTGCTTGTTTGAACCATTCCAAGGCCCGCGCGTGTTGCGCTACGCCCCAAAAGTCAATGAATTTCTGCGCATGACGATCCTTCTGATCCGTCAGCGCTGCAAGCCGCTCGGCCGCTTACTCCTGGGTCAGCTGGATGGCTCCGCTCCAATGCGTAAGGACAGGCAAACATGGGGAGAATCATCACCCTTCGCGTGATTTATGCTGCCGCCAATGAATACGCCTTCGGGGCGCAACAACGTTTTGGTAAAAAAACATGTCCGAAGTTACACTGCTGCGCGCTACTCAATCGATAAGGGCACAGCCGTGATCAAGCGCCGTGACACCTCGGTCGGCGACCGTAGCGCGGAATGAAACCTCAGATCCGTCGCGCCACATCTCGACGCGTATGGTTTCGCCTGGATAGACCGGCTTTGAAAAGCGCAATTTGATGGAGCGAAGGCGCTCGGGATTGTAATCACAGTAGGTCGCCAAAATTGCGCGCGTCGCAATTCCGAACGAGCAAAGCCCATGCAGAATTGGGCGTTCAAATCCTGCTGCTGCGGCGACGTCCGGATCGACATGCAGTGGGTTCGGATCTCCTGACAGCCGATAGAACAGCGCCGAGCGTGGGTCTGTATGCGTTTCGAACTTGGTCTCAGGTGCGCGAACCGGCATTTTATGGGGCGCGGGCTGCGGACCATTGTCTCCGCCGCAACCGCCATTGCCGCGTGCGAAATTGACCACTTTGACGGTGGCCAATGCTCCGAATTGGTCCGCGATATCGCGCTCCAGATAGATGAGCGCACCTTTCGCTTCACCCTTGTCTATAATACGCGTGATCCGGGTTCTTGCGCGCACGGTTGCATCCGTGGGGAGCTGACGGTGCAAGACAACCTCTTGCTCCGCATGGAGAAATCGATGCCAGTCTATGCCAGTCGCAGGATCCCTCGCCCAAAAACCAGGGCTCGCAAGCACCGCCGCCATTGAGGGGACAACGTGCAGGGTGGGTTCTTCGAACACAAATGGAAGCTCAGCGCGATGCGTCGGATCTTCGCCGAACCCAATGCCTAGAGCATAAAGGATACAGTCTTTGGTGGAATAACTCTGCGCGACTTCGGGGAAGGCGAAGTTTTGAAGCCTGTCTCGGAAATCACTCACTTTTTCAACAATGGCCATCCAGTCTTCGCCCAAGGTCATTGCGCAAAACGCGCGGTATTCTCACTCTTTCTGACAAATAGTAAACTTGCAAATAGATAGCAAGCGAATTATTAGGTGGGGGAAGGAGGATACCGATGCCGCAGATCGTATTTGCAGAACAAACCTACACACTTGCCGTCGTGGCAGACGAGGCTGCCCGTGGCGCGGCTGGCCTAGCGGCACTTGGAGCGACTGGTGGGATCGTGGCTCTGCTTCTCCGGAACGATGTCGCGTTTGTAGCCGTCAGCGACGCCGTACGTCTGGCAGGTGCCGCGACACTGCCTCTCAACTGGCACCTTAAGGCACCCGATATAAGTTTTATCCTAGAGGATAGTGGGGCAGTATTCTTGATTGCTCACATGGATCTTTGGATCGCTGTTGAGAATGAGCTACCGGACGACCTCAAAAAGAAGCTCACCGTGCTTCTTCTGCCAACGCCAGATGCGATAGTGGCGGCCTATTCTGTCCCACCTGAACACATGATTTCTTGCGACAGTGGTCGGCTTTGGTCGTCGATGGTCATGGAGCAAAACCCGATCGCCGTGCCGTCAAAAAAGCGCCCATACCCGCTAATCTACACCTCCGGGACAACCGGACGCCCTAAAGGCGTTCAGAGACTGGGAACTGCGCAGCCCGCGCGAGTGGCCTACGACGCTTTTTTTGACAGTCATGCGCAAACACTGCTTGCCACGCCTCTGTATCACGCAGCGGCGCATCGATTTCTGGATGGCACACTGAAGTCAGGAGGAAGTGTCATTTTGCCGGCAAGGTTTGATGCGGAGGGCATGCTCCGAGACATTGAGACTTACGGTGTTACAACGAGTTTCGTCGTTCCAGCGATGTTTCAGAGGCTTTTGCGGTTATCTGAAGACGTCAAGCAACGTTTCGACGTGTCGAGCCTGCGGCACGTGGTTGTGGCGGGAGCGCCATGTGCGCCGGAATTGAAAGCGGCAATGATCGATTGGTGGGGTCCGGTGATTTACGAATACTATGGATCAACCGAATTGGGGGCCGTGACGTTTGCCTCAAGTGAAGATGCGATGGCGCGCCCAGGTACTGTGGGGCGAGCAGTGGCGACTGCGCGTGTCGCCGTCCTGGATGAAACGGGGAGTCCATGCCCACGCGGCGAGATCGGTGAGATTTACGGGCGCCGAGACGATCTACCTGATTTCACCTATCTAAACCGCGCAGAGGCGCGGGCAGAAGCAGGATCAGGTGATCTCGTGACAATGGGTGATGTCGGGTTCATCGACGCCGATGGATACCTTTTCTTAAGTGACAGAAAGACAGACATGATCATCTCGAATGGCGTGAACATCTATCCAGCTCAGATAGAAGCCGCCATCCTGGCGCATCCCGAAGTGGCCGATTGTGCGGTTTTTGGGATTCCCGATGATTTGGCAGGAGAGAGCGTCGCCGCGATTATTCAGCCGGTGGCAGGTTGCCGCCTAGATGCCCAGGAGCTTACAGCTTTTCTAAAGTCAAAGATCGCCAACTACATGGTCCCGCGCCACATCGAAGAAAGGCTTAGCTTTCCGCGTGACGAGGCGGGCAAAGTCAAGAAACGGGAATTGCGCGCGCGATACTGGGAAGATGTCAAACGCACAATCTAGCCCCGTACCAACGGAGGTATCTCTCCGGCCAACGCTTCCCTTAGGTTTCCTCGAACACGACGCATAAGGTTTAAAAGCTGATCGACTTCGGCATCGGTTAGCTTTTCGAAAGACAGTGCATTCACCTGCGCCGCAGCTTCACTCAGCACGTGTTTTTTTGACGTTGCAGATGCTTTGAGGAAAACGCGCTTTGTGCGCCGATCCTTACTATCTGGGCGACGTTCAACCCAGTCTGCTGCTTCGAGCCGGTCGACCATGCCACTAACGGCGACAGTGCCAATGCCCAAAAGCCCCGCGAGCTCAACTTGTGTACGCCCATCTTCCCGCAAAAGCCTGTTCAGCAAATAGACTTGAGCGGATGTGAGTCCGTGGGGTGCGAGGAACGCATCCAAGAGCTTAATTCTTTGGCGAGCGACATGCTGGAAGATCAGGCCCGCTTCGTTCTCGGACTGGCTGTCTTCGATGGGGGCAAGCGCAGTGTCTGGCATTTGTTGTCCTTCTGTTGCTTTGCGTCAAATGATGCGCAATGCAGTTTATAATTAGGATGCGAACGGAATGGCGTCAACCAGTATGCCCCAGCGCGCTCAAAAGATTAAATTCTCTTGCGATTAATTCGTATATGTATTAGTTACTAGCGAAGTAAACTTGGCTCGCCGATTAGACGAGATGGAAAGGCGCCCGAGGTTCTTGGGCAAAAGGGAGGAAAAACATGCTGCACGACCGTTTCTTCATTGGGAATCAATGGACCAAACCAGCCACTAATGCCCATTTTACGATCAAGAACGCCTCAACCGGCGAAACCGTAGGTTTGACTGCGGAGGCTGGCACAGCAGACATTGATGCTGCTGTAACGGTGGCCCGTGCGGCATTTGATGGTGGGGATTGGTCAGGGATGGCCCCTGCTGAACGTGCCCGCATCATGCGCCGTTTTGCTGAAGAGCTGCGCAAGCGGGCCCCGCAAACGGCCGAGGCCGTCAGCACGCAAAATGGCATGCCTATTTCTATTTCAGGAGCATTCGAAGGGGACGTCGCGCCCAACATTCTGGACTATTATGCGGATCTTGCGGAAGAGATGGTCTTGGAAGACGTCCGCCCGTCGCAATTCGGTACTGAAACCTTTGTCCAGCGCCTTCCGGTCGGCGTCGTTGCTGCAATCATTCCCTGGAACTTTCCGGTCAATCTATCGTTGGTCAAATTGGGGCCGGCCATGGCTGCGGGTTGCACGATGGTCATCAAGCCGTCCCCTGGTACGGTCCTCGATAGCTACGTGATGGCCGAGGCAGCCCTGGCGGCAGGCGTTCCGGCGGGCGTTCTAAACTGGGTTCCTGCGGATCGCGAGGTTGGCCAATATCTGATCGAACATCCGGGCATCGACAAGGTGGCGTTCACCGGATCGACGGCCGCTGGTCGCAAGATAGCTGCGCGCTGCGGCGAGCTTTTGCGCCCCGTCACACTGGAACTCGGGGGCAAATCTGCTGCGATCCTGCTCGAGGACACGGATCTGAAAACCTTCACTCAAGGTATCCCGACTGCCTGTCTGCTCAACAATGGACAAACCTGCTATCTCGGAACGCGCATCCTGGCGCCTAAAAGCCGGTACGATGAGATTGTCGACGCGGTGGCGGGTTTCGTTGGTGCGCTCAAGGTGGGTGATGCCATGGATCCAGAGACACATGTTGGCCCGCTTGCTTCAGAAGAGCATCGCGCACGGGTGGAGCGCTACATCGAGATCGGCAAAAACGAGGGCCGCCTGGTTACCGGCGGACGGCGGCCCGGTGCGTCTCAGGGCGGCTGGTTCGTGGAGCCAACGGTTTTCGCCGATGTCGACAATACGGCAACTATCGCTCGCGAAGAAATATTCGGTCCGGTTCTCTCAATCATCCCATATGAGGGTGAAGAGCAAGCCATCGAGATTGCGAATGACAGCGATTTCGGCCTCGGCGGTTCAGTCTGGAGCAAGGATAAGGCCCATGCCAAGGCGGTAGCTGAAAAGGTCCAAACGGGTTCTATCGGCCTCAATGGCTATGTGATTTCGGTGGGATCACCCTTTGGCGGCATCAAGCAAAGCGGCATCGGGCGAGAGTTCGGCCCGGAGGCGATGGGAGCTTACCAGACCTATAAATCGATCTTCGCGATGAACTGATCACGTCGTGTTCGACGCCAAGGTGGGACCGTTTCCTCCACTCCATAGCGGCCCCGTCAATGAGGTCCAAGAACCCTATGAAAAACTATGAAGCTGCGGTGTTGCGCCAGAAGGACGGCCACTTTGTAATTGAGACAATCCACATGGAGCCCCCGCGCCCGCATGAGGTGATTGTTAAGATTGCCGGTGTTGGTCTTTGTCACACCGATTTGGTGGTTCGCGGTGGGAACTACCCGATCCCGTTTCCAATGGTGCTTGGGCATGAAGGATCGGGGATTGTGCACATGGTTGGCGCAGAGGTGACAGCGGTGGCACCCGGGGATCACGTGGTTCTGTCTTTTGGGTTCGATAGCCAGTGCAAGAACTGCATGAACGGGCAACCGGCGTATAGCGACCAGTTTTTTGCGCGCAATTTCAGTGGTCGGCGTCCCGATGGTTCAACCCCGTTGACAGATGACCAGGGGGAGGAGCTTAGCAGCTATTTCTTTGCGCAATCGTCTTTCGGCGAATACGCCATCGCGCCGGAAGAAAGTGTAGTGAAAGTGGACCCCGAGGTGCCGATTGAAATCATGGGTCCGCTCGGGTGCGGCATCCAAACTGGGGCCGGGGCTGTGATGAACGCTTTGGCTTGTCGGGCGGGTACCTCAATCGCTGTTTTTGGCGCAGGATCTGTCGGGTTGTCGGCCGTTCTGGCAGCGCGTGCTGTCGGATGCACCGAAATCATTGCCGTAGATGTAGTGGAGCGCCGACTCGCAATCGCAAGAGACATGGGGGCGACCCATACGATCAATGGTAGCCTGGAAAACGCCGTGGACCGCATCGTGGAGATCACTGGTGATGGTGCGCAATACGCGTTGGATTGTACGGGCGTTCCGGCGGTTGTGCGTCAGTCTGTTGAATGCTTGCGTCTTACAGGGATGGCTGGGCTTTTGGGTGTGCCCAGCCCCGGCGCCGAACTGACGCTGGAGCTTAGAACTTTGCTCTCAGGTCGTGGCATTCGAGGCATCATAGAGGGCGACAGCGTGCCTCGAAGCTTCATACCCGAGCTGGTTGCGCTTTGGAAAACCGGCCGTTTTCCATTCGACAAGTTGATCAAGACTTACAAGCTGGCACAGATTGAGGAGGCCATTCACGCAACTGAAACTGGGGATGTCGTCAAAGCGGTTTTGTTACCCTGACGATTGGGGCGCTCCGCGGAATGCGGCGCGCCCTGTTTTGTTAGCTGCCCGCGACCATGTCGCCCGCGCGCCATCCGATCATCATGCTGGCGGCATTGGTGTTTGTCGCCGTGATGATTGGCATGACCGAAGCATCCGCAACGCGCAGCCGGTCGATCCCGTAAACGCGCAACTCTGGATCTACCACCTTGGCAATTTGGCAGGTGGAGGTCGGGTGGAAGTAGGTGTTGACTGATTTTGCCAAAAACTCGCGCCACTCTGTCTCTGTGAGTTCACCGTCCTTTTCGGGCAGAAGTTCGCGCTTTCGAACGTCGTTGTAATACTCAGACGCGCCAATTTCGCGACAGATCTCGGTTGAGGCACGGTAGGACTTCCAGTCTTGCTCTTCTGCGAGATAGTTTGTTTCGATGATTGGCGCGTCTGCGATGTCGGATGAGGCGAGCTTCACGTAACCACGCGAAGCGGGGGTTGTGACACCCGAAAGAAGCGAAAAGGCATGCTCGAATTCCACTTTGTGACCTTGGGACACGAAAGGCGCCGACGCGTAGAGCGCGACTGTGTCTGGCGCGCGCATAGATGAATCCGACCGTTCCCACATGACCGCTTCGCAATGATTGTACTGAGAGACCGGTACAGGTCCCTTTGTTTCGATTGTCACACCGGCACCGAGGATATGGTCTTGCAACCCTTGCCCCACAGGCAGATCAGCGATGGCGTCGATGCCCACGGCTTTCAGGTCTTCAGCCGGACCTATGCCAGACAGCATGAGCAATCGTGGACTATCGATGGCCCCGGCGGCCAGGATCACCTCTGCGCCCGCCTTCACGGAGACGGGTTGACCGTTGTGAAGGTACGTGACGCCCGTGCAGGTCGTACCCTCGATATCCAGTTTCTGAACAGGGGCATCTGTAAGCAGCGTGACATTTCCAGTCGCCATGGCAGGAGCCAAGAACGCCGTTGATGACGATTGGCGCCGCGTATCTTTGATGTTGAAGTCGATCCAGGCTGGACCTTCAAGCCGCTCTGAGTTGATGCTTTCCGTCGGTGCGAAACCCATGGCAGTCGCTGCGTCCATAAAGGCTTGCGCGCCTGGATGCTTCTTATCTTCCGTTGGTTGAGATACGAAGAGTGGTCCGTTGGTACCCCTGTTCACGCCGCCCGGCTCGAACGTCTCCATGTCCATGAATGTTGGGAGCACATCTTCAAAACTCCAGCCCGTGGCGCCCATCTCCGCCCAGGTGTCAAAGTCGGATTTGTGACCCCGAACGTAGACCATTACATTGATGGCGGAGCTGCCACCGAGAACATTGCCACGCGGCCAAAGGTGTGCGCGTCCGTCCGTGTGTGTTGACGGGAGAGTCTGAAACCATTTCGTGGCATCGGTGCCCAATGCGGCCCCCCAGAGGACGGAGTTGTGCACCTCTTCCAGATCGTCTTTGCGCCCGGCTTCCAAAACAAGAATGCTGGCTCCGGACTTTGCCAACTGGTGCACAGCGGCAGACCCTGCTGAGCCGGATCCGACGACGATATAGTCAAATTCGCCGGCTGGCTGGTCCGTGGTCGTTGTCGACTGTGCGCGGACTTGGCCCGACCATGCGGTGGCCAGCGCCCCTGCCATCCCGGTGCTCAGACCCAAGGCGGTTGCTTTGCGTATAAAGTCGCGGCGGTTCACTTTGCCGCTGCTGAACGCGGCGACCACTGTGTCTAGGTCGCGATTTGCTTCGTTTATCATTTAGTCCTCCCATTAGATAGTATGCAACTGATTAGCAGGCTATCTAAGTTTCACAAAGTAAATACGGATACGAATTATTCACCTATGAAGCACTGGGGCAAAAAGGGAGGCTCCATCAAGATAATTCGGTTGCGGATTATTTGCTAGCTATCTATATAGCGGTGAGAAAGGTTCGCTCTGAATGATCAATTACGATGAACTTACGGGGCGCGATTTCGCCGATGTTCAGCGCGGCTATGCGGAAGACGATTGCACCCTTTATGATTTGGGTCTTGGCCTTAGGGAACCGGAGGACAAACGCCATCTACGCGCCGTCTATGAAGGTTCTTATGCCTTTGCGGCACTCCCGTCATTTGTGAAATTCCTGGGTAACACTCCGTTTTGGGCACAGGATCCGTCGACAGGCATTGCATGGCAGAAGATCGTGCACAAAGAACATGAGTTCACACTCCACACCTCCTTGCCAACTACCGCGGGCATGGTGGGTCGTCCACGGCTGAACGGCCTTGTCGACAAAAGCGCTGGCAAAGGGGCGCTGATCTATATCGAACATAGGGTCTCTTCAGCGGGCGGTATTCATCTTGTAACGTTTTCTAGCACGCTCTTTGCGCGCGACGATGGTGACTTTGGTGGATTGCAAGGTCCGTTGAAGCCTGTTCATACCTTACCCGACCGGGCGCCTGATACCCTCTACGACTTTGCCATATCTCTGCGCTGCGCGCTTATCTATCGGCTAAGCGGCGACATGAACCCGCCACATATTGACCTGGCCATGGCCATGAAGGTGGGCTTTAAACGCCCGATCCTGCATTGGCTGTACACCCTGGGGATTGCTGCGTGGTCTATTCCAATGGCACTCAGAGACAGTGATTTCGCAGCGCTGACACGTCAACTGGTGCGCTTCGCTGCCCCCGCCGAACCGGGAGAGACCGTCCATAGGGAGATTTGGACAGATAGCGATGACATCAGCTTTCGCGCCCGTGTCTTCGAGCGCGACGCCATCGCGTTCACCCATGGGCTTGCCCGCTTGAATTGAGGCCTTTGATGACAGAAAAACCTGTTCCAACCATTTACCCCGAAACCCGACATTTCTGGGATGGCGCGGCCGCAGGCAAGCTTCTTTTGCAGTTCTGCACAGAATGTCGAAAGCACTATTTTCCACCGCGACCTTTCTGCCCCTATTGCGGCGGTCGCGCAGTGGAGATCGTTGAAGCCAGCGGACTCGGGCGTCTGTACTCCTACACAATTTCCCATCTTCCAACGCCGGGCTATGAGCCGCCATTTGTCGTGGCTGTTGTGATGTTGGATGAAGGTGTGAAAATGCTGGCGAACATCGTGGATTGCCCACCAGAGCCGGAAGCCTTGGCGTTGGACATGCCGCTGGAAGTGACCTTCGAGGCCCGTGGAGCGTTTTTTATCCCGCAGTTCCGCCCGTTGGGGTCGTTGCAATGAGCCGCGCGTCCATTGCCATCGTGGGGGCCGCCGAAACCACGGAGCTCGGCAAAGTGCCCGGATTATCGCAGGTGGGTCTTCATGCCGATGCCGCGCTCAACGCGCTTGCTGATTGCGGGCTTAAACCAGCTGATATCGACGGCATTGCCACGGGCGGCCACGACGTAGCCGAAATCAATCAGTATCTGGGCATATCGCCCACCTGGTATGATGGGACATCTGTTGGCGGCTGTTCTTTCATTGCTTTGGTGCGCCATGCCGCAGCGGCGATTCAGGCCGGGCTTTGCACCACCGTTCTGATCACGCATGGGGAAAGCGGTCGGTCCAACCATCGGTCGCACCGCCCCATCATGCCGTCAATGCAGCAGCAGGAGTTTGAGGCAATCTATGGCCCGCTCTTTCCACCTATGCGATTTACTCTACCGGTCATGCGCAAGATGAAGGATGACGGGCTAACCGAAGAACAGTTGGCCATGGTCGCGGTCGTGCAGCGCGAATGGGCGGCGTTCCATCCACGCGCCACGGCCCGCGACCCTATAACGGTGGATGACGTGCTCAGCTCTCGCATGATCGCCTATCCGTTCCGCAAGCTCATGTGCTGTCTCGTCAGCGATGGCGGGGGCGCACTCATCCTGACGTCCGCCGAACGCGCCAAGGACTTTCCAGCCAAACCGGTTTACCTGCGCGGCACTGGCGGGGAAGGGGCCGAGGGGCCGATGGTTAGCCAGATGGAGAGCTTTACCTCATCCAAGGCTTTCCGCGTCTCTGGCAAGCTTGCGTTTGAGACGGCTGGCATCACGCCTACCGATGTCGACCACTTGATGATCTATGACGCGTTTGCACACCTGCCGATTTACGGCTTGGAAGATCTGGGCTTTGTGGACCGTGGCGAGGCCGGTGCGTTCATTTCGGAGGGTCACACGCGACCGGGAGGGCGGTTGCCACTCAACACAAATGGGGGCGGCTTGAGCTACATGCACTCGGGCATGTACGGCATGTACGCACTTCAAGAGGGGGTACGGCAGATGCGCGGCGTGTCACCCGCCCAAGTGGAAGGCGCCAAGATCTCGATGGTGCATGGCGTGGGCGGGATGTTCTCAGCCGCTGCGACGGTCGTGCTGACCAACGAGGACAGCTGGTAGCTATTCGACGTTGAAGCGCGGTGGTTTCTTTTCGGCAAACCGTGAAATGGCGTTGCGATGATAGTTGCTTGTAAGGCACACCGCCTGTGCTTGGGCCTCTAGCTCTAGGATCGTGTCGCTGTCGCACTCCATTGCGCGTGCCGAGATTTGCTTTGTCAGCCGGAAGGCAAGAGGGGATGCCTGCGCCATCTGCCCCGCCATGTCCATCGCCCGAGGTAAGAGTGCGTGCGACGGGTGCACTTCGAGCGCGATCCCGAGGTGGCAGGCCTCTTCGGCCGACAATGTGCGCGCGGTGTTGAACAGTTCTCGCGCCCGCTGGAGCCCAACGACACGCGGAAGTGACCACATAAGACCCAGATCGGGCACAGCACCCACCTTGGCAAAGGACGCGCAGAACTGCGCCCTTTCGGACGCCAATACAAAGTCGCCTAAGAGCGCGAGACCAAAGCCTGCCCCAAATGCGGGCCCATCCACTGCGGTGACGACCGGCACGGACAAGTCTCGCAGGGTGCGGAACCAAGTTTGCGTTTCTCTCATGCGCGCAAGTTGGTCCTCTGCGCCTGCGGCCTCACCGGATGCATGGCGCTCCAACATTTTTTTCAGATCGCCACCCGCGCAGAAAACCCCACCCGAGCCGGTTAAAATGACGGCCTTTAGCATTTCATCTTGCGCGAGTTGCGCGCTGATCCTCGCAAGGCTCTCCTTAACAGCGACGGTCAGCGCGTTCCGGCGGTCTGGCTGGTTCAGCGTTATGACGGCGATACCGTCAGTGATGGTCAGGGTCACGGGGTCTGTCATGACATAAGCACCCTTTTGATTTCTGTCTTGTCGGTCTTGTTGGCCGGGGTCAGTGGCAGATCACTTTTCCAGATGTACACAGCTTTGGGCACTTTGTAGCCCGCGATGCGCGCCTTACAGTGAGCGATAAGGTCCTCCGGGCCGACCGGGCTTTTGAGTGTGACAGCGGCCACAACGCGCTCTCCCCACTGCGGGTCAGGCAAACCCAGAACCGCTGCGGTTGCGACGGCGTCATGCTGAGAGAGGCAGTTTTCGGTTTCGATCGGGTAGACGTTTTCGCCCCCGGTAATGATCATTTCCTTCGTGCGACCAGCTAGGTGGAGGTAGCCGTCTGCGTCCATCCATCCTGCATCGCCGGTATGGTAGAAACCGTCGCGCAGGACTGCTTCTGTCTCTTCGGGCCGTCTCCAGTATCCATTCATAACATTGGGCCCACGCACAATGATCTCACCAGTTTCTCCGGGTTTGACCGGGTCATCGTTCGGCGTCACGATGCGCACATCGCAATATGACATGGGGCGACCAACGGAGGAAAGCTTAGGGTAGCGCCCGTCCTGATGATTGTGATCGGAGGACGGTAGAACCGACATAACGGGCGAGACTTCTGTCATGCCATAGCCCTGGCTGAAGGTGACGCCCGGAAAGGCCTCAAGCAGCTTTTCCATCAAACCCAGGGGCATCGGCGACCCGCCATAGCTGAGCATTCTCAATGAACCGAGGTCAAATTCGGCAAAACGCGGATGATCTAGCATCATTTGAAACATCGTTGGCACGAGCGTTGTGGTGGTCACGCCGTGGGCTTCGATAAGTAGCATCAGTGTTTCGACGTCGAATTTCGGCTGTATGACCATCGGAATACCGCAGAGCGCAGCAGAGAAGACGCGGCTTCCTGTTGCAAGATGAAAAAGCGGGCCGGAAATGAGGAGTTTGTCCTTGTCGGTGTACCCATAGGCCGCACTGGTCCCGGTCGCGTTGGTCAGCATATTGGTGTGTGAGAGCATCACACCTTTTGGCCGCCCGGTTGTACCCGAGGTATAGAAAACGATCATGCTGTCCTGATCTGTGGACCCTCGCCCCGTGGGCGGGGGTGCGGCTTCGGCCAGAAGATCTTCGTAACTTATCATCCCCTTAACGGGCGCCCAGTCAGCCGAGATCAGTGTTTGCACTTTCGCGGCAAAGGTCTCTGCCATGGGGGTTAAATGACGGTCGCAGATAAGCGCCTTGGGCTCGCAATCGTCCAGGATGACCTCGATTTCCGCAGGGGCAAGTCGGTTGTTCAGCGGCACGGCGAGAGCCCCAAGCAAGGAGGGCGCGAAGTAGGTCTCGGTCAACCAGTGCGAATTCAGTCCGAGATATGCAACCCGATCCCCCGATTTGACGCCGCGCGCAGCGAGGGCGCCCGCCAGTCCCGCGATCCTGTCCCGAAAGGTGACCCAGTCATGGGTCCGGCCTTCGAACGTCGTGGCAGCCTTTTGAGGGGTGTGAAAGGCTTGTTTTTCGATAAGATCGAAGAGCTGCATCACGTGCGCCCGAGGAGCGACCGTCCGATGATCTCGCGCATGATCTCTCCTGTGCCCCCCGCGATGCGGCCAACGCGGGCATCGGCCCAGGCCCGGGCGATAGGATACTCCCACATATAACCATAACCGCCGAACAGCTGGAGGAGCGCATCGAGGTGACGGCAGAGCGTCTCGGAACACAGCATCTTGCCCATGGCCGCGTCGACCGCATCAAGCTCGCCCGCTTCATGGGCCTCAAGGCACCGGTCTACAAAGATGCGCAACATGACTGCATCAGCCTGCGCTTCGGCGAGACGAAAGCGCGTATTCTGGTAGTCGGCGATTTTTCCGCCAAAGGCCTTGCGTTCTTTCACGTATTCCGTGGTCCAAGCAATGGCAGCCTCCAGGCTAGACGCGGCCCGCACGCATTGCATCAACCTTTCTTGCGGTAGCTGTTCCATCATCTGCGCGAAGCCGCGTCCCTCCACGCCAAGAAGGTTGCCAACCGGGACGCGCACGTCGTCAAAGAAAAGCTCTGCCGTGTCCTGAGCCTTCCAGCCAATTTTCTCCAAAAGCCTGTTGCCTTTGCGAAAACCAGGCGTGTCGGCGGGCACGAGGATCAGTGAAGTTCCTTTGCCGCCCTTTGACGGATCCGTTTTGCAGGCGAGCACAAGCAGATCACAGTTGCCCCCATTGGTGATGAACACTTTTTGGCCGTTGATAACGTAGTCGTCGCCATCGCGGATGGCGGTTGTCTTGATCCCCTGTACGTCGGAACCAGCCGTGGGTTCTGTCATGCCTAGGGCGCCGATAACCTCACCGGCGGCCATTCTCGGCAGCCATTCTTGTTTTACAACTTCAGAACCGTAGAACAGCAGGTAGGGGGCCACGATATCTGAGTGAAGGCTGAATCCTGGACCCATAGCGCCGACGCGCGCCAGCTCTTCCAGAACAACCATCGAGGCCAGAAAATCCGCTCCGGCCCCCCCGTATTCCTCGGGCATCGCGGCGCAGAGCAGCCCATGTTCACCGGCCTTGAGCCAGGCATCGCGGCTAACACGGCCTTCCTTTTCCCATTGGCCGTGATGGGGAACAATCTCTGCCTCGACGAAACGGCGCACTGTGGCGCGAAACATCTCGTGTTCCTCTGAGTAGATGGTGCGTTTGAACACGATACCCCCCTCACGGCAATTACCACCTGCCTTTATAATTAGCTTGCAAATGATAAGCAAGCGAATTAGCTAACAAGCAACAGAAGGAGGTGGTATGAATGATTTTTGAGGGACCGAACGCCCCGGAATTTG
>CALCOY010000060.1 GCA_937897325.1 uncultured Shimia sp.
ATGCCAAACAGGTCAATGATTTGCGCAGCTTTCTTCAGCAGCATCCGGCATGTCGAAAGGAATCCGCATGACGAGGTTTCAGCTCATAACAGGCCTCATACTTGCCGGACCCTAGGTAACAGCCCATCCATCAACAGGATGACAACCGACCATCGCCTCGGACACCCAGCCCATGGTTTTCGGACTGGCCGAAGCCTTAGCTTTCTTGGCGTTCTGATCAAATTCGTGCATCCGATTTGGGAAAAGATACGGTCGGTATGGCTATCGCAAGGTCGTCCCGGTTGCGCCATTGGTTCTTGCACCCGATGGACGACGAACTGCTACGCCTTGGGGGATCTCGTGCACGACAAGCTCGGCAATGGCCGCAGCTACAAGATGCTCACGGTGCTGAATGAGTTCACGCCACAGGCATTGGCATTGGCATTGGCGTTGGCGGTGACAGCGCGCACCCAGATGGACGCCGACGGCGTCCTTTCCACTGCTGCTGAGGCCCGGCACGCCAGAGCACATCCGATAAGACAACGAGCGGTTCAATGGCACGCTGCGCGGGAAGGTTCTCAATGCCGACTGGTTCAAGACCACCGAACACGCATAGATCGCCAAAAGACACGGGCTGAAGAAATACAATCACACCCGCCCACATCAGGCCTTCAACATGCACCCGCCCGGCCCGGAAACACTATGAGAGATAGCAAAATCCATGGACTAGACATCGGGCGCTGCAAACCGAATGGTTCCGCACCGCGAAACTCGTTTGAAGCGCAGTCCATTACTGGCCAGGGAAATGCAATCGGTGCTGGCCAAATGATCTCGTAAACAGGCGTCCGCAACTTCCAGTAACCTTGCAACAGTCAGCCCATAGGAGTCGAGCTGCACAGCTTGGAAAGCCCTTTCTATTCAAACGATGACAGGCTTCCGAGCCTACAAGTGAGTTCACTTTCCAAGTCAGGAAATTTGTTTGAATCTTTTTGTCCGATCAGCCACTTTTCATTGAAACTGAATTCGGTGCCTACCCAATTGACCACCCCTTACCGCAATCAAAAGACCAAGCTTACGCTAGATCTTTGGCGACCGTCGCAGACAACCAAATCCCGCTTGGGAAAGCTGGTTCTCTTTGTCATTTCAGGTAGAATGACACTGTTGACTAGCTTGGCGATTTGACCGGACATGCTAAGCCGCGCCCTTTATTGGACCGCTGTCGCATATGCGGCGGCCGCCGCGATCATTGTCGCGGCGGAGTTCATCCAGTTCAGCTTGCCGCGCTTCATCGAGGCCTTTCAGAACGGCACCTCCGGCATGATCCGCGTCACCCCGACAATTGCCTTGCCTGTCGGCATCGCACTCGCCTTGGTCCTAAGATCCGGTGCCGCGCTCTGGCTCTTTGCAACCTACGTTCTGGCCTATCAACTGCCATACCTTCTGGGCGTCGATCCCTTTGGCGGGCCGGGGACTGGCTTGCACGCCCTCTCCCGCCACCCGCTCTGGATCCTTATCTGCTTTGCCATCCTGCTCTGGTTGATCCGCAAGAACGAGCTGCGCCGCCCATGAAACACGCGGCCGCAATTCTCGCATCCTTTGCCCTTTGCACCTCCCGCGATATCCGCGCGGGCTCCGGCATACCCCCTGCCTCCGCCGCCCTTCAGGCCGGCGCTATCCTTCTCATCAGATCTGACCGCGAATTGCACCTGATGACGAATGGCGCGGCGATGCGCAAATACCACATCTCGCTTGGCGCCGCCTCACAAGGCCACAGATGTCGGGAAAAAGACGAACAAACGCTCGAAGGCAACTACGTGATCGACTGGCGCTATCCCAATTCGGTCGCGACCCTCAGCCCGCATATCTCTGACCCCGACGCGAACGACTTCTCAAGGGCCGCAGCCCGCAACGTCTCGCCCAGTTGGAACATCATCATCCAAGGCCTGCCAAATGGCCGGAGCTTTCTTGGAGCGCTCCACCGGCCATGGGACTGGACGGATGGCTGCATCGCCGTCACAAATGCAGAAATCTGACCCCTCGTCCCAAATGGCACCCCGATCGAGATTGTAGAAAAGACATGACCCCTGAACTCCACATCCTCATCCTCGCGGGCCTTCTGCAAGTCGTGCAGTTCGTTCTCTACTCGATTGCTGCAAATCTGCAGGTTGGCCCGAAACAGGCGATGTCTCCTCGCGATCAGAAGATCGAATTGACCGGCACGGCGGGACGACTGCAACGCGCCATGAACAACCATTTCGAGGGCCTGATCCTCTTTGGCATCGCCGCTATCGCCATCACACTCACCGGCAAATCCTCGGCCCTCACCCAGATCTGCGCAAGCGCCTACCTCATCGCCCGCATCTTCTACATCCCGGCCTATGTGCAGGGGCTCGCACCATGGCGCTCCATCATCTGGATGATCGGTCTTGCGGCGACCGTTGTCCTCCTGATCGTAGCGCTCCTGTGATCTTCTCTGGGACCAGAACATCCCGCGGGAGGCGCCGCAGGCGACAGGGGCAGCGCCCCCAAACCCCGCCCCACACCGGCGCGATACCGACACAATACCGACGTGAAACAGACGTCCAAAATCGAAGGATCTGACCTATGGCAAGTTACGACGTCATCATCATCGGCAGCGGCCCCGGCGGCTATGTCTGCGCCATCCGCTGCGCACAGCTTGGACTGAAAACGGCCTGTGTCGAAGGGCGCGAGACGCTCGGAGGGACCTGTCTCAACATCGGTTGCATCCCCTCGAAGGCCCTGCTCCATGCAAGCCACATGTTGCACGAGGCAGAACACAACTTCGCCTCCATGGGTCTCAAGGGCAAGGCACCCTCCGTCGATTGGAAGCAGATGCTGGCCTACAAGGAAGACACGATCGGTCAGAATACGAAGGGTATCGAATTTCTGTTCAAAAAGAACAAGATCGACTGGCTCAAGGGCTGGGGCTCCATTCCCCAAACGGGCAAGGTCAAAGTCGGAGACCAGGTCCACGAGGCCAAGAACATCATCATCGCTTCTGGCTCTGAACCGACAAGCCTGCCGGGCGTTGAGGTGGACGAGAAGGTCGTAGTGACCTCTACCGGCGCGCTGGAACTGGGCAAAATCCCGAAAAAGATGGTCGTGATAGGCGCGGGCGTAATCGGACTGGAATTAGGAAGTGTTTACAAGCGCTTGGGCTCCGAGGTCACCGTGATCGAATACCTTGATGCGATCACGCCCGGCATGGATGCAGAAGTGCAAAAGACGTTCCAGCGCATCCTAAAGAAGCAGGGGATTGACTTCATCATGGGCGCAGCGGTTCAAAAGACCGAGGCCACGAAGACCAAGGCAAAAGTTCATTACAAGCTGCGCAAGGATGACAGCGATCACGTGCTGGATGCCGACGTCGTTCTGCTCGCGACTGGGCGCAAACCCTATACGGACGGGCTGGGCCTCGACTCAATTGGGATCAAGATGTCGGATCGCGGCCAGATCGAAGTCGACGCCCATTGGCAGACCAACGTCAAGGGCATCTATGCCATCGGCGACTGCATCACCGGCCCCATGCTGGCGCATAAAGCCGAAGATGAAGGCATGGCCGCAGCCGAGCAGGTTGCGGGCAAACACGGCCACGTCAATTACGGCGTCATCCCGGGTGTGATCTACACGCATCCCGAGGTTGCAAATGTGGGCGAAACCGAAGAATCTCTGAAAGATCAGGGCCGTAAGTACAAGGCCGGCAAGTTTAGTTTCATGGGCAACGGCCGAGCCAAAGCCAACTTTGCCGCCGACGGTTTCGTCAAGATCCTCGCCGATGCAGAGACCGACCGCATCCTTGGCGCGCATATCATTGGCCCTGCTGCGGGCGACCTTGTTCATGAGATCTGCGTTGCGATGGAGTTTGGTGCCTCCGCCGAAGATCTTGCGATGACCTGCCACGCCCACCCCACCTATTCCGAGGCTGTTCGCGAAGCCGCGCTCGCTTGCGGCGATGGTCCGATCCACAGCTAGTTAAGGGACATGAATTCGAAGCGAACCGTCGGAAGGATCCCTGAACTGAGCTGGGCCATCTGATGTTCGGCAGGTCTTTGCGCACAGAAACGTGACTGAGCGGATACGAGACCTATCTGGTGTGCGGTAAGTGAGTGTGCGGCGCTTCGTCGCGCACAAACAGACCGGACCCATCGCGCCGCGAAGGGCAAGTGACCAAAAAAGGATCAGGACTATGGAACGTCGTAACGTATTGAAATTGATGGGTGGCGGTGCCGCTCTTGCCGCTCTGGCGGCCTGCGCCCAGCCGGGCAACGACATCGTCGATATCGCTTCGGGCGATCCGAATTTCTCAACGCTTGTGGCCGCTCTGGGTGCGGCCGGTCTGGTCGAAACACTGCAAGGCCCCGGCCCTTTCACCGTGTTTGCACCTACAAACGCGGCTTTCGACAAGCTTCCCGCTGGCACGGTCGAAAGCCTTCTTCAGCCCGAGAATGTGGACCAGTTGCGCAGCATCCTGACCTACCACGTCGTGCCGGGCAACATCACCTCGGACCAGATCATCGGCACACGTCAGCGCGTGGCGACCGTGCAGGGCGGCACAGTACATGTCGATGGCACAGGTAAGGTCGGTGTGCGGGTTAACAACGCAAATGTCACGCAGGCCGACATCATCGCCTCGAATGGCGTGATCCACGTGATCGACAAGGTGCTGCTGCCCTAACAGCCGTTACCACATGGTCCGGGCGGCACGCTCGGGCCATGCGGTGTCATAAGCAGGCCCACCCTCTTCACCCGATGACACCTCGGCCAGTATCTCGCCAACGCTGGGCAGATCCGGTGCCGATACCCCGGACCATACGCCTGCCCGCATGATCGCCCGCGCACATTGGGCATAAACCTCCGAGATCTGGATCACGATCACCGTTGCCGGCACCTTTCCATCTCGCTCAAAGCCTTGGCGCAGATCGACATCTGCGCTCAGCCGTGCCTCGCCGTTGATCCGAACGACGTTGTTCGACCCCGGCACCATGAACATCAGCGAAACGCGCCCATCCCGAACGATATTGCGCAGCGAATCCAAGCGGTTGTTCCCGCGCCAATCGGGCATCAGCAACGTCTTAGAGTTCAACTCTCTGACAACCGAGCCGTCGTCACCACGCGGGCTGCCTTCAGTCCCTTCCGGACCCACCGTCGTCACGACACAGAAACGCGACGCCATCACCCATTTTCGATAAAGCGGCGTAAGGTGGTCGGCGACTTTGCGCAAGGAGGGTGCGCCCGGCGCGCCGTAATGGGTCTCAAGCTCTGCGATGTTCTCGATGAAATCCAACCGCTATCCTTTCGCCTCGTCCAGCAGCGCGTTTGACCGCGTCTCGACCTGTTCCTCAAGCTGCGTCAGAAACGCCTCGCGGCCAAGCCCGTGTTTCATCTCCGGCAGGAACTCCACAACAGCAAGACCAGGCCTGCGCAGAATACCCTTACGCGGCCAGAAGAGCCCGACATTCGTCGCCACCGGCACGCAGGGCTGTCCAAGCTGTTCATAAAGCACGTACGTGCCCACCTTGTAGGGCTTATGCTCTCCCGGCGCGACCCGAGTACCCTGGCTGTAGATGATCAACTGGCCAGGATCCACACGCCCGGCTTCTACATCATCGACCATCTTCTGGATTGCCGCCCCCCGTTTGCCCCGCGCAACCGGAACGCAGCCCAATCGCTTGGCGTAGATGCCGATGATCGGGGTCCAGAGGAGTTCACGTTTCATAATGAATTTGCCTGCCGGCACCGCGTGAAAGATCATCATGATATCGAGGAAGGATTGATGCTTGGCCGCGATCAGCACTTCGCTCTTTGGAGGTGTGCCCCGCACCTCGCAGCGGATGCCCACCATCCAGCGCGCCGTCCAGAAAACCCATCTACAATATGTCTTGCAAGCCGCAAATGCCCCGTTGCGCGACACAATCGCATAAGGCGCGAAGATCAGCCCGATCACCAGCATCATCAGGTAGATCTGGAACACATAGACCGCAGATATCAGCCACCGGATCATCGTGCGAGTCCCCCTTGATCATGAGGGAAAAGTACCTGCCAACCGGCCCCGACCCGGCCCGCTATCCTGAACTTGATCACATCTGTCCCTGTCTTTTCGATCTGTTGTGCCTCAGCACCATCGGTCTTTCAATCCATGGCGCGCTTTTGGCCGTCATGCACAATGCGCTTTTCTGCACTTTCGCCACGCCATAAGATACCCTTCAATGCGAATAGGTGGTGTGATGCGACTGGTCTGTCCGAATTGTGATGCACAATACGAGATCCCCGATGAGGTGATGCCTCAAGAAGGGCGCGAGGTGCAGTGCTCTAGCTGCGGCGTCACCTGGTTTCAGGCCCATCCAGATTTTCCGCTGACCGACGGTGCTGGCGATGCACCCGTCGCTGTTAAACCAACGCCCAAAACCGCGCCACCAGAACCACCCATGAAAAGCTTTGTGGAGGCCCCCGCCCCCAAGCCGCCCAAGGATGCTCCCCAGCGGCGCCCGAAAGAGCTTGACCCAGAAGTGGCCGAAATCCTGCGAGAAGAGGCGAAATGGGAGGCCGAAGCCCGCAAGCGGGAAAGTGTACCGCTGGAAACGCAGCCAGATCTTGGACTCGAAACGCCCACACCGGCCGAGCCGGAGCCCGCGGCATCTGCAGCGCCGGTTCCCCCGAAGGCTGCATCAGCCGCCATTCCCACGGGGCCGCGACGTGATCAATTGCCCGACATTGATGAAATCAACTCGACCCTGCGCGCGCAGCAACGCAAGGATGGCATAAATGGAGGGAACCGGCGCGCCGCGCGCCGCCAAAAGCGTTCCGCCTTCCGCCGTGGCTTTGCCTTCATGCTGCTTCTCGCGTCGGTTCTGGTTGCTGTCTACGCCTTTGCACCGCAGATAGCCCAGGCCGTACCCCAGACGGATCCTTGGCTCAGCAGCTATGTGACGCAGGTTGATCTCGGGCGTGCATGGCTCACAGATCAGGCCATGATCTTGCTCCGCTGGCTGGACGAGACCGCCGCAGCGCAAGAGAGCAATTGAGATTACAAGTCAGAACCGGTCAAGCAATCGCTTGAGATAGTCCAGCTCGACCTGTGGGCGCTCTCCCTCGGCCGAGCGGCGCCGGATCTCGTCCAGCAGATCCTTTGCACGGCGATAGACATCTTCCCCCTGCAGCAGCGCTTCGTCCGTACCTGGGGTGCCATTCGAGCCTGGCTGACGTCCTAGAGGGTCCTGCGCTTCGGCGCGCCGATCTGCTTCGGACATACCCTGACCGGGCTGGCCTTCCTGCTGTTGCTGCGCCATCTGCTCGCCAAGTGCGCGCATGCCTTCCCGCAGGGCCTCCATGGCCTGGGCCTGGTTGTCGATCGCTTCAGCCAGATCGCGGTTGCGCAAGGCCTCTTCGGCCCCCTCCATCGCCCGGCCTGCCCGGTCCAGCGCATCCCGCGCAGCGTCACCCTCGGGCGATCCGGCGCCCGGCATGTTCTGCTGCTGGCGCTGCAGCTCCTGACGCAGGGCGCGTTGCCGTTCCGCCAGCGTTTCCTCACCCGGCGCCTGACCGCTCTGCCCGTTCTGCGCCTGATCGGTTCCGCCTTGTTGTTGGCCTTGCTGACCCGGTTGTGTGCCTTGCTGACCCTGGCCCTGGCCTTGCTGCGGTGAATGCTGCTGGCCTTGACCCTGACCCCCGTCGCGGCCCTGGTTCTGCTGACTTTCGCCTGATTGCGCGTTCGGATTGAACTGTTCTTGCAGATCGCGGAAGGCCTGATCGCTGAGCCCCTGCTGTTCGCGCAACGTTTCGGCCAGACCTTCCATGGCCTGTTCGCCCGGGCTCTGGCCGTTCTGACCGCCCTGGCCTTGGGTCACGCGCATGTTTTCCAGTAGTTCCTGCAACTCTTGCAAGGCTTGAGCAGCTTCGGCCATCCGACCCTGTTCCATAAGCTCCTGGATGCGGTCCATCATGCGTTGCAGATCGTCCTGGTTCATCTGCATCGCTTCGCCGGATTGCTGCTGACCCGCTTCGTCGTTTTCCTCAGAATCCAGCTGTGCCTGACGCGACAGCTGCTGGAGGTAGTCATTCGTTGCGCGCCGCAGTTCCTCCATAAGGCGCTCAATCTCTGCATCACTTGCACCGTCGCGCATGGCCTGTTCCAGACGCTCCTGCGCCTGGCGCAGCCGCTCCAGCGCGCTTGCCAGATCGCCCTCTTCAATGATGATCGCCAGATCCCAGAGATCTTGCGACAGCTTGTCCTGCTGTTCATCCGTCAGCCCGTAATGGGCCAGCGTCTCCATGCTGCGGATCACCCGATGCAGTCGCAGTCGGTCAGTTTCCTTACGGAACACATCCTCGGGGATATGCGATACGGTCCGAAGGATCATCGCGATCCGCTCCGCATTCATGCGTGACCACAAAAGATCGCGCCGTTGTTCAATGATCGCCGCCGCCAGCGGGTCAAAAAAACGCCGCCCCGGCAGGATCATCGCCCGCGGCTCGGAGAAAGACTGCTGTTCGGCCGAATCCAACACGCTCAGCGTGATCTGGACAGGCATATTAGCCCAGGGATGCTGCGAGAAATCCTCGATCAGGTTTTCATCGAAATTCGCCCGTGTGCCGGTGATTGGCATAGGTAGCGAAACCGTCAGATCCGAACGCGCCTCAGGTTCGATAGTCAGACCATGCCGCCGGTCGATGGCGGGCAGATCCAGGGTGATCACCGCCTCGCCGGCTTCCACCCCGTAATCGTCTATAGCCCTGAAGGGCAGCGTCATCTCCCCCATGGCCGAGCTTTCGGGGTCCTCCAATACAGTCACCTGCGGCGCATCATCCCGGATCATGCTGATGTCCCAGACACGCCCACCAGGCCCATTGACGGCGATCGATCCGTCCTGAGCAACCGTAAAATCCTGCTTGCTGTCCGAGGCTGGTGGCACCTCACCTATCCTGCCAGACACTGTTTCTGAGACAGTCAGTGCCCCAACCTCACCGTAAAGGCGCAATGTGATCAACGTGCCCACGGGCAATTCCAGCGCGCCTTCCGGGATGTCGTTGAGGTAGATCGTTGGCCTTCCCGTATAGCGTGGGCTTTCCGCCCAGCCTTCCCAAACGGGACCCGACGCCAGGTCCGCCCCGTTGGGTGTCATATCCGCGACGGAGCCGACCCGCCAGATCGAACCAAACATCAACGCGACGGCAAGGGCCAGAACCGCCACATAGCGCAAGGCATAAGGATCGCGATCGGCGATCCGCAGGTTCGCCGGAACGGGGTCGGCTTCGCGCGCACGTTGCGCCATGCGTTTCTGATGCGCCCGCCAAACCGCTTGAGAGGCCGCGTCGTCCGAAACATTCGCCTGATTGTCCAACATTGCGCGGATCGGACGGTCGGGCAAAGAGGCATCCAACCGATCCAGCGCTGCTGCCCGCGAAGGCAAACGGAATGTCCGCAGGGCAAAGACCAGTGCCGCGATCAGTGCGAGTGCCGAAACGACGGCCCCGGCCCAAACCAGCTCAATCAGGAAGTTATCTTGAAGGCCCAGCATCAGCGCCGCCAAAAGCAGCATCACCACCGTGATCAGCGGCCATGTCGCCCTCCAGAACGCCTCTGCAAACATACCGGCACGGGTCAGCGCCAGCGGCCACCGCAAAGCCTTCAGGTCAACAGATCCATCGTCCCGGGGGGATTTCGGCATAAAAAGCCACTCCATCATCACCGACGCGGCGCAGGATAGCGCCTATAGCCATTGAGGGATGGTATCGCGTTTTATGATTTCGTCAAAGGTCGGACGTGCGCGAATAACCGCGAATTGATCGTCTTTCACCAGAACTTCGGGGGTCAGGGGCCGCGTATTGTATTCGCTGGACATGACTGCCCCGTAGGCACCTGCACTGCGAAAGGCGACGAGATCGCCCGCAGATAGCGGCGGCATCATGCGTTCCTTGGCAAATGTGTCCCCGCTTTCGCAGACCGGCCCGACGATGTCGAAAGGCGCTTGCTCCACGCCTGGCTCTGCCTCAATTACAGGCACAATGTCGTGCCAGGCTTCGTACATCGCCGGGCGGATCAGATCATTCATGGCCGAATCGAGGATCAGGAAATCGCGACCTTCGCCGGATTTCACATAAATCACACCGCTGACCATCAGGCCTGCATTGCCCGCGATCAAGCGCCCTGGTTCGATCTCAATCTCGCAGCCAAGATGCCCGACTGTCCTCTGGATCAACGCGCCGTATTCGGTCGGCAAAGGTGGCGCCTCATTGCTTTGGGTGTAGGGGATGCCAAGGCCACCGCCCAGATCCAGCCGCCTGATGTTGTGACCGTCTGAACGCAAGGCCTCTGTCAGTTCGGCCACCTTGTTGTAGGCCGTCTCAAAGGGGGCGAGATCGGTCAACTGACTGCCGATATGAACGTCGATGCCAATAACCTCGATCCCCTCCATCGCGTCGGCAATCGCATAGACCTCGCGCGCGCGGGCGATCGGGATGCCGAACTTGTTTTCGGACTTGCCGGTTGCGATCTTGGCATGGGTCTTTGCGTCCACATCCGGATTGACCCGAATGGTGATGGGTGCCGTAAGGCCAAGGGACATAGCGACCCGGTTCAGCACGTCCATTTCGGGCTCGGATTCCACGTTGAACTGACGGATGCCGCCAGTCAGGGCTTGGCATATCTCTTCTTCTGTCTTACCGACACCCGAGAAAACGATCCGCTCGCCCGGTACACCGGCGGCCTTGGCACGCGCATATTCACCTCCCGAGACCACGTCCATACCCGCGCCCGCTTCGGCCAATGTCTTAAGGATCGCCTGGTTGCTGGCCGCTTTCATCGCGTAGCAGACAAGATGATCCATGCCAGACAAGGCATCGTCGAACAGGTGGTAATGGCGCAGCAACGTAGCTGTCGAGTAGACATAGAAAGGCGTTCCGACGGCCGCGGCGATTTCGGAGATCGGAACATCTTCGGCGTGCAGTACGCCATCCCGATAGAGAAAATGATCCATTGCTTTGCCTAACCCGTCCGGATCCAACTCGCGGGGTCATAGCAGACAAACCGCCATGTGCAATTGGGCTCTGCTGTCGCATCACTCATGAAAAAAGGCGGCCGAAGCCGCCTTCACATGTCACTGCGTGGGGCGTTTAGCCCTTGCGCGCCTTGCGCCGCGCGGCAAATCCGAAGATGCCAGCGCCCGCCAGAAGCAACGGAAGCGATGCAGGCACCGGCACGGCCGTCAACTGCAGAGAGTCAAAGCCGCCCGATCCATTGGTATAAAGCGTGATGGAATCGCCCACCCCCAAAACCGACGAGGAAAAGCTTAACTGGCCGGTCTCGTTCTCACCCAGAGTGAAGCCGCCAATCTCGCCGTCCAGGCTGGTCGAGAACTTGTAGATCGCGTCATCCACTGCCGACACGCCTTCCCAGCGGAAACGCGATCCGCTGATCAGGGTGAAGGTGATCGACCCGCCCGGTGCCGCATCGTCAGAAACACCGCTGATGCCTTTTTCCTGACGGATCAGGATCCGGTCTTCGATGCCGTCATCGCCTTGCACCGCTGGCACGAGGTCAAGGTCGCCGCCACAATCCACACCGTCGATCACGCAGGTCGTGCTGAACAGTGCGGCCCCTTCTGTCTTGCCGGTTGCTGTCACGGCAAAGGTGAAGCCGTCCTCGCTATACTGCGTGAATGTCGTGCCATCCGTCACGCCACTGCCAAAATCGATGATCGCTGCAGAAACAGCTACAGGGGCCAACGAAATACCAAACGCTGCCGTTGCAAGTGTCGTCTTAAAACTCATTTTTACGTCCCAGAATAAAGACACAGGATCGAACCGACCTGCGTCGCGCACCCCACGGCTCGAATACGACGCGACTGACAAGAATTCGACCCGAATTTGCCGCAATCTGTGGAAAAATATTGTTTCTAAATATGAGCTTTATGCAGCGCTTGCCGTATCCATGCCGCTGCCGCTCTTGCGCAGAAAAAGATAAAGCGGAAGGCCGCAACTCACCCCGATGCAGAAGGTCGCCGGGATCGCCAAAAGACCCCGCCAATTGCGCTGCTGGATGACCTCGGCGATGATCCAGACCGTCAGGGCGACCGCCGCGATGGTCAGATCCCAGACAAGGCCCGAGGTTGCGTTGTTGACGTGCCAGGCATCCACCATTGCCATGATGTCATAGCCGTTCGCGTTGAACCACGAGATGAAATAATACATCGGATGGATAGCGCCCCAGACGGCCAGCGCAAGAAAGACCAGACGTATCCCCATGGCCTAGAACGTCCGGATCACGCCAATTGTCGCGTGGCCAGAAATGCTGATCCCGGGGGTCGTGCTGGATGGCTCCCGATCGGCAGCCGCATCCGGCGCACGCTCTCTCGGCGGCTCGCCTGTGCAAGCAGCAAGGCCTACGCAAATCGCCAACAAGATCGCGGCGCGTTTGGTGACATTTGTAAGCGACATCAGAAAACACCCCATTTGACAGAAAACGGCCCCTTGCGCACGCCGACGCGGGCCGCCGTATGCACCCCGCTGTCTCCAATGCCGATCGAAAGGTCTGCGGTCGGTTGGGTCGGCTCTCCATCCACGCCGCAGCCTGCGAGGGCGAGGCCGACCAGAACGGTCAAAATTCTGATCATTTCAGCATATCCTTCCAGCGTTCGATCTGCGCGAGCACTTGAACCGGCGCGGTCCCACCATACGACGTACGAGACGCGACCGAGTTTTCCACCCCTAGGACGTCAAAAACATCCTGTGTGATATCGCCATGTACCGATTGCATATCTGAAAGGTGCAGATCCGGCAGATCGCAGCCTTTCTCTTCGGCCATCGCTACAAGACTGCCTGTGACATGATGTGCATCGCGAAAGGGCAGGCCCAGCACCCGCACCAACCAATCTGCGAGATCCGTCGCCGTCGAAAACCCGGTGCTCGCCGCTCCGAGAAGACTGTCGCGGTCGGCTTCCATGTCACGCACCATGCCTTCCATCGCGGCCATTGCCAGCATCCAATTGTCCGCCGCGTCAAAGACCTGTTCCTTGTCCTCTTGCATGTCCTTGGAATAGGTCAGCGCGAGCCCCTTCATCACCATCATCAGGGCAGTATTGGCGCCGAAAATCCGGCCCACCTTTGCCCGAATGAGCTCTGCCGCGTCAGGGTTCTTCTTCTGAGGCATGATCGACGAGCCGGTCGAAAACCGGTCGGAAAGCGCCACAAATCGAAACTGGGCCGAAGACCAGATCACAAGCTCTTCCGAAAGACGACTGAGATGCATTGCACTGATGCTTGCCACGCTCAGGAATTCCAGCGCAAAGTCCCGGTCACTCACGGCATCCAAGGAATTGGCGGCGGGCCTGTCAAAACCCAGCGCCTTTGCCGTCATCTCACGGTCAATCGGAAAAGACGTGCCCGCCAGTGCCGCCGCTCCGAGCGGACATTCATTCATTCGCGCCCGCGCATCCCGCACTCGGCTCAGGTCCCGCCCAAACATCTCGGCATAAGCCATCATGTGATGGCCCCAAGTCACTGGCTGTGCCGACTGCAGATGCGTGAAGCCTGGCATGATCCAGTCCGCCCCCGCTTCGGCCTGTGTCAAAAGCGCGCGGATCAGGGCCAGAAGACCGGCCTCGGCAGCATCCAAATTGTCGCGTACCCACAGCTTGAAATCCGTCGCAACCTGATCGTTCCGACTGCGCCCCGTATGCAGCCGCCCGGCAGGCTCACCAATCAAGTCCTTCAGCCGCGCCTCCACGTTCATGTGAATGTCTTCCAGCGCCGCTGAGAAAGGGAAAGATCCCTCCTCAATCTCTGACAAGACCGTGAGAAGCCCTTCCCCGATCGCCTCCGCATCCTTATCACTCAGGATACCTGTTGCGGCCAGCATTGCCGCATGGGCGCGAGAGCCTGCGATGTCCTGTGCCGCAAGCCGCTGGTCAAATCCGATCGAGGCGTTAATTGCTTCCATGATCGCATCGGGTCCGGCAGCGAAACGGCCGCCCCACATGGCATTCGCGGTCTGCTTGGTCATGGTCGTGCCCTTTGAAGGAGGGAAAATGAAATATCTTGTCGCCGCCGCCGTTTATCTGGCCGTGAGCCTTAGTTCAATTCCCGCCATTGCAGGCGACTACGCAGATGTGATCAGCCTGCGGGAAGGCAGCATGAAAAAGCTGATCTTCCATACTGCGCCCCAGGCTGTATCCAACGCCTCTTTCGAACTGGCCGATGAAAGAGGCAAGGCGACGCTTGAGGATTATCAGGGCAAATATGTCCTGCTGAACTTCTGGGCGACCTGGTGCGCGCCCTGCCGCAAGGAAATGCCCATGCTGTCCGAGCTTCAAAGCCAATTTGGCGGTGATGATTTCGAAGTACTCACAATCGCCACCGGCCGTAACTCTCCGGCGGGCATTCGCAAGTTTCTGACAGAGACGAGCATCACAAACCTGCCGCGCCATCAGGATCCCAAACAGCAACTGGCCAGCCAAATGGGCGTGTTTGGCCTGCCGATCACGGTGATCCTGGATCCAGAGGGGCGCGAGATTGCCCGGATGCGCGGTGATGCCGATTGGGCGAGCACGAGTGCGAAATCCATCATTGATGCGCTGATCGTCAAAGCCGGATCCTGACACCCGCCCGGCGGATCAATCCCCGCTTAGTCCCCGCGCAACCTTTCCCATCGTTGCGACAAATGCGACACGTTCCTCCTCGTCGAGCGTTTCTAGCATGGCAGCAGCGTTGCGTCGGTCCTGTCTCAGGATCGCGTCCAACGTTTCGCGGCCCGCAGATGTCAGGCGCACATGCAGGGCGCGGCGATCGCTCTCATCAGTCAGCGACATCAGCAGATCGCGCTTCTGCAGCGCACGGACAGCCGTCGAAATCGTTGTGCGTGAAACGCCCAACTGATCAGCGATCTGGGACGGACGCATCTGACCCTGTCCGCCCACGACCCTTAGGATATTGAAATAAAGCGGGTTGAACGGCAGGTGCCCTTCAGCTGGCGCCCCGTTTCGCGCCGCTACCAGCAGCGCCCGCATCACCATGTTCACGTGCCCCATCAGGTCATCGGTTTGAACCTCTTTCGACAAATGTCCTCCAGACGGTTGTTTAGTACGTATGCCGCACTAATTAGTACGATATACGTATCATAATGCGAGCTTCCCTCATGCGCTTCCGCCTTCTTGCCCTCTTCTTTCCAGCCCTTCTGGCCGCCTGCAACGATCCGGAGGTGCCCAGCGGCCCACCCGAACTCACACCGCCGCCCGACGTCGCAACCAAGGGCTTTCTGACGGCATATGTCGAGGAAACTGTCCCGATGAGCATCATTGAACTGCGCGCTTTTATAGCCGAAGAACCCCTCATAAGCTTTTTACAGCCAACCGAGAATATCTCAAACCCCGTCGCGTCCGAAGTTCTGCAAGGCAATTGGCCCGATCCCGGCGCGATCCGCTGGCTACGCCTGGACGATGGCCACTACGTCATAGAAAGGGTGATCGAGAACGCGCCAGCGTTTTTCAAATATCAGGTCTTCATCTTCACAAATTCCACCGGGCGCGGCGTCGAGCAGATTGTCGGTGAACAACGCTTTGTCCCCGTGGAGGACGGCACGCGGTTCGAATGGAGCTATAATGTCTTGCCGCGCAATATGATCGCCCGTCAAATCGTGCGACGCAACATGCCCGAAATTGAGGCCTACATCACAGGCGGACTTCTGAGTTTTGCCGCAGCAGCGCGTGCCGCGAAGGCATCGCAGTGATCTGGGACGGCGCTTTTGTGGTCCGAAATGCGGGCCACAAAACATCGCTAAGAACCAAAAGCGTGCACAATGCTAACCCGCCCAGATACCGATATGAACACCGACGCAATACCGACGTTTCACTGACGTGATACAGATTGCGGATTTGCCTTGTTTTGTTGGGTTGGCGTGCCGTTTCGGCGAAAAACGGGAAACGCTTTGTTAGCCACTCCTGCGCAACGCCTACGTTCCGGCCACATAGCGAACAAATGACGCGGGGCCGGGGCGATGGCGGAGAGGCAGGCCTTCGTGCAGCGGTCGTACCGGGTGACCACGCGCCGCCAATCCTTCGGCCTGCCGAACGGGACCCCGATCACGGCCCGGCAGTGCATTGCGCAGCAATGTCACGCGAGGGACGGTCGCGGCGTTTGCGGCGCCGCTTGTCGCATTTGCCGACGGTCTGCCACCGTTTCCCGGCCCGGGATGTGGGGCCGTATCTTTGTCCCTCAACGCTTCCCGGAGCCGGTCGGCGTCAGAGCCGCGGTCTCCGAACAGCCGGTCGACATGTGGCAGGCCGCTCAGCAATGCCCGCGCGCCGATGTCGTCGCTGACCTGATCGGCGGTCAAAGATGGCGTGCGGCCCGATGCTCGTGCCGGCCTTGATGCGCCCGATCAGACGGCATTCGTCACTGTCCTCGGACCAAGGGCGGATCAATGCCTCCTCCCCCTTTTTGACGCCCAAACCTGTCGCTGTGCGCCTTCAGAGACGTCACGGCGATCATCACGGTCTTTGCCGCGCCGGCCAGCGTTTCCGACGGATGTGAAACGTCTTGTGCGGGCCAAGGGCGGCCGACACATCGCGCCAGCGTAAACCATTGCGATGGATGAGGATAATCCCACTCAGCACATGCCGCTCCTCACCGCGTGGCAGGCCATGGGATCTGGGATTTGGGATCTGGGATCTGGCACCTGGGAAAGAAAAGCTCAAGACGCGCCATCCGCACATCGCTCAACCAGAAAAGATCAGACACTTTCCCCTCGCTTCCAGACCTGTGGAGCACACAGCAAAGCGCACATCAGTGGGCCCGAGCCTAGTGAAAATCCCGTGATTTCGGGATGATCCGCACATCCCGCGGGTGCCGGTGCGCCGGGGGCGGCACGGGTTTGTTCACCTCGTCTGCCCGTGCAATCGGCACCTGCATCACGTCGTTTGAGAGCAGATCCAGCGCATCGCTCCTGTCACTCAGGTGATGCGCCACCACGTGGATCACACCATCCCCTTTCTGGATTGTCCCTTGTACATTGATCAACCGCGAGCGCATGATAACCTTACGATACTTCTCCATAATCTTGGGCCAGACAACCAGGTTCGCCACGCCGGTCTCATCCTCGATCGTGATGAAACAGACGCCTTTAGCACTCCCGGGCCGCTGCCGGATCAGAACGATCCCAGCCATGGAAACCATCTGCCCGCTGCGCATATGCTCCAACCGCCCGGCGGGCGTATATCCCTGCCGCGTCATGCTGGCCCGCAGGAAGGACATCGGATGCGCCTTCAGCGACAGCCGCAAGGTCTGATAATCCGCTACCACGTGTTCAGAGGTCGGCATCTCGGGCAATTTATGTTGTATTTCAACGCCTTCGTCCCGCGTTTCACTGAAAAGCGGCAAATCCGGCGCATCCCGTAGCGCCCGGGTGTCCCAAAGGGCTGCCCGCCGGTCAAGCCCGATCGAGCGGAACGCGTCCGCCGCCGCCAGCTTGCGCATGGAACCCGCATCAACCCGCGCTCGCTTTTTGAGATCCGCCACATCTGCGTAAGGCGTGCCTCGGCACGCCATGATCCGGCCCGCCACCGCCTCGCCCATCCCATCGACCTGACGTAGCCCCAGACGCACGGCAAACACACCCAGCCCCGAAGGCTCTAACGTATTGTCCCAATGGCTAAAATTCACATCCGGCGGACGGACTTCGACTCCGTGCTCACGTGCATCGCGAACGATTTGCGCAGGCGCATAAAATCCCATGGGCTGCGAATTCAGCAGCGCCGCGCAGAACACATCCGGGTAGTGGCATTTGATCCAGCTCGAGATATAGACCAACAGCGCAAAGCTCGCCGCGTGGCTTTCAGGAAAACCATAATCGCCAAAGCCCTTGATCTGGTTGAAGCATCTTGCCGCAAATTCCGGATCATAACCACGACGGATCATGCGGCTGACCATCTTGTCTTCCAAAGCGCCGATCGTCCCGCGGGACCGGAATGTCGCCATGGCCTTGCGCAGCTCATTCGCCTCGTCCGGAGAAAACTCCGCCGCGACCATTGCGATCTTCATAGCCTGTTCCTGAAAAATCGGCACTCCCAGTGTCCGTTTCAGGATCTTGCGCAACTCATCAGAATCGTGCTGCGGTCCGGGGGAAGGATAGTCGGCCGCTTCCAGCTTGTTTCGCCGCCGAAGGTAGGGATGCACCATATCGCCCTGAATTGGACCTGGTCGCACAATGGCGACTTGGATGACCAGATCGTAGAATTTATGTGGTCTTAACCTTGGCAGCATATTCATTTGCGCCCGGCTTTCGACCTGGAAGGTGCCCAAACTGTCACCTTTGCAGAGCATGTCGTAAACGGCTGGGTCCTCCGGCGGGATCGAGGCAAGATCGTGATCGACCCCGTGATGCGCACGCATCAGATCAAAAGCCTTCTTGATGCAAGTGAGCATACCCAAGGCCAGCACATCGACCTTGAGCATGCGCAATTCGTCAATGTCGTCCTTGTCCCATTCGATGAACGACCGGTCTGCCATCGCTCCGTTGCCGATAGGGACGGTTTCCGTCAGTGGCGTCTCGGTGAGGATGAAGCCGCCCACATGTTGTGATAAATGCCGCGGCATTCCGATCATCTGATCGGCCAGCTTGATCGTCCGCGCAATCAGTGGATCGCTCAGGTCAACCCCGGCCTCACGCGCTTCCTGTTCGCCCACGGTACGGCCCCAGGACCCCCAGATCGATTTGGCCAGGGCCGAGGTTACATCTTCGGAAAGCCCCATGACCTTACCCACCTCGCGCACGGCCATGCGCGGGCGATAATGGATCACAGTCGCACAAAGCCCAGCCCGGTCGCGACCGTATTTCTCATAAATGTGCTGGATCACCTCTTCGCGGCGTTCATGTTCAAAATCAACGTCAATATCAGGGGGTTCAATGCGTTCTTCCGAGATGAAACGCTCAAACAAGAGGTCGTTCTTGCCCGGATCAACCGCTGTGATCCCCAGCACGTAACACACGGCTGAATTGGCGGCAGACCCGCGCCCTTGGCAGAGGATCGGGGGGTCGACTTTTGTCCGGGCGAACTGGATCACATCGTAAATCGTGAGAAAATACTGGGCGATCTGTAACTTGCCGATCAGCTTCAGTTCTTTTTCAAGGTTCTGCCGCACGCCTTCCGGCACCCCTTCGGGATAGCGCCAATCGGCTCCTTTCCAGGTGATTTCGGCCAGATATTCCTGTGGTGTCTGTCCTTCCGGTATCGTCTCATGCGGGTACTCATAAGCCAGTTCGCGCAGGTCGAAATTGCAGGCATCTGCCACCACCCGCGTGGCGTGGATCGCATGGGGCCATTCTGCAAAAAGACGCTCCATCTCGCTGGGTGATTTCAAGTGCCGTTCGGCATTGGCCTCCAGAAGAAAGCCTGCTTTGTGGATCGTCGTCTTGTTCAGGATACATGTCATGATGTCCTGCAAGGGGCGCAGGTCGGGTGCGTGGTAATGCACGTCGTTTGTTGCGAGGATGCTAAGCCCATGTGCCTTGGCCAGCGCGTCGAGGCGATTGATCCGCGCACGGTCATCGCCGCGGTAAAGGTAACTTGCTGCGATATGGCGCAAGCTTGGCAAAGCTCGTGCCAGATGACGCAGACCAACTGCAAAAGGATCAAGATTTTCAGGAGGTATCGCAATCAGTTGCGTGCCCTCAGCATGATCCACCAGATCATCAAGATTTATCTCGCAGACACCCTTTTTCTGCCATTTATCATCAAGCGTCTGCATCTTGCCTTTCGACAGCAAACGGCACAGCCGACCGTAAGCGGCGCGATCCTTTGGGTAAGCGAAGAATTCTTCGCCCGTGACCAATTGCAGACGGCACCCAATCACAGGGCGCATCGTGGCTTTCCGTGCTTCTGCGTGGATGCGCACAACCCCGGCCATCGTGTTAAAGTCCGCGACCCCAATTGCGTCATACCCCTGATCATAAGCGGTACAGGCAAGATCAACCGCATCCGAAGCGCCACGCAGGAAGGAAAAGCAGGTGGTCACGCCAAGCTCGACGTAAGAGGCCTTAGGGTTCGGGGTAAAACCGTCTTCCTCAATTGTCCGGCGTGGGCGCACGTTGTCCATTTCAGGCATGAGACAACCTACGGCTCTGTGTGCGACAATGAGACAGATGAAAAGCCCGGTGGCACCACCGGGCAGTGCCCGCCCCTCCCGCTTTGCTAAAGGCAAACCTGCGGTTTGACGGGAGAGCGCTTCGCATCCGCCCAGGGTCAGGCGCTGCCCTTTCAAACGAATGTAACAACATCATTCGAACATCCCCTGCACAAACCAGCGTGGATCGCCCCCACGTCCATCCTCATGCAACCCCTCGCGATAGAGCCAGAAGCGCTGGCCTTCGTGGTTCTCCACCCGAAAATAATCACGCAGGCGCGTGCCTGGCCGATCTTTCCACCATTCCGGGGCGATGCGTTCCGGCCCCTGATAGCGAGCCACACGGTGAGTCTGCCGCCGCCAGATGAATTGCGCGGGCGGGCCTTCGGGCACAGCGTACAGCACGCGCACCTCTTCCGCTGGATCAAGCATCCGCAGTGGGCGCGACCTGGCAATCGCAGCCCTATCATGGCCCACCCCGTTCAAGGCGGGGCGCCACCCTTCGGCCCGTTCAGGCACATGGCTGTCCTTGAGAACCGGCACCTTGACCGCCTTCGCTCCGAACTTTGCCGTCAGACGATCGATCAGGCGCGGCAAGGCCAAATCGTTTTCTGTCTGGCCATCCAAGCGCGTCTGAACCACATCAATAGGCTCCACCGCGCCCGCCTCTAAGGTGATCAGATCAAAGCCGAAACCTGGGTTGATCTTTTCCAGCCGATCGTTGAACAGCCGCCGCAGATGGTCTGGATCCCGACTGGGATGCGAGGTCGCGACGCTCAGGCTGCTTACCTCTCCATCCGTCCGGTAGACTGTCAGATAGAGCCGCCGACACCCGCTACCCGCCTTGGCCAATGCACAGCAGAGATCCTCACAAAGACCGGGCAGGTAATGCGTCGGATCAAAGATCGGCTCGGGCAGGCGCGCCTGCACCCAGAATGTCGGCGGGGCGTCAACGCTCGCCACTGGCTCTGCCAGCACCCCCATAGCCTGGTCCAGACGCATGAGCGGATTGCGGGCAAGCTCCGTCTTCGCAAAGCGTCGGGTCAGCGAAAGACGCGGCACATCGGCCAGTTGCCCCACTGTCTTCAATCCAAGCCGCTGCAGTAAAAGCAACGTATCGGTATCAAGCCGCAGGGACGCGACGGGCAAAGCTGCCATATGCTGCGCCACGCCTCCTTCCGGACAAACCGACCGCACGGTCCCATACCGTGCCAGCCCCCAGGCCGCCCCCCATGTGGGCGCCACGGCAAGCTGCGACGTCAGACCCAGAAGAGACAGACCTGTCTCCATCTCAATCAGCATCGCCACCTCACCCGCCATTAGGTGATCAGAGCCCGTCGTGTCGAGTATCAGCCCATCCGCACCGTCCGTGACCGACCAGGGGCACCAGCGGCGCACCCAGAGCATGAGACGCTGCAAGGCGGCTGCATCGCCAGCCACATCCGCATATTCTACCTGCATTTCCGGGCAGATCGCACGCATATCGACCACGCGGGATCCCATACTGATGCCCGAAAGGCGCCCAGCCCGGTTGGTGGCATACACGACCGGACCATGCGTACCTTCGCGGGCCAGAACCAGAGGTATGTCATCCGAGGACGCGTTGCCTTGCCGTTCCATTCGCCGCTGCCACACCTCCATCGCGAAATGGGGCAGATAGATAGACGTGACCCGTTGCGCTGTCATAGCGGACCACCCATGTACCGGGTTTTGAGGCGCGCGACCGGAACAGTTCCACCTGCCAGCGCGGATCGCCCGGGGCCTGGGCATCGTGCGGATGCGGGTCCGAGGGCAAAGAGCGGATACGCCAGCGGTCGCGCGCTGCACTGAGGTTCGGCATAGCCGAGCGGCGCACCAGCCAGCAGGGCAGCCCGCCCGCCTCGGCCCGAATGGCAAGACGCTTGGTCGCAGTGAAACTCAGCACCGGCGGATCGCCCCAGATCTCTCCGATCACGGCCCCCAAAGTGCCACAACGCAGCCCGTCTTCCATGGCCCAGAGCACGTCCGCAGGCCGGGTCACATCGACCCGGATGATGGGCCTTTGCACGCCGATGCCCGGCAGATAGGGCCGTCCGGCCTCCTTCTGCGATAACCGATCCTGAACCCAAAGGATCGGCGCCTCGCCCTTTGGCAATCGCGACAGCACGAACCCCACAGCACCTGCATCCACGGCCTTTTCGGCAAAGGCCTCTGACAGGGTGGCCTTGGCCACCTTTGGCTGCTGCAAATCGCGCAATCGTTGTTTGGTTCTGAGCGTGGACAGACACTGCACAGAGAATCCCCAGATCAAATGTTCACATTATGTTCTAATTTGATTTTGAGGACTTGCCAATGGTTTTGGTCGGCACACAAAGCCGCATGACGCCTTGAAACCAGGACCGGATCATGGCTATCCCCCAGCAGCTATCCGACGAATATCGCGGTTAACCGCCCTGATCATCACACGGAGCAAGCTGCGCGCGCAGGGCTTTGGCATTTCTTTCATCAAGTGTTTTAAACACATCTTGCCGGCGGGTCAGGCTGACAAAACCAGCCTCGGGATTGGTCTGAAGCCAAGTGCTGACCGGTAATGCGCCAAGTGCCGGACCCGCGACACAGCCGCCATCGACCATAACGCCCAGCGTGCCCTGCCCTTCTATCCCTTGTGCCCGGAATGCCCTGATCTTGGCCTGCGCCTCTGCGATGCGCACTGCATCCTCTGGCGCGAACCGCGCCGTATAGACGATCTCGCCTGCCGCACTTGGCAGCGGCCCGCTATCGTCAATCTGTCGCACCAGCAAGGGTACCGTTTCATCCACAAGACTGCGTGCATCTGGATCTTCGCTTTCAAAGACAATGCGGAAAACCGCATCGCCATCGCGCAGGCGCAGAGTCTCGGGCACACCCAAAGCAACAGCGATTTCAGCCGGGGCCGTGTTCACAGGGTCAAGTCGGCTTGCCGCGATCAGCCCCGCCGGATTGACCGAGGCGCAGGCCGAAAGGATCAGCGAAGAAGCAATGCCAACAAATACAGTTCGGGTACGTTCTTGATACATCGAATTTCCGCTTGTAATATGATTGGTATTAAATATTTAATTCAAAACATGAATTATAGGAAGGGATGAAAATGACAATCGATCCAAATACGCTGACCCAGCCCGCCCGGCGCATCCAGATTGTTATGACCTGTGGCATGGCCTTGTTTCTTGCCATTACAGCGGGCTTGGCCTTTGCAACGATCACGAAACCCTCTAGCGTCGGCCCAATCCTTGCGGACTTCGGCGGCTTTTCGACGGGACCGCTAATGGCCTGGCAGACTGTAGCACTGATCGGCATAACAGCCATCCATCTGACCATCTGGCTCCTGCTGCTTGGCACGGCGCGGCACGTCTTCCGACACCTGGCCGACGGCGAACCCGAAGCAGCAAGCCACGCAGCACGGAACTTGGCCAATTGGCTCTGGGCAATGCTCGCCTGGGGCCTGATCTCTCAAATCCTCGTCTCCTTGGTCGCGACTTGGGGTTTTCCCGAAGGTCAGAGAGCGATTTCGTTCGGCTTTGGAACACCGCAAGTCTCCATCGCACTTTCGGCCCTGATCGCCGGCTTCATGGCCCGCGCCTTTGCCTTGGGTGCAGAACTTTGGCGTGATCACAGTGAGGTGGTTTGATTGCCTATCATCGTTCGGCTCGACGTCATGCTGGCCATGCGCAAGATGACATCCCGCGATCTTGCAGCGCGCATCGGCATTGCAGAACAAAACCTGTCGCTTCTGAAATCTGGAAAGGTTCGGGGCGTGCGCTTCAACACGCTTGAGGCCATCTGCTCAGAGCTGGGCTGCCAGCCCGGTGACCTTCTGGAATTTCAGCCTGAAACCGAAGAGGCCTGAGACGGACGATCTATCGCGCCAAAGCCAACAATCCGTCCACGTCCAGATGCGCTTCAACATGTGTAGCCAGCGCGTCCAGCGTTTCGTCTAAACCTGCCTCATACGCCCCTCCTGCTGGCGCGTCGAAACGCTCAAGCCAGGCAGATCGGAATGCGTCATTCGTGAACATGCCGTGCAGATAGGTGCCGCTCACCCGCCCATCCGCACTGACCGCACCGTCGCGGGCATCGCCGATTTGGGCAAAAGGCCGGGCGCAATCGCGGCCGTTCGTGCGCCCTTTGTGGATCTCGTAGCCCTCAAAACTCAGGCCACTTTCAACGTGACGACCGGCAACGCGGATCAGGCGCTTGTCTCCCGTCAGAACCGTCTCAACATCCAGCAGACCCAATCCAGGTGTCGTGCCTGCGACCCCTTCCACGCCGTCAGGATCGCTTACCAGACGGCCGATCATCTGATACCCGCCGCAGACACCCAAAATGTGACCGCCGCGCCTAGAATGGGCCTGCAGATCGATGTCCCAACCCTGCCCTCGCAAGAACCCGAGATCCGCACGTGTGGCTTTGCTGCCAGGAATGATGACCAAATCCGCGTCGCCCGGAATCGCCCGACCGGGTGCAAGCATGGTCACACGGACGCCCGGATGCTGCGACAGCGGGTCAAGATCGTCGAAATTCGCGATCCGCGACAATTGCAGGCAGACGATATGCACATAGCCCTCGCTTTGCGCTCGACCGATATCCATCACATCCTCGGCCGGAAGCTTCCAGGCGTCCTTGAACCAAGGCAAAACGCCGAAGCCGGGCCAGCCGGTCTTGTGCCCAACATAGGCGTAGCCTTCGTCAAAAAGTGACGGGTCCCCGCGAAACTTGTTGATGATAAATCCCGTGACCTGCGCGGCATCACCGCGATCCAGCACAGCCTGCGTGCCGACGACCTGAGCGATCACCCCGCCCTTGTCGATATCGCCCACCAAAACGACCGGCACATTCGCAGCACAGGCAAAGCCCATATTCGCGATGTCACCCTTGCGCAGATTCACCTCGGCCGGGCTGCCCGCACCTTCTACGATGATCAGATCGTGCTGCGCCTTCAATCGCACAAAGCTCTCCTGCACCGCCTCCATCAGTTGCGGCTTCAGATTGGCGTAGTCGCGCGCGGCCACCGTCGCCAGTCGCTTGCCCTGGACGACCACCTGTGATCCCCGGTCAGTCTCGGGCTTCAGCAAGACGGGATTCATATCCGTGTGCGGCTCGAGCCCGCAGGCCCGCGCCTGAAGCGCCTGCGCACGGCCGATTTCGCCTCCATCCACAGTAACGGCGGCATTGTTCGACATGTTCTGCGGTTTAAATGGAGCCACCAAAAGGCCACGTGCCCGCGCGGCACGACATAGCCCAGCGACCAGCATCGACTTACCAACATTGGTGCCCGTGCCTTGCAGCATGAGCGCCCGGCGCGCCGGGCCCGTCATGAAACCGCCGAGCGCACCGCGTCTGCTGGCAGGAAGGCTTCGACAGCTGCGGTGGCAATGACCGTGGTGTTGCCCGTATCGGGGTTGGTCACGTTGAGCCCGCCCTGCACCGCCTTCACCTGTGCCTTGCCCCTAGGCAAGGCAGTAACGAGTGCCGCGCAATCCAAGCGGTCAGGCTTTTGCACGCCGATGGTGACGCGCACTTCCATCATATCATGGCTGAGGCCCAGCGTGTCGAACAGCGGGATGGCGGAATGGCGAATGGCGTCCTCGATCGCACGGGAAGCGGCCTTGGTGTAGTCCTGACCATATTGATCGTTGCCCATGCCCATTTCGATGATGAAGCGCTGCATTTCAACCCCCGACATCGAATGAAACGGAAATCGCGACATTCGCGATCACCGTTGGCAGCCCGCCATCTTCACGGGGCACATCCAATCCGCCCGGCACGGCCTGCGCGCTAACCTGACCGTACGGAAAAACTGATTTTACGGCCTCCAGGTCCACCTGATCCGGGGACTGAACGCCGATTTCGACATCGATCAGCATATCCGATTTCTCACGCCCCAGAAGCTCGGCCAGGTTGATCGAGTTGTGCCACAGCGCGTCCTCTACCCCGCGTTTTGCCGCTTGCGTGTAGTCCCGACGCCGCAGCGACGTGCCCATTCCGAATTCAGTCAACATGCGTTTCTTGGCCATGATCAGAACTCGATACCTTTTTGCGCCCTGATCCCGTCCTTGAACGGATGTTTGACCAGCGTCATTTCAGTGACGAGATCCGCTGCCTCGATCAGTTCAGGCTTGGCATTGCGCCCCGTCAGAACCACGTGGGTCATGTCTGGCTTTTCGGTAAGCAGGAAATCCACCACTTCGTCGATGTGAAGATAATCGTAGCGTAGTGCAATGTTGATCTCGTCCAACAGAACGAATTGCATCCCGGGTTTCAGGATCATCTCCTTTGCCCTCACCCATCCCGCTTGTGCCGCGGCGATGTCCCGTTCGCGATCCTGCGTTTCCCAAGTAAAGCCTTCACCGGAAACCACGAATTCACACTCATCTGCATAGTTCTGGCGCAGAAATGTCTTCTCGCCCGTATCCCAATTTCCCTTGATGAATTGCACAACGCCGCAAGGCATACCGTGAGCGATACAGCGCATGATCATCCCAAAACCGGAGGATGACTTGCCCTTGCCGGGCCCGGTATGGACAACGATCAGGCCCTTTTCCTCGGTTTTTGTCTCCATCAGCTTGTCCCGCGCCGCCTTGATCTTCCTCATCTTGGCGTTGTGGCGTTCGTTCAGTTCTGCATCGGTCATGGGCACCTCGGGATATGGGGCAAGCATCTGCGCTGCCATTCTTTGACACGGGACGCCATGGGATGCCAGACATCCCAAAAAGACCGGGCCATGCCATTCGCAAGCTCAAAAATTCAAGTGGGTAAAGGCATGTCTCTTCTCAGGATCGACCACATTCAACTGGCCATGCCCAAAGGGCAGGAGGACGCGGCCCGCCGCTTTTATGGCAGGCTTTTGGGCATGACCGAGATACCCAAGCCCGATACGCTGGCTGGCCGGGGCGGTTGCTGGTTCCGCGCTGGCCCGGTTCATGTGCATCTTGGTGTCCAGGAAGACTTCAGACCTGCCACCAAAGCGCACCCTGCTTTCGTCGTGAATGATCTGAACCGGCTATGTGCGTCGCTTGATGCCGAAGGCTTTTCAATCAGGGCAGATCATCGTCTGCCCGATTTCCACCGCGCCTATGTTGCTGATCCCTTCGGCAATAGGATCGAATTGATGGAAGAAATCATGTCCCCCGGACCTGAAAAGGAGGAGTCGGCGAAAAGAACCAAAGGCCGTCCTTAAATTGGGACAGCCTTTGATCTCTGACATCGCAAAGACGAGGACTTGATGAGGTGGCATCCGACCCTCGTGCCTTTGCGATCAGATCGTTTGCCCGGATGGTCATAGTTCCGGGCCGTCAAAAGGCTGGTGCCCAACGCAGCAGCGGCGAAAAGCTGCGATTTGTCAGGCAATGGGATGTACTGGCTGCTTCACCTAGCAGGTTAGGCTTGGCCTATTTCTGCAACATGGAGAAGTAGCATGGCGAAGACAGACTTTGATGAGCTGATGTCGGTCGGCATCGATATTGGTAAGGATGTCTTCCATCTGGTTGGTTTCGATCACGATGGTCAGCTTGTCCTGCGCAAGAAGATCAAGAGGCTGGCGCTGATGCCGACATTTGAACATTTGCCGCGCTGCATTGTCGGTATAGAGGCTTGCTTGAGTGCGCATTTTGTCAGCCGGACGCTACGCGAAATGGGGTTCGAGCCCCGGATCATCCCGGCGATCTATGTGAAGCCTTTCAATAAAGGCCAGAAGAACGACTACAACGATGCCGAGGCGATTGCGGAAGCAGCCTTGCGCCCCAATCTCAAGACGGTTTCTGAGAAGACGCAGGACCAGCTTGACCTCCAAGCGCTGCATCGCGTTCGATCTCGCCTTGTATCGCGGCGGACGGCCGCGATGAACCAGATCCGGGCCTTTCTGATCGAACAGGGTATCACCGTCCGGCGCAGTGTGTCTGCCTTACGCAACTCGCTTGAAGCCATCCTCGACAATCGTAGCGGCGAGATGTCCCTGCGCATGCGGAGACTGATCTTGGGTCTACAACGGGACTGGATCTGGCTGGACAAGCGGATTGAGATGACCACGGCTGAAATCAAGGAGGTCAGTGAAACTGAGCCGGGGTGCCAGCGGCTTATGACCATCCCAGGTATTGGCCCGCTGATCTCAACGGCGATGGTTGCTGCCGTTGGCGAGGGCGAGGCTTATGACCGGGGACGCGGCTTTGCAGCCTGGCTCGGACTGGTTCCGCGACAGAGCAGCACGGGCGGGCGCACGATACTGTGGGGAGCATCACAAAACGGGGCAGTCGTTATCTGCGCATGCTCTTTGTGCAAGCCACACAGGTCATCATGATGAGGCCGAAGAACTGGCACAAGTTCAGCTCTGGTCCGTGGCTGGAAGCGGCGTCAATGCGGATGCAGCACAACAAACTTGGTGTCGCATTGGCCAACAAGCTCGCCCGGATTGCATGGAGCGTCCTCAGCTCGGGCAAAGACTTTGACTGGAAAGGGCAAGAAACAGCGGCAGCGGTCTGATCAGGCCCAAGCCGCAAACGGCGTTCGTAAACCTCAACTGCATGGAACGGAATTGAGACGCACCCAAAGTCTGAGCGCCCAAATGGCCAACAACGGCCCGGTAGGTAATGAGACAAAGGCGCGGGCGTATTCCCAACATGGCCACGTCAACCAGGCAAGCCGATCCAAAGGCCGGATACATATCAGCGACTTCCAGAAGACATGCATTCAAGGCATTGCGAACATCAGCCGGTACATACATGGGGCACCAGTGCGGTTCCCGACGCGAAGCCGATGTGGTCGACAACAAAAACATGGCAGTCCGGATCTGCAAAAGGTTCTGTGAGAGACCAACCCGAAGGAATCTACCAGCGCCACTGCGTTTGCCTCGGAAAAGGCGCCTCTGCCAGAATCGAGACTACAGTTTCGATCTGACCATCATTGAAACTGAAGACGCCCGCGCCCGCCGCGAAGATCTTATGGGCAAAGCTGATAGACCGACTGGCACCCGCTTGGGTGAACGCATTCGGCACAGCGGTGTCATCACCTTCGATCGCTCTCAAAACGCGTGGCGCGCCGATCTCGTTGAGCTCCTCGTGGGTCTCTTCCTGGGTCGAAACCGTGATCTCATCCGCGGTCGCCGAACCACCGGAAAAGCTGATGTCTTTGGCGATGTGATCGAAAGTTTCCTGCGACAGATCAAAACCTGCCGCTGCTTCAAAGTCGTCTCGGTCGGTAAAGATCACAATAGACTCTGCTTGGACCCGTTCGGTCAACAAAGCAACCGTCGCAGCCAGAAGAATTGTCTTTTTCATATCAGATCCTCATTTTGCAAATCAGGCACTGCCTTTCTGTCGCCGCCCTGACACGATGCCTACGCTTCAAGGCGGCGGATTATTCGGTGGATCCGGCAAGTTTTTCGACAAGCCACAAAAAAAGGCCGCCCGCAGGGCGGCCTTTGCATCAACCGTCTGCTTTCTTTACTGCGGGATTTCGCCTTTCAGCCCGTCGATGTAAAAGTTCATGCCGGCCAGCGTGCCGTCATCCGCCACCTCACCCTCGGCCAGCCATACACTGCCGTCCTGCTTGTTGATCGGTCCGGTGAACGGATGGTATTCGCCTGCGCGCATCGCCTCAATCATGCCAAGCGCTTCTTCTTGCACGTCTGCCGGAACGGCATCGGTAATCTCTCCGATCTCAACCATGCCAGTGTCGATACCGTCCCATGTGTCGACGCTTTCCCAAGTGCCGTCAATCACTGCCCGCGTCCGGTCGACGTAATAAGGCGCCCAGTTGTCGATGATCGAACTGACCCGTGGCATCGGCGCATACTGCGCCATGTCCGAGGCTTGGCCGAATGTGATAACCCCACCCGCCTCCTGGGCCGCCGCCTGTGGTGCTGTTGAGTCCGTGTGCTGAAGAACAACGTCCGCACCTTGATCAATCAGCGTTTTGGCCGCGTCCGCCTCTTTCTGCGGGTCAAACCAAGTGTAGACCCAAACGATCTTGAACTCGACATCCGGGTTCACCTTTTTGGCGTGCAGGTAGGCCGAGTTAATGCCCCGGATCACTTCCGGGATCGGATAGGATCCGATATACCCAATGATGTTGCTTTCCGTCATCTTGCCGGCGATGTGACCCTGCACAGCGCGGCCTTCGTAGAAGCGGGCGGAGTAAGTGCTGACATTTTCGGCACGCTTATAGCCCGTCGCATGTTCAAACTTTACGTCCGGGAACTTCTGAGCAACGTTGATCGTCGGATCCATAAACCCGAAAGAAGTCGTGAAAATCAAATCCGCGCCATCCAAGGCCATTTGCGTAATGACCCGTTCCGCATCCGGGCCTTCTGCGACGTTTTCGACAAAGACGGTTTCGACCTGATCGCTAAACTCTTCGACCACAGCCAAGCGTCCCTGGTCATGCTCATAAGTCCAGCCGCCGTCACCCACAGGACCCACATAGACGAAGCCCACCTTTGTCTTGTCCTGCGCAGTCGCGCTGGTGGCAAGCCCCACGGCAATGGCCGCGCCTGCCAGCAGTTTGATCAGTTTCATTGTTGGTGTTACCCCCGATTGTTGGCCTCTACCCTGAGGCATGGAAAGTGCGCCCCAGACAGCCGGGGGCGCGGGATTTCTCGGCGCTCAGAAAGACCAGAACGACGATCGTCACGACGTAGGGCGACATTGCCAGATACTCGACCGGAATGGCAACGCCCGCCCCCTGCAGGTTCAACTGGAGTTGAGTGATCCCGCCAAAAAGATAGGCGCCCAGAAGGACCCGCCAAGGCTTCCAGCTTGCAAACACGACAAGGGCGAGCGCAATCCACCCGACACCAGCCGTCATGCCTTCGGTCCATTGCGGCACGCGGATGAGACTTATGTAGGCGCCCCCCAACCCGGCGCAGGCGCCCCCGAACAAGATGGCAAGCGTGCGCACCCGCTTGACCTTGTAGCCAAGTGCGTGCGCCGCGTCGTGGTTTTCACCAACCGCCCGCAGGATCAGCCCGGCACGGGTGTGTTTCAGCGTTGCCCAGACCGTAGCGACAAAGAGAAGGCCCAGGTAAACAAGCGCATCATGACCGAAGAGGATGCGCCCAAAGACTGGAATATCGCTAAGGGCGCTGAACGGCCCCGGCCCCATCGAAGGCGGTTTGATTCCGACGTAAGTTTGACCCATCAGCGCCGAGAGCCCGAGGCCAAAAAGCGTCAGCCCCAGCCCGCTCGCCACTTGATTGGCAAGTGTCGCCTGCGTGAGGAAAGCGAAAACCAGAGACAGACCCGCCCCCCCGATGGCCGCCGCGACAAAGCCAAAAGCAGGAGAGCCCGTGTTCACCGCAATGATAAACCCGCAGACGGCCCCAATGATCATCATCCCCTCGACACCCAGGTTCAGGACACCAGCACGTTCGGCCACCAATTCTCCGGTCGCTGCCAAAAGGATAGGCGTGGCGGCGGCGATCATGGCGCCGATCAGAAGAACGGGGTTGATGGCGGAAAGATCCATGGTTCAGTTCCTTGGCAGATGGCCGTCCGGCAGACATCGCACGGGACCGATTCCATAACCATCATCAAGCAAGCTGAAGATCATTGCGTCAGGGGCATGCAGATTTGCCCTCCCGCGCATCTCGCTGTGGTTTTTTTGCGGGCGCAGCTCATATGCCTTCTCACCGATCATAAAGAATTAGTCGCCATCCAAGATCCAAGAACCCGACCACTCAAATCGATACGTCTCGCCCCGAATGGTCTCTGCCCCACTGGCCGCGAAGGTGCCATCAGGACCAACCTGCAAGTCATACTGCATTGCAGAGGCTGTCTTGCCCGGATCTGCCGTTGTTGAGAGCGGACTTTGGCAATGCCAACGTTCAGCAAAGCTGGGAACCGGCGTCGCAAGAACTGTCACCACCAAGACCAGCCAGATGAATAGCATCGAGATCACGCCGCCGCCTCGCGCCCGAAGCCAAGCCGGTAGTTTGTGAAAAGATCCAGCGCCAAGAGGAAGAACAAAAGCATCCCCTGAAACACCTGGATCGCCGCCGCGGGCAGGCCCAGTTGCGATTGCGCGATGTCGCCGCCGATATAGGTCAGCGCCATCAAGAGACCCGCAAACAGGATCCCCAACGGATTGAGCCGCCCCAAAAACGCAACGATGATCGCCGTGAATCCATAACCCACATTGAAGTCTATCGTGATCTGCCCTGCCGGTCCGGAGACCTCGAGCATACCAGCAAGACCTGCAAGCAGCCCTGACAACCCGAGACAGAAAAGGATCAGCCGCCCCGGATTGACGCCTCCAAAACGCGCGGCCCTTGGCGCCTCACCCGTCACACGGATCGCGAATCCCAGGCGGTGCCGGGTGAGCAGCACGTAGGCAAAGATCACAGAGATCAGCGCGGCTACCACCCCCCAATGCATCCCCGTCCCGGCAATCAACTCGGCATTGTGGGCGCTCTCATACTGCGACAGATTCCGGCTCCCCGGGAAACCGCGCCCTTCGGGATTGCGCATCGCCCCAAGCGCCATGGAGGCCAGCAATTGCTCGGCAACGTAAACCAGCATGAGCGAAACAAGGATCTCGTTCGTCCCGAACTTGACCCGCAAAAACGCCGGGATCATCGCCCAAGCCCAACCCCCAAACGCTCCTGCCAGCGCCATGAGGGGAAAGATCACCCAGCTTTCCAATGGATAGAACGCAAGCCCGACCCCAGCCCCGCAGATCGCTCCGACGATGTATTGCCCTTCTGCTCCGATGTTCCAGATTCCCGCCTTGAACCCCAACGCCAAACCGACAGCGATCAGTATCAGCGGCGCAGCCTTCACCAGCAATTGGGGGCGGTAGAAAAAAGCAAACTCCCCAAAAAGCGGATCCCAGAAAATCGTGATGATCGCCTCTATCGGATCTTTTCCCAGAAATGCGAACAAGAACCCGCCAAAAACCATCGTCGCCAACACCGCCAAGAGGGGTGTGGCATAGGACATAGTCCGGCTCGGCTCTGGTCGCTTTTCCAAACGGATCAAAGACGACCTCTGTTTCTTCTTGTTGAAAATACGGCCGCCGGAGGCCGAACCAGCAGATTACACATTCGCCACCTCCATGCCATGCGCACCGCCCAGCATAAGCCCGATCTGCTCGACATCCAGTTTGCGCGTTGGCTGTGGCGCGCTCAGGCGGCCCTCGTTCAGTGCGGCAAAGCGGTCGGAAATTTCCATGAGCTCATCAAGATCCTGAGAAATAACCACAATGCCGGCCCCGTTCTTTGCCAGATCCAGCAGCGCCTGACGTATGGCTGCTGCCGCTGCGGCATCCACCCCCCAGGTCGGTTGATTGACCATCAGAACATCCGGCGCCTGCAGTATCTCTCGCCCGATGACAAACTTTTGCAGATTGCCGCCTGACAGAGACCGGGCCGCATTTGCTGGGCCGGGTGTACGCACATCAAATGTTCCAATCACCCGCTCTGCGAAGTCCCTCGCTCTGTTCCAATCCAACATCCCCCGGCTCACCAGCCCCTGACGGTCCGCAGCAGTGAGCATGGCGTTTTCGGTCAGAGACATATCGGGGGCAGCAGCATGGCCCAATCTTTCTTCCGGGGCCGCTAGGACGCCCAGGCCCCGCCGCGCGTTGGGCCCCATGCGCGAAAGATCTCGCCCCTTGAACAGAACACTTTCGGGCAGGCAGGGCCATTCTCCGGACAAGATGGCCAAAAGCTCATCCTGTCCGTTTCCGGCGACGCCGCCAATGCCCAAGATCTCACCTGCATGAACAGCAAAGGAGACATCCTTCAGCGACACTCCGAATGCCGAGGGCGAAGGCACGGATAGGCTTTTGATCTCCAAAAGGGCAGGCCCGGGTTCCGGTGCCTCCCGTACCGGACCGGCCAGCACTCGACCGACCATCATCTCGGCCATCTGGCGGGCAGATGTCTCGCGCGGATCGCACGTACCCACGACCCTGCCACCGCGCAGGATCGTGGCAGCATCGCAAAGCACGCGGATCTCCTCCAGTTTGTGACTTATATAGAGGATAGCAGTGCCTTCAGCACTCAGCTTGCGCAGAGTCTCGAACAATATTGTGACCTCTTGCGGAGTCAAAACACTGGTCGGTTCGTCCATGATCAGCAGTCTTGGCTTACCCAGCAGACAACGGATGATCTCGACCCGCTGCCGCTCACCAGCCGAAAGATCGCCAACGATCCGGTCGGGTGACAAGGGTAAACCATAGGTCTCAGACACGTCCCTGATCTGTGCAGACAATTCCCGCAGTTTTGGCGGATCTTCCATGCCAAGGGCGATGTTTTCAGCAACCGACAGGGCATCAAACAGGGAAAAATGCTGGAAAACCATCCCAACGCCCGAAGCTCGTGCGGCCCTCGGGTCAGATGGGGCGAAAACGGCCCCATTCATTTCCATGCGTCCGGCATTAGGTGCAACCAGACCATAGATCATCTTTACAAGCGTCGATTTGCCCGCCCCGTTTTCACCGAGAAGCGCATGAACCTCGCCCGGTGCGATCGAAAGCGAGACGTCATCATTGGCAAGAACGCCAGGATAGGCCTTGGTTAGTCCAGAAAGGGCCAGCAATGCGCCCGTCATTCACCTTCCCCGTTGGCACCCTTTGCGGGCGTCTTCTGCCTGAGTAGCGCAGCGACCACCCCAACCGCAATGGCTTGTGGATCTTTGCCCAAGCCGGGGTCGCCGATCGGGCATGTAATGCGCGCGATATCGGCATCCGTATGCCCCAACACCCTCAACCTGTTCTTGAACCGCGCCCACTTCGTCGCGGACCCGATCAAACCGATGAAAGATGCATTGCCGGACAGAAGCGCATGACACAAAGCCAGGTCGAGATCGTGGTCATGCGTGACTATGAAATGTATCACATTCGCCTCGGCAGAATTCGCGCTTTTCAACGGATCGTCGGCGCAGGTGGCAACCGCGTCCGGCAAACCGTCGATCCACTCATCACGGCCATCAATAACATTCACATCGAAGGTGTGCAGCGGCGCCAGGATCCCCGCCAAGGCCCTCCCGACATGGCCCGCACCATAGATATGCACAGATTGACGCCGCCCTCCGATCCGTTCGATCAGCCAGCCATTCGTCCACTGAAAGACCCGCCCTGCCTCGGCCCGCCGCCGGGCTGCACCGGGAAGCGCACCGGCATCAGCAACAACGCGTCTGGCAAAGTAAACCCCTCCCAGATGCTCCAAGGCCCTGGTATCAAAAACCTCTGTCACGATGCTCACGGCACCTCCGCAACATTGGTTGAGTTGGGGCCCGAGTGCCGTCCGATCTAACCGCGCAGCCCCGCCGTTTTCCAGCATTTTTCGGGCCGTGATCAGAGCTTCATATTCCAATCGTCCGCCACCAATTGTGCCGCGAAACCCGTCAGCCCAAACCAGCATCGACGTACCTGAACCGCGTGGTGCAGATCCCTTTACGTCGGCCAGAACGACCCGAGCCACCGCGCCATGCCGAAGGGATAACGCCTTTAGCTCAACAAGATCAAACATCAGCCACGGGCACGACCGATCGCAGCCATGATCTGTTCCGGTGTCGCCGGCGCCTGCAGATCCGGGTAGTTTGCCCCGCAGGCCGCACAAGCGTCCGAAATCGCAAAGAATGCGGACATCCCCAGCATCAATGGCGGCTCGCCCACGGCCTTCGACTTGTAGATTGTGTCCGCCTTGTTCTCCCCGTCCCAAAGCGTCACATTGAAGATCTCCGGCCGATCACTGCAGGCCGGTATCTTGTATGTGGATGGTGCATGGGTTTTCAGACGCCCGGCATCATCCCAGACAAGCTCTTCCATGGTAAGCCATCCAGCCCCCTGCACATAGCCTCCCTCGATCTGCCCACGATCCAACGCCGGGTTCAGCGATGCGCCCGCATCATGCAGAATGTCTGCTCGCAAAATCCGATTTTCTCCGGTCAACGTGTCGATCACGACCTCGGTGATCGCGGCTCCATAGGCAAAGTAGAAGAAAGGTCTTCCCTTACCCTTGATCCGATCCCATGAGATGTCGGGCGTCTTGTAAAAGCCGGTCGCGGAAAGACTGACCCGGCCCATATAGGCGGATTGTGCAGCTTCAGCAAAAGTGTAGATCTTGCCTGGTGTTTCCACATGTCCATCGCGAAACCGCACTTCGTCTGGACGGCATTGATGCAAAAGAGCCAAGTGACATGCCATACGGCACCGGATATCGTCGCAGGCGAGCTTTACCGCCATCCCATTCAAATCCGACCCCGACGACGCAGCCGTCGCTGATGTGTTGGGCACTTTTGCCGTATCTGTCGGGGTGATACGCACGCTATCAAGCCCAACCCCAAATCGGCTGGCGGCCACCTGGGCGACCTTCTGGAACAATCCCTGCCCCATCTCAGTTCCACCGTGATTCAGGTGGATCGAGCCATCCTGATAGACATGTACCAATGCGCCCGCCTGATTTAGATGCGTCAGCGTAAAGGAGATCCCAAACTTCACCGGGCTGAAAGCGATGCCCTTCTTGAGAAGCTCATTCTCGCTATTCCACGCCTCAATCGCCTCTCGGCGATCAGAGTAATCCGCCGCCGCAACAAGCTTGTTCGTCAAATCATGAAGGATGAAATCCTGGACCACCTGTCCATACGGAGTGGTATTCCGCGTCTCCCTTTCTGGGTCGGAAACATCCTCTGGTGGCAGCTGCGGCTCCTGCAGCCGGGGGGCAGACAGCCCCCCTTCCTTTTGATAATAGTTGCGTTCCCGAACACGGAGTGGATCAAGCTTCAGATGCGCCGCCACATGATCGATGATCCGCTCCATGCCTAGCATTCCCTGTGGGCCGCCAAAGCCGCGAAAGGCCGTCGCACTCTGAGTGTTGGTCTTCAGTCGGTGGCTCTCAATCCGAACGGCGGGCAAAAAGTAGGCGTTGTCGGCGTGCAGCATTGCCCTGTCCGCCACGGGCAGTGACAGATCCTGCGCCCATCCGCAGCGCGTGAATTGCTGAACATCCAACGCGATAATCCGGCCGTCGACGTGGAAACCCACATCGTAGTCGATACGAAAATCGTGCCGTTTGCCGGTAATGATCATGTCATCATCACGGTCGTAACGCATCTTGCAAGGCTTGTTCATAAGATGGGCAGCCACTGCGCAGGCAACGGCGAGCGCATTGCCCTGGCTCTCTTTGCCGCCGAACCCACCGCCCATCCGCCGCGTTTCAACGCGCACGGCATGCATGGGCTGCCCCAAAGCATCCGCCACCTTGTGCTGTATCTCTGTCGGGTGCTGGGTCGATGAATGAACGTGCATGTCGCCGCCTTCACCGGGAACGGCAAGGGCGGCCTGGCCTTCGAGATAGAAATGCTCCTGGCCGCCGATCCTGATCTGGCCTTGCAGCCGGCATGGCGCTGAGCACATGGCATCTTTGACATCTCCACGGCCATAAACCCGCGGGCCATCCTCAAACCGGCTGTCCGCTGCCAAGGCCTCATCAAGGGTCAGGAGAGGCTGGTCAGCATCGATTTCAACCTGCGCCAAACGCGCGGCCAAGCGCGCTTGAAGATGACTGTCCGCAACGACGAGAAAGAGCGGCTGACCAACATAATGCACCCGGTTGATTGCCAATAACGGCTCGTCATGCGCAGAGGGCGAGACATCATTCGCAAACGGCAGATCTGGTGCAGTCAAAACCTTTCGAACACCTGGGGATGCCCGCACCGCCTCCAAATTGACGGACACGATGCGGCCAGATGCGATATCGCTCAGCCCGAAGGCCAAATGCAAGCATCCGGCTGGGACGGGAACGTCATCAACATAGCGGGCCTGTCCCGTCACATGCAGGACAGCCGCATCGTGGGGCAGCGGCTTTGCGATGCTCATGGTCCGACCTCAAGCACTGACGCGCGCGCTCCTCTCGCTTCGGCAAATGCCCGCACCAACATGTTTTGCGCCGCTTGCATTCTGTATTCGGCGGAAGCGCGCATGTCGGAAAGCGGGGTGAAGTCTTCTCGAAATGCGGCGATTCCGGCCGCCAGCGTCGTCTTATTGAGCGGCCTGTCCAACAATTCTGCCTCTGCGGCTTCGGCTCTTGTAGGGATACCCGCCATACCCCCGAAAGCCAGTCGAACCTCTGTGATCCGATCGTTCTCTAGCCTCATCCAGAAACACCCGCAAACGGCCGAGATGTCTTGATCGAACCGCTTTGAAAGCTTGTAGCATCTCAGATGATCCCCTGCGCGGGGAATGGTTATGGCTTCGACAAATTCTCCGGGCCGACGATCCTGCTTGCCATACTCCAGGAAGAAATCCTCTAGGAGCAGCGTGCGGCTGTCATCACCCCGACGCAAATGCAATTGCGCGCCCAAGGCAATCAACGCAGGGGGGCCATCACCAATCGGCGAGCCGTTGGCGATGTTCCCTCCTATTGTTGCAGCACCGCGTACCTGCACCGATCCATAGCGCCGGATCAGTTCTCCAAAGCTCGGATAAAGTGGTGCAATCTCGCGCTGCAAGTCACTTAGCGTTGTCATGGCCCCGATCCGGATGCTGTCTGGTTTGACAGTGATCCCATCCAAGCCGACGACACGACTGAGAAACGCAACCTGCCTCAGATCGCGAAATTGCTTGGTGACCCAAAGACCCACATCCGTTGCCCCGGCGATGAGGATCGCATCCGGGTTTTCAGCGTACCAATGGGCGAAGTTGTCCAGGCTGGTTGGGGGCTCTGCCCCCAGCTCCTCCGGAGCTTCCCCCGCCGTATTTGGAACGAAAAGAAGGGGAAGGTCATCGACGTGGTCAGGCGGGGATGCGGAGCGCGCAGCCTCGGCGGCCCGTATGATAGGGACGTAGCCAGTGCATCGACAAAGATTGCCTGCGAGTTGTGTGTCATGATCGGCATGGCCATTCAGGTGGGCCGTGGCCATAGTCACCACGAAACCCGGTGTGCAAAACCCGCATTGAGACCCATGATGATCAATCATCGCCTGCTGAACCGGATGCAAGGTACCGTCGGACCCCGCGATGCCTTCGATTGTCCGCACGGCCTTGCCTTCAAGCTGTGGCAGAAAGAGAATGCAAGCGTTGAGGGCGCGCGCACCTGCATGGTCCGTCACCATTACGGAGCAAGCCCCGCAGTCGCCCTCATTGCACCCCTCTTTGGTGCCGGTCAGCCCTTTTTCCTCGCGAAGCCAGTCCAGAAGCGTCCTTGTGGGGGATGTGTCGACGGTCACGCTCTCTCCGTTGAGAAGAAAGGTCGTTTGCATGTCGTTTGCCCGCCGCGTTACCTCCGCCCGGTCTTGGCGCGACCTCGATGCGGCGTAGAGGTGGCGCGGGCTTGCAGGCCCAAAAGTAGGCGGCCAACGACCACTTTGGCAAGTGTCGTGGTGACGCGGTAAAGACCGCTGATTTTGTGTGCATAACTTTGCAGCATCACTGGATATGGATCCGCACGAGGCATAGTCTGCACGCATGACAGCCCCGCGATTCATTCATCTGCGCACGCATTCGGAATACTCCCTGCTGGAAGGCGCTTTACGTCTTAAAAAACTGCCGGATCTTTGCCGGGACGCGGAAATGCCAGCGCTTGCGCTGACGGACACCAACAACATGTTCGCGGCACTTGAGTTCTCGGTCGCAATGTCGGGGGCAGGCGTCCAGCCGATCCTCGGCTGTCAGATCGACCTTCAAGATGTCGCGCCGCGTCCGGGTGAGCGGCGGAAGGATCCGGCATCTCTCGTTCTGTTAGCGCAATCGGAGACCGGTTACGAGCATCTGATGAAGCTCAATTCCTGCCTGTATCTGCGTGGTGACGGGACGCTGCCACATGTGACGGTTGAAGAACTGGCCGTTCATGCGGGCGACATAATCTGCCTGACCGGCGGCCCCAACGGGCCTGTCGGCAAGCTGCTTCAAACCGGCCAACACCCGGCGGCGCGGGCTTTGATGGACAGGCTGGCAGAGATCTTCGAGGATCGGCTCTATGTCGAACTGCAGCGCCATCCGGGCGACGGCCAACCCGAAGCGGAACGTCTGACCGAACGGCCCCTTGTCGAAATGGCCTATGCTATGGATCTGCCTCTGGTCGCAACCAACGACGTGTACTTCCCGAAAGCCGAGATGTATGAGGCGCATGATGCCCTGATATGCATAGCGGAGGGCGCCTATGTGGACCAGCAGGGCCCGCGGCGGCGGCTAACGGATCAGCACTACTTCAAATCTCAGGCGGAGATGGTGACGCTTTTTGCCGATCTGCCAGAAGCGATCGAGAACACTATTGAAGTTGCACAGCGCTGCGCATTCATGGCCTATCGGCGTGATCCGATTTTGCCGCGCTTTGCCGATGATGAGGTCGAGGAGTTGCGCCGCCAGTCCGAAGAAGGGCTGAAGGCGCGTCTGGCGGTCATTCCCCATGCGGCTCCGGTTGAACAATACGAGAAACGGCTTGATTTCGAGCTTGGCATTATCGAGAGCATGGGCTTTCCGGGCTACTTCCTGATCGTTTCGGACTTCATCAAATGGACGAAGGACCAGAACATTCCCGTGGGTCCCGGCCGCGGGTCGGGTGCAGGTAGCCTTGTGGCTTATGCGCTCACCATTACGGACCTTGATCCGCTGCGCTACCAGTTGCTTTTCGAGCGTTTTTTGAACCCAGAACGGGTCTCGATGCCGGACTTTGACATCGACTTCTGCATGGACCGGCGCGAGGAGGTCATTCAGTACGTTCAGCAGAAGTACGGACGCGACAAGGTGGGCCAGATCATCACCTTCGGCGCGCTTCTTTCAAAAGCGGCCGTACGCGACATCGGGCGGGTGCTGCAGATGCCCTACGGCCAGGTGGACCGTCTTTCTAAGCTGATCCCGGTGGAAGGGGTCAAACCTGTTTCCATCGAAAAGGCGTTGACGCAGGAAGACCGCCTGCGACAGGCCGCGCGCGAGGAAGAAGTCGTTGATCGCCTGCTCACCTATGGTCAGCAGGTAGAGGGACTTTTGCGGAACGCCTCGACCCATGCTGCGGGCGTTGTAATCGGAGACAGGCCTTTGGACGCGCTTGTCCCGCTTTATCAAGATCCGCGATCGGACATGCCCGCAACCCAGTTCAACATGAAATGGGTCGAACAGGCCGGGTTGGTGAAGTTCGACTTTCTGGGCCTCAAGACACTGACCGTGATCCAGAACGCCGTGGAGCAGATTACAGCAATACGCCCGCTTCATATTGCTGCGGACGGCACCGAAATCTACGACCCAACGGCAGGCACCGAGAACGATGTCAACGCAATCCCGCTGGAGGATGAGGCGTCCTATAAGCTCTATGCGGCGGGAAAAACGGTGGCGGTGTTCCAGGTGGAAAGCTCGGGCATGATAGACGCCCTGAAACGCATGAAGCCCACCTGCATCGAGGATATTGTCGCGCTTGTCGCCCTTTATCGCCCCGGCCCGATGGAAAACATACCGACCTATTGCGAGGTGAAGAACGGCCTGAAAGAGCGCGAAAACCTGCACCCGACTATCGACCACATCCTAGATGAGACCCAAGGTATCATAGTCTACCAGGAACAGGTCATGCAGATCGCGCAGGAAATGGCCGGCTATTCGCTTGGCGGGGCTGACCTGCTCCGCCGTGCGATGGGTAAAAAGATCCAAGAGGCGATGGACGCCGAGCGTCCGAAGTTCCTGGCCGGCGCCGCCGAAAATGGTGTGGACAAGGAAAAAGCGCTCGAGGTCTGGAACCTTCTCGACAAATTCGCGAACTACGGCTTCAACAAATCTCATGCGGCGGCCTATGCGGTTGTCAGCTATCAAACCGCCTGGCTGAAAGCGAACCACCCGGTGGAATTCATGGCCGGTGTGATGAACTGCGATATCCACCTGACCGACAAGCTGGGCGTTTACTTCGAAGAGGTCAAAAAGGGGCTGAGCCTGCCATATGTGCCACCATGTGTGAACCGCTCGGACGCGACTTTCAAAGTGGTGGATGGCGCGCTTGTCTACGCGCTCGGCGCATTGAAGAACGTTGGCGTGGAAGCGATGAAGTTGGTCACCCACGGGCGCGGCGACAAACCTTTTGCAACGCTGTTTGACTTTGCGCGCCGGGTGGATCTGAAACGGGTGGGCAAGCGGCCCCTCGAAATGCTGGCGCGATCAGGGGCGTTCGATCAGTTGGATGCAAACCGCCGCCGGGTCTTTGACGCGCTCGATGGTCTGGTCGCCTATTCAGCGGCGGTCCATGATCAGAAAAATTCCAAACAGGTCTCTCTCTTCGGCGAGGCGGGCGATGATCTGCCTGAGCCGCGCATTGCCCCCGTGGGTGATTGGTTGCCCGCCGAAAGACTGGCAGAGGAATTCACTGCAATCGGCTTCTACCTCTCGGGCCATCCTCTGGATGATTATGCTGCACCGCTCAAACGCAAGGGCGTGCTGACGTTGGATGAGGTGACAAAGCATGCCGAGGGCCATCCGCATGTGGCCAAGCTTGCCGGTGTGGTTGCGGGCCTGCAAGTCCGCAAATCCGCGCGCGGCAACCGATTTGCCTTTTGCCAGATGTCCGACACGACCGGCGCATTCGAGGTGACACTCTTCTCCGAAAGCCTGGAAAAGGCGCAGGATCATCTGGTCGCAGGCGAAAAGGTGATCGTTACAGTCGAAGCGACGATGGAGGCTGATCAGCTTAAACTGTTGGGTCGCTCGGTCGCGCCTATCGACACGGTCGTGGCGGATTTGGGCGGCATGGGCCTTAAGATCTATGTCGACCAAGCCGAAGCGCTGGTCTCTGTCGCGTCGGTGCTGGAAGGGGCCGCTCAGGCCGTCAAAACCGCAGGACGCGGACCGATCACGATCTGTCTGATGGATGACAGCCTGCCCGGTGAGGTCGAGATGGATCTGGGTCAGGACTTCCCTGTCACCCCGCAGATCAAGGGGGCCATCAAATCCTTGTCCGGTGTGCTGGAGGTCGAGGATATCTGACCGTCAGTAATGCGGCGGGCGTTCGTCCCCGAGAACGACGCCCCCGACGCCTTCGGCCTCGCGTTCGGCTTCCCTGAGGATCAACCGTTCGACCTGCGCCTTCAGTCTCTGGATCTCGCGGTCCTGACGGGCGACGACATCGGACATTTCCTCGACCTGACGGATCAGATGGGCAACTTTTTCTTCGAGAGCATTCATATGCGCCCTCTACAATGCTGCAAGATCGCAGGCAATGGCCTGTCGCCTTGCCCCTCGCCGCCGCATTGGATAGAGCCTGCCGCGAACCGATCAAGGGATCAAAAGGTGATGGCCAAACCCAAAAAGACCCCGCGCCCGAAGGCAGAAACGCCCAAAGGCTTCCGCGATTATTTCGGCGCCGAAGTGACAGAGCGGGCCGAAATGCTGCAAAAGATCGCCAGGGTTTATCATCGCTATGGCTTCGATGCATTTGAATCCTCGGCCGTGGAGACCGTTGAGGCCTTGGGAAAGTTCCTGCCAGATGTGGACCGCCCAAACGAGGGCGTCTTCGCCTGGCAAGAAGATGACGACTGGCTGGCGCTGCGCTACGACATGACGGCACCCCTGGCCCGGGTCTATGCCCAGCACCGCAACGACCTGCCAAATCCATACCGGCGCTACACGATGGGCCCCGTTTGGCGCAACGAGAAGCCCGGACCAGGACGGTTTCGGCAGTTCTACCAATGCGATGCAGACACGGTGGGCACGGCCTCAATGGCTGCCGATGCTGAGATCTGCGCGATGCTGTCCGATTGCCTCGAAGAGGTTGGCATCCCGCGTGGGGACTACGTGATCCGGGTCAACAACCGGAAGGTTTTGAACGGAGTTTTGGATCTGATCTTCGGCTTCGATAGCAAGTCCGAAGACGCTGTTTTGTCGGCTGTGTACGACACTGAGATGCAAAAAGACGAAGTCCTGCGAGCGGTGGACAAGTACGACAAATTCGGCCGGGAAGGCGTTCAACTGTTGCTGACCACGGGCCGGGAAGACGCGTCTGGCGATTTCACCGAGGGCGTTAATCTGACTGCTGACCAAGCCGCCACAATACTGAACTTCGTGGAAGCGCGCGGTGCTTCAAACGCGACGACAATCAAGAACTTGGAAGATCTCCTCGGGGCAGCAGGGCGCGGTCTCGACGGGGTGGAGGAGCTTCGAACAATATCCGACTTGCTCTTGTCCGCTGGATACGCCGAGGATCAAATAATCATTGATCCATCTGTGGTGCGCGGTCTGGGCTACTATACCGGTCCGGTCTACGAGGCGGAGTTAACCTTTGAGATCGAGGATGAAAAGGGCCGTCCGCGCAACTTTGGTTCCGTCGCTGGCGGCGGACGCTATGATGACCTCGTGAAGCGGTTTACCGGACAGGAGGTCCCCGCGACCGGTGTGTCGATCGGGGTGGATCGATTGCTGGCCGCTCTACATGCGAAGGGGCGCCTCGACACTCAATCGGCTGGACCAGTCGTCGTTACGGTCATGGATCGTGACCGAATGTCAGACTATCAGGCGATGGTGGCGGATCTGCGCAATGCGGGTATCCGGTCCGAGGTCTATTTGGGAAATCCAAAGAATTTCGGCAATCAGCTCAGATATGCAGACAAGCGTGACTCTCCTGCCGCTGTGATCGCGGGCAGTGATGAATTCGACCGAAATGTCGTGCAGATCAAGGACCTGATCCTGGGCGCGAAGATCGCTGAAACCGCCAGCCTTGAGGAATGGAAAGACCGGCCCAGCCAGTTCGAAGTGCCAAGGGACCAGATGGTCGCCAGATTGCGCGAGATCCTTGAAAAATGAACCGCCCCAAAGCGTTTGAATTGCGTGCGCGGTTTGAAGCCGCAGGCGCGACGATCGTCGAGCCGCCCGTTCTGCAGCCCGCAGAAACGCTGCTGGACCTCTACGGTGAAGACATCCGCGCGCGGGCTTATGTCACATCCGACGCGCTTCGTGGGGAACAGATGCTCCGCCCGGATTTCACGGTGCCCGTCGTGCAGATGCACATGGCCGAAGGGGCGGAGCCTGCGCGCTACACCTATGCCGGCAAAATCTTCCGACGCCAGGAAGAGGATCCGGACCGGGCCAACGAATACTTTCAGGTGGGTTTCGAGGTATTCGATCGCACGAATCCCGCTGCCGCAGATGCAGAGGTCTTCGCGGCCATACATGATTGCGTGAAACACCTGACCGTGGAGGCCGCGACAGGCGACATCGGCATTCTTCTGGCCGCGGTGAAAGGGCTGAAAACCAGCGAGCGGCGCAAAGCTGCGCTCTTGCGGCATATCTGGCGTCCGCGCCGCTTTCGCGCCTTGCTGGACCGATTTTCTGGTCGCACACCAGTGCCGTCTGCCCGCAAGGCATTGCTATCAGGTACCCGGTCTGGCGCGCCTATGATCGGGCTGCGCAGCGCTGCGGAAATCGCAGCCCGCATCGAAGCCTTGCGTGACGACGCGGAAGAAGGGCCCATCAGTGCGTATGAGATGGAAGCGATCGACACGCTTTTGACAGTGCGTGAAACACTGCCATTTGCTCTGGACCGCCTGAAAGACCTTACTGTCGACTTTCACAGCATTGCTGGCGCGGTCGAGACCTTTGCAAAACGGACAAGCGCACTCTTGGACGCAGGCATCGATATCGACGCGCTGATGTTCGAGGCGAGCTATGGTCGGACATCGCTGGAATACTATGACGGCTTTGTTTTTGGCTTTTCAGCGACCGAACGACCCGATCTGCCACTGGTCGCCACCGGCGGGCGCTATGATGCACTGACGCGGCGCCTTGGTATGGGCGCCGAGATACCCGCGGTTGGTGGCGTTCTGCGGCCCGACCTTATCGCGATGCTGGAGGCCTCATGATCAAGCTTGGGGTACCGTCCAAGGGTCGTTTGATGGAAAAGACCTTTGACTGGTTTGCAAAGCGCGGCATCGCCCTGTCACGCTCTGGTTCTGACCGGGAATATGCCGGGCATGTGGATGGGGTGGATGGCGTCGCGCTTGTCCTACTAAGCGCCGGTGAGATCCCGCGCGAATTGGGCACTGGCCGGATCGATCTCGGCGTGACGGGCACAGATCTATTGCACGAGCGACTGCCGTTATGGGAGCGACAGGTGGAGCCGCTGGCCCAGCTTGGCTTTGGCCGCGCCGATCTGGTTATCGCGGTGCCGATGGTTTGGGACGACGTCGACAGCACAGATGATCTTGACGCCGTCGCGGCCGCTTTCCGGGCGAGACATGGTATGCGACTGAGGGTGGCCACGAAGTATCATCGATTGGTGCGCGAGTTTCTGCGGGACGCGGGGGTGGCCGATTATGCGATTGTTGATAGTCAGGGCGCGACCGAAGGGACCGTGGCAAACGAAACTGCGGAGGTGATTGCCGACATCACCTCCAGCGGTGAGACATTGCGGGCCAATCACCTAAAGATCCTCAGCGACGGTCTGATCCTGCAATCCCAGGCCACGCTGTGGCGAAGCCGCGTGGCCAGCGGTGATCGGGCTGTCCTGGCTGGTTTTCTGGGGCATATTGGTATTTGATCTGCTAAAGGCGACTGCGCCGCAACGTGATCTGACCCGCATTTGGGTGCGTCTGCCAGCTTTTATGTCAATGCCGTGTTTTCCAGCTATGTTCTGGATGTGATCGGGCGAATCCTCCGGCTGGACATTGTGACCCAGAGAAGCCTCACAGAACGCCAATTTCCGCCAACGCACGATTCAGTTCGGTCGGCAGAGGATCTTCATGTTCACGATGCTTCGGCAAATCCGGTGGGGCATCTTCGGGCTTCAGGTAGCGCCATCCCTGAAAGGGCCGCTTCGGCGCGGACTGGGTGCGGATCAGTTCCGCATCCAGCACGATTCCGCAGCGCCGGATGCCGTCTTCACCTATGATCTCGCGAAAACCAGAGATCTTCTGGCGAACTTGAATGATCCCTTGAACCACCCAGTAGATTGACCCGCCCAGCAGCAATTCCGCATCCCGTTTCGGCCACATGCGTGTGAGGTGGTAATAAGCACCGTCCGATATCTGCTTGGATCTGTGGCGTTGCCAGTTTGCGATGTCTTCCACGCTGTCGCTTCCGACCGACAATTTCACAAGATGTATCGTGGATTGATTCTGGCTGCTCATGGCGTATATTGTAGCTTCTTTCGCCTTGGCCTCAATGGCTGGTATCTTCTCCACAGTTTTTTGTGGATAACTCAACAGGAGGCATCCTGCCCGTGTCTGCTTTCGCTGCTCCCGTTGCCGAACAAATCTGGGACATGAAGTATCGCTTCAAGAGGCCTGATGGTCAGCCAATTGATCTGACGGTAGAAGACACATGGCGACGTATCGCGCGGGATCTGGCAGCCGTCGAAGAGGATCCCGCTCATTGGCAAAACCGCTTCTATGAAGCGCTGGAGGATTTTAAGTATCTCCCGGCGGGCAGGATCACGGCGGGCGCTGGCACGGCGCGGAAAGTCACGATGTTCAACTGTTTCGTGATGGGCACAATCCCCGACAGCATGGGCGGGATTTTCGATATGCTGAAAGAGGCAGCCCTGACCATGCAGCAGGGTGGCGGCATCGGCTATGATTTTTCTACGATCCGGCCAAGGGGGGCGGATGTAAAAGGCGTGGCGGCGGACGCTTCGGGGCCGCTTAGCTTCATGGATGTGTGGGACGCCATGTGCCGGACGATCATGTCGGCGGGGTCGCGGCGCGGAGCGATGATGGCAACCATGCGCTGCGATCATCCTGACATCCTGGACTTCATCGATGCAAAATCCGATGCGGCGCGCCTGCGTATGTTCAATATGTCCGTGTTGATTACCGATCCCTTCATGGAAGCGGTCAAGGTCGATGGCGCGTGGGATCTAATCTTTGACGGCAAGGTATACCACACTGTTGAAGCCCGAGATCTCTGGAACCGCATCATGCAGGCCACTTATGATTATGCGGAACCCGGCGTGATCTTCATCGATAGGATCAACGCCGCCAACAACCTGAGCTATTGCGAGACCATCGCGGCAACCAACCCCTGCGGGGAACAGCCCCTCCCCCCCTATGGCGCCTGTCTTCTGGGATCCATCAACCTCGCTCGGCTTGTTAAGGCGCCCTTCGAAAGTGACGCGCAACTGGATCAAGACAAGCTCGCCGAAATCGTGGCGACGGCAGTCCGGATGATGGACAACGTGGTTGACGCGTCAAAGTTTCCGTTGGATCAACAAGCGCAGGAAGCGCAGGCCAAGCGGCGCATCGGTCTGGGCGTCACCGGGCTGGCCGATGCGCTTTTAATGCTGGGACTGCGCTACGGCTCAGACGCGGCAGCCGCGCAGACTGAGGCGTGGCTCAAGGCGATTGCACGGGCCGCGTACATGGCTTCGGTCGACCTGGCAAAGGAGAAAGGTGCCTTCCCCCTGTTCGAGGCCGAGGCTTTTTTGTCCTCTGGCAGCATGCAAAATATGGATGATGACGTCAGAGAGGCCATTCGTACCCATGGCATCCGCAACGCCCTTTTGACCTCCATCGCACCAACTGGGACGATCAGCCTTTATGCGGGCAACGTGTCATCCGGGATCGAACCCGTCTTTGCCTACACATACACGCGCAAGATCCTGCAGAAAGACGGCAGCCGGACCGAAGAGGAAGTGGTCGACTATGCGGTGCAGATGTGGCGCGACTTGAAGGGTGATGCAGATTTGCCTGAGCATTTCGTGAACGCACAGACTCTTTCACCTGAAGGCCACGTGAAGATGCAAGCTGCGGCTCAGAAATGGGTCGATTCGAGCATATCGAAGACCATCAACTGCCCGGAAGATATCAGCTTTGAGGATTTCAAGGACGTTTACATGCAGGCATGGGATCAGGGCTGCAAAGGCTGCACAACCTATCGCCCCAACGCCGTAACGGGATCTGTCCTCTCGGTCAGCGAAACAACCGAGACCGAGCCGCAGATCGATACAGGCGCGGACGTTATCTACATGTCCGAACCATTGGATCGTCCCGAAGCGCTTGAAGGCAATACTTACAAGCTCAAATGGCCAGACAGCGAGCATGCGCTTTACATCACTATCAACGACCTGGTGATCGGTCAGCAGCGGCGCCCCTTCGAGGTCTTCATTAACTCCAAGAATATGGAGCATTTCGCATGGACCGTCGCGCTAACCCGTATGATCTCTGCCGTGTTTCGGCGGGGCGGAGACGTGTCATTTGTCGTCGAGGAACTCAAAGCCGTCTTTGACCCACGGGGCGGAGCCTGGATGCAGGGCAAATACATCCCCTCCATCCTGGCTGCTATCGGCGGTGTGATCGAGCAGCACATGATCCGTATAGGCTTTATCGCAGGGGAAGGCATGGGGCTGAAGTCAGACCCCCAAGCACAGGTCGTCGGACTCGAAGGCGGACGCGGACAAGCATGCAGCAGTTGCGGACAATACGAACTCCGGATGATCGAAGGATGTATGACCTGCGGGAATTGCGGCCACTCAAAATGTAGTTAGCCACCCAAACATGTAACATTTCGATGTGGTGTGTCACGAGACATGACCTAAACGGGGACTGTTGCATTAATTGCCTTGAGGCAGGGTGATGCGGGGACATGCCGTTGA
>CALCOY010000061.1 GCA_937897325.1 uncultured Shimia sp.
AGCTTGAATCACGCCCAAATCAACTTGTGAATCCCTTTTGTCAACACGGCCTAGCTTAGGCCTATCGCGAAGCACCTCCTCTTGCGCGTTGAAGGTATGGCGAATTTGATCGGGTCTCTCAGCCCCGGTATCGATTCTACAGATCAAAGTCCGACGCCCCAGATCGCCTTCAATTGTCAGGTTGTTCCCAGTTGCCATCACCAACACGTTCGTCAATAGCTGCGGCGTCTCTGACTTGCCAAGCACTCTGGCGCGGAAGACTTCCTGTGTGAGAATTGTGCAGAGCGTGTCACCTCCTAGGGCGCGATCGCAGTTATCAATCACAATGATCGCATCACCTGCCATCAAAACGCTCGACAAACGTTTCTCATCCTCCTCCGGGCTCTTTCCCTGAGACATCATCGCTGGCTTGTGGCCTGTGGCTATAATTCCGACGAGCTCAACCAAGAGCGACTTGCCAGAACCAGCGGTCGGCGCGTCGATAGCGAAAAGCGGAGCGGCTGGAAGAATGCGTCGGACAACCGACGTCAGTATGGCGGCAACCAAAACAGAGCGATCCTCCTTTCCGGCAAACGCAAATTCTCGGAAAGGATGAAGAATTGTTCTCAGCGCAACTTTTGCATCTTCTTTGGTCGGCGCTTCGGGTATCTCCGGGTACTCAATGCCGCCAGGATCATAGAGCAACCCGGTCGACTCATCGTATCCAGGTGTTTGGATCAATGTCATATCTCGCCGAAGCGTCGGAGTTGCGACTATGCCTGTCAGAACTGGTGCGTTCCATTCACCTTCGCGCGCGAGAAGTGTTTCCGCGTGTGCAGCCGGTGGATCGATCGGAACTGCGCCCTTCTTGGTTCGCCGTCCCCAGTTGGCGACCATTCCAAACTTTTCCAGGAGCCACGGTTTCTTGACTTCGCGGATAACGCATACACCTCCCGACCGACTTACCCCGAAATCGACACTACTCTTTGGAAGAGTGACAACTCGAACCAGGCTGTTCCCACGTTGGAACACGCTGATGTCAGATGCTAAGATTGCGGTCTCCGCACGGTCGACCTCCAGGTGTTTCTTGCCGGGTTGGACAATAATTGAAGGTCGGCCATCATCGACGAAACCCGTTGCTTCGAGACCAAGCCAACTACGCAGTTTCGTTTCTTGTGCTTCGAGGCCCAAGCGTTTGCACAACTCGGGAATCCCATAAACGCTCTCGCCAGACTCAAGCCGTTTCTGGGTGGCTTCGACCTTTTCCCCGCGTCGCTCTGCTTCCTCATCCCCAGCATATCGGGCAATTTCTTGCACCAGAATTGCGACAAGCGGAGGCGCGCAACCTGCTCTTAGAAAGACACTGGTCAACATCATGCAGACCTCGTCCCGTTGCCCAGGCGAACGAGGATAGAACATTGAGAACACACTAACAGCGGCAAGAAGCCCGCATTTCTCGACGAGTTCGCTTTCCTCAATGTGCGGGACGGGTTCGAAATCCATTTCCCATTCGACCTTTTCGCCGCTGGGATGAGTGGATGGCGGGAACATGGTCATATGCCCGTCAGACCTGAGCTCCAGCAACATTGTGCGTTCTGCTTCTGCGTCTGATGCCAAGGACTTGTCGAGTTCGTAGGTACGCCTGTTCTTCGTTGTCTGACAGACAACCACACGGTGACTCGACTTGGAGCTCGCGCGGCCGAAACTCGGCAAACGCCCAAGGACGAATTGAGCAAAATGCGCCGCCTCGTGACAGTCAAAGTCGAGGTCAACGAGAAAGCTGGAACGCTCACCCAGTATCACCCCGATGTTTGAAGGTTTGCTAAACACGTGGAGCGCCTTGTCCTCGTCCCAGGCACTGGGTTCTTTCCAACTTGTTGTGGTGAACTTCTGGCCGGTAGGGAGCCGAACAGGCTCCCATCCATTCTCAATATAGTTGATTGCATGTGTTTGCGTTGGGCCTTCAGGTCCGAAGGACTTACCAGTCGACATCGCCGCCCCCTTTCGTAACGGGTTCAACGACGTGCGCGGCAAGAAACTCCTCGACGTCTGACATACGGTAAAGCACGATACGGCCCATGCGAATGTAGGCAGGGCCTAGGCCTTCACGGCGCAAACGCTCCCAGAACGACTTGCTCGTTTTTGTCAGCGTAGCGACAGCATTCGTGTCGATCAGCGTATTTTCCGGATTGATTAGCATGATAGCCACCTTTTGTTGATTTACGGTGGCTACCTATTGAGAGCATATTTGCTTACGACGCGACGTAGAAGTGCTGTGGGCAATTCTGCCTGCTAGTCAAAGGGGCGAGGCTCATCGGGAACTTGTACCGGTGTTCCGGCGAGTTTGAGTGCTGTTGAAATCTCTATAAGCAGCTGATGTTCGGCTATGTGTGCATCCATGTTTGCAGCAATGATTTCGGCAGTAAGACGGTCTTTGTTCTCCTCCAGCTTGTTCATCAACCGCTGGGTTTGCGCCCTTTCAGAAACTGTGGGCGACCACGCATCGAACTTGTTCAGAGCTGCGCGCGCGAGTTCTGTCGGATTTGCATAGTCGGTGGGCGGCTCGGTTTCTCCCACGTAATCTCCACGCAGTTTCAGAATCCGAAAACCGGACTCCGAGTAATACTGTTGTGCCGCCATCCAAAGGAGCATTGGCCTATCATTCAGCTTGTCGTTCTGACCGTGTCGATAGTAGTTCCCTTCTATCGCCTGCATTGCAGCGACTAATCTCGACTCGCGTGGTTGCCCACCTTTCTCCGGGTTTGCAGCATCATGGCCATCGATTAGGGCCAATATCACCTTCTCAAGAAAGTATCGCCCAATCGCAGGTTCGCTAAGCGCTTCGAGTAGTTCGTTCTGTTCCAGCTTCATTAAATTCTGCGCTTTCCAAAATTCGACTCGCTACAGCTTGGAATGGAGAGCGGAGCCTCTCGACATTGATCACTATGTAGCCGCCGGTTACGTCACCAGATATCCGATGGTTGAGCATTCGCTTCAAGGCATAGTGCGGGATGTCCAGGCTCTCGGCGATGGCGATAAACGTTCGGCGCAGGTCGTGTAGGGTGAAGCTAACCCCGCTACGCTCCACGACGCGGCTTGTGAATTTCTAGTCTCCACCAAGTGGCCCGACTTGCCGGGCCCAGGGAACACCCATTCTGATCTCTTGCGTTTCGCGCTGCGCTGTTGAAGCAAGTCAGCCACAAAGTCAGAAAGCGGTAGATCAAGCGGGTCGCCATTCTTAGTTCGTGGTAGATGAAGCGACCGCTTCTTGAGGTCGATATGTTCCCATCGCAATTTTGCGATCTCGTTCCGCCTCATACCTGTGAACAAGGCCATCAATAGGTAGTCGCGAGAGTACTCTGGCTCGTTTTGGACGGCCGCCCACCAGGCGGGTAGGTTCTCTGCCGATACCAAGTTCCGCCTCCGACGCTCGGGAAACCAAGCTCGCGCTTGGGTCAGTATGGTGACCGGGTTTGGCGGAAAGTCATCGAAGCTTGCAGCGGACACATTTTAAACTGATCGGAAGTGCCTCATCGCATTGTTAGCTGTGACCTCTCCGTGTTTCTTTGCAATCTGTTGGTGCCGGGTCATCACCATCTTTCTTGAAATTGCTACGATCGGGCGCTTTCGCCAGTCCTTCAAGTACAACGACAAGGAGCGCGAGTAGGTTTCGACGGTGACAGCTTGAAGCGTCTTTCTTGCCGTAAAGAAGCGTTCGAATGCCTTCTCTACCGTAATGCCTTCGCGCTCGGCCCGCCGCTTCTCTGCAGTTGGGTCAACGCCAGCAGACATGTCGGAGAGGATAGATAGTGCGCGCTTCCGGGCGGCATCGACCGAAATGACATCCGCGCGTCCTATAGACACCCGCCGCGAACGGTACCGAACTTAGCCTTCAGCGAAGTAAACCTTTGATAGTGCTCCAACACGCAATCCGAAGCCGCGCAGTTGGTTATCCCTGTAGAGAACTTGACCGCTAGTTGGATGCTCGATCGCATCGACGGCCTTCTTGGTGAAACGAATGTTTGGCATTGAGACCTCCTTCTGGCCTCAAGTCAAGTTAAGTCGAAAATCTCGAAAAAGCAATGATTTTCAGATAGTTAAAGGCGAGTTCACGTCACTGAAGACACCAGCCTGCCACGCACGCGCGCGCGTAAGGCGGCCAGCCGAGATCGCCTGTTAAACACTTACAGTCCAGTTGGTCTGCTGCCACTAGTAGGGATCCCCCTTGCCCTCAAACTCCGTCGGACCTCGAGCGCGCCCTGCCGTAGTCAGATAAATCCCCGTCGATGGGGCCGGGTACCCGTTAGTAGGGGATTAGTAGGGCAGCGGTAGCCGGTCACAGAATGTGCCAGCTTGCGAGCGCAGCTCAACAGACGGAAATTGTCATAACAATCTCAACGTGTTAACTATCCTAGTGATGTCAGGTCATGCATCTGCGTAGAAGCTGAAATCAACATTCGTAATGATGGGGTCGTAGATTCAAGTCCTATCAGCGGCACCATTCTTCTCCACAAACACTCCAAATTTAGCACTGGAATCAATACCTTCGGCGTTGTCGCAAGGTGACGTTTGCGCTTTCGATTATCAGGCATCCGAGATAGATTGCGTTCAGGATTGGCAAATAGAGCCGATCCTGGGGCGTAGTAACCCCACCAAGAGCGGCCGGTGTCGGCCGAAATGACACCTCTTCGAACCTCATGGTCGGGGAGGCGCTGGCGTATGTCCAGTGCACCGGTGTCTTAGCCGCTTAAGACTGTGCCACTATTTTGGTGTCACATGAGGGATAGCAG
>CALCOY010000062.1 GCA_937897325.1 uncultured Shimia sp.
GTCAGACGTCGCGCACCACCCCAACATCGGCCCTGGCCCTGCCAGTGACGGGGCCAGTGACGGGGCCAGTGACGGGGCCAGTGACAGGGCCAGTGACGGGGCCAGTGACGGGGCCGGTTTACCAGAATGCAGATACAGATGGCTCAGGACCCATAACCAGTAGATGACGGTTGCCGCGAGGGCGATGGCTGAGAGGAAGACCTTCGGACATCTGTCGTATCTGGTTGCTACGCGCCGCCAATCCTTGAGCCTGCCGAACATGATCTCGATCCGGTTTCGACGCTTGTAGCTGCGCCAGTCGTATTTGACACTGGTCTTACGCTGCGTCCTGCCGGGGATGCAGGCGCGTATCCCTTTGTCTTTCAACGCTTCTCTGAACCAGTCGGCGTCGTATCCACGGTCTCGCCGCAGCCAGTCCACATCCGGAATACTGCTCAGCAATGCCTGGGCGCCGATGTAATCGCTGACCTGCCCGGCAGTCAGGAACAAGTTCAATGGTCGCCCCTGACCGTCGCAGATGGCGTGCAGCTTTGTGTTCATGCCGCCCTTGGTGCGTCCGATCGGGCGTCCACGCCCCCCTTTTTCGCGGCCATGCTAGTCGCTGTTCGGTGGGCCTTCAAATAGGTCGCGTCAAACATCGGAGATCAATGGGTCCCGACCCTAGAACCGGTGCGCCAACAGCTTTCAACTGGCGCCGCACTGACCACTACGCTCCTGCACCGGGGCATTGTGGCGATGTATAATTTAGGTGCCTTGATGTGCGGTTATCCCTGCAATGCCTTTACGCCCACGTCGCCTTCGGCCTGTTCCTTGATGGCGAGGGCGGCGGCATGTGCACCGGCAGCGGTGGTGAAGTAAGGGATCTTGTCGTAAAGGGCGATGCTACGGATGGATCTGGAATCCTCGACCGCCTGGGCGCCTTCGGTCGTGTTCATGACCAGATGCACGCGGCCGTCCTTCATCATGTCGGTGATGTCGGGGCGACCCTCATAGACCTTGTTGACCGTGCCGCAAGGTATGTCAGATGCGGTCAGCCAGGAGGCCGTGCCACGCGTGGCGACGAGCGTAAAGCCCTGACCGACAAGAAGACGGGCCGTGTCAAGCATCTGCTCGGTCTTGTCCATGTCCTTGATCGAGATGAAGGCGCAGCCATGCGTGGGCAAGACCATACCGGCGCCCATCTGTGCCTTGAGAAAGGCGCGTGGAAAGGTACGGTCCCAGCCCATGACCTCACCGGTTGACCGCATCTCCGGACCCAAGATTGTGTCGACGCCAGGAAAACGGGCGAAAGGCATGACGGCTTCCTTGACGCTGAACCAGGGCATGTTCGGGTCCGCCAGCGTCATCGGATCGGCGAGCGGCAGCACGTCGTCATAACCCACATCCTTGTAAGGCGCGCGCTGAGGAAAGGAAGACAGCTTTTCCCCGGCCATAACACGGGCGGCAATGCTGGCGATCGCACTGTCGGTCGATTTGGCCACGAAAGGCACGGTGCGGGACGCGCGGGGGTTCACTTCGATCAGATAGATGTCGCCGTTCTGGATGGCAAATTGCACATTCATGAGGCCGACGACGTTGAGCGACGTGGCCAGTTCGTACGTTTGGCGAGTGATCTCATTCAGGACGTCCTGCGGCAGCGAATAGGGCGGAAGGGAGCAGGCCGAATCTCCGGAATGCACACCCGCCTCCTCGATATGCTGCATGATGCCCGCAACATGGACTTGATCGCCGTCGCAAAGCGCATCGACATCAAGTTCAACAGCACCCGAGAGATAGCTGTCAAGCAAGACGGGGCTGTCGCCCGAGACCACGACCGCTTCGGAAATGTAGCGTTCGAGGCCCGCCTGATCGCGCACGATTTCCATCGCGCGACCGCCTAGAACGTAAGATGGACGGATGACAAGCGGGAAGCCGATTTCGGCCGCTATTTCCATGGCCTCGGCGTCCGTGTGGGCGATGCCGTTCTTGGGTTGCTTCAGGCCAAGATCGTTGACCAGTGCCTGAAAGCGTTCGCGGTCCTCGGCCAGATCGATCGCGTCAGGTGTGGTGCCAAGGATCGGAATGCCGGCCTCTTCCAGCGCGTTGGCGAGCTTGAGCGGGGTCTGGCCACCAAACTGTACGATGACGCCGTGCAGCATACCGTTGTCCCGCTCAACGCGCAGGATCTCCATCACATGCTCAAATGTCAGCGGCTCAAAGTAGAGCCGGTCAGAAGTGTCGTAGTCGGTGCTGACCGTCTCGGGGTTGCAATTGACCATGATCGTCTCATAGCCCGCGTCGGTCAGGGCGAAACAGGCGTGGCAGCAGCAATAGTCGAACTCGATCCCTTGTCCGATACGGTTGGGGCCACCCCCCAGGATGACGACCTTTTGGCGGTCGGAGGGGCGCGCTTCGCATTCGACTTCATCGAAGACAGGGGTTTCGTAAGTGGAATACATGTAAGGCGTCTGCGCTTCGAATTCGGCCGCACAGGTGTCGATGCGTTTGAAGACGGCTGTGACGCCTGCCGCGTGGCGCGCCGTGCGGATGTCCGTTTCGCTTTGGCCGGCAAGCGTGGCGAGACGGGCATCGGTAAAGCCCATCATCTTGAGGTGCCGCAAGCCCATTGCGTCAGTGGGCAGGCCTGCGGATTCGATGTCCTGCTCTACCTCAATGATCTCGCGGATACGGGCGAGGAACCAGGGATCAAATTTGGTGACGTTCTGAATGTCATCGTCACCGAGGCCCTCGCGCATGGCCTGCGCTATGACCCGGATCCGATCGGGTGTCTGCCGGGCGAGGGCGCGGGTGATAGCCGCGTGGCCTGTTGCCGGATCGTCGGCGCCGGGGATCGCAATCTCATCAAAGCCGGTCAGGCCGGATTCCATCGAAGCCAAGGCCTTTTGAACGCTCTCGTGAAAGGTGCGACCGATGGCCATCGCCTCGCCGACGGATTTCATTGCCGTGGTAAGGTGTGGTTCGGACCCTGGAAATTTCTCGAATGCGAATTTCGGGATCTTGGTGACGACATAGTCAATCGTCGGCTCGAAAGAGGCGGGCGTCACCTTGGTAATGTCGTTGTCGAGCTCATCAAGCGTGTATCCCACGGCAAGTTTCGCGGCGATCTTGGCGATGGGGAAACCTGTGGCCTTGGAGGCCAGCGCAGAGGAACGGGACACGCGTGGGTTCATCTCGATCACCACCATGCGCCCGTCCTCGGGGTTTATGGCCCATTGCACGTTGGAGCCGCCGGTTTCGACCCCGATCTCGCGCAGGACAGCGATGGAGCCGTTGCGCATGATCTGGTATTCCTTGTCGGTCAGCGTCAGCGCGGGTGCCACGGTGATCGAGTCGCCCGTATGCACGCCCATTGGATCCACATTTTCAATGGAACAGACGATGATGGCGTTATCGGCAGTGTCGCGCACCACCTCCATCTCGTATTCCTTCCAGCCCAGCAGGCTTTCATCGATCAGGATCTGACCAACGGGGCTCGCATCCATGCCAGAGCGGCAGAAATGGATGTAATCGTCGCGATTATAGGCCACCCCGCCGCCGGTCCCGCCCAGGGTGAAGGCGGGGCGAATGATGGCGGGCAGGCCGATCTCTTCGAGCGCGTCCAGGGCGAGTGTCACGCCTGCTTCGAGGTCCTTCGCGCCTGTGTCGGTTTTGGGCGCGGTGACGATGGTGGCCTTGGGGTTTTCAATGCCGAGCCGGTCCATCGCCTCACGGAAGAGTTTGCGATCCTCGGCCATCTCGATGGCATCGCGCTTGGCGCCAATCATCTCAACCCCGAACTTTTCGAGTACGCCCATCTCTTCAAGGCTGAGCGAGGTATTGAGGCCCGTTTGCCCGCCCATCGTCGGCAGGAGCGCGTCGGGGCGTTCCTTTTCGATGATCTTGGCGACGACGTCAGGCGTGATCGGTTCGATATAGGTGGCGTCGGCCAGGCCGGGATCGGTCATGATCGTGGCCGGGTTCGAGTTGACAAGGATGACGCGGTAGCCTTCCTCACGCAGGGCCTTGCAGGCCTGGGCACCCGAATAGTCAAACTCACAGGCCTGGCCGATGACAATGGGGCCTGCGCCGATGATCATGATGGATTTGATATCGGTTCTTTTTGGCATGATCCGGCCCCGCATGCATGATGTGTTGCGCGCCGCGGACGCGCAAATTGTCGTGGGTTATAGGCATGGCGGCAAAAGGTGCAAGGGGCGTTCGGGGGCGGCGGGCGATACGCCCGCCTTACGGGTCCGGATTGTCGCGAGCAGATAGTCACATGGGGGCAGAACCCGACCATTGCCAAAACGGTTTGGCTGATATGCGCTGTTTCACAATGACCTGAGACATTCATGGGACATTCTGCACGTCTCGTCGGCTGGATCGGAGTTTTGGTCGAAACTTCTGATCTGCAACGCGCGGCGTTCGCGCACCATGGGCCGGATTGGTATTGGTGAAAAGCGACTTACAGACGCCCTCAGGAGCAGCCTGGCGGGAAAGCCTGGATCCGGGATTGGGCGGAGCAGGAGGGAGAGAGCGTGGACTTGCATGGGTCATGTGATGACAAAGTCGCCGCGTTCGGGCGCTGAATTGAGCACGGATTACCCTTGCGCGATGGCATGGGTGCGCCGATCGCAGCATCGGGGGATGAAGATCGGTTTTGTGACCGGAACCGACCCGCGGCAAATGGCCCTGATCTTCAAAATGCTTGAGCTCGAATTGGATCCAAACGTGTTTCACTAAATTGGTGAAAGCCGATGTGTTGCGGCGGTGAAACCTGCACCCGTAAGGTGGGGCTGTGGCCCACCCTGCCCTTCAGATGCGGTCAAGCGCTTCTTGGGCGATGCGAAAGTAGTCCCCGACCTGAGCGCCGTCGACGAGAGCGTGATGGACTTCCAACGTCATGGCGAAATCCCATCGGCCGCTGCGTTCAACGATCTTGCCCCAGGAGACCCGGGGAATACAGTCATCCGGTCCCGGCAGCGCATTGTTGATCGAGGTGAAATCGAGCCAGGGCAGGCAGGACATATAGGCCACATCATCCCGTTCCCCGCTATTGGCGTCGAGGGTCGTTTTGGCCCCAGCGGCCTCAATCAGCGAACGGGCTTTTGTATCGAACTGGCCGAAATCAGCACGAAAGGGCACGTAGGCATAATTGAAGCTGCCATTTTTTGTGGGCACCGTCATCGAAAGTTCGACCGCGTCATGCTGCAGGACCGTATCGCCCCGAAAGCGCATGAGAAGTTCCGGCACCCCGTGCATCCCTGCTCCGATTGCATAGAGCGTCGCACGATAGGCTGACACGCCCTGAGGCTTGCGCTCTGTCATCAGGCGCGTGGCGTCAAGGCGCGACGTTACCGCATAGTGCGGCCGATCATAGGTCCGGAAGAAGCGGAACTGATCCGCCCGCGTCCACGTTTCCAGATCAACCAGTGCTTCGCCCAAATACCTCTAGCCTTTCGCATAGCCGATGGTTTGCAGGGCCGCGCGGATCTCATCAAGGATCACGGGATCGTCGATCGTTGCTGGCATCTTGTAATCCTGCCCGTCCGCGATTTTGACGACCGTGCCGCGCAGGATCTTGCCCGAACGTGTCTTGGGCAGTCGGTCGACGACGATCGCCGACTTGAAGGCCGCCACTGGCCCGATCCTTTCGCGGACAAGTTTCACGCATTCGCTCGTGATCGCATCATGCGGGCGGTCCACCCCGGTTGTCAGGCACAAAAGCCCCAATGGTGCCTGACCTTTCAACGCATCACTGACCCCGACAACCGCGCATTCAGCCACGTCCGGGTGACTGGCCAGGACCTCTTCCATCGCACCTGTGCTCAGCCGATGGCCCGCCACGTTGATGACGTCATCGGTACGCGCCATGATGTAAAGGTAGCCATCCTCATCCACCATCCCGGCATCGCCTGTTTCATAGTATCCCGGAAAGGCAGTCAGGTAAGAGGCACGGAAACGCTCCTCCGCGTTCCAGAGCGTCGGCAGAGTGCCGGGCGGCAAAGGCAGGCGGATAGCGATGGCGCCCAGTTCTCCGGCGCCTACAGGATGTCCATCATCGCCAAGGATCTGCACATCATAGCCCGGCATCGGCACTGTGGGCGATCCCATCTTGACAGGCAGCGGCTCAAGCCCCGCTGGGTTGCCAGCAATCGTGTAGCCGGTTTCGGTCTGCCACCAATGGTCATAGACCGGGATCTGCAGCAGGTCTTGCGCCCATTCGATCGTATCGGGGTCTGCCCGCTCGCCCGCGAGATACAGCGCCCGCAAACAGCTCAGATCGTACTTCTTCGCGAATTCACCTTTCGGATCCTCTCGTTTCACCGCCCGAATGGCGGTGGGAGCGGTGAAGAAACTTCGTACGTTGTGCTCGGAGATCACACGCCAGAACGTGCCTGCATCGGGTGTGCCAACCGGCTTGCCCTCGAACACAACGGTCGTATTGCCGTGAATAAGCGGCGCGTAACAGATGTAGGAATGCCCGACGACCCAACCGACGTCGGAGGCGGCCCAGAATACATCGCCCGGATCGCATTGATAGATGTTTTTCATTGTCCAGTTCAGCGCCACCAGATGCCCGGCTGTCGGGCGCACAACGCCTTTGGGCGCCCCTGTCGTGCCAGAGGTATAAAGAATGTAGGCCGGGTGGTTACCTGGCACTGGCACGCAGTCCGCCGGTGCTGCCCCTTCCTGAAAGGTGTCCCAATCCACGTCGCGCGGGCCCAGGTCACAAAGGTGCTGCTCCCGCTGAAGAACAACGCAGAATTCCGGCTTATGATCGGCCATCTCGATTGCACCGTCGAGAAGGGGTTTGTATTCCACGACCCGTCCGGGTTCGAGCCCGCAGGAGGCGGCGATGATCGCCTTGGGCGTGCAATCGTCGATCCGAACAGCCAGTTCGTTGGCCGCAAACCCGCCGAAAACCACCGAATGCACCGCTCCGATGCGCGCGCAGGCGAGCATCGCGATCAAGGCTTCGGGCACCATCGGCATGTAGATGATAACACGGTCACCAATTGCGACGCCCTTGGCGGACAAGGCACCGGCCAAAGTCGCCACACGGCTTTGCAATTCAGCGTAACTGATTGTTGCTTTCTTGCCTGTGATCGGACTGTCATAGATAATGGCCGCCTGATCCCCAAGAGTGGCGACATGCCTGTCAACCGCGTTCCAGCACGTGTTGACCTGCGCATCCGCGAACCACTCATAGATGTCATTGCCGCGCGCATAAAGCGCCTGGTTGGGGGGCACCTCCCAGTCAATCGCCCTGGCCTGTGCCATCCACCAGCCTTCGGGGTCTGCCTTCCAGGTCGAATAGGTCTCCGCATAGCTCATGTCGCCCTCCCGTCTCGTTGGTTTTGGGATACGGCGCCGTGCGACAAGGAGCAAGTCCCGCACTCGTCGAACCTCCGCCCAATGCACAGCCTGTGAGACGGACGCACGAGACCCGACATTGGCGAAACGCGGCCCCGGACGGGGCCGCAAAACATCGTATGCGCCCGGCAGGGCGCGCCTTTAGGGAACGGTTACCCCCAGATAATCGGCGACCAGTCGCGCGACATCCCGAAATCCGATCTGTCCAAGCTTGCCGGGCCCCAGACCTGCCACCAGAACGGGCACGCGTTCACGGGTATGGTCGGTGCCCACCCATGTGGGATCGTTCCCGTGATCAGCGGTCAGCACCAGCATGTCATCCGGCCGCAGCTTGGGCAGGATAGCCCCGATCCGCCTGTCAAACCATTCCAGGTGCCGCCCGTAACCCTCAACATCGCGCCGGTGGCCATAAAGGCTGTCGAACTCGACGAAATTGGCAAAGGTCAGGCTGCCTTCCACCGCTTCCTCAACCAGCCGGTCCATATGATCCATCAGCACAAGGTCAGCGCCTTTGACCACTTCGTTGATCCCCTGCATCGAAAAGATGTCGCCGATCTTGCCAATTCCATAGACATGCCCGCCCGCATTCTGCACCCAGTTGGTCACGATCGGGGCAGGCGGCCTGATCGCATAATCCTTGCGGTTCGTCGTCCGCTCAAACGCGCCCGGACGCCCCACAAAGGGCCGCGCAATGACACGACCCACGCGCATCTCATGCAGGCGTGGGGCGATAGACGCACACAGATCCAGCAGTCTGTCGAGACCAAAGCTGTCTTCATGTGCGGCGATCTGAAAAACCGAGTCCGCACTCGTGTAGCAGATGGGTTGGCCTGAGCGCATATGCTCTTCCCCGAGTTCAGCAATGATCGCCGTACCGGAAGCATGACAATTGCCAAGCACATCCTGCGTGCCAGCCAGCGCCGCAACGTCGACCACCAGATCATCCGGAAAGGCTGGCCGCTGATCGGGGAAGTAATGCCAGTCCCACGGAACCGGAACCCCGGCGAGTTCCCAATGCCCCGACGGTGTATCCTTGCCTTTTGACACTTCAGTGGCCGCGCCCCACAGCCCCTTGGCTTCCGCCCCGAGCCCCTCCATCTCCAGACCCGAGGCAAGCCGCAAGGCCGCACCCATCCCAAGCCCATCCAGATGTGGCACGTTGAGACCGCGCTCCTGTACTATGTGTCCCAGCGTGTTTGCCCCCGTATCCGGCACATCACCGTTAAAATATTCAGCCGCATCGGGCGCACCGCCGATACCAACGGAATCCATCACCACAAGGAACGCCCGCGCCATCAGCCGATCCGATCCAACACGAGATTGGGCAACGTGGGGACATCGCCAATCTCAATAGCCGCGCGCACCGATGCCTCCGCTCGGTCGGCATCTGCCGGGCGCGCCGCGTGAACGCGGGCCAGCGGCTGGCCCTTTGATACCTGAGTACCCAGCGGCAAGACATCCGAAAGGCCCACAGCCGGATCAACCTGATCCTCCTGCACCATCCGCCCGCCGCCAAGCGCCACGACAGCAAGGCCCATCGCCTCTCCGTTCATTGCGCGAACATAGCCAGCGCGCTCAGCAATCACTTCGCGGATCACCGTCGCTTCGGGCAGAAAACGCGCCCACGTGTCCACGAACCGGACGGGCCCACCCATTGCAGCAACCATCGCGCCGAAACGCTCCGCCGCGCGGCCTTCGGCGACCGCCTTCAGAACCGCGTCCCGACCCGCATCGGCGTCATCCGCCAATCCGCTCAAAGCCAGCAATGCGCCCCCCAGCTCGGCAGTCAGTTCCAGAAGTGGGCCCTGTGTCTGGCCTGTCAGAACCCGCATCACCTCTGCCACCTCAAGCGCATTGCCAAGCGCGGGCGCCAGCGGCTGGCTCATATCCGAGATCAGGGCGGACGTCTTGCACCCGGCCTCGTTCGCCGTTGCCACAAGCGCCCCGGCCAGCGCTTGTGCATCGTCGATCTCCTTCATGAACGCGCCCGATCCGACCTTCACATCCAGCACCAGCCCATCCAGCCCCGCAGCGAGCTTTTTCGACAGAATAGAAGCCGTGATCAGATCCAGGCTTTCAACGGTCGCGGTCACATCCCGGATCGCGTAAAGCCGCTTGTCGGCAGGCGCGATATCGGCCGAAGCGCTCACAATCGCACAACCGGCTTTGTCGAGAACGTCCTGAAAAAGGCCCTGATCCACCTGCACAGAAACGCCTGGGATCGCCTCCATTTTGTCGAGCGTGCCGCCCGTATGACCCAGACCCCGACCCGATATCATGGGAATGTAAGCTCCACATGCCGCCAAGGCAGGCGCGAGCACAAGGGACACGCAATCGCCCACTCCGCCTGTCGAATGCTTGTCAAGCACAGGACCGTCGAGCGACCAGTTCAATGTCTGCCCCGAGCGCTGCATCGCCTGGGTCAACGTTGTCCGCCCTTCCTGACCGAGCCCCTGCAAGCAGACCGCCATAGCAAAAGCCCCCGCCTGCGCATCACTCACCGTCCCATCAGACAAGCCTTGCGCAAACCAGTTCAGATCCTCCACACCCGGCACCTCGCCCATGCGCAGCTTGGCAATGACAGCGCGCGCATTGGGCATCGTCATTCCATGTGATCCTGAACGAATGCGCCGGGCAACAATTCGGCCAGTGTCATCACCTCTTCGACACCGCCCGTCGTCGCCATCGTGACCCGCACTTCCGCCGCGCCAAACTCTTTCAGCTTCTGCCGACACCCCCCGCAGGGCGTCACGGGCATGGGTGATGCCGCCACCACATAGGCCTCGATCAGCACGGTCTCTCCCGCTGCCACCATGGCAGCGATCGCACCGGCTTCCGCACAGGTGCCTTCGGGATAGGCCACATTCTCCACATTGCAACCGACGTAAACCGTCCCTGACGCGCCCCGGATCGCCGCCCCGACCTGGAAATCGGAATAAGGCGCATAGGCCCGTTGCCGCACCGCCAAGGCTGCCTGTCTCAGCTCATCACTCATCCCGCAGCTCCGTTTCAAAACGACCCGGCAAGGACACTTCCAGCAATTCCAGATCCTCGGACGGATCCGAATATCGCGTTGCAAATCCAGGCGGGATTACAAAAGCATCACCCGGGCGCAACGTGATCGGATCGCGTCCCTCGCCTTTCAGGACCATCCAGCCGTCCATCACAAAGGTGAACAGGATGTCGCTGTCATGCGCCGCCCAAACCGGCAGCCCCTGCCCCCGCCGCACCACATGAACGCCAGCCACATCGCCGGTATGTGCCGCGATGGTTGTGTCGCGGCTTTGATAGCCCGGCAACCGGAAATCGCGCCAAGTGGCATCATCCGCCTGATGATGGACAAAGCGCTGACCCTGAAATGAACGGCCGGGGTTCACCACGTCGTTGGGCAGGGTCATATCATGATCGATCGTGGTCACGTGTTCGGCAGGCACCCCGATCTCGATCACCTCGATATTATCACTTGCATAAAGCACGCGGTGCCGGATCTCGGGCGGCTGGATCACGCAATTGCCTGCATGCAGACGAAACGGCGGGCCCTGATCCTCATAGACAAGGTCAACCCAGCCCCGATAGCAGAAGATCAATTGGAACCCGACTGTATGGTAATGCACCTGATCCGGCACAGGCCCGCCATCCGGGATGCGGATATGTGACGCGATGATCGACCCGCCCAACCGGTCGGGGATCAGGTCGCGGTAATGCATCCCCGCGCGCCCGATGATCCAGGGTGCCTGATCGGCCAGACGACGTACGACAAAGGAATGCACCGTATCTGGCATCACCAGGGGCGGCGCCAGAACGTCGATCTCGACCCGGGTGCCATTGGGTGCCGTCAAAATCCGCGCCCCGTCCGCAAACGCATCCGGGTCGTCCGACAAGATCCGCAAGGTGCCCGGAGGCTCAACCGCCCCCTTTTCGACCCGAACGCGCAGGCCATAACCTGAAAACACCGCCACGGTCGGATCATCTGCGGGATAAATCATATCCATCCGCATTTTCAGAACCCGGGTAAAAAACGGGATATCATCGCGCAACTCGTGCGTCGGCAAACGGATTTCTGCCTTGGTTTCCACCATGATCACCTCCTCAAACAAAGTGAAAGGCCCGCGCGCCAAAAGACAAGCCCTGACTTCTCCGGACCTCACTTCTCCGGGGTCACAATATCCCGGAGCGCGAGGCAGAGCCTCGCGGACGCGGCCCCGGATGGGGCCGCAAAAGATCAAGTGCGCGCCTTGGCGCGCTCCGATCAAGAACGGCTATTGGTGCGATTGAGAAAATAGTTTAACGCTAAACTAAATGCCGGAGGAGCCTCAGATGTCCGATCAACCCAGTTTGCGGCAGGCCGCGCTTGAATACCACGAACATCCCAAACCTGGAAAACTCGAAATCCGCGCCACCAAACCTCTGGCCAATGGTCGCGATCTGGCCCGCGCCTATTCGCCCGGCGTGGCCGAAGCCTGTCTGGAAATCAAGTCCGACCCCGCGACTGCGGCCCGATACACGGCGCGCGGCAATCTTGTGGCGGTCGTCTCCAACGGCTCTGCCGTTCTGGGGCTCGGCAATATCGGCGCGCTTGCCTCCAAACCGGTAATGGAGGGAAAGGCCGTCCTCTTTAAAAAGTTCGCGGGCATCGACTGCTTCGACATAGAGGTGGATCAGGCCGATCCAGAAAAACTGGCCGAGATCGTCTGCGCGCTTGGTCCAACCTTCGGCGCCATCAACCTTGAAGACATCAAGGCACCCGATTGCTTCATCGTGGAAAAGCTCTGCCGTGAACGCATGTCGATCCCGGTCTTTCATGACGATCAGCATGGCACCGCCATTGTCGTGGGAGCGGCGGCAAAGAACGCCCTGCATGTTGCTGGCAAGGAGTTTGAGGACATAAAAATTGTCAGCACCGGCGGCGGGGCTGCTGGTATTGCCTGCCTCAACATGCTGCTGAAGCTTGGCGTCAAACGCGAGAATGTCTGGCTCTGCGACATTCACGGGTTGGTCTATTCGGGGCGCGAGATCGATATGAATCCGATCAAGGCCGAATACTGCCAGGACAGTCACAAGCGCAGCCTCGACGATGTGATAGAAGGCGCGGATCTGTTCCTTGGTCTCTCGGGTCCGGAAGTGCTGAAACCCGAGCACGTGCAAAAGATGGCAGACCGCCCGATCATCTTCGCGCTGGCCAACCCAACCCCCGAGATCCTGCCTGATCTGGCGCGCGAGGTTGCGCCCGATGCGATCATCGCCACCGGACGCAGCGATTTCCCGAACCAGGTCAACAACGTTCTCTGTTTTCCCTTCATTTTCAGGGGCGCGCTCGATGTGGGCGCAACCGAGATCAACGACGCAATGGAACTCGCCTGCATTGACGGCATCGCCGCACTGGCCCGCGCCACCACATCCGCCGAAGCTGCCGCCGCCTATAGCGGGGAAGAGATGACATTCGGGCCCGACTACCTGATCCCCAAACCCTTCGATCCGCGCCTGATCGGCATTGTATCCTCTGCCGTCGCAAGGGCTGCGATGGAAACGGGCGTGGCAACGCGGCCCATCGAGGATCTAGAGAGCTACAAACAAAAGCTCGACGGGTCGGTCTTCAAATCGGCCCTGCTTATGCGCCCGGTTTTTGAGGCCGCGCGCCAGAAATCCCGCCGAATTGTCTTTGCCGAAGGCGAGGACGAACGCGTTTTGCGGGCCGCCCAGGCCATGGTCGAGGAAACGACGGAACGGCCTATCCTGATCGGACGGCCGGATGTGATCGACGCCCGGATCGAACGGGCGGGCCTGATCCTGAAGCTGGGCGACAATGTCGATCTGGTAAACCCGGAAAACGATCCGCGCTACCGCGACTATTGGGGCACCTATCACGAGCTCATGGCGCGGCGCGGTGTCACGCCAGACATTGCGCGGGCAATCATGCGCACCAATACCACCGCCATCGGCGCGGTCATGGTCCACCGGGAAGAGGCCGACAGCCTGATCTGCGGGACTTTCGGCGAATTCAAATGGCACCTCAACTACGTCACGCAAGTGCTTGGCCGCGACGGTCTGCATCCCGTTGGGGCACTTTCCATGATGATTCTGGAAGACGGCCCGCTTTTCATCGCGGACACGCATGTGCACACGACCCCCAAGGCAGACGAGCTGGCCGAGATCGCCATCGGCGCGGCCCGCCACGTGCGTCGCTTCGGGATCGAACCCAAGATCGCGTTATGTTCACAATCGCAATTCGGCAACCAATCGGGTGGATCCGGTGCCCGTCTGCGCGAGGCGATCACCCGCCTCGACGAACTGGAAAGCGATTTTGTTTATGAAGGTGAGATGAACATCGACACGGCGCTTGACCCGGAACTGCGCGAACGTCTGCTCCCCAAAGGACGGATGGAAGGCCCGGCAAACGTGCTGATCTTCGCACATGCAGATGCCGCTTCGGGCGTGCGTAACATTCTCAAGATGAAAGGTGGCGGGCTTGAGGTTGGCCCGATCCTGATGGGCATGGGCAACCGCGCTCACATCGTCAGCCCCTCCATTACGGCGCGGGGCCTTTTGAATATGAGCGCGGTTGCCGGTACGCCGGTGGCGCAGTACGGGTAAGGTCGGCAGGGGAGAAGCGCCGCCTTACCAGAGATCCCGGTGCGGGTTGAACCGATAGGGATCCATGCTCATCTGCTGCTTACGGCGATGATGCGGCACGAAACGCTCTGACCATTCCTGATGCGTTTCATGGTGCTTTTGCAGGGCGTCACCGCCTGTTGCTGTTTTAAAGACACGGGCAAAGATTGTAAGCATGTCTTGATCTCCTTTGATCGTCTGATGCCTCAGATAATATGAAGCTTGCGCCGGTTTCGCTAATCAGGAAGAATTACTTTATGTAAGTTCAACTAACAGGCTATTCATGGACTGGCGACACATCCCTTCCCTTTCGGCCCTGCGCGCATTCGAGGCGGCAGCCCGGCATGGCAGCTATTCCGCCGCCGCGCGCGAGCTCAACGTGACGCATTCGGCGATTGCCCAGCATCTGCGCGGGCTTGAAGATTATTTCGCACGCCCGCTGATGCGGCGCGTGGGCCAGAAGATGATCACCACCGATGATGGACAAAGGCTTGCCATCAGTCTGGGCGAAGCGTTTGGCCTGATCTCAGACGCCGCCGAGGATCTGCTCACACGGGACGCATCACGGCCATTGCGTATTTCGACCACGCCGTCCTTTGCGGAAAGCTGGCTGATGCCGCGCATTGGGGGATTTTGGTCAAATCACGCGGAAATCGAGCTCGAACTTGTCCCCTCCATGAAGCTGGTCGACTTGCGCAAGGACGGCTTCGATCTGGCGATCCGGTACGGGCGCGGCGACTGGCCCGGTGTCAAATCCGAGCCACTGGTGACGGCGGCGCATGTTGTCGTGGCCTCACCGGACCTGATCGGTCAAAGATCCATCGGCTGCGTAGCTGATCTGCAAGGCGAGCACTGGTTGATGGGCATCGCGCGGGAAGAGGAAAAAGTATGGGTCTGCGCCAACGGTCTTGATCTCGACAAGGCGCGCGTCACGACGCTGGATACGAGCGCCTTGGTCATGCAGGCGGTTCGGGCAGGCCACGGCGTGTCGATCGTGCCGCGGGCCATTGCGGCGGCGGACATTGATCGGGGCAACCTGGAGGTGCTTTGCGAAGAAGAAGACAGCGCCTTTGCCTACCACATCCTCACGTTGCCCACGCGGGTGTCGCCAAAGCTGGCACCCTTCATGCGCTGGCTGAAGGCGCAGGTCTGACGCTTGCCAGCGCCGGACGCCAAGGCTAAGGCAGACGTCATGCGGATCATTCGCGATTATACCTTTGTTGAGCCGGAGGATCGGGGCGCAAGCGTCGCTATCGGCAACTTTGACGGCGTGCATCTGGGCCACCAATCTGTGATAGACCTCGCGCGTCGGGGCGCGCCTGACGCGCCGCTTGGGGTGCTGACATTTGAACCGCATCCGCGCGAATTCTTCGCACCTGAGGCACCGCCCTTCCGCTTGATGAGCCGTGAGGCACGCAGCAGTCGGCTTGAAAAACTGGGGGTTCAGCGGCTTTATGAACTGCCGTTCAACGCCGCCCTTTCCGGGCTGACACCCGATGCGTTCGCACGCGAGGTCGTTCATGAAGGCCTCGGGCTGAACCACGTGGTGATCGGCGCCGACTTCTGCTTTGGGAAAGGTCGGGCTGGAACAGCGACGGATTTGTGGCGGTTCGGGGTCGAGATGGGATTTGGCGTGACCATCGCACCCTTGCTGGAGAAGACCCAAACCACTGTATCGTCGACCAACATCCGCAAAGCGCTAAGCGATGGCAGGCCCCGCGATGCGGCGGTCATGTTGGGCCATTGGCACCGGATCGAGGGGCCGGTGATCGGCGGCGAACAACGCGGGCGCACGCTGGGATATCCGACGGCGAACATGTCGCTTGAAGGCCTCCACCTGCCTGCTTTCGGCGTCTACGCAGTGCTGGTCGACATCCTGGATGGACCGCATCAGGGCAGCTATCACGGTGTTGCATCGCTGGGTGTGCGTCCCATGTTCGGCGTCAACACTCCCAATATCGAGACGTTTATCTTCGATTTCTCAGGCGATCTTTATGGCGCGCAGCTTTCGGTCGGCTTGGTGGATCATCTGCGCGGAGAAGAAACGTTCGACAGCGTCGCGGCATTGGTCACCCAGATGGATGCAGACACAGCGGCGTCGCGTGACATCCTGGCCGCTCTATGAGCGATCCGATCGACCGCAATGGCCTGACAGCGAGGTTCTGGGAGACAAAGCCGCTCAAAAAGATGAACCCGCGCGAATGGGAGGCGCTTTGTGACGGCTGCGGCAAGTGCTGCCTGAACAAGCTTGAGGATGCGGAAACAGGCGAGGTCGCACTGACGCGCATCGCCTGTCGCCTGTTGGACGATACGACCTGCCGCTGCGCACACTATGAAAACCGGCATCAATTCGTGCCAGACTGCATCGTGCTCCGGCCTGATAACATTGACCGGAATGCCTACTGGATGCCAGAAACTTGCGCCTATCGCCTGCTTTGGGGAGGCCAGCCCTTGCCGGATTGGCACCCGCTTATCTCCGGCACCGCGGAAAGCGTGCATGATGCAGGGATCAGTCTGATTGGCCAAACGCTCAGCGAATTCGATGTCCCGGAAGAAGATTGGGAAGAGCACATCATAGAGGAGCCGACCTAGATGTATTTTGCCTCTGACAATGCCGGACCCGCGCATCCGAAGGTGATGCAAGCGGTGCTGGATGCAAATGAAGGATATGCGGGATCCTACGGTGCCGACGACATCATGGAGCGGGTGCGCAACCGCCTGCGGGAAATCTTCGAGGCGCCGGATGCCGTGGTCTACCTCGTCGCAACGGGTACGGCCGCGAACGCACTGGCTTTGGGCTGCTACACCCAGCCTTGGCAGACAATCTTCTGCACGAAGGTCTCCCACATCAACGAAGACGAATGCAATGCACCGGAATTCTATGCAGGCGGCGCCAAGCTGACGCTCGTGCCGGGTGGTGACAAGATGGAACCGACGGCTCTCCGCGAAGCAATCGCTTATGAAGAGGCGCGCGGCGTGCACGGACCGCAGAGAGGGCCGGTTTCGATCACGCAAGTAACTGAACGCGGCGGTGTGCATGATCTGGAACATCTGCGGTCTCTGGGGGCGGTGTCCGGTGAATTCGGGCTTCCCGTGCATATGGACGGCGCACGCTTTGCCAATGCGCTGGTGGCTTTGGGATGCAGTCCTGCCGAAATGACATGGAAGGCTGGTGTGGACGTGCTCAGCTTCGGTGGCACCAAGAATGGCTGTCTGGGTGTCGAGGCGGTGATCTTCTTCGATCCATCAAAGGCCTGGGAATTCGAGTTGCGGCGCAAACGCGGGGCGCATCTGTTTTCCAAGCACCGGTATCTGTCTGCGCAGATGGCTGCCTATTTGGAGGACAACCTCTGGCTGGATTTGGCGAAGCGGGCCAATGACACTGCAGCGCGACTGGCCAAGGGCCTCACGGCGCAAGGTGCGAAGTTGTTGCATCCGTTGGAGGCCAATATGGTTTTCGCGGCCCTGCCAAGACAGGTGCACCAGCACCTGATGGATGAAGGCGCGATGTACTATCTTTGGGGGGCCACGCTTAAGGGGGACGATCCCAACGAAATGCTGCCAGCGCGGTTTGTTTGCGACTGGTCGATTGCGCCACATCTGGTCGATCAGTTTCTGGGCGTACTTCAGAGCACGACTGCCAGCGCATAAGATGGAGCCAGCTCCACCTTACAACCTGCGTCTAAGAAAGCGTCACTTTCCCGTGCATGGAACACCTCAATGGATTGGGGGAGCATGCTCCCCCTTACGACCCCTGTAAGGTGGGCGTGTCGCCCACCCGGCCCAGAAGACTTCGGACCTCCTCCGCGACTTCTTTGGGATGCGTTATCGGCGCCATGTGACCGCCCCCTGGGATGGTCACCCTCTGCACCTTGGCGATACGGCGGGCCATTGCGGCATGTGTGGCATCGATCACATCCAGAGTTCTTTCACCCTGCACCAACAGCACGGGCATCGGCAGCGCCTCAAGCGCTTTTGAGCCAAGCAGATCCAGATCATCATGGATCAAAAAACCAAGGCTCCCAGGCACGAAGGCCACCGTCTCGGTCATGTAGTCCTGCAGAGCTTTGGGAAAATCATCCCACCGCGTGCCCACGCCCCAAAGCCTGTTAAAGGCGCGCGCGGCCCCTTCTAGATCGCCCGCATCCATCGCCGCGGTATAGTCTGCAAGCTCCACATCATGCGCTTGCACGCGCTCCGGTTCATCAGCCAGTGCTGCGGCAAAGAAAACCGGTTCGATCAATGTCAGGCTTCGCACCAGATGCGGCACCTCGACACCAAGCCGAAGCGCAACCGTCGCGCCATAAGAATGCCCGATTACATCCATCGGCGCGTCCAACAGGGACATCGCCATCTCGGTCGCCATTCCATGCTGGTCTTGGTCCGGCATCCATTTGGTCGACCGCCCGTGGCTGGGCAGATCCATGGCCGTGATCGTCAACAGATCCGACAGCGACTTGGCAAACGCCGTCCAGACACCGGAATGGGCCATCGTGCAGTGAATGGCCAGCGCCTTGCGCGGTCCGGATCCGAAGACCTGCGAATAGGGCGTCACAGATCCCCCGCCAGATGCGTGTCAAGATCTTCCAAACGATCCTGTCCCCAAAAGCGCTGACCGCTGTCCTTGACAATGTAGAAGGGCGCGCCGAATACACCGGCCTCGACCGCCTCTTCCAGGTTGGCGGCATAGGTTTCGGCGCCCTGCAAAAGTCCGCTATCCGCAAGGCCCGGGTCAAAGCCTGCCTCTTGCAGGCAATCCCGGATCACCGCATCTTCAGCAATGTCCTTCTCATCCGCCCAGACGCTGCGCGTGATGGTTTGGACCAATTCGCCCAGATCGCCACCGCCCGCATTCTGCGCGGCGATGAACGCATACGAGGACGGCGCCCCGTTCGTAGGCCAATGCGCTGGCTTGAGGTTGAACGGCATGTCCAGTTTCTTGGCCTGGCGGACAAGCTCTTGCGCGCGGTATTCGACGCGGCTGATGTGACGATCCTTCGGCGGCGTTCCACCTGTCCGACCGAACAAGGCAATCACATCCATCGGTTTGTAAGTGACTGAAGCGCCGTGTTTTTCCACAATTGCTTCAAACCGTTTCCCGGCCAGGTAGGTATAGGGGGACAAAGTCGCGAAGTAATAATCGATATGGGGCATTTTTGGGTCTTTCCATGAGGCCTTGCGCTTTGCCGGACGGTAAGCCCGTGCTAAGCGGAGTCAACATTACGATTCTGTTACAATTGCGCGTCAGACGGGGGCTCATATGCCGCAAATTCAGGAACCAAAACTGATTGCGGGCAATGGCAACTTGCCCTTGGCCAAGGCGGTTGCACGACGAATGTCCCTGCACAGGGGCACGCATGTCGGGCTGGTCAACACGCGGGTCGAACGTTTCAATGACGGTGAGATCTTTGTCGAGGTCTTCGAGAATGTCCGGGGCGAGGACATGTTCATCCTCCAATCGACCTCGAACCCTGCCAATGACAACCTGATGGAACTTCTGATCATGTGTGATGCCTTGCGACGGTCAAGTGCCGCGCGCATCACCGCCGTGATCCCTTACTTCGGTTATGCGCGTCAGGATCGGCGCACAAAGGCGCGCACACCGATCAGCGCCAAGCTCAAGGCCAACATGCTGGTTTCGGCCGGGGTCGAACGGGTTCTGACGATGGATCTGCATGCTGCACAGATCCAGGGGTTCTTCGATATCCCCGTGGACAACCTGTATGCCTCGCCCGTTTTTGCACTCGACATTCAGGACAATTTCCGCGGCAAGGTGGACAAGCTGATGGTGGTTTCGCCAGATGTGGGCGGGGTTGCGCGCGCCAGGGAATTGGCAAAGCGGATCAATGCCCCGCTCGCCATCGTGGACAAACGCCGCGAAAAGCCGGGGGAAGTGGCGGAAATGACAGTCATTGGTGACGTGAAGGGCAAGACATGCCTGATCGTCGATGACATTTGCGACACGGCTGGCACATTGTGCAAGGCTGCCGAAGTGCTACTCGAAAATGGCGCGAAAGAGGTCCATTCCTATATCAGCCACGGGGTGATGTCCGGCCCGGCCGTCGAACGTGTGACGAAATCGGTCATGAAGTCGTTGGTCATCACCGACAGCATTGCCCCGACTGAGGCGATTAAATCCGCCAAGAATATCCGCATCGTGCCGACGGCCCCGATCTTTGCGCAGGCCATTCTGAACATCTGGAATGGAACGTCGGTCAGCTCATTATTCGAGGCCGACACGCTTGGCCCGATCTATGACGGCATGTACGCTGCCGAATAGGCGCAGCGCAGGCCATCAGCCTTATTCCTGACATGATCGCTGCTTAGCGTTTCACTTGGGGGCGTGTTTTGACCGGGGTGGTCAACATGCAGAAATCGACCTGCCGGAATGCAGGCCGACGGCAAATGATTGCTCGGCTCGGCATGAATTCGCATTTTGGCGCGGTTCATTCAACCCTTGAGAGATCCAAGGCAAAAACCTGCGCCCGTATGGTGCCCGATGCGCCATTCCTTGCTCTGTTTCAGGCGGTTCCCGATTTTGTCTGGCCGTCGCTGCTGCGCGTCCTGTTAGGTCGCGGCTGCACTCACGGGTAACAAAGAGAGTTTTGTCATGTCGATCGCAAGTGACGCAGAACGCTACATGCTGGGGCTTATCAACGAAGAGCGCACATCGCGCGGTCTCGTTGCGCTCCAACTCGAACGCAATCTGAACGAATCTTCGGAAGAGCACTCCGAATGGTCCCTACGCACCAATACGTTTTCCCACACAGGTGCGGGCGGGTCGAGCGCCACGCAGCGAATGCGCGAGGCCGGGTTTGATTTCTCTGGCTCCTGGCGATCGGCGGAAAACATCGCCATCCGCACCGAAGGCGGGGCTCCGGGCATTCAGGACGATGTACAGCGCCTGCATCAGCAGTTAATGGACAGCCCCGGTCACCGGGCCAACATCCTCAATCCCGATCTTCGCTATATCGGCATCGGGGTCGAGACCGGCGACTTCACCTATGATAGCGGCTATCGCGGCGAAAGCGTAATGGTAACGCAGAACTTCGCAGCCACGCGGGGTGATGTTGATCTGGACGCCGGGCCCGCCAACTCGGCGCCCACCACACCGCCAGCAGATCCCGCGCCAGCACCCCAGCCGCCTGCGTCTGGTCCCACAGCGGGCAATGACGCGCTCAACGGAACCAGCGCGGGCGAGCATATCAAGGGCGATGCCGGGAACGACACGATCAGCGGCAAGGCGGGCAACGATACGCTGGGCGGCGGCACCGGAAATGACAACCTGCAAGGCGACGACGGCAACGACCGCCTGATCGGCTGGGATGGCAATGATCGCCTGGAAGGCGGCGGCGGAAATGACCGACTGATTGCTGGCAAAGGCAACGATGTGGCCGCTGGCGGCTCGGGATCGGACGTGCTTTTTGGCGAGGCGGGCAGCGACCGTGTCTATGGCGGTGACGGCAATGACAAACTGCTTGGCGGTACTGAGAACGACACGCTTGACGGTGGCAACGGCAACGACAACGTGCATGGCCAGCAGGGCAACGATGTCGTGTCAGGCGGGGCCGGTCAGGATTCGGTGCGCGGCGGTGGCGGCAACGACACGCTGGAGGGCGGGACGGGCAACGATATGCTCGTCGGCCATGCTGGTGCGGATCGTTTCATCTTCAAGAACGGATTTGACCGCGACACGATCATGGACTTCGATGCCAATAACAACGCCGAAAAGCTGGACTTCAGCGGTGTGTCCTCCGTCACATCATTCAACGACCTGATGCAAAACCACGCCAGCCAGCAGGGCAGCAATGTTGTGATCGATGCAGGTTCGGGCGACGTGCTGACCCTGCGCCATGTGGGCCTGTCGGATCTCGACAGCGCCGACTTCCTCTTCTGAACCACCACTCACAATGCAAAAAGGCGGTCTTCGATGCCCGCCTTTTTGTTTCAACTGCCCTGAAGGATCAGAGCGACGGTTGCTTCGTGCTCAGCCCAATTTCAGAGCCCATCGCGACCATATCCGCGAGAAGCTTCGCAGCGTCATCAACGGGGCCCGGTTCGTTCTGATGGGCTTCCTTGGTGCGCATGTAGGCCTCTTGCGCGGCATCAAACATCGCGTCCATCTGGTCCTGGGTCATGTCGCCCGTAGGAACAGCCTGTTCGGCCAGGACCGAGATACCGGCCGCGCCGATTTCCGCGAAACCACCTGTCACCACATATTCATGGCTTCCGCCATCACCTTCGACCCGAAGGATACCGGGCCGCAACGTCGTGATCGTTGGCGCGTGGCCCTCCATCACGGTCATATCGCCGTCCGCACCCGGGATCTGAACCGAGGCCGCCTTGAACGAGGCGAGGCTGCGTTCAGGGGAGACGAGATCGAATTGCATCTCTGCCATCTTTGTTCTCCTGTGTGGATGTAAGGTGGGCTTAAGCCCACCCTAGCCCGGGTTGGCTTACGCGGCGTCTGCGGCCATCTTTTCGGCCTTGGCTTTGACCTCTTCAATGCCGCCGACCATGTAGAAGGCGCCTTCGGGCAGGTGGTCGTATTCACCGGCCACCACTGCCTTGAACGAAGCAATCGTGTCATCAAGCGGGACCTGCACGCCGTCGGAACCTGTGAAAACCTTCGCAACGTCGAAGGGCTGCGAGAGGAAGCGCTGGATCTTGCGCGCGCGGGCCACCGTCAGCTTGTCCTCTTCGCTCAGTTCGTCCATGCCGAGGATCGCGATGATGTCCTGCAGCGACTTGTAGCGTTGAAGGATCTGCTGCACGTCCGAAGCGACCTTGTAGTGTTCTTCCCCCACGATCTGCGGATCCATCAGCCGGCTTGAGCTGTCAAGCGGGTCCACAGCAGGGTAGATGCCGAGTTCTGAAATCGCACGGCTAAGAACCGTCGTCGCATCAAGGTGCGCAAAGGTCGTCGCGGGCGCGGGGTCGGTGAGGTCGTCGGCAGGTACGTAGACCGCCTGGATCGACGTGATCGAGCCCCCCTTAGTCGAAGTGATCCGTTCCTGCATCGCGCCCATGTCGGTGGCCAGTGTCGGCTGATAGCCCACAGCGGACGGGATCCGGCCCAAAAGGGCCGACACTTCGGAGCCTGCTTGTGTAAATCGGAAGATGTTGTCGACGAAGAACAGAACGTCTGTCCCCGAGGCGTCGCGAAACTGCTCTGCCAATGTAAGACCTGTCAGGGCCACACGCGCCCGCGCCCCGGGAGGTTCGTTCATCTGGCCGTAAACAAGCGCCACCTGGCTGTCTTCCAGGTTGTCGGGCTTGATTACGTTGGATTCGATCATCTCGTGATAGAGGTCATTGCCTTCACGCGTCCGCTCACCCACACCAGCAAAGACCGAGTAGCCCGAGTGCACCTTGGCGATGTTGTTGATCAACTCCATGATCAGAACCGTCTTGCCCACACCGGCACCGCCGAAGAGGCCGATCTTACCGCCCTTCGCGTAAGGGGCCAGCAGGTCCACAACCTTGATGCCGGTCACCAGCACTTCGGATTCGGTGGATTGTTCCGCAAATTCGGGCGCGGGCTGGTGGATCGCACGCTTTTCTTCCGCCTCAACCGGGCCGCCCTCGTCAACGGGCTCCCCCACTACGTTCAAAATGCGGCCAAGCGTCTTGGGGCCTACGGGCACCTGGATCGGACCATCCTGATCCACAACTTCCTGACCGCGGACCAGACCTTCTGTCGAATCCATCGCGATGCAGCGGACCGTGTTTTCGCCAAGGTGCTGGGCCACTTCCAACACAAGATTGTTGCCGTTGTTGTCGGTGGTCAGCGCGTTCAGAATTTCCGGCAGGTGGTCATCGAACTGCACGTCACAGACGGCGCCGATGACTTGTGTGATTTTGCCTTTAGCGTTTGCCATGTTTCGTCTCCGGTTCTCTTACAGCGCTTCCGCGCCGGAAATAATTTCGATCAGCTCGTTCGTGATCACGGCCTGACGCGAGCGGTTGAATTCAATGGTCAGTTTCTCGATCATATCGCCTGCATTGCGCGTCGCGTTGTCCATCGCCGACATACGGGCCCCTTGTTCGGATGCACCGTTTTCGAGGAGGCCGCTGAAGATTGCCGTTGCAACAGCGCGCGGCAGCAGATCCGCCAGGATCGCTTCTTCGTCTGGCTCATAGTCATAAAGCGTGTCAGACGCTTCATAATCCTCGGGCACCTCGAACGGGATGATCTGCTGAGCCGTCGGGATCTGCGTCACAACATTCTGGAATTTCGAGAAGAAGATCGTCGCGACATCGAATTCACCGGTATCGAAACGCTCCAGGACATCCTTCGCGATGCCCTGAGCGTCCGCATAAGACATGCGCTTGACCTCAGTCAGATCCACGTGGCCGACAAAGCTGTCAACCCAATCGCGCTTGATCGCGTCGCGGCCCTTCTTACCGACGGTCAGGATTTTGACAGTCTTACCTGCCGCGCGCAGCTCTTCCGCCTTGCTTCGGGCGAGCTTTGCGATGTTGGCATTAAAACCGCCGCAAAGACCGCGCTCTGCCGTCATGACGACCAGCAGATGCACATTGTCCCTGCCCGTCCCGCTCAGCAATTTCGGCGCGCTGTCGCTGCCACCGACCGACGCGGCCAGCCCCGCCATCACCGCGTTGAAGCGTTCAGCATAGGGGCGCGACATCTCCGCCGCCTCCTGGGCCCGCCGCAATTTCGCGGCGGCCACCATCTGCATGGCCTTGGTGATCTTGCGGGTCGATTTGACCGATTCGATCCGGTTTTTAAGGTCCTTCAAGGAAGGCATTGCACCACCCCCTTAGGCAAAATCTGCAGCAAACTCGTCAATGACAGCTTTCATCTTGTCGACGTTCTCACCGCCCTTGAATTTGGGATCTTCATCCGCAATCCAGTTCAGGAAGTCGGCCTTCTGACCGCGCAGGAAGGTCAATAGACCCGCCTCGAACCGACCCACATCCGACACCGACACATTGTCCAGATAGCCGTTGGTGCCCGCAAAGATCACGCAAACGATCTCCGCGTTTGTCAGCGGTGAATATTGCGGCTGCTTCATCAGCTCTGTCAGGCGCGCACCACGATTCAAAAGCTGCTGGGTGGCCGCATCAAGGTCCGAACCGAATTGGGCAAAGGCCGCCATCTCGCGATACTGGGCGAGGCTCAGCTTCACCGGGCCTGCCACCGATGACATCGCGTCGGTCTGGGCAGACGAACCCACGCGCGAAACTGAAAGGCCTGTGTTAACAGCCGGACGGATGCCCTGATAAAAGAGTTCCGTTTCAAGAAAGATCTGACCGTCGGTGATCGAAATCACGTTGGTCGGGATAAAGGCCGACACGTCGCCGCCTTGCGTCTCGATGATCGGCAGAGCCGTCAGTGAGCCTGCGCCATTGTCTTCGTTCAGCTTCGCCGAACGCTCCAGCAAGCGGGAATGCAGGTAGAAAACATCTCCGGGATAGGCTTCGCGGCCGGGTGGGCGACGCAGCAGAAGCGACATCTGGCGATAGGCCACAGCCTGTTTTGACAGATCATCATAGATAATCAGCGCGTGGCGACCATTGTCGCGAAAATATTCGGCCATGGCGGTTGCCGCATATGGGGCAAGGAACTGCATGGGCGCCGGGTCAGAGGCTGTCGCCGCAACCACCACCGAGTAGTCAATCGCCCCGCTCTCTTCGAGCTTTTTCACCAATTGCGCCACGGTCGAACGCTTTTGCCCAACTGCGACGTAGATGCAGTAGAGCTTCTTTGATTCATCATCGCCGGCAGCGTCGTTGTAGGATTTCTGGTTCAGAATTGTGTCAAGCGCCACAGCCGTCTTACCCGTTTGACGGTCGCCGATGATCAGCTCGCGCTGTCCCCGGCCAATCGGAATCATCGCATCCACGGCCTTCAGGCCAGTCGCCATCGGTTCGTGCACCGACTTGCGTGGGATGATGCCCGGGGCCTTCACGTCGGCCACGCGACGCTCCGCCCCTTCGATTGCACCTTTGCCATCGACCGGGTTGCCCAGACCATCGACAACGCGACCAAGCAATGCGTCACCGGCGGGCACATCCACGATTGAGTTCGTGCGCTTGACGGTGTCGCCTTCTTTGATGTCCCGGTCAGAGCCGAAGATCACGACGCCCACATTGTCATTCTCGAGGTTCAGGGCCATACCCTGAATGCCGCCTGGAAACTCGACCATCTCACCGGCCTGCACATTGTCGAGGCCATAGACCCGGGCAATCCCGTCGCCGACGCTCAGCACGCGGCCCACTTCGGCCACTTCGGCTTCCTGACCAAAATTCTTGATCTGGTCCTTCAGGATCGCAGAAATCTCTGCTGCTTGGATACCCATTTATCCGACCTCTTTCATTGCATTCTGGAGGGAGGCGAGCCGGGAACGGATCGACGTGTCGATCATTTTCGAGCCCACTTTAACGATGAGACCGCCGATGAGAGTTTCATCGACGGATGCGGTGATGGTGACATTCTTGCCCATGCGCTCTTTGAGCGTCTTGGCGAGTTTGTCGGATTGTGTCTTGGTCAGGGCCTTGGCCGAGGTCACTTCGGCGGTCAGTTCACCCTTGTCTTCGGCGATGATCGCGCGCAGCGCACCGATGAGATGTGGCACAACGAAGAGGCGACGCTTGTCGGCCAGGAGCGCCAGCGGGTTGCTCATCAGGCTGGGCAGGCCAGCCTTCTTCGCGATGGCGGTGATCGCGGCGCCCTGTTCCTCGCGGCTGTAGATCGGCGAATGGATCAGGGCGGAAAAGTCGGCGCTGTCGGCGATGGCGGTGCTGAGCGTGTCGAGATCCTTTTCCAGATCCTTGATCGCTTTAGCTTCCTTGGCGAGGTCATAGACGGCTGTGGCGTAGCGGGCCGCAATGCCTGTGGAAATCGAAGCTGGTTCGGACACGTCCACCCTTTCGATGTCTGGCCCCGGGTTCCCCGCACGCATTGGTGCCCCGAAGGCGTGGATGCGCCGGCCGCGAGCGGGGAGGCGCGAAAATCAGGGGGGATGTAGCAGAGGGTTTGGCACCCCGCAACATGTGTTAGCGCACTCTTTTTTTTCCACTTTTGCCTTTTTTTCATGGCGTTAGGCCAAGTGCGACCGTTTGGCCCGCCGGATTTATTTCAAAACTGGCATCAATTCCGCCGCATATGTGCCTGATTCAGAGCTGTTTGTGGAAAATCGGGGTGCGCCGATGGTATGGCTTGACTCGTTTTGGCGTCAGTGCTGCGCTTATCCCGTTGGTTTTTGTATGCGTCGGGGGGATGCAGCATGGGTTTGTTTGCGCTTTTGAGCCTGTTGTCGGCGTCCGTGATGTACGCCGTGTACGAGGCCTTTGATGATGACGGCGATCCGATGGACCGGGATATCGAGGTCGACGACCCGGCCCCGATCGAACCGACGCCGCCGGAGGTCAGCTTTGACTACGATCCGGGCAGAGACACGATCCCCATTGATATCGGCGCGGATGAAACCGGATCGGTCGCGGTCATGAGTTATGTCGACACGCAGGTCGAGCCCGACATTTTCGTCGCCGTGCACGAGGCGCGGTATTATTACGTGCCCGAAGGCGTTGATCTGGGCACCACCGATTGGGAAACCGCGGCCAACATTCCGGGGCAGGACCAGTTTGCCGGTGATCCGTTTTCCTATGACCTCGCCGACATGGAACAGACGCTGGACCTGACCCTGCTGGGCACGGTCGATCTGCTGGGCGCGGATCCCAGCGGTGCCCTGCCCGCGCCGGGCAGCGTTTCCGACGATCTGCCCACGCTGCGGGTGAACGGGGACAGCGCGTACTACTACCTTGAGGCGACGACAGACGGCGACGAACTGGTGACCTTCCTGCCGGAGGATTACACCATCACCCGGGGTGGCGTGGCCGAGCAGGTGGTGACCGGGGACACCACCGGGACGGCGGGCGCCGACTGGCTGTCGACGGCGACGGCGGGGGTGCGGATCGACGGGGGCGATGGCAACGACACGCTGTGGGCCGAGGCCGGGGACGTGACGGTGACCGGGGGCGACGGGGCGGATCAGCTTCGGGTGGCAGAGGGGGGCCTTGCGCAAGGCAATGATGGCGACGACCGGATCATCAGCTATGACGAACGCCAGACCTTTGTCGAAGACATCGCCGGGGCGACCATCTCTGGCGGTGCGGGGGACGACGTGATCACGATCTACGGCGACGGGAACGAGGTGCATGGCGACGTGGGCAACGACACGTTGCGCGGCGGCGGCGCGTCCAGTTTCCATGGCGGGCCGGGGGACGACACCGTTTCTGGCACCGGCCTGACCCTCGACGGTGGCCCGGGCAATGATTTCGTGGGCGTGGGCACCGGATCGACCGGCACCGGAGGTCCGGGCGACGACCATATGCAGGTCGACAGCGGCGGCACCGCCGATGGCGGCGACGGCGACGATCTGTTCACCGTGTGGAATTTCCAGAATGCCGAGGAGGGCGGCGCGCTGCTGACGCTGGGCGCGGGCAGTGACACGGTCGACGCGCAGATCCGGGGCGCGTTCAACGGCGCGGCTCCGGCCGATTACATCCGCATCACCGATTTCGTGCCGGGCGAGGATGTGCTGCAGATCGCCCCCTATGACACCGGCGCACGGATCACCGATGTCGACCTGATCGAGGACGCGTCGGGCGGCTTTACGATGGTGCAGGTGACCATCGCCAAGGACACGCTGGCGCCCGGGATCTCGGTCATCCGGCTGGACGGGGTCACGGGGCTGGAGCTGTCGGATCTTGTGATCGCCGCCTAGGGTGCGGCCCGCACCGGCCACCGGGTGCGCAGGTCCTGCAGACCCGCGGCGATCAATTCGCCCAGCACAGCGCTGTCCACGCGCGCCAGCCGCGTGAGATAGAGGCACGCCTTGCCCATCTTGTGCGGCCCCAACCGGTCGAGGATGTGCCCGAAATCGGCATAGCCCGGCATGATGTAGAGGCTGATCCGCGCCTTGCCCGGGGCAAAACCGGTGGCCAGCGACGTGCCCGAATGCCCGCTGTGATAGGTATAGTCATAGGCCCCGTACCCCACCATGCGCCCGGCCCAGATGTGCGGCGCATACCCCGTGATGTCGCGAAACAGGGAGTCGAGGGCGCGGGTCTCTTCGGTTCGGTTGGGCGGCACGCTGGCCAGCCATTTGTCAAAATCGATGTCGGTCAACGGCAGCACTCGCGCAAATATGAACAGGGGTCCGCGCGCCCAAAAACGGACATGCCGCGCGCGGGCGCTATGTTGTGGCACCCGACAGAGAGGATATCACACATGTCTTTGCCAACACATATCTCCCGCCGTGCCGCCCTGACCGGGGCCGCTGCCCTGCCGCTGGCTGCGAGCCTGACCACCCCAGCCCGCGCAGGCGCCCCGATGATGGGCACAAGCCAGGCCAATTTCAAACGCGTCACGCTGGGCGGGTTCGAGGTCACCAACCTTCTGGCCGGCAGCGCCGTGCGCGAGGACCCGCAGTCGATCTTTGGCATGAACGTCGATCAGGCCACGTTCGAGGCCGCCTCGGCCGAAGCCAGGCTGCCCACCGACAAGACGCAGTTCTTCTTTACCCCCGTGGTGGTGAACACCGGCGCGGAGCTGGTGCTGTTTGACACCGGCCTGAACCCCGCTGGCACGCTGAGCGCGCTTGAGGCCGCGGGCTATACCGCCGATCAGGTCGACAAGGTCATCATCACCCACATGCACGGCGATCACATCGGCGGGTTGCAGACCGACGGCACGCCGACCTTTGCCAATGCCGAACACGTCACCGGTGCGGTCGAGATGAACCACTGGTCAGGTGCCGGCAACGAACGCTTTGACGGCATGGTGCGCCCGCTGATGGACAAGTTCACCATGGTCGATGACGGCGCGTCGGTCGCGTCCGGCATCACCGCCATGGCCGCCTTTGGCCACACGCCAGGGCACATGGTCTACATGATCGAAAGCGATGGCGCGCAGTTGCTGCTGGGGGCCGATTTTGCCA
>CALCOY010000063.1 GCA_937897325.1 uncultured Shimia sp.
GGAAATCCATCGAAGCTCGCCGCGACGAAATATCGAGCCGCCCTGAAAAGCAGGATGTACTTCAGCAATCGTGATCCAAAACCTAACCAAACAGATTGTTGCAATCAGGTCGGGCCCATACAAATCCACAAAAGCCATTCGCTGGGCCAGGACGAATGAGCGCGTTGGACACACGGACCAAACCGCTCTCCCGGTATTGGCGCCTGTGGCGGATGTTGCGTGATGATGTGAGCGCGGTGGATTCTGTGAACTGGCGTCCCTGTCTGACGATTGGGACTTTCTCAATCCGACGACAGAATATTTCAATGTCGGATCAATGTGTTCCAACCCTGCGCCGCCGGTTTCTCGAAGATACGTGGATCAAGAGGCTGCAGCCGAAGACGCAGACGATGTATCTGCGGGCTATGCGCGATTTCACCCGGTTTCCGGGGCACTCACCGCACCTCGCGACGCCGGACGAACTGCGCGTCTCTCAACTCGACATGAAGAATGAGGGCGTCGGCGCAACGACCTGCGAAAACCGGCTGACTGTGCGGAGCGTCTTCTTCGCGACGACGGGTCAGCATCCCAAGATGAAGCGGTACATCAGTATCAGTGTGCCGCCAATGAAGGCGATGTCGAAACAAAAAACGCGACGGGTTTTCACGCATCCGCCTCGCAGGCCGCGTGCCGTAGCGCATCAACTTTCTCAACCCTAAGGTACATCCCCATACCGCCGGATAGCGTCAAAACCTGCCCGCCCTTTCCCGCTGGTCAGGTTTATCGCCGCTGCGGCGCGCACTGACATCGGCCATAAACCCCAGACAAAACGGACGCCGAAACAAGGCAGTCCGACCAGAATGTGCCAGAACGTCACACTAGATCCCTCGTCTCATGACGGTGAAATGAAACTAAGTCCGGGCGCGTTTGCCACGCTCGTCACATAATCCAAGAGAAGTGACGACACTCTTCAAAAATCCGGCGACGATCTGCAGGCAGACATCGACACAGACGTACAACAGACATAAGCAAATGTCGGTGTTCAGTGCAGCGCGAATTCGCCCACAACGTTTTGCCATTCACCAGAAGATAGCACCTTACGATGGGTAAAGCGCACCGAATGCAGCGGCCCATCCAGTTCGCGCTGCCAGAAGTCGACGAATTCGAACAGCTTAGGATGATCCGGTGCTATGTCGTAGTCCTGCCAGATGTAGCTGTTCAGCACGTGTTGATAATCGGGCATGCGGTAAAAGAACTCTGCTGTGGTCAGCCCATACCCTTTCAGCAGCAACTCGGTCTCGGAAAGCGCCATCTCGTACTCCTTTTTGGCCCCTCTCGACTCAGCTTGGCGAAATAGAATTACTTTTCAATGAAAACAATGCGTTGGCACCGATCAATCTTGGCTGCTAACAAGGTTTAGAGCGTTGGCATTGCACCTCATGTACTGCCCCTGCTATAAAGAAGCGCAAGATATAGATCCAAAGGCAGATTGGACAAAGCTACGTGAACGACACGCCGCAACCCCCTGAAAACGAAGACGAACCGCAGCGTCCTGCGTATGAAGGCTCTACCGTCTCTATCGAGGCGGAGATGCGGACGGCCTACCTCGACTACGCCATGTCGGTCATTGTCAGCCGCGCGATCCCGGATTTGCGAGATGGCCTAAAACCTGTGCATCGGCGCATTCTCTACGCCATGTGGGAAAGCGGGAATACGCACGACAAGACCTACCGCAAGTCCGCGCGGCCCGTTGGCGACGTAATGGGTAAGTATCACCCGCACGGGGACTCGGCGATTTATGACGCTTTGGTGCGGATGGCACAGGACTTTTCGATGTCGCTGCCCCTGCTCGACGGCCAGGGCAACTTCGGCTCGATGGACGGCGACAACCCGGCCGCCATGCGCTACACGGAAGTTCGGATGGACAAGCCGGCAGCTTACGTCCTGGCAGATATCGATCGCGATACCGTTGATTTTCAAGATAACTACGACGGAAAAGACCAGGAACCCACAGTCCTGCCGTCGCGGTTCCCGAACATGCTGGTTAACGGCGCGGGCGGTATCGCCGTGGGTATGGCGACGAACATCCCCCCCCACAATCTAGGTGAGGTGGTGGACGCAACGCTGGCACTGATTGACGACCCCGACCTGTCTTCCGAGCAGCTTATCGAATACGTGCCCGGCCCGGATTTTCCAACGGGCGGGATCATGCTGGGCCGCTCCGGGGCGCGCAAAGCTTATCTGGAAGGTCGCGGCAGCGTCATCATCCGCGCCAAGACCCGCGTCGAAGAACTGCGCAGGGACCGCTGGGCGATCGTGATCGACGAGATCCCCTACCAGGTGAATAAAGCCACGATGATCGAGCGCATCGCGGAGGCCGCCCGTGACAAGCGGATCGAGGGGATCGCCCATGTGCAAGACGAATCCGACCGCAACGGCGTGCGCGTGGTGGTGGAACTGAAGCGCGATGCCACGGCCGAGGTCGTTCTGAACCAGCTTTATCGTTTCACCCCGATGCAGACGTCATTCGGATGCAACATGCTCGCGCTGAATGGTGGCCGGCCCGAACAGCTGACCCTTCGTCGCTTCCTCACATCTTTCATCGATTTCCGCGAAGAGGTCGTCGCGCGCCGCACGGCTTACGATCTGCGCAAGGCGCGTGAGCGCAGCCACATACTTTGTGGTCTGGCTGTGGCTGTTTCGAATGTGGACGAAGTCGTGGCGACCATCCGTGCATCTGCCGATGCGGCAGAAGCTCGCGCCAAGCTGATGGAGCGCCGCTGGCCCGCGCAGGACATCGCCGACTATATTAAGCTGATCGATGATCCGACACATACGATGAATGATGACGGGACCTATAACCTCTCGGAAACGCAAGCACGCGCGATCCTAGATCTCCGGCTGCAGCGCCTCACCCAGATTGGTGTCAAAGAGGTAACGGGTGAGCTTGAAGAGCTCGCCGCTAAAATCAAGGAATATCTGGAAATTCTGTCTTCGCGCGAACGGATCATGGGCATAATTTCGGATGAGTTGTGCGAAGTCAAAAACCTCTTTGCCGTGCAGCGCCGCACGGAAATCGTCGAGTGGTCCGGCGATATGGAAGACGAGGACCTGATCGAGCGTGAGGACATGGTCGTGACCGTAACATCAGGCGGCTACATCAAACGCACGCCCCTCGCAGACTTCCGGTCGCAGCGGCGTGGAGGCAAAGGCCTTGCGGGCATGCAGACCAAGGAAGAAGACGTTGTCACGACGCTTTTTGTTGCCAATACTCACACGCAGCTTCTGTTCTTCACGACCGATGGCATGGTCTACAAACTCAAGACGTGGCGTTTGCCGCAAGGTGGACGAACTTCCAAAGGAAAGGCCATTGTAAACATCCTGCCGATCCCGACAGGTGTGTCGATCGCAGCAATCATGCCGGTAGATCGCGACGAAAAAGACTGGGACGATCTTCAGGTGGTCTTTGCGACCTCAGCCGGAACGGTACGGCGCAACAAGCTGAGCGATTTCACCAATGTGAAGTCAAACGGCAAGATCGCGATGAAGTTCGAAGACGAACACGCCGAGACGACCCTGATCAACGCGCGTATCGCATCGAATGATGACGATGTGATGCTTGTAACAGATTCCGGGCGCGCCATCCGCTTTCCGGCAACGGATGTGAGGGTCTTCAACTCTCGCGCCTCAGTTGGTGTTCGAGGGATCAAACTCAACAACGGTGACAAGGTCGTATCAATGTCGATCATCCGTCATTTCGTTGCCACGCCCGAAGAACGCGTCGCCTATCTCAAGCAGCGCCGCCTGATGGCCGGAATCACGGAAGAACCCGAAAACGATGAAGAGGATGTGGCGCCGGGCAACCTGTCCCCACAACGCTATGCCGAGATGTCGGCTGCGGAGAATCTGATCCTGACGATCACCTCGGGTGGATCTGGCAAGCTGTCTTCTTCACATGATTATCCCCTGCGTGGACGCGGGGGCATGGGGGTCGCGGCGATGGACAAAGCCATGCGCGGCGGCCAGCTTGTCGCGTCCTTCCCGGTGGAGATGGAAGACCAGATCATGCTTGCAACCTCCAAAGGTCAGTCGATCCGTGTGCCTGTCGAAGGCATAAGCTTCCGGTCGCGCAACGCGGGTGGTGTTAAGGTCTTCGACACCGGGCCTGGCGAAGAAGTCGTCAGCGTTGCTTGGATTGCTGATCAAGGAGAAGAAGATCCCGCCGAAGGGAACTAATTGGACGACATCTCCAACGCTTTCGTCGGCATCTCGGTCCTGAATCCGCCTTCTTATGGCTGGATGGTCTTTGTCAAACATGCTGGAAATCTGGGCGGTCTAGGCTTGGCCTGGGCCTTTACCGCGTTTCTCCAGCTCACGATGGAATTGGTCGATCTGCTTTAGCATCAGGCGCGATTGACAATCCCGGGTCACTCTGGCCCCTTGCGAAAAATCCATGCGGAGGCACAAGTGCAGCTTTCAAAACGCATAACATCGCTCACAGGAGGCGTTTCAGATGGGTGGGACGTGTTCTATCGTGCCCGCGCTATGGTCGCCGCAGGCGAAAAGGTCACCGAATTGACGATAGGCGAGCATGACATCCGCACCGCCGCCCCAATCCTAAAAGAGATGCATGAACAAGCCATGTCGGGTCATACAGGCTATGCGATGGTGCCCGGCACGGATACGCTGCGCGACACCGTGGCCAAACGCGTGCAGGACCGGACAGGCGTTCCGACCACCCGGGCGAATGTTCTGATCACGCCCGGTGGTCAGGCCGCACTTTTTGCGGCACACGCCGCGGCCTGTGATCCCGGAGATACAGCGCTTTACATCGACCCATATTACGCGACCTATCCCGGCACCATCCGTGGCGTATCCGCCATTCCACAGGCGGTGCAAACGCGGGCTGAGGATGCGTTTCAACCGCGCAAGGCCGATCTGGAGACAGCAGCAAAGGGCGCACGGTCGTTGTTGATCAACACACCGAACAACCCGACAGGCGTCGTCTATGCACATCAAACGCTTAAGGACATTGCGGGCGTTGTGAGTGACAAAAATCTCTGGCTGATCTCGGATGAGGTCTACGACACGCAGGTTTGGGAGGGCGAACACATCAGTCCCAGATCCTTACCCGGCATGGCAGACCGCACGCTCGTAGTTGGCTCAATGTCAAAAAGCCATGCCATGACTGGATCGCGCTGCGGCTGGATCATTGGCCCAGAAGCCGCCATCGATAAGCTGATCACCCTGGCGACACACACCACCTACGGCGTGCCGGGCTACATTCAGGATGCAAGCGTATTCGCACTGGATCAGGGCACCGATTTCGAGACCGACATCGCGGCACCCTTTCGCCGCAGACGGGATGCCGCGCGAAAAATTCTTGCAGGCCAAAACGTGCTTGGCCTGATCCCGGCGCAAGGGGCGATGTATCTGATGCTGGACATCAGAGCCTGCGCAGAAAGTGGTGAGGGTTTTGCCAACGCCCTGCTAGATCACGAAAAGATCGCGGTAATGCCGGGCGAAAGCTTTGGTCAGTCTGCGGCAGGGCACATCCGCGTTGCAATGACGATTGAAGACAATGCTTTTGCTCACGCGTTGCGCCGGATCAGTGCATTTGCTGACGGGCAGGCCGCTAGACGAAAAGGGGCGCACCCAAACGGCGCGCCCCAAATCATATCAGAACCGAAGTGAACCGCGGATTGTAAAGGTGGTTGCGTCTGCATTGACGCCGGTGCCGTCGATATCATCGAACGAGTGTTCAAGGATTTCCGCACCAACGACGTAACGATCACTGACCTGATAGCTCAGGCCGATCCCATAAAATTCACCAGTTTCGTTCCCCAGGGATGTGTCCACCTGTGCGACACCACCCGTCAGGTAAATCAGCGCCGGACCGGCGTCATAGCCAGCCTTGGCCTTTAACCGCGCGACCGAGTCGACCTCTGCAGCCGACGCACCAGCCGCTGTTGTCAGGTCAATGTCGGTGAAGTCATAGTCGATCTCACCACCCAGAACAAATTGACCAAAGTCATAGTTGTAGCCGGCATGCAGACCATAGAGGATGTCATCACCACTTGCCGCAAGACCGGGGGCATCTGCATCCACATCGGCATAACCCAACTGCAGACCGATATAGGGGCCGGTCCAGTCACCACCCAGTTGGACGGGGGGCGGAGGCGGTGGGGGTGCCGTTACAACGGGCTCTTCAAGGCTGCCCGCGAAAGCTGCACTGCTCAATCCTGCCGTTACGAGTGCGGAGGTTATAATACGTTTCATGTCACTCAACTCCTAAGTTCGGGCGTAGTTTTGCCCTCGTATCGAAATTCGGTATTCGGTCGTTTGGTTTCAACGGGCTGAAATCACGCCTGCGTGAAGGTGGCCAATTTTGGCCCAAAACCAGCCATACAGTGCAAAAGGTTGCCAAAAACGACGTCGCAAACGGCGCAGACAGCCTGTTTCTGTCAATGTAATGTGTCTTTGCGACAACACATGGTGCGGATGATGCAAAGAATTTGGTGCAAGATCGCACTTGTCTGCCGAACAATCGGTGCCGGTCGCGGTCGGGCGGCACGGGGAAGACCTGAAAGAGCGTGGATCTAGCCATCTCTTTTCTCTTCACCATGGAATTTGCATATGAACGATCAAACCCCCACCCGCAGCGGCGGCCGTGCGGCACGCCGCGCCGCGCGCGCAGCACCTCTTGCCGATCACCTGCGGCCCGTCCGTCCCGGCCTTGAGGGCGGCAGCTATTCACCCCTGACCGATCAAAACGTCGAGCGTATCCACAAGGCTGCGCTGAAGGCGCTCGAAGAAATCGGTCTGGCGGATGCCCCGGAAAGCGGCATTGCACATATGACAAACGCCGGGGCGGTCTTGGGCGATGACGGGCGGCTTCGATTTTCTCCGGCGCTGATCGAAGACACGATTGCGAAGGCGAACCGGTCAATCACCCTGTTCGGCCGCGACACTGCACATGACCTGAATCTGTCGGGCAATCGGGTTCACTACGGCACGGCAGGTGCGGCGGTGCATATGGTAGAGGTCGAGAGCCGCAGCTACCGAGAATCGACACTACAGGATCTCCACGATGCGGCCCGCATCGCCGACGTGCTGGACAACATCCACTTTCTGCAACGCCCAATGGTCGCGCGTGATGTGACGGACAACAGGCTGCTGGACCTCAACACGATATATGCCTGTTGTGCCGGGACGACCAAACATGTCGGCACGTCCTTCGTCGAGAAAGCCTTTGTGACGGACGCGCTTGGCCTTTTGCACATGATCGCCGGCGGCGAAGCAGCCTGGCGCGCCAGACCTTTCGTGTCCAACACCAACTGCTTTGTGGTCCCGCCGATGAAGTTCGCAACAGAAAGCTGTGAAGTGATGGAGGCTTGTATCGAAGGCGGCATGCCGATCCTTCTGCTCAGTGCGGGCCAAGCGGGCGCCACGGCGCCTGCCCCGATTGCAGGCGCCATCGTTCAGGCCGTCGCTGAATGCCTGGCAGGTCTTTTCTATGTGAACGCAGTCAGGCCCGGACATCCAGCGATTTTCGGCACATGGCCCTTTGTCAGCGATCTGCGCACCGGGGCCATGTCAGGCGGAAGTGGCGAACAAGCTCTGCTGACTGCCGGCTGCGCTCAGATGCAGCGCTTCTATGATTTGCCCGGCGGGGCTGCTGCGGGTATGGCTGACGCCAAGCTCCCCGATATGCAGGCCGGTTGGGAACAGGCGATGTCGAATGCCCTGGCAGGACTTTCGGGTCTGAACATGGTTTACGAGGCCGCTGGCATGCATGCCTCGCTCTTGGGCTTCTGTCATGAAAGCCTGATTTTGGGCAACGACATGCTGGGGCAGGCTTTGCGCTGCGTGCGCGGCATCGAAGTGACAGAAGACGCCCTGTCGGTGGAGACCATACGCGCGACCTGCCTGGGTGGGCCGGGCCACTATCTGGGCACAGAACAAACGTTGGGTGTCATGCAGACAGAATACGTCTATCCCGCAATAGCCGATAGATCTTCTCCCAAGGAATGGGAGGAAAATCAGCGTCCCGATCTGCTGGAGGCGGCCAGCGTGCGTAAGGATCAGATCCTTGCGGCAAGAAGTGCAGCGCGCTTCGAGCCATCAATCGACAATGCGATCCGGGAGGCATTCGAGATTCTGCTGCCGGAGGCATAGCAATTCTGATCAGAGCGATGCCCGATCTTGGCCTGGGGGTGCCGTGGACCGGGCATCGCGATGCTTCATTCGCGCTCAACGTTGTCGGAAATGCCCCGCAATCGCGCGAACAAAGCTACCTTCAGCCGTCCGTTTCTTCCGGCATCAGCCCAGCTTCTTGCGCGGCGGCAATCTCATCTGCGTCAAGTGCGCCGTCCGCATTGAGGTCCATGGCCGAAAAGCCATCAGAGCTGACATCGGGGAAAGAGGCCTGAACCTCATCGATTGTCAGAACGCCATCGCCATTGGCATCCATCTCGGTCGCACTTTCGCCCATGGCCAGTGCCGGGATAGTCAGCGCGGTTGCGGCTGCAAAACCCAGTGTCGCAAGTCTCTTCATTTTGGTGTCTCCCACTTTTTGAAGTGTCTTTTGAACGAGAGCTTTTTGTGTCTCTCACCATGTTTGAGTGGGAAGTCGACGTTTACGTCCCAATACCGCGCGACCTCAACCATCGCGGGCAACAGGATGCCGATACGCCGCCACGCCATGCGCGGCGGCTCGCCCAAAAAGGGCCATTTCGCACGATCGGCCAGAAACCCCCATCTGGTATTGCACCAGAAAGCCGCCAAGTTGATGTCATGTACCTCAAACGCACCCAAGGCGCCAACAGCGGCCTCATCCGCTTGATACCGATGCTGTCCAAGCGGGCTCGCAAGCTGGCGCACAATGCGGCAGAAGCAGACGATCTGGTGCAGGACACTCTTCTTTCCTTATGTCAGCGAATGAAAACGGCCGACCGGATCGATGATTTGCCCGCCTACGCCATGCGCACCTTATCCAATCAGGCCCGCAGGGGCTGGAGGCGCATGGCAGATGAGGAATTGCACGAATGTGATGCTGCGACCCCGCCAGAGGCGGAGGGGCGCCTTGCTTATGCGGATACGCTCGACGCCATCGCACGCCTGCCAGACGCGCAACGGATCCTTATGGAGTTGGTCGCAGCGGGCGAAACCTCACCCAACCGCCTCGCTGACCAGACCGGTGTGCCGATCAATACGGTGATGTCGAGGCTGGCACGTGCGCGTGCGAAGCTGCGGCTTGATCTCGACGCGCGCGACACCTGATCCAAAGGCGCACGCTCCGCGTGCACGCCGTTTTTTGCGCGCTCATTGGGCGCGTCAGCGCCTAGCTCAAACGTGTTTCTTTGGCCAAGACTGTTGCGTCTGAGAAAAAGAAAACGGAGCCCGAAGGCTCCGTTGGAGTTTCGCCGTTCAGGCTCAATTTGTTAACCGCTCGGTATTTTTTGCCTGCGGCCTGAACGTCGTCAGAGGCGAGCGCACCCGCCCCGTGTCACGATGGGCAAGGACTGATCGTCCGCCCCCACCCTGTTCGGCGGAGACCGGCCTTGGTTTTAGAACCGGCCTCCTGCTGCGCCATGGAAGGGCGCACTATTTCTTATTCTGACGCTGCGTGAGCGCCGACGCCGCTGCTGATTTGGCAGCCTTTGATGACTTCGGATTGGAAAGCACCTTTGCCGCAGCAGAAGCAGCTTTGGCGCTCGTAACCTCCGAATTCTTACGTCGAGCCATGATAGACCCTCCATTTATCCACCGCAGATTGTCGAAAACTCGGGTATGTTCCCTGTATCTCCTTGTATCTTTGGTAGAACAACAGCGCGTAGTTGAACGCAGTGTCCGAGCGTGTTCCTCCTTTTGCTACGGCCGACTCAGGCCGATCCGCTTTGTCTCCTGTCCACGCTGTTTAAGAAGGAGACGAGCTGGGAGAGGGTGTTGCATCACTCTCTCCCAACCCTCAATCTCTTAGCTACACCCCGACGTCGCGCCGCAGGTGTTGCACTTCATGCAGGTTCCATTGCGCACCAAAGTGTAGTTGCCGCATTCGCCGCAGGCTTCGCCCTCGTAGCCCTGCATCTTGGCCTTCGTCCGCGCGTCGATCGCCGTGGCCGAGACCGATTTGCTCATCACAGCTGAAGCGGCAACAGCAACTTCTGGAACAATCGCTTCCAGTGCAGCAGATGGATCGGCGAGCGAAGTCTCCGCCCCACCCTGCAACACAACAAGTTCCTGCGGGAGGCGCTTGCGAAGATAGCCGGTCGAGCTGATCTGCTTCAGCACTTCCAATGACTTGGAAGCCGCATTTTCGCTCAGTTCCTTGACATTCGAAACACCCTCTTCCTCACCGCGGCCCAAATCGTCAAATGTCGCCCCTTGTGGCGCTACATGGGCGAGATCCGTGCGATCCAGATAGCTGACGGCCAGCTCGCGGAAGATGTAGTCAAGGATCGAAGTTGCGTTCTTGATTGAATCGTTGCCCTGAACCATCCCGGCAGGTTCGAACTTGGTGAAGGTGAAGGCGTCCACAAATTCCTCAAGCGGGACGCCATATTGCAGGCCAACCGACACGGCGATGGCGAAGTTGTTCATCATCGCCCGGAATCCGGCGCCTTCCTTGTGCATGTCGATGAAAATCTCACCCAGCGAGCCGTCACCGTACTCACCCGTACGCAGATAGACCTTGTGGCCACCCACAATCGCTTTCTGTGTGTAGCCCTTGCGACGCTCGGGCATCTTTTCGCGGTGACTGCGCACGATCTCCTTGACCACGACTTTTTCCACGATCTTCTCGGCCAGCACAGTCGCCTTTTCCTGGATCGATCCGCTTTCAAGCACCTCCGATGCATCCTCGTCATCTTCGACCAGAGCAGCTGCCAAAGGCTGCGAGAGTTTCGAGCCGTCGCGATAAAGCGCATTGGCCTTCACACCAAGCGACCACGACAGTTCATAAGCGCGTTGGCAATCCTCAATCGTCGCATCATTGGGCATGTTGATCGTTTTGGAAATCGCGCCAGAAATGAAGGACTGGGCCGCGGCCATCATGTGGATGTGGCTGTCGACACTCAGATAACGTTTGCCTTTCTTGCCGCACGGATTGGCGCAATCGAAGATGTGGTAGTGCTCTTCCTTCAGATGCGGCGCACCCTCCAGCGTCATCGTCCCGCAGACGTGATCGTTGGCCGCATCGATATCCACCTTTGCGAAGCCAAGATGGCGTAGCAGATCGAAGGTCGGATCGTTCAGCTTTTCGGCAGGGATACCAAGTACTTGCGTGCAGAACTCTTCGCCAAGCGTCCACTGATTGAAAACAAACCGGATATCGAAGGCGCTCTCCAGAGCGGCATCCACCTTAGCCAACTCGTTGGGCCCAAAACCGTGGCCCGCCAGCGTTGTGTGATTGATTCCAGGTGCATTGCCGATCGTGCCGTGACCGACGGCATAGCTAACGATCTCTTCTATCTGCGCAGACCCGTAGCCAATGTTCTCAAGTGCTGCCGGTACCGATTGGTTGATGATCTTGAAGTAGCCACCACCGGCCAGCTTCTTGAACTTGACAAGAGCAAAGTCAGGCTCGATCCCCGTTGTGTCACAATCCATCACGAGGCCGATTGTCCCGGTCGGTGCAATCACCGTGGCTTGCGCGTTGCGATAACCATGCGCCTCACCCAGTCTTAGTGCTTCGTCCCAGCAGGATTTGGCAACGTCGATAAGGCGCGCATCCGGGCAGTTGGCGTGATCCAATGCCACCGGCTTGACGGCCAAGGCTTCATAACCCTCCGTCGCACCATGCGCCGCTGTTCGATGATTACGCATCACACGCAACATGTGATCGGAATTCTTGGCGTATCCGGGGAATGGGCCCAGTTCACCCGCCATCTCCGCACTTGTTGCATAGCTCACGCCGGTCATGATCGCGGTCAGGGTCCCGCAAAGCGCGCGCCCCTCGGCGCTGTCATAGCCAAGCCCCATATTCATCAAGAGCCCACCAATATTTGCGTAGCCCAGACCCAAAGTCCGGAAATCATAGCTCCGCTGCGCAATCTCCTTCGACGGGAATTGCGCCATCATCACGCTGATCTCAAGTGTTACAGTCCAAAGACGCGACGCATGCATATAATCCTCGACCTGAAACACGCCGTCTTCGAGGAACGTCAGCAAGTTCATCGATGCGAGATTGCACGCCGTGTCGTCGAGGAACATGTACTCGGAACATGGGTTTGATCCGCGAATCTGACCATCTTCCGGGCAGGTGTGCCACTCGTTGACTGTGTCGTGGTACTGGATACCCGGATCTGCGCATGCCCAAGCCGCATGCCCTACCTGCTCCCACAGATCGCGAGCCTTGATCGTTTTGGTCACCGAGCCATCGACCCGGTTGATCAATTCCCAATCAGCGTCTTTTTCGACCGCTTTGAGGAATGCGTTGGTGACCCGGATAGAGTTGTTCGAATTCTGTCCGCTGACCGAGTTATAGGCCTCAGAATCCCAGTCGGTATCGTATGTCGGAAACTCAATGCTTGTATGACCCTGCTTGGCATAGTCAAGAACGCGCTTGATGTAGGTCTCCGGGATCGCAACCTTCTTGGCTGCCTTAACAGCCTCCTTCAAGCTATTGTTCTTGCTCGGATCATATGCATCCCCTTCAACACCATCCCAGTCGCGAAGCGCGGCGAAAATCGCATTGAGCTTCTCTTCGTGCATCTTAGAACCGGCGACAATACTTGCCACTTTCTGCTCTTCGATAACCTTCCAGTTGATGAAGTCCTCGATGTCGGGGTGGTCAGCATCCACGATCACCATTTTGGCCGCGCGCCGCGTTGTGCCACCCGACTTGATCGCCCCGGCCGCACGGTCACCGATCTTCAGGAAACCCATGAGGCCGGAGCTCTTGCCGCCGCCCGACAGTTTCTCGCCCTCTCCGCGGAGCGATGAAAAATTGGTGCCTGTGCCCGATCCGTATTTGAACAGGCGCGCCTCACGAACCCAGAGATCCATGATCCCACCGTCATTCACCAGATCGTCGGCAACCGACTGAATAAAGCAGGCATGGGGCTGCGGGTGTTCGTAGCTTGACTTCGATTTGGTGAGCTTACCTGACTTGTAGTCCACATAGTGATGCCCCTGCGCCGGGCCGTCGATTCCGTATGCCCAGTGCAGGCCCGTATTGAACCATTGAGGAGAGTTTGGCGCCGCACGCTGTGTGGCCAGCATGTGCCGCATCTCGTCATAATAGGCGCGCGCATCTTCCTCGGTCGAGAAATAGCCGCCCTTCCAACCCCAATAGGCCCATGCACCAGCAAGCCGGTCGAAGACCTGCTTTGAGGACGTTTCACCACCCATCTCCGCGCCCTTGGCCGGAACGGACCGCCACAGAAACTCTGGTACGTCCTTCTCCTTCACCTTTTGGAGCTTCGACGGAACGCCAGCCTTGCGGAAGTACTTTTGTGCGATGACGTCGCTGGCCACCTGGCTCCAAGGCGCCGGAACTTCAACTTCATCAAGTCTGAAAACAACGGTGCCGTCCGGGTTCCGGATCTCGGACAATGTTGTCACGAAATCTAGCTCTGCGTAAGCGTCCTGTCCTGATCGGGTGAATTTTCGTTCAATCTTCATCGCGCTGCCTCGTTTCCAGCTTTTTCATTCGGTTCCGTCATTGCGGCGCCGCACCTCTTTTGCCTTAACGATCGGGCAAAAACCTCTCCGTCTGGGATCAGCGCCCCAGTTCAAGCCATTTTCGGCGGGTTGGAAATGCCCCTGTCGCTTGGTATGCCGCCCTTCAATAACTACTAGATCTTGTGGCTTCACACCCGGCCCACACAAACTGACGTAGATACCCATATCCCGTCAACGGCTTTTTTATAAGTTTTGTAACAAATTCAGCTTGACCCAAAGCTCGAATGCGGGGCCACGAACGGGCGGGTGATTCAATGTGTTAACGCAGCGTGACCCCGCGCGCGCAGAACCAGCTATCAGACAAACCTGAAAATCGTTTTCGATTGAGGGTTTAGTCACAAAAATTCGTCCGCAACCTAAGCCTTCACAAAGTTTAACAACGTCGATCCCGAAAGCATTTGCTGCGACTGCAGAAATATGATGACCTGTCAGTGATTTGTTCAAAGCGAGGGCCGAATGCGTCTTTTGATCCCCTTGATGCTTGGCCTAGCGGCATGTGCGCCACAATATGTTGAGCGCGAAATTACCTCCGACCAAGATCTACCCGTGCGAAAGGCGTTTTTTGAGTCGCGCCCCAAGCCGCTTGAGGACGCATTCCGGGCATCCTGCACAGCGCCCGGAGACACCTACAAGCGGGTCTCGCAAGAGTTGGTGCAATGCCGCATCTTGCCCGCACCGGATCTGGCAGCGTTCCTCGTCTTGGAATTTGACGGGGCGCTCGAAGCACCAACGCTGATCATGCAGAAAAAGACCGAACCCCGGGGTGAGGAATACCTTGTCGAGATGTCTTACTATGCCGAGGTGATCCAGAAATCGGGAAGTCCGCGCAGGATCTACTTTCAGCAACGGCGCCTTGATCGGCTGGTCGATGAGTTGCTAAGTGCGGCGGGTGGCCGACCATCGCCATCGGAAACCTAGGCTGCAAAATGGAATTTTTTGGACTGGTCGGGGCGAGAGGATTCGAACCTCCGACCCCCTGTACCCAAAACAGGTGCGCTACCAGGCTGCGCCACACCCCGACCATTTCGCCTCTTTAATGAGATGAATCGGGTTTGAAAAGCCCTAACACGCCCAAGCCGCGGGCCCTTTTTCAAAGGCCGGGTGTCGCAGTTGGGATCCAACCGAAATCCCCAATGCCTTTGCCAATCCGCCATTGACCTCAAGCACCGCTATTAACCCGTCACCGCCGGTGATCGGCGTTTCATCAAGCGGTTTGGCGCGGTGATGTATGTGACGAACGACGCCAGTTGGATCGATGAACAGCATGTCGAGTTCGATCAAAGTGTTGCGCATCCAGAAGCTCAACCGCTGTGGATGCTCATAGATGAAAAGCATACCTGACGAGCGCGCCATTTCCTCGCGGAACATGAGACCCTGCGCACGTTCGGCGTCGTCATCTGCAAGTTCGACGTTGAAACGCGCTTGGCCAAAGTCGCCGCGAATGTGCACCACATTCAGCGAACAAGCAAATGCAACACATGATGAGGCAAAGAAAAGCCCAAGCGCCAAAAGGACGGATCGCATCAATCCTGGCCTTTGGTCAATGCAGCCTCCCAGGCATGGACCTCTGCCGCCATCTGACCGCGCTTGCCTTCGATCACTCGAAGCGCCAGGGCCTCACCCGGCTGAAGGTCTGCCAAACCAGAACGGCGCAGCACTTCGATATGCAGAAACACATCATCCGCCCGACCGAAGACATTTGCAAATCCGAAACCTTTCGCTTTGTCGAACCACTTCACACGACCGGGCTCAAGTGGCGCATCTGCTACCTGCCCCTCGTCAAGGTCCGCAATGTCGGTGAGCGCACTGGCACCATTCACAACGGGAGGCTCGATCTGAAGCACTTCGACAGCCTGCGCGCCCCGTTGCGTCGATTGCACGCGCACCTTCATGCGCGCGCCATCCGCCACCGAACTTTGACCAAAATTACGCAGCACGTTGACGTGAAGCAGAATGTCCGCCCCACCACTTTCAGCAACGACGAAGCCGAAGCCCTTGACCGGGTCGAACCACTTCACCGTACCGTCGATCACTTCATTGTCTACGTCTTCGTCGGACACGACCTGTCTTTCAGATATGTAATAAGTCGTCATCCAAGTCTTGCAGGATTCCGCCGGGTGTTTTCAAGGCGAAATGTTAACCTTTTATCATAGACTTGTCCAAACTCGGCATGAATTGGCTAAGGATTCAGCCTTTCAACAGTCCAATCGGTCTCGGCAGAATTGCGCCGCCAGCGGAAACGATCATGCAAACGAAAGGCGCCATCTGCCCAAAATTCGATCTCGATCGGCGTGATCCGATAGCCGCCCCAGAATGGCGGCCGGGGTGGATTGGTGCCTTTGGCTGCAGTGATCTTGGCAACTTCGGCCATGAGAGACGTCCGACTGTCGAGCGGCTGGCTCTGGCGCGACGCCCACGCCCCCAGACGGCTTTTGAGGGAGCGGGAGGCGTAGTAGTCATCCGCCTGCTTGCCCTCTTCCTTTTCGATGTGTCCGCGCACGCGGATCTGACGCCGCAGCGACTTCCAGTGCATTACGAAGGCCGCCTTGCGCGATTGATCAAGCTCGGCCGCCTTCGCGCTTTCGTAATTTGTGTAGAAGACGAATGCGTCATCCTCTACATCCTTTAACAGCACCATACGGGCGTTCGGCATTCCTTCCGCGTCTACCGTTGATAGCGCGATAGCGTTGGGATCATTCGGCTCTTGCGCCTCGGCTTCGGCCATCCAGATGCGGACGATCTGAAAAGGATCCTCCCCGATAAATTTTCCATCACGATCTGACATGGCCGACCTCTTCTGCTGCGTACCAACCGAGCCCCTTGTCTTAGAGTAATTCCCACCAAGGACCAGCCCGGTTGCCTCTCTTGAAGCATAACACGCTATCCCCTAAAGCTGATCGGCAGAAAAAACGCGGCAAGGGACAGGCATGACCAGTGGGCTGATGAACGGCAAGCGCGGCCTGATAATGGGGCTGGCAAACGACAAATCGATCGCCTGGGGCATTGCCAGGGCGCTGCATGATGCTGGCGCGCAGATGGCATTCTCCTACCAAGGTGAGGCTCTCAAAAAACGCGTGGAACCGCTTGCGGGTCAACTAAACAGCAAGCTCGTCCTGCCCTGCGACGTGGGTGACGAAGAATCGATAGACGCATTGTTCTCCGAACTGAAAGAGCATTGGGACGGGCTCGACTTTGTGGTTCACGCCATTGGTTTTTCGGACAAGAACGAGTTGCGCGGCCGCTATGTGGACACAAGCCGCGCAAACTTTGCGATGTCGATGGACATCTCGGTCTACTCCTTCACGGCCGTCATGCAGCGAGCTGAAAAGATTATGTCGGAAGGTGCGAGCGCGCTCACACTCACCTATTACGGCGCCGAAAAAGTGATGCCACATTATAATGTAATGGGCGTCGCCAAGGCTGCCCTTGAAGCCTCGGTGCAATACTTGGCTGAGGATCTCGGCAAAGACGGTATTCGCGTCAACGCGATCAGCGCAGGGCCCATAAAAACGCTCGCCGCCTCGGGCATTGGCGACTTTCGCTATATCATGAAGTGGAACGAGTACAACTCACCCCTGCGGAGGAATGTCACCATAGACGATGTCGGCAAGTCGGCGCTCTACCTGTTGTCCGATCTTGGCTCTGGCGTAACCGGGGAATGCATGCACGTGGATGCGGGGTATCACGTGGTCGGCATGAAGGCCGTTGATGCACCGGATATGGCAAAAGGATGAGAGCCTTTCTGCCAGCGCTGCTGATTTGCATGGCTTCATCAGGTGCGGCTGATTGTGCGTGGACAGATGATGGTATCATGGCGACCGCGCTATTAAACAGCCAGTGGCAGCTGACTACCGCCCAGGGATATCGCGTCGACGCTGTCGGAAAGCAAACTCACGTAAAACTGGTGCCTGAAATCCAGAAGTTTTCGTTGTCGTTTGACGAGACGTTGCGACACGCAAGTGTGGGTAGAAAGACGTTTGATCTAACCGTTGCCGATCCATCTGTGGCAACAGATGGAAGCTTGGAAGTTGGCCGCCATAGTTTCGTAACGAGGTTTCCAACACTTGATGGAGCACCATGTGAAACATCCGATTTATCGGCACTCCATTTTACAACCAATTCAGATCATTGGCGTATGGACACTTGGCTTATATTGCGCGCCTACAGTGAAACAAAGCTGGTCGGTCTCATTAGGATCGTTGGCAATCGATCTGCGAATGGTGTCGGCGCAGGACTTTATGCAGTTGAGGCAAGGCCGTTTCCCTAGCAGATCCAACATAGTCCGCTATCCGACCGATCTTAATAGAAGGTGATCTCATGACGACCGAACCAAGTTCTCGTCTTCCTCACGAAAAAGGGTTCCATGTCTCCTGGGATCAGATCCACCGCGACAGCCGGGCCTTGGCGTGGCGGCTGGACGGATACGGGCCTGACGACGGATCCTGGCGGGCTGTCGTCGCGATCACACGTGGCGGGATGGCACCGGCGATGATCGTTGCCCGCGAACTCGATATCCGGACGGTCGATACGATTTCGGTCAAATCCTATCATTCCGGTGGCGGCAAGGCCGACCAAAGGCGCGATGCAGAAGTGATCAAAAGCCCCGACGCCACAGTCATGGGGGACGGAACGGGGATCCTGATCGTCGATGACCTCGTCGACAGCGGAAAAACACTGGAACTGGTCCGACATCTTTATCCCAAAGCGCATTTCGCGACAGTCTACGCCAAACCGCAGGGTGAGCCACAGGTCGACACGTTCATCACCGGTGTTAGCCAGGACACTTGGATCTTTTTTCCATGGGACATGGCCCTGCAATATGTCGAACCCTACCGGGGCCGGGACTAGTGTCGTCATCCACACGTACCGCCTCAACATTCGCGCCACCGGTCATGGAGGCCCGGCGCTGGATAGAAGGGATCCGTTTTCCGGAAGACCGTCCTTTGATCAATGTCAGTCAGGCTGCTCCGGTCGATCCGCCACCGCAAGCGTTGCGTCAGGTCATGGCGGATGTGGCGTTGAGGCGGGACGACGCACATCTTTATGGGCCGGTCCTTGGCAATCCTGATCTTCGCGAAGCACTCGCTGTAGAGACAGCGGCGCACTACGTCGGCTCTGTCAATGCAACGCAGGTCGCCATCACCTCCGGCTGCAATCAGGCTTTTTCTGCCGCCATCGCGGCGCTGTGCGGCGAAGAAGATGAGGTTATCCTGCCAACCCCTTGGTATTTCAATCATAAAATGTGGCTGGACATGTCTGGCATAAAAGCCGTCCCGCTAAAATGCGGCGACGGTATGATGCCCGATCCGCAGCGCGCAGAACGACTGATTACCCATAAGACCCGCGCCATCGCCCTTGTGACACCCAACAATCCAACGGGTGTCGAATATCCCGATCATCTCGTTCTGGCGTTTTTTGAACTTGCGCAAAAGTACGGGATCCACCTGATCGTTGATGAAACATACCGTGATTTCGACAGTCGGATAGGCGCGCCACATGCCCTTTTTCAGCAAAAGGACTGGGAACAGACGCTTGTTCACCTTTATTCTTTCTCAAAGGCCTACCGGCTCACGGGGCACCGTGTCGGCGCCATCATCACGGATGCAGCGCTTCTGTCTGAGACAGAAAAGTTTTTGGACACAGTGGCCATCTGCCCAAGCCAGTTGGGGCAACACGCAGCACTGTGGGGCATCAACAACCTGAAACAATGGCTTTCTGGCGAACGCCACGAGATCCTCGCGCGGCGGGCCGCAATCGCTGAAGGCATGCCCCAACTCTCCGGCTGGCGGCTTCTGGGGCTGGGCGCCTATTTTGCCTATCTTGAACATCCTTTAGAAATGTCATCGGCCGATCTCGCTCCGAAACTTGTCGAAGAGGCAGGCATCCTCTGTCTTCCGGGCACAATGTTTTGTCCCAAAGATGATCCAAGCGGCGCAAAACAATTGCGGATTGCTTTCGCCAATCTGGATGCAGATGGAATCGATATGCTCTTCAAAAGACTGACAGCGCTTTCGTTCTAGCCTTGCCGCTCTGCTTTGGCGCGTCTATGCAGTGCCGACAGTCGAAACCGAGGACAATTCTGCCATGGCCAAAGCAACAAAAAGTCTGTCGAAAACGGCGGTCTGGATCCTGCTTGGCCTTTTGTTTATCGGGCTCGCAGGCTTTGGCGCTGACGGGTTGACCGGCAATATCCGCACGATCGGAAATGTCGGTGACAAGTACATTGACGTGAACGCCTATGCGAACCAGCTGCAGCAGGAGATCCGCGCGATCGAGGCGGAACGCGGATCGCCTTTGCGGATGGCAGAAGCGCGCGCGCTTGGCGTCGACCAGCGCGTGCTTGCCCGTCTCGTTCAAACCCGCGCGCTTGACCATGAAACGACGCGGATGGGCCTGTCCATCGGGGATGAGCGTCTGCGAGAAGAGTTGTTGAGCATACCGGCCTTCCGCGGCGTCGACGGCAACTTCGACCGTGAAGGATACCGCTTTTCACTGGAACAGGCCGGGCTAAGCGAAGCACGGTTCGAAGAAACATTGCGCGAGGATTCCGCGCGAGCGTTGTTGCAGGGCGCTGTCGTGTCGGGGATCGTCATGCCGGACGTCTATGCGAACACGCTTCTGGCCTATGCACGCGAAACCCGAAGCTTTACCTGGGCACGACTGGACGAAAGCGATCTCACCTCGGGAATCCCGGCACCGGATGAGGCAGCGCTGCAAGCCTATCATACAGAAAACATCAGTGATTATCAGCATCCTCGCACGAAGCGGATTGCTGCGGCCGTCCTGTTGCCCGATATGCTTTTGGACAGCATAGAGCTGGACGAAGAGGCCCTGCGCGCAGAGTACGATGCAAGGTCCGATGTATACAATCAACCTGAACGTCGCCTCGTTGAAAGACTTGTCTTTCTGGACGAAGCTGCCGCAGACAGCGCTCTGGCGCAGCTTGATGCAGGTGGCGCCACATTCGAAACGCTGGTCGAAGGCCGCGGACTGACACTGGCGGATGTGGATCTGGGCGATGTCACAGAGCTTGGTCTCGCCGACGCGGGCAGTGCCGTCTTTGCGGCGGATGTTGGCACGGTGATGGGTCCCCTTCCCACGGCTCTGGGTCCGGCGCTTTTTCGCGTGAACGGCATTCTACCGGCGCAGACCGTCACCTTCGAAGAGGCACAGGAAGAATTACGCCCTGCCATGGCGGCGGACCGGGCGCGCCGTCTTGTCGACACGCAAGCGCAAGGCTTTGATGACCTACTGGCTGGTGGGGCGACGCTGGAGGAACTGGCCGAAGAAACCGACATGGAGCTTCAAACCGTCGACTGGTTTGCCGGGCTCAGCGATGGCCTTGCCGCCTATCCCGATTTCCGGCAAGCCGCACAGGCCGTCACCGAAGATGATTTTCCGGAAATCGAAACGCTGGATGATGGCGGGATCTTCGCCATGCGCCTGGACGAAACACTTCCCGCGCGCCCTGCGCCTTTTGAAGATGTGCGCGATGACGTGTTGACTGACTGGCGCAATGCGCAGGTCGAGGCCGTTCTGGCCGAGCAGGCAGAAACGCTTGTTACACAGCTGTCCGATGGTGCGGACTTCGCGACGCTCGAACTGACCTCAACCGTCGAAGAAAACCTGGATCGGACCGCTTTTGTCGAAGGCACACCTGCCGGGTTCATGACACAGATTTTTGCCATGGAAGAAGGTGATGTGTCCCAATTGTCTGCCGATGGAATCCTCGTGATTATAAGGCTCGACAGCATCACAGCCGCCGACGAAAGCGAGGAAAACGTCGCCATCGGCGAACAGGTGACACAGCAGCTAAGCCAGTCACTTGCACGCGACCTGTTCACCATCTTCGCCAATGACACAACCCTGCGGGCAGGTCCGGAAATCGATCAGAGGGCGATTGATGCCGTCCACGTGAATTTCCCCTGATTTCATGGCTTTGATCCCCGAATATGATGCATTTGCGGCAGCCTATGAGGTGGGTCGCAATCAGGTGGTCTATACCCGTTTGGCTGCTGATCTCGACACGCCCGTGTCGCTTATGCTCAAGCTCGCCGGGGCGCAAAAAGACGCTTTCATGCTCGAATCCGTCACAGGCGGCGAGGTGCGCGGACGCTACTCCATCATTGGGATGAAACCGGATCTGGTGTGGCGCTGTCGGGGTGAGACATCTGCCATCAACCGCGCTGCGCGTTTTGACTCGGATGCGTTTGAAGAGATCGCGGGCAATCCGCTGGACACCCTCCGCGATCTGATCTCAGAAAGCCGGATCGAGCTGCCCGATGATCTGCCACAAGCGGCGGCCGGTCTCTTCGGGTATCTGGGTTATGACATGGTTCGGCTGGTGGAGTATTTGCCAGAGATGAACCCAGACCCCCTTGGTCTGCCCGATGCTTTGATGTTGCGGCCTTCGGTTGTCGCCGTTCTGGATGGCGTGAAGGGCGAGGTTGCGGTCGTGTCGCCTGCATGGGTCAGCGATGGTCAAACGGCGCGCGCAGCCTATGCGCAAGCAGCCGAACGAGTGATGGACGCCGTACGCGATCTGGAACGGGGCGTACCCTCTGAAACCCGCGATCTGGGTGAGGCGGAACCGCCAGGGGAACCGATCAGCAATTTCAGTCACGCGGCCTACCTGGCGGCGGTCGAAAAGGCCAAGGACTACATCAAGGCCGGCGACATCTTTCAGGTCGTGCCGGCCCAACGCTGGAGCCAGAGTTTTCGCCAGCCGCCCTTCGCGCTTTATCGCTCCCTTAGACGCACGAACCCTTCCCCCTTCATGTTCTATTTCAATTTTGGCGGATTTCAGGTGGTCGGTGCCAGCCCTGAAATCCTCGTCCGGGTGTTCGGGCGTGAGGTCACGATCCGGCCTATTGCAGGAACCCGTCCGCGGGGCGCTACCCCCGAAGAGGATCGGGCACTTGAGGTAGAATTGTTGAAGGATGAGAAGGAGTTGGCGGAGCATCTTATGCTCCTGGATCTCGGCCGCAACGATGTCGGGCGGGTCGCCAAGATCGGTACGGTGCGGCCCACCGAAGAGTTCATAGTCGAACGCTACAGCCACGTGATGCACATCGTTTCAAATGTCGTGGGTGAGTTGCACGAAGACAAGGACGCGCTGGACGCTTTCTTTGCCGGGATGCCTGCTGGCACTGTCTCTGGCGCGCCAAAGGTGCGAGCGATGGAGATCATCGACGAGTTGGAGCCCGAAAAGCGCGGCATCTATGGCGGCGGCGTCGGCTATTTCAGCGCTGGCGGTGACATGGACATGTGTATCGCCTTGCGCACGGCAGTGGTGAAGGATCGGACGCTGTACATCCAGGCGGGTGGCGGCGTTGTCTACGACAGTGATCCGCAGGCGGAATACATGGAGACCGTGCACAAGTCCAACGCAGTCCGCCGGGCCGCAGCAGACGCAGCACGATTTTCAGGAACGGGCAATCAGTAGGACCGTCCGCGCAACGGTTAAAGGCGGGATTCCAAGGATTTAAGCGGATCGCCCTCTCAACCCAATAAAACAAGCTCAATCGGCTGTCTGTTTTGCATCTGTATTTCGGAGGTGCGTATGTCGGCATATTTGGCTGGTCAATGGAGCGGACGGTGGGCTTCATTAAATTGGCGTAAACGGTGGTGATGGTTTGGCCACCGGCCTGCAAAATTAGGCTCATCGGAGGTGCGGGCTCAGAGTTTTTCGCAAATCCTACCATGGCCGTTTCGACGGATCCCTCATTTTCAGTGAAGGATCGAACCTCAGGTCTCGGCTTTCTTTTCCCAGCGGCCGCTTTCTTCGCTCCAATACTGCGCTGATGCGCCTGCGCCTTTCAGGTCTTTCCATTGGCCCCGCGCAACATTCAGGGCCGCCGGGTCATTGCCGTCGAAGAGGACGCACACCCGGTCAAATGCGCCGACCTCATCGGCTGTGACCTCTGCCCCATCGATGGACATAAGGCATTGTGCACCGTTGGGGGCATGCGGTTGGTCGGTCAGCAGGATTGGCTGGTCTGCGTCATGCTCTCCACCCGCGCGGCCATGGGCCAGAAAGCCGTCATCAGAGATCAGCCACAGCTTTTCTTCGAGCCAGTCTAGCCGCGCAGGGTCGCGCCCCCGCACGACCACCCGCCAACCTGCGCCACGTGACTTTTCCAGAAGCATCGCGAGCGTGTCCTCGAGCGGACGGCGCGTGAGGTGGTAGAAGAAGGCCGCACCCATCCTAGCCCGTCTCGTAAAGGTCCATCACCAGGCGGTTCAGCGCAGCCACCCCCCAGCCGGTCGCCCCCTTTGGCGCAAGCCTGGTGTCCGACTTCACCGAAGCCACACCAGCGATATCGAGATGGATCCAAGGCACATCGTCCTTGACGAACCGTTGAAGGAACTGCGCCGCGGTGATCGACCCAGCCGGACGACCACCAATATTTTTCATGTCCGCAATTCGGGATTTCAGCATGTCATCATAGGCCTTGCCAAGCGGCATGCGCCACGCGCCCTCGCCTTCGGTCGTTGCCGCTTTGAGGAAAGCATCGCAAAAGGTGTCGTTGTTAGAAAACACGCCTGCATTTTCGTGGCCCAGTCCAATGATGATGGCACCAGTAAGCGTAGCGAGGTCAATCATGCCAGCGGGTTCGTACTTGTCCTGCGCGTACCAAAGGATATCACAAAGGACGAGCCTGCCCTCCGCATCCGTATTGATGATCTCGACTGTGTCACCCTTCATCGATCTAACCACGTCTCCGGGGCGGGTCGCGTTTCCAGAGGGCATATTCTCAACCAGACCAACGATGCCAACCACATTGGCCTTGGCCTTGCGCAGAGCCAGCGCGCGCATGGTCCCCGCGACGGTGCCTGCGCCCCCCATATCCATGGTCATGTCTTCCATGCCAGCGGCAGGCTTGAGACTGATACCACCGGTGTCAAAGACCACGCCCTTGCCGAGCAGCGCCAACGGTGCATCGCCCTTTTTGCCGCCCATCCATTCCATCACGACGACCTTTGAAGGACTGTCTGAACCCTGACCCACCGACAAGAGCGTGCGCATCCCAAGCTCTTCCAGCGCGTCCTCTTCAAGCACGTCGACCTTGAGACCCAGCGAAGACATCTCGGCGAGGCGGTCGGCAAATTCGGTTGTGGTGAGGATGTTCGCAGGTTCATTGACCAAATCGCGGGTCATGTGGGCGCCATCGGCGATGGCCATCAGCGGGGCCGCCGCAGCCGCAACGTCTTCCGGTTTGCTTGCCATGAGGGTCACCTCACCCTTGGCGGGGTCGGCCTTTGTCTTGTGCGCGTTGAAGCGGTAGTCACGCATAGCGATACCAAAGGCCATGTCAGCGGCGCGGCGGGTGCTGCCTGTCAGGACCAGCATGTCATACTCTCCGCGCAGACGGCCCAGGGCGGCACCGGCCTTGCGGGCATCTGCCTGGCTCGGGCGGCGGTCGAGCTTGACGATATCCAGCGCCTCTGCGCTCAAACCGGCGGGAAATCCAAGACTGATCACCTCGCCCTGGCCCAGCTTTTCAAACCGGCTGCTATCGACCATTCGAGCCAGTGTACCGCGGGTCAGCCGGTTCACCCGGCGACCCGCCGGATCAAGCTTGCCTTCGGTATCGACAAGGATGGCGACGCGTCCCTCCTGCCCCGCTATCGCCTCGATATCGGTTTCGCCAAATCGGATCGAGGTCACGTTGGTCATGGTGCTCTCCTGTCTTGGATGTGGTCGCTGCCGGATACACCTAACGCGGCCGGAGGGAAGTGACCAGAAACGAGTTTTCCCCCGGCGCACCTTGGGCTAGTCTGCAAGGAATTACGAGCAGCTGCCACATATTCAGGGGACAAGGTTGGCGCGAATTGACCGCTATATGCTGTCGCAGATGTTGTGGCTTTTCGGTTTTTGCGCACTGGTCCTTGTGGCAATCTTCTGGATTAATCGGGGCGTTGTGCTGTTTGATCGATTGATCGGCGATGGCCAGACAGCGCTTGTTTTCCTTGAGTTTACGGCACTTAGCCTGCCGACGCTGATCGCACGCGTATTGCCGATCGCCGCGTTCTGCGCGAGCGTCTATGTAACGAACCGCCTGAACAATGAAAGCGAACTGACGGTCATGCTGGCAACCGGTGCATCGCCCTGGCGGTTGGCGCGACCCGTTTTTCTCTTTGGTCTGGTTGTGGCGAGTATGATGGCGATTCTTACAAACACGCTTGTGCCGACCGCGCAGGCGCAACTGACAGAGCGAGAGGCGGAGATTTCACGAAACCTCACCTCGCGCCTATTGACCGAAGGCACTTTCCTAAGCCCGACCGAGAATGTGACGTTTTATACCCGCGAAATCGGTGAAGATGGCGTGCTGCGCGATGTATTCCTTTCGGATCGTCGAAACCCGAGCGAGCGGGTGATGTATACGGCGGCCGAGGCCTATCTTCTGCGGGACGAAAACAGCACGACGCTGATTATGGTGGACGGGCTGGCGCAACGTTTGAGCGAGCCGGGCAAGCGGCTGTCGACCTCGACATTCCAGGATTTTTCGTTCGACATCTTGCCCATGATGGACAGTGCTGCAGGCGGTTTTGCTTCAATCCGGCATTTGCGGTCGCTTGCCTTTCTTGAGAATTGGGATGAGATTTCCGAGCAAACGGGCGCCAGCCGCGGCGCCATTGCCGAAGAGTTGCACAGCCGGTTCGCGCAGCCGCTTTTCTGCCTGGTCGTGGCCCTGGTCGGGTTTGCGACGCTGTTGGTCAGCGGCTATTCCCGTTTTGGGGTCTGGCGTGAAATCGCGATTGCTTTTGGACTTCTTCTGATCATCGACGGGATGCGCGGGGTGCTGATTGATTTCGTGTTGGAGGATGCGTGGCTTTGGCCGCTGATGTACATGCCCAGCCTGATTGGCCTGACGCTGGCGCTTGGCATGTTGGGCACTGCGGCAAGGCCGGGCTGGTGGCGGATCTGGCGGAGCGCACCTGCATGATCCTGCATCGCTACTTTGCGCGCCGCTTCCTGATGGCCTTCCTGCTGATCACTTCGGTGTTGTTCGGGCTGATCGTGCTGGTCGACCTGATCGAACAGACCCGCCGGTTTTCGGAGTTCGACATCACGATGGGTCAACGGCTGGGGCTGACGCTTTTGAACGTGCCTGCCTCGTTGAATGAAATCCTGCCGCTGATCATGATCCTGGCGACGGTGACGCTGTTTGTCAGTCTCGCACGATCATCCGAGTTGGTCGTTACCCGCGCGGCGGGGCGTTCGGCTATGCGAGCCCTGGTTGCACCGGTGCTGGTGGCGCTTTTGATCGGCGGGATGGCTGTATCGAGCCTGAACCCGATCGTTGCGGCAACCTCCAAACGCTATGCAATGCTGTCCGAAAGCTTCAGAACAGGGGGCGCGTCGGCTCTGGCGGTGTCGGAAGACGGGCTGTGGTTGCGCCAAGGCGGACCCGCGGGCCAAACGGTGATCCGGGCGGCGCGGTCCAATGCGGATGCCTCGGTGCTGTATGGCGTGACCTTCATTGCCTATGCCCCAAATGGTGGGCCCGTCCGCCGGATCGAGGCGGGAAGCGCCGCACTTGGACCGGAAGGCTGGTCATTGCGGGATGCGAAGGTCTGGCCCCTGGTCGCCGGCTTGAACCCAGAGACCAACGCTGTGCGCCATGATGCGCTGACACTCCCTTCGACCCTGACGCTGGAACGTATACGCGAAAGCCTGGGGACACCTTCCATCGTGTCCATCTGGGAATTGCCTGACTTCGTCCGGCAGCTCGAGATGGCCGGTTTTTCTTCGCGCCGCCATCAGGTCTGGTTTCAAGCGGAATTGGCGCGACCCTTTTTCCTCGTCGCTATGGTGCTGGTGGCGGCGGGTTTCACGATGCGGCACACCCGCTTCGGCGGCACGGGCATTGCCGTGCTGTCGGCTGTCCTGCTGGGCTTTGGCCTTTACTTTGTGCGCAGCTTTGCGCAGATCTTGGGGGAAAACGGTCAGATCCCTATCCTTCTGGCCGCTTGGGCGCCACCACTCGCTTCGATCTTCCTGGCGCTTGGCCTGCTGTTGCACGCGGAGGACGGCTAGGATCATGCGGCAGCTTCTCTGTGTTTTGATGCTCTGGTTGCCGTTGCCACATGACCTTGCCGCGCAAGAAGCACCAGAAGAAGACCGGCCTGCCATACTGATCGCCGACGAAATCGAGGTGACGCGCGACCGGGTTCTGGTAGCGCGCGGAAATGTGGAGGCATTTCAAGGTCAGACATATCTGCAGGCCGAAAGCGTCCGTTACGACCAGAACAGCGAACAACTGACAATCACCGGACCCATTGTGATCAATGACGGTGAGGGAGTGCGCATTCTCGCTGATGCGGCCCAGTTGGACCGAGACCTGCAAAACGGCCTGTTGAACGGCGCGCGGCTGGTGCTGAACGAACAATTGCAGCTTGCTTCGGTTGAGATGAATCGGGTGAACGGCCGCTATACGCAGCTTTACAAAACAGCGGTGACATCTTGCCGGATCTGCGGAAACGATCCACGCCCGCCCTTGTGGCAGATCCGGGCGAAGCGTGTCGTACATGATCAGGAAGAACAGCAAATTTATTTCGACGGTGCGCAATTCCGCATCCGCAGCGTGCCGATCTTCTACTTGCCGCGCCTGCGCCTGCCTGACCCGACGCTGGACCGTGCGACTGGGGTGCTTTTTCCCCGGCTGCGCACGACCTCGAACCTTGGGACGGGGCTGAAAGTGCCGTATTTCATCAAGCTGGGGGATCATAGGGATCTGACGCTGACACCCTATCTGTCGGGGCGCACGCGCACCCTAGAGTTCCGCTACCGTCAGGCCTTTCGACGCGGACGGATAGAATTCAACGGGGCTTACACCCGCGATGACGAACGCCCCGGCGAGACGCGCGGATATCTCTTCGGCTTTGGTCGCTTCGATCTGCGCAACGACTTCGTGTTGAATTTCGATCTAGAGACGACATCCGACGACGCCTATCTAAAGGATTACGGCTATTCCGAGAAAGACCGGCTCGACAGTGCAATCCAAATCAGCCGAGCGCGGCGCGATCAGTATATTTCGTTCGGAGCCACCAACTTCAAGACCCTGCGGGACAACGAGGAAAATGCCATCCTGCCAACAAATGTTCTGAACGCGATCTATGAGCAGCGGGTCTTTCCGCGGCAGATCGGGGGCGAGGTTCGACTTGCCCTGAACGCGCATTCGCATTTCAGGCGGTCCTCACTTCTGACCGATGGACCAGATTTCGACGACATTTCGGATGGTGCCGACATTGTACGGCTGAGTGCCGATCTGAGTTGGTTGCGCACCTTCACATTTGCCGGTGTGCGCGCCCACACTGAGCTTGGTGTGGCGATCGACGCGTTCGAGGTCAAGCAGGACCCGAACTTCCCCAATGCCGATGCAGGCACGTTCCCGCGTGCAGCGATCACCCTGCGCTATCCCTTGATGCGGCGCGAAGAAAACGGTGCGATGCAATATCTAGAGCCGGTTGTTCAGGCAGGCTGGACGGGCGGGTCTGCGCTGGATGTGCCGAACGAGGAAAGCACGCGCGTGGAATTCGACGAAGGCAATCTTCTGTCCCTGTCGCGTTTTCCGTCAGCAGACAGGCGTGAATTGGGGGCGGCCGTCGCCCTGGGCGTAAACTGGGCCCGGATCGCACCGGAGAGCTGGCAAGCAAACCTGACAATTGGGCAGGTCCTGCGCGACGAAGCCGATGACGACTTTACGACGACCTCCGGTCTGTCGGGCAGCACCACCGATTTCTTGGTCGCAGGTCAGATGAAGCTACAGAACGGTCTGGCGGTGTCGGCCCGCACGCTTTTCAACGAAAGCTTCGACTTTTCCAAGGCCGAGGTCCGCGGATCCTGGGCAACAAAGCGCGTCGATGTAGGCGGCAGCTACCTCTGGCTCGGAGCCGATCCCGAGGAAGAACGCGCCGACCGGACAAGTGAGTTGGCTCTGGCAGGCACGTTCGCTCTCGACCGGCATTGGGATGCAAGCGTCGATTGGCGCTATGACCTGGAAGACGGCAGGTCGGCCCGGGCTGGGCTTGGTGTGACCTACAATAACGAATGCGTCTCGGTGGGCCTTTCGGTGATCCGGCGCTATACGTCTTCGACAAGTCTTGAGCCCTCGACCGACTTAGGATTTACAGTGGCGCTCAAGGGCTTTGCTGTTAGTAACGGAACCGAAAAGTATCAAAGATCATGCGGGAATTAGGCAAGATGACACGGGCGGCTTTGACACACTGTTTCTTAGGGCTTTGCCTTGCGCTGATCATGGCGCTGCCAGGCACGGCGCAGGGTCTGTTCGATCCGGCCGCGCGGGTAAATGACAGCATCATCACCGAATTCGAGATCCAGCAGCGCGTTCGTCTCTTCCAGGTGTTGAACGCGCCGGGGGCTAGCCGGAAAAGCATTCTGGACGCGCTGATCGACGACCGGTTGCGCGTGGCAGAGGCACGCCGACTTGGCCTGACGCTGACCGATGAAGAGCTGATCGAAGCACAAACCGAGTTCGCCGCACGTGGGGATCTGGGCCTTGAAGAATTCCAGCAGGCGCTTGGGCGCGCAGGGGTAGAGCCCGAAACGCTGCGGGATTTCGTTTCGGTCAATGCGATCTGGCGGGAGTATATCCGGGCGCGCTATGGATCGCGCGTGCAAATAAGCGAACGAGAGATTGATCGGGCCCTTGCGGCGACGACCAACCCGACAGGCCTGCGGGTGCTTTTGTCAGAGATTATCATTCCTGCTCCGGCGCAGGGTCTGGCGCAAGCGCAGGCCAGAGCCGAACGTGCCTCACAGGCGGCAAGCTTCGCGGAGTTTGAATCTTTCGCACGGCAGTTTTCTGCATCGGGATCGCGCAATGCGGGCGGTCGGTTGCCATGGACACCGGTGAACCAACTGCCCCCAGGTTTGCGTTCGGTCATCCTTGGCCTCGCGCCGGGTGAAGTAACGGACCCACTGCCTATCCCGAACGCCATCGCTTTGTTCCAGCTGCGCGCGCTCGAGGAAACGAGCACTCCAACGCCCAGCTATGCCGCCATCGAATATGCCGCCTACTACATAGACGGAGGGCGGACCGAGCAGACACTGGCAGCCGCTAAACGATTGAAGACGCAAGTGGACGTGTGCGACGATCTTTACGGGGTAGCACAAGGTCAGCCGGAAGAGGTGCTGGAACGCGGCAGCCTGCCACCATCGGAGATCCCAGAGGATATTGCGATTGAACTTGCGAAGCTCGATCCCGGTGAAGTGTCAACAAACCTGACACGCGCAGATGGAAGGACACTCGTCTTTTTGATGCTTTGCGGTCGCACCGGCGTTGTCGAGGAAGATGTCGACCGGGGACAGATCGCCAATCAATTGCGCGGACAGCGTTTGCAGGGCTTCTCTGACAGCCTTCTGGAAGAGTTGCGGTCCGAGGCGCGGATCGTCCGATTCTGATGCCAGCCCCGCTGATCGTCAGCTGTGGCGACCCGGCAGGTATCGGACCAGAGATCGCGGCCAAGGCCTGGGATGCATTGCGCGACGTCATCCCGTTTGTGTGGCTTGGCGATCCGGCACATTTGCCGGTCGGCACGCCCTTCCAGGTGATCTCAGATATGGCGGATACCGCTGGCATGCGCGACGCGATGCCGGTCATGTCCATTCCCTTTGCGGCAGCGGCGGTTCCTGGCAAACCGGATTTGTCCAATGCGGAAGGCGTGATCGCGGCCATCCGTCGCGGGGTCGAACTGGTCCAGGTTGATGAGGCATCAGCCCTCTGCACGGCTCCCATCAACAAGAAGGTCCTGATTGACGGGGCAGGATTTCACTATCCTGGCCATACGGAATTCCTTGAGGCACTGACCGGGTCCGGGCGGGCTGTCATGATGCTTGCTTCCGACAGGCTGCGGGTGGTGCCGGCCACGATCCATATCGCCCTTGAAGATGTGCCAGAGGTCCTGACACCTGCGCTTCTGCGCGAAACGATCCAGATCACGGCGATTGATCTGACCCGCCGCTTTGGGATCGATGATCCGCGCATCGCGGTGGCAGGGCTGAACCCCCATGCGGGCGAAGGCGGAACCATGGGGCGACAGGAAGGCGACTGGATCGCGGGATTGATCGCAGACATGGCACGCGACGGCTTGAAGGTGACTGGGCCCTGGCCTGCCGACACCCTGTTTCACACCGAGGCGCGCAAGGGATACGACGCGGTCATTGCGATGTATCACGATCAGGCGCTGATACCGATCAAGACGCTGGATTTCGACAAGGGCGTCAATACCACGCTGGGCCTGCCTTTTATACGCACGTCGCCCGATCACGGGACGGCGTTCGATATCGCGGGGCGCGGTATTGCGAACCCGACAAGCATGATCGAAGCCTTGCGCATGGCCTGGAAGATGGCAGGGGGATGAGCACAATCGATGGCCTGCCCCCCCTGCGCGAGGTCATTGCCACGCATGGGCTTTCGGCAAAGAAATCGCTGGGGCAGAATTTCCTCTTGGATCTGAACCTGACCGCTAAGATCGCGCGGCAGGCCGGTGAACTGACGGGATGCGATGTGCTGGAGATTGGTCCGGGACCTGGCGGTTTGACACGCGGTCTTTTGGCGGAAGGAGCGCGCAAGGTGCTTGCAGTCGAAAAAGACCCGCGCTGCCTACCGGCTCTTCAGGAGATCGCTGCGGCCTATGGAGGGCGGCTGGAGGTGCTGCAGGGTGATGCGCTGGCCATCGATCCACTTGTCCATCTGGTACCTCCAATAAAGATCGCGGCAAACCTGCCCTACAATGTCGGGACGGAATTGCTGGTGCGCTGGCTGACCCCCCCTACTTGGCCGCCATTTTGGGAAACGCTTACATTGATGTTCCAGCGGGAAGTGGCGGAGCGTATTGTCGCCCGACCCGGATCAAAGGCCTACGGGCGGCTTGCCGTGCTGGCCCAATGGCGCGCGGAGGTGAGGATTGCCATGCAGTTGCCGCCAGACGCGTTTACCCCGCCTCCAAAGGTTTCGAGTGCTGTGGTGCATCTGGCCGCCCTGCCCGCACCAAGATTCGAGGCGGATGCGGCCGTCTTGTCACGTGTTGTCGCGGTCGCTTTCAACCAGCGGCGCAAGATGTTGCGAGCCTCTTTGCGAGGTCTAGCGCCGGACATCGAAGAACGGCTGAAGGCTGTCGGCATCCCACCGACCGAGCGGGCAGAACAGGTCGAATTGGAAGCGTTTTGCGCATTGGCCCGAGCCGTAGCGGCACCTTAGATCGTTACTCTGCCGCTTCTGGGGCGTTGTTGTCCGGCTGATCGGGCGTTTTATCGGTCTTTTCAGCCTTCGGCTTTCTGGTGGTGCGGGCGCGCGCTTGCTTGGGCTTCGGCTTGGGTTGACTTTCTGGCGTCTCCACAAGGCCACTGTCGCCATCGTCATCCACAATGCCCGTATCAACCACCACGTCCGGTTGGGGCGACTGGGTCGGGTCGGGCTGGGGCTGTGACTGCGGCTGTGAATCCTGTTCTTGTCGGGCAGCGCGGTCGCGATCGCGTTCGGCCTGACGTTCGCGGTTCTGACGCTCCTGCTCTTCCCGGCGGGCCTCGACCTCACGCTGCGCTTCGCTGAGCAGGCGCAAATAATGTTCTGCATGTTGCTGAAAGTTTTCAGCGGCGACCCGGTCATTGGACAATTGCGCGTCACGGGCAAGTTGATTGTATTTATCAATGATCTGCTGGGGTGTGCCGCGCACCTTGCCTTCTGGACCCGAGCTGTCGAAGACGCGATTGATAACGTTGCCGCCAGCATTCGAGCGGTTGCGGTTGCCCTTTGAGCGTGACCTTGATCTCGAAGATTTCATGAATTCAGTTCAGCTTTCGTGCAGTTTTTGCTGATCGCGGGGCACGCCATCAATTGCGTGCTGGCCCGTTATGCGATTGTTTCGGCTTGATCCGGGATGTGTCAGGGACCAACATACCGACCGGATAGTTCTGAATATGCATGCGATCCGGCTTTGAGCAAGGGCAAATGCGCGTTTTTATATATTTTGTGCAGTCTCTCGCGCCTTTTTGACACGGCTAGCGCAAACGAGCCTGCACAACGCGGTCGCGTCCGTCGAGATCGGGCAGCAGATCAAGACAGGTCCACCCGGCCTTTTTAAAGATCTCACAGACCACGGGGCCTCGCGTCCAACCGATTTCCACCAGCACCCGCCCACCAGGCACCAGATGCTTTTGCGCACCCGAGGCAATGACCTGGTAGGCAGACAGTCCGTCGCCCTCGTCGGTGAGTGCCATTCGGGGTTCGTGATCGCGCAACTCAGGTGCGACGCCGTGCATCTCATGAGCCGCAAGATATGGCGGGTTGGCCACGATCAAGTCGAACTGATCGGTGACGGCCGAAAACCAGTCAGATTGCAGAATTTCGGCGCGTGGGGCGACGCCATTCAAAACGGCATTGGCGCTGGCCTGCAGACAGGCGGCCGCGCTCATATCGACACCCGTTCCGGTGGCGCGGTCTCTTTCAGCCAAGAGCGTGACAAGAATGCAGCCAGATCCCGTGCCAAGATCCAGAAGATGTCCAAAGGGTTCGGCCAGCGCAGCCTCAATCAGCGTTTCGGTTTCTGGCCTTGGGTCAAGCACTTCGCTGCTGACCTTAAAGCTACGGCCATAAAACTCACGCTCTCCGATCAGGTGCGACACCGGTACACGCACCGCCCGAAGCGAGATCAGCTTTTCAAAGCGCTCCTCAATCTCAGGCGCGATATCTTCCGGGGCAATCAGCGTCACGCGGGCCGCATCAACTTGCGCCGCATGGGCCAGCAGAATCCGCGCATCACGCGCGGGATCGGGCACCCCTGCGGCCCGCAACCGGGCGGTCGCAGCCACCATGGCCTCGGCGGCCGTCACGCGCCCATCTCCGCAAGTTTGCGGGCTTGGTCATCGGCGGTCAGGGCATCGATCACCTCATCGAGATCACCCGCCATCACGGCATCAAGCTTGTAGAGCGTTAGGTTGATACGGTGATCCGTCATGCGTCCCTGCGGGAAGTTATAGGTGCGGATCCGTTCCGAACGATCTCCGGATCCCACCTGAGCAGCTCGGTCTGCACTGCGTTCGCTGTCGACACGACTGCGTTCCAGATCATAAAGTCGCGCGCGCAGGACTTGCATGGCAATCTCGCGGTTGCGGTGCTGGGATTTCTCGGAGCTGGTGACGACGATGCCCGAAGGTTCATGGGTGATGCGTACGGCAGAATCGGTCGTGTTGACGTGCTGGCCCCCAGCCCCCGAAGATCGCATCGTATCGATGCGCAGGTCGTTCGGATCGATATGAATGTCCACCTCTTCGGCTTCGGGCAGCACGGCGACGGTGGCCGCAGAGGTGTGAATACGACCTCCGCTTTCTGTCGCAGGCACCCGCTGGACACGGTGCACACCAGATTCGAATTTCAGCCGGGCGAAAACATTTGTTCCGGTGATGTGGGCCACCACCTCTTTGACACCGCCCAGTTCCGTCAGCTGTTCCTCGATGATCTCAAAGCGCCAGCCGTGTTCCTCGGCATAGCGTTGATACATGCGCAGCAGATCGCCCGCAAAAAGTGCGGCCTCGTCCCCGCCCGTGCCCGGTCGGATTTCCAGCATCGCAGGCTTTGCATCCGCTGCGTCCTTGGGCAAAAGCGCAAGTTGCAAAGCCGCTTCAGCCTCCGGAATGGCCGCCCTGATCGTCGGCAGTTCCTCTTGCGCGAGCGCGGCCATGTCGGGATCACCCAGCATCTCTTCAGCCTCTCCCAGATCGGCCAGAAGCTGTTGATAGGATCGGATCTGGTCCACCACAGGTTTTAGATCAGAATATTCCTTGGCCAGCGTTGCGATGTCCGCGCCAGCTGCGCCATCGGCCATTGCCGCTTCGAGAAATTCAAAACGCTCTGTTATTTGGCTCATACGCTCGGTTGGGATCATGAAGGTCGTTTGGTTGATGATTTGAATTTGGTCAAGGCCACCGCTTGTGGTAGCTTTTCTGCCATGTTTAGAGCAATCGCAATATTTCTCCTGTTGAATTCCGCGGTTTTTGCGGATGTTACGGGGCCCGGTGGCAAGACGGTGGAGTGTTATTGTACAGACAAGACGGGCAGCCGGATTGAGCTGGGCGAAACCATTTGCCTGCAGGTCGACGGGCGCATGTTCATGGCGCAATGCCAGATGTCACTGAATTCACCCATGTGGCGCGAGGTGCAGGAGGGCTGTCTCAGTTCATCGCTGGGCAGCGGCCACCAGTTTCTCCAATCGCGCGCGATTGACCCCAAAATCTGAACGGCCAAAGCGCAGGCGGGCATGCATGCGTATCTCTCCGTCCCGCAGTTCAACCGTCGTGAAATCGGGAAATCCGAAGACGAACGAACGGGTCATATAGGTGATCCGGCCGTCGTCCACCGACCCGGCGACAGGCGTGGTGCGCGGCAAGGCGCGGGCAGTTTCGTCGATGCGTGCCAGCGTCGCAGCGTCGGCTTCGACCACCCTGATGGCGCCGCCTTCGCGGTCTTCGTTCTGGGTCGCCTCCACTGGCTGATGCCACTTCGAAGGCTCTGTCGGGGCAAGTCGGAAGTAAAGCATCGCGCCCACGACAACGATTAGAAGAAGCCAGCCCAGCATGCTATTCCACCTCATTTTTTTCTTGTGCTCTGTCTATCGGGGGTCAGCGGTATGCGACCCCTGGAAAGACACATAAGAGTTCATAAAGAATATTCGCCCCCGTCAGCGCAGTATTGCCGGAAGGATCGTAGGGCGGTGAAACCTCGACCAGATCGCAGCCTACGATGTTGAGCCCTCGCAGCCCCCGGATCAATTGTAGAGCCTGGGGTGTAGTCAGTCCGCCAATCTCTGGCGTGCCGGTGCCGGGGGCATAAGCGGGATCAAGACTGTCAATGTCGAACGTGACATAGGTCGGCGTCTCTTGCCCGATGTCGCGACGGATCTCACCGCCGAGCGTATCCAGCGGGCGGTGCCATAAATCAGCTGCCAGCCACTGCTGAAAGCCCCAAGCGGCGGCCTCTTTGAAGTCATCCGCCGTGTAACCCGTACCGCGCAGGCCGATTTGATAGGTTTTCTGAGGGTTGATCAGCCCTTCTTCATGGGCACGGCGAAAGACAGTGCCATGTGTTTCCCGCTCGCCGAACATATGTTCATTGACGTCGGCATGGGCATCAACATGCACCAAGGCCAACGGCCCATGCTTTTCAGCGGCCGCGCGCAAGATGGGCAGTGTGATCGAATGGTCCCCCCCTATGGTCATCGGGCGCACGTCATGAGCAATGATCGCTTTGTAGCTGTCACGTATGATCGTCAGCGTGTCCGACAGCGAAAAGGTGTTGATCGCCATGTCACCTACATCCGCCACTTGAAGGGTGTCAAAAGGGGCGGCCCCTGTCTGGACGTTATAAGGCCGGATCATCGCGGATTCCGCGCGCACCTGCTTTGGCCCGAAGCGCGTGCCCGAGCGCCAGGATGTGCCGATATCCGTAGGAACACCGACAACGGCCACATCGAGCCCACCCAGATCGTTTGCCTGAGGCAAGCGCATGAAGGTGTTCGGCCCCGAAAAACGCGCGAGGTCATTACCGCTGATCGGTTGGTTCTTAGGCACCGTCACGCATCCTCCAGCCGAGAAGGCAGCAGATTTCAGTGGCGACATGGGCACCCGCGACGGCCGTGGCCCCGGTCGTGTCGAAGGGGGGTGATACCTCCACAACATCGCCGCCCATGATATTGATGCCAGCGAGGCCGCGCAGGATCGCAGCCGCTTGCCCGCTGGAAAGTCCGCCCCAAACCGGCGTGCCCGTGCCGGGGGCAAAGGCCGGATCCAGCCCGTCAATGTCAAAACTGAGATAGACAGGGTTTTGCCCAACGATCTCTTTGGCGCGCGAGACAACCATGTCAGGGCCGATCCTGTGCACCTCTGCTGCGTCGATGATATTGACGCCAAGAGTATCGGCGTTTGTTGTGCGGATGCCGATCTGAACAGAGGTTGCAGGATCCACGATGCCGGACTTCACCGCCTTGTAGAACATGGTGCCGTGGTCGATCCGCTCCATGTCGTCGTCCGGCCAGGTGTCAGTATGCGCGTCGATCTGGATGAGGCTCATGGGTCCATACTTTTCGGCATAGGCACGCAGGATTGGAAAGCTGATGTAATGATCACCTCCGAGCACTACGCTGGCGGCCCCTATTCCAAGAATGGATGATATATGCGCGGTAAGTGCCTGCGGGAATTCAGAAATCTTGGCGTAGTCGAAAGGCAGATCGCCGTAGTCCACGAGCACCCGCTCGCTCAGGACGTCAAAGGGCCAACCGTAGGGCGGATCGGGTGCCTGCAGACTAGAGGCTTCTCGGATCGCGCGGGGACCTAGGCGCGTGCCGGGGCGGTTCGTTACCGCCTGATCGAAGGGCACACCGGTGATGGCGATGTCCACGCCGGTCAGATCCTTGGTGTAGCGGCGGCGCAGAAAGGATGTTGCGCCTGCAAACGTCAACTCAAACGATGGGCCACGCGGATCATCGCGTGTAAAGGCGTGATCCATCTGGGTCTTGGCATCTTCCAGCGCCATCAGCGGGCGACGGGCTGCGCCGTCTCCACCAGACGCGCAAAGAATGAGGCACCGATGGGCCCGATCTCATCGTTGAAGTTGTATTCCGGGTGATGCAGCCCCGCCCCGGGCCCTGCGCCAAGAAACAGATAGGACCCGGGCCGCGCTTCGAGCATATAGGCGAAGTCTTCGGCCCCAGTGACCTTCTCCACGTCGTCCGTTACCGCAGCCGCCCCCACCAGATCCCGCGCCACATTGGCTGCAAAGGCGGTTTGTTTTGGCGTGTTCACCGTGGCCGGGTAGTGATCGACAAGGTCCAACCGAGCCTCCACACCATAAGCTGTCGCCTGCCCTTCGATGATTTCGGCCATCCGCTTTTTGACCATGTCCGCCACGTCTTTTTCGAAGGTGCGGATCGTCCCGTTAATCATCGCTGTCGACGGGATCACGTTATCGACTGTCCCGGTATGGATCTGAGTGACGGAAACGACCAGATCCTGCTGGGTATTGTGGTTTCGGCTGACGATGGTTTGGATCGCCTGGACCATACCGCAGGCAGCGACAACCGGATCTGCGGTGTCATGTGGCATCGCCCCATGCCCACCGCGACCATCAATATGCACCGTGAACGTGCCAACGGCTGCCATGATCGGACCGGGGGTCGTGAAAAACTGGCCAAACTCCAAACCCGGCACGTTGTGGATCGCGTAAACTTCGCCAATGTCGAAACGGTCCATAATCCCTTCCTCGACCATGACACCCGCGCCGCCACCATTTTCCTCGGCCGGTTGAAAGATCAGCGCGACCTTACCCTTGAAATTGCGGGTCTCTGCCAGGTACTTCGCAGCCCCAAGCAACATCGCCGTGTGTCCGTCATGGCCGCAGGCATGCATCTTCCCCTCGTGTTGGCTTTTGTAGTCGCGTTCCGTCAGTTCGGTGATGGGAAGCCCGTCGAAATCAGCACGCAGACCGATCGTCGGCCCCTCACCCTGTCCTTCGACAATGGCAACAAGACCGGTTTGGGCGATGCCTTCGTGAATTTCATCCACGCCGATCTCTTTCAGCCGCTCGGCGATGAAGGTCGCGGTTTTTGGGCAGTCAAAGCTCAGTTCCGGGATCTGATGCAGCGCTTGCCGCCACTTCGTGATCTCGGGGCCGAATTCGCCGATGCGGTTGATGATCGCCATGTCTGGACTCCTCTGCCGGGGATGCGTCACATGCCACTCAATCGAAAAACGAGGGGGGCTGCAATGGATGATCTGATCCACGATCGGGAGGCAGGCATCGAACGTCTGCTGGAAATCATGCAGCGCCTGCGCAATCCGCAGACGGGCTGCCCCTGGGATATCGAACAAACGTTTCAGACGATTGCACCATACACAATCGAGGAGGCCTACGAGGTCGCCGACGCCATCGAGCGCGGGAATTGGACAGAACTTGAGGGGGAGTTGGGGGATCTCTTGCTGCAAACGGTCTATCACACGGCGATTGGAGAAGAGGCCGGCCATTTTTCGTTCAAGTCCGTTGTGACCGCGATTTCCGACAAGATGGTTGCGCGACATCCCCATGTCTTTGGCGATGACACGCGCGAGAAATCTGCCGATCAGCAGACCTTGGATTGGGAGACGATCAAGGCCGCCGAGCGCGCTGGCAAAGCGCAGGGCGGCGCGCTCGACGGTGTTGCAACGAACCTGCCAGCGCTATTGCGCGCGGTAAAGCTGCAAAAGCGCGCGGCGCGGGTGGGCTTTGACTGGCCCTCGACCGATGAAGTGATCGATAAGATCGCTGAAGAAGCAGCCGAATTGGTCGAGGCACGAGATCGGCTGAGCCAGGACGAAATCACGGAAGAGTTTGGCGATCTGCTCTTTGTCATGGCAAACCTTGCGCGGCATCTGAAGATCGACCCGGAAGAGGCCTTGCGCAAAACCAACGCCAAATTCACGCGGCGCTTCGAGGCGGTCGAGGCACGACTGGCCGCACGCGGGAGGCAACCCGAGGAGAGTGATCTGGCGGAAATGGACGCGCTTTGGGATGCGGTGAAAGCCGATGAAAAGGCTAGTCAGGGTAGCAACTGACGCCCGATTTGCGGATGGGTGCAGTGTAGCTTCGACTGCGCGGGCCAGGTTCGTTCCATTGGCCAAAGTCTGGGCGACCATCTGCGACACGGTTGAAATCAAGGCTGACCGGGCCGCCGGATTTGCGCGGCCAGTCGCGGCAAGTGGTGACGAGCTGCTGTTCTAGCGACCAACGACCCGAGGTTAGAAAATCCTTGTACCCCGGCCATCCCGTCGATTGCGCCAGCCAGCAAAAATCCACGAGCCCCCGTTCCAGCACGAAGTCACAGACAAGCCCGCTGCCGTAGCCTCCTATCCGGTAACTTTGACCGGTCCGGGCCGTATGCTCGGCAAAGACAGCTGCGATCTGCTCGAAATAGGTACGTATGTAGGGCAGGATTGCCTCGGGCGGGGTCGCATTGGGCGGTGTCTGGAAGAACTCTGCGTAACGCGTCCGGTAGATCTCGTAGAACTCACGATGCTTGTCGAAGGGACCGCGTCCCATCCGCCCAGCCATCTCAGCGGCTTGCCCGCCTGAGATAGGCGCGCCTTTGTTGCGACCGTATTGCCAGCTTGCGCCTTTCAGCGCCTCATCCACACCATCGACCCCGAAATAGATCGCGCTGCCCGAAGGCTGGCCATTGGCAGCAGCAAGCTCCAGTGCCCGAGCGGCATCCTTGCGACCTCGGTCACCCTGCAAGAACGTCATGGGCCGGTCGTTATTGTGCTGGAACACCACGGCGACACTGAACCCGTTGCGGATCAGAAAGTCCGTCTCGGGCGGGGTGAGCGTTTTGCAGGGGATCGTCTCGTTCGGGTGGTCATAGTAGCGGATGATCGTCTGGATGCCGAGGCGGATCAGTTCAAATTCAGCCGGGAAACCATTGCGATCCCCAAGATCGGTGATCGGGGCGGAAAAGTCCGCCGCGCGAAACTCGGGATGCGGGGTGCATTCGGGTGCGGCCACGGCAGGAAGGCCAACACAGAAGAGCAGAAAGGCAAAAAGACGATGCATGAAATCGGTCCTGAAATTGACGCGTCCAGCATCCCCGGCCTGACCCGCACCGGTCAAGCGGGAAGTTGCCGGCGCGCGCCTGTTGGCACCGTCCCGGCCCCATGATACGCGAGCGCATCGCCGCAACATCGAAGGCCCCACATGCCCCCACGCAAGATCATCATCGATACCGATCCTGGACAGGATGACGCTGTTGCGATCCTTCTTGCACTGGCGAGCCCGGATGAGATTGAGGTTCTGGGCATCACCGCAGTCGCCGGGAATGTACCCCTGCATCTGACGGCGAAGAACGCCCGGATCGTCTGCGAATTGGCCGGAAGGCCAGACGTCAAAGTGTATGCGGGCTGTGACCGACCGCTCGATCGGGAACTGGTTACGGCAGAACATGTGCATGGCAAGACGGGGTTGGATGGCCCGGTTTTGCCGGATCCGACGATGCCGTTGCAAGACGCGCATGCGGTCGAATTCATCATTGAGACACTGCGAAATGAGCCAGGTGGAACGGTCACGCTGTGCCCGCTTGGACCGCTCACAAATATCGCCACAGCCCTGACCCGCGCGCCTGATATCGCAGACAAAATCCAGCAAATCGTGTTGATGGGCGGGGCCTATTTCGAAGTGGGCAACATCACACCTACGGCGGAGTTCAATATCTACGTCGATCCAAAAGCCGCTGATATCGTTATGAAAAGCGCCGTTGATATCGTTATTATGCCGCTGGATGTCACGCATAAGGCGCTCGTTACAAAGCCGCGCAACGATGCATTTCGGGCGCTTGGCAATGCCGCCGGTGTTGCAGCAGCCGAGATGACCGATTTCTTCGAACGTTTCGACAAGGAGAAATACGGCAGCGCCGGGGCGCCATTGCACGACCCTTGCGTGACGGCCTACCTGATCCGGTCAGAGATCTTTTCGGGCCGGACGGTGAACGTGGAGGTCGAGACGACCTCGAACCTGACGATGGGCATGACGGTCGCCGATTGGTGGGGTGTCACTGACCGAGCACCCAATGCAACCTTCATCGGGGATCTCGACGCGGACGCCTTCTTTGATCTGCTGACCGAAAGGCTGGGTCGGTTATGAGTGCGCAGCTTACCCTGGCCAAAGCCGAACACGCGGCCGTCCTGATGCCACTTGTCACGGCCTTTCATACTGAAGAAGGGTTGGAGACAACCGAGGAAAGCCGGGCAGCCGCCATCTCGCCGCTGCTCGAAGGCTCGCCCCTTGGGGTGGTCTACCTCGTCGGTCCGGCCAAAGCGCCCATCGGATACATTGTGATCTGCTTTGGTTGGTCCATCGAATTCGGCGGCATGGATGGTTTCGTGGACGAACTCTACATCCGGCCCGGCGTGCGCAAACGCGGGATCGCGGGTGAAGTGTTGCACAGCCTGCCGCTTGCCTTGGCAAAGGGAGGCCTGCGGGCCCTGCACCTGGAAGTCAGCACTGAAAACGATGCTGCCCAGCGTCTATATGCGCGCAGCGGATTTCGCCTGCGCGACAAGTATCAGTTGATGACCCGCCCGCTCTAGAGCGAGCGTACGACCAGTATCATCAGAAGGGTATAAAGCCCGATACCACCGCCGATCAGCCAGACGGCATAATTGCGCCCGATTGAGGCCTTTGCCATTTGCGTGGCCTGATACACAAGGTCCGGCCAAGTGTAGCTGACGAAATCGCCTTGGGTGAAAACAGCCTTGATGCGGCCCTGATCATCGACGACGGGCAGACGGCGGAACCGGTCATTCGACATAATCCGCAACCAGTCCACCACATCGTCGGTTTCCCTCGCCACGCGAGGATCGTGCGTCATGATCTGGGTCAGCTTGGTCGATTTGGGATCAAGCCCCTGATGCACGAGCTTGCGCATGATGTCCCGTTCGGTCATGACGCCGATCACCTTGTCGTCGGTGTCGACCACCACAACAGATCCGAAATTCTTGGCGCACATCGCGTCAACGGCTTCCGAGACCGTCGCATCCGGCGGAAAGGTCAGAGGTTTGGGCTTGTTGGTGAATTCAGGGCGGTCGCGAAGCTGCATCCCGACATAATTGGACGTGGCCATGGTTTTTCTCCATCCGAGTAGTAAGAGATAAACCATAGCGCGCGCGGCGGGATTCCAAGGGGATGCGCTGGTACCCCGATCCTCACCGGCCTATATCTGGGGCATGACACTGCACATCCCCTTCGACAATTCCTATGCCCGCCTGCCGCCGCAATTCTACACGCAATTGCCGCCGACGCCGGTGAGTGCGCCGCGGATCTTGGCCTTCAACGATGATCTCGCGCATGGCCTTGGGATCAGCGCAGCGGATGCGACTGACATTGCGGCGGTCTTCGCCGGCAACGCGGTACCTGAGGGGGCAACACCACTTGCCCAGCTTTATGCAGGCCATCAGTTTGGCAGCTTCAACCCGCAATTGGGTGATGGCCGTGCGATCCTTCTGGGCGAAGTGATCGGCACGGATGGCAACCGCCGCGACATCCAACTGAAGGGCTCTGGCCCTACGCCATATTCCCGCATGGGCGATGGCCGCGCCTGGCTTGGGCCTGTTCTGCGCGAATATGTGGTCAGCGAGGCGATGCACGCACTGGGCATCCCGACAACGCGGGCCCTCGCGGCAGTGGCGACAGGTGACACGGTCTACCGCGAGATGGGTGCGCTGCCCGGTGCCGTACTGACCCGTATCGCAGCAAGCCACCTGCGCGTGGGCACGTTCGAAGTGTTTGCCCATCGTGGCCAGATCGATGAACTGCGTACACTAACGCACTACGCCATCAAAAGACATTATCCGAACGCTGACGGACCATTGGGTCTGCTGGAAGCGGTCGCTGCGGCACAAGCGGAACTGATCCCGGCATGGATGTCGGTTGGGTTCATCCATGGCGTAATGAACACCGACAATTGCACGATCTCCGGTGAGACAATTGACTACGGCCCCTGCGCCTTCATGGACAACTATCATGAGGCGCGCGTTTTCAGCTCGATCGATCAGATTGGGCGCTATGCATTCGGCAACCAGGCCCGGATCGCCGTCTGGAACATGGCGCAATTCGCGACAGCACTAATACAGCAGATCGAGGACAGGGATGTGGCGGTCCAGGATGCCACAAAGATCGTCCATGCCATGCCGGCGCAATTGCAAGCGGCTTGGGTCAGGCGTTTCGGTCGCAAGATCGGACTGGAGGATGCAACTTCAGCGGACCAGCCTTTGATCGAAGCACTTCTGGCCCTGATGCAAGAGGATGGTGCGGATTTCACCAACACTTTCCGCGCACTGGGAACGGGGACTGCGCGAGATCACTTTGTTCAGCGCGACACCTTCGATGAATGGACTGCAAGATGGGCCAAGCGGCTTCAAAGCGAGGGCGCGCCAGAGGCGGTGATGGCCTCGGCAAACCCCGTCCTCATCCCGCGCAACCACCGGATCGAACAGATGATCGAGGCGGCTGTGGCGGGGGACATGGCACCTTTCGAGCGCATGATGGCAGCGGTGGCAAAACCCTTCGAAGTAAATCCGTCCTTCACCGATCTGCAACGTCCGCCGACCACCGACGAAATCGTACCCGCCACCTTCTGCGGCACCTGATGCGCCTCCTTTTTGCCTAAAGCGATAAAAACTGTGGCAAGATCGTCCTTGACTGATTCTGAAAGCGGGAGGTGTCAGAAGATGAGCCTGATGAGAACACTGGCAAAAGTCGCCATCGGTGTGGCCGTGGCCAAAGGGGCCAGCCGTATGATGAACCGCTCGGGCAGCTCGGGCAGCGGCGGCGGGCTTGGTGGGCTTCTGGGCGGTCTAAATGCCGGATCTCCCGGCACAGGTCAGCCTTACTCGGCGGGTGCGGGCGGCGGGGTGCAGGACATGCTGGGCGGTCTTCTCGGCGGGGCGGGTGCCGGCCAAGGTGGCGGCCTCGGCGGGCTTTTGGAAAGCCTCGGCGGCACGCAAGGTGGTGGCGGTGGTCTGCAAAACATGCTGGGCGGTCTTGCGGGTGTGGCGGGTGCAGGTGGCCTTCTGGGCGGCCTCACCGGACAGATGGGCAACCGCCCTGCCAGCAACAATGCAGATTTTGGCACGGTTCTGAATTCGGCTTTTGACGAGACGCCCGAACCCGAGATTGAACCGACCGCCGATCAGGAGGCCGCAGCCGCGCTGATGCTCAAGGCCATGATCCAGGCCGCGAAATCCGACGGAGAGCTGGACGACGCCGAACAGGAAAAACTGATCGGCCAATTGGGTGGCGATGTCGATCAGGAAGAGGCCGCCTTCGTTCAAGCTGAAATGCGCGCACCTGTCGATGTGGACGCGCTGGTGGGTCAGACGCCGCAAGGCATGGGTCCGCAGATCTATGCGGTGTCACTTCTGGCCATCGACCTAGACAGCGAAGCAGAAGCGCAATACCTGCACAAACTCGCCCGGGGTTTTGGGCTGGATGCAACACAAGTGAACGACATCCATGCCCAGCTTGGGGTGCCATCGCTTTACGCTTAACGCCGTTTGCGCGGGCGGCCGGGTTTGCCGCCCTGCCCGGTCGGCTTTGATCCAGGCCTTTGGCCAGGTCGTCCGCTGCGGCGCGATCGCCCCTTCGGTTTACCCCCAACCTCTTCGCTGGTCGGTGTCTCCCACGGACGCCCCGAGGCCACCTCCACCGCGGCTTTCATGGCCTTTTCGATGGCTTTCAAATACGGCATCTCATCAGGCGCGCAAAAGGCGATGGCTTCTCCGTCCTTGCCCGCCCGCGCGGTGCGCCCGATCCGGTGAACGTAGGCCTCTGGCACGTTGGGCAGTTCGTAGTTGTAGACGTGGTTCACATCCGGAATGTCGAGACCACGCGCCGCGACATCCGTGGCCACCAGGACCCGCAGATCGGAAGCTTTAAACGCCTTTATCGCGCGATCGCGGGCATTCTGACGTCTGTCCCCGTGGATTGCCTCGACCGCGAAGCCGGCCTTGTCGAGCGCTTTGGCCAGTTTTTCCGATCCCCATTTCGTTCGGGCAAAGACCAGCGCGCGGTCATCGCGGTGCTTGTCCAAAAGCTCGATCAGCAATGCGGTCTTTTCGGTCTTGGCAATGAAGTGCACGACCTGACGGATCTTATCCGCCGCTTTACCGGGCGGGGAGACTTCGATCCGGACAGGACTTTTGAGGAACGCCGCTGCAATCTCGTTCATCTGCTTGGGCATCGTCGCGGAGAAGAGCATCGTCTGGCGTTCTTCGCCGATCAGTTCGGCGACCTTGCGCAGCGCGTGAATGAAACCCAGATCCAGCATCTGGTCTGCCTCGTCCAGCACCAGAAAACGCGTCTGCTTTAGGTCCACCGCCCCACGGTCCACGAGATCCAGCAAGCGGCCGGGTGTGGCCACCAGCACATCCGTACCGCGCGCAAGGTTCTTGATCTGCGGGCCAATGCCGACGCCACCCACAACCCGTTGAATGAACAGCGATTTGCCAGCGAGCTTACCCAGAACTTCGGCGATCTGCGTGGCCAATTCACGGGTCGGCGCAAGGATCAGGCCGCGTGCTACTTTGGGCTTCTGTTTGCCGCGGCCTTCCAGCAATCGCGTGATCAAAGGCAGCCCGAAAGCCGCCGTTTTGCCTGTCCCGGTTTGCGCCAAACCCAGCACATCGCGTCCGTTCAGCGCATGCGGAACGGCCTGTTTCTGGATCGGTGTCGGTTCGGTCAGGCCAAGGTCTGGCAACCGCTTGGCCAACGGGTCGGGCAGGCCCATCATGTCAAAATCGCTCATGCCCCCCTCTGAACCTATGACTCGCCAGCGTCAACCGCAATTGCCCCTCGCGCCAAACCCCGCTAGAGGAACGCACATGACGAACGACCGGCGCACGATACTTGAACGATGCGAGGCAAAGGGCCTGCGTATGACCGGTCAGCGTCGGATTATCGCGAAAGTGCTGCAAGATGCAGAAGACCACCCGGATGTGGAGCAGCTATATGCCCGCGCCAGCGCTGTGGATGAGGCTATTTCTATTGCGACGGTTTATCGGACGGTGAAACTGTTCGAAGAGGCCAGGATCCTCGACAAACTGGAATTCGGTGACGGGCGTGCGCGCTACGAAGACGCGGAACGCGATCACCACGACCATCTGATCGATATTAACTCAGGCGAAGTTATTGAATTCGTTGACGAAGAGATCGAGGCTCTGCAGGAACGGATCGCTGCCAAACTGGGTTATGAACTGCGCGGCCATCGGCTGGAACTGTATGGGGTTCCGAAAAAGAAATGACCCCTGACAACTGGCCCCCGAGATGAGCCCAAATCTGCGTGGCGCCGGGCTGATGACCCTGGCGATGCTTTGCTTTGCAATAGAAGACGCGTTGATCAAGATGCTGTCAGGGGCGCTGCCTGTCGTTCAGATCATTGTGCTTCTGGGGATCGGTGGCGCCATTATCATGGCCGTGGCCTGTCGATTGCAACGCCAGCCTTTGCTCCCACCTGAACTGAAGACGCGGAGCGTTGTTATTCGCAATATTGGCGAGGTCATAGGCACGCTGGGCTTTGTAAGCGCCATCGCCCTGATCCCGCTTGCCACGGCGTCGGCGATCCTGCAAACCACGCCCTTGGTCGTTACTTTAGGGGCAGCCCTTTTTCTTGGTGAACAGGTAGGGTGGCGGCGATGGCTGGCCATTCTCGTCGGGCTTGCCGGGGTTCTTGTCATCATCCGGCCCGGAGCCACAGGCTTTGACTGGAACGCGCTTTTTGCCCTGCAGGGGGTTTTGGGCCTCGCCATTCGCGACGTCGCAACCCGGCGCGTCCCGGCGCGTCTTTCGGCACTTCAGCTCAGTTTTGTGGCGTTTTCGCTTTTGGTTCCCGCAGGCCTGATCGCCGCATTGGCGATGGGCACCCGGTTTGTCTTGCCAGGTTCGCAGGATTGGGTGCTGCTGGTCGGGGCGGCGATCGTCGGCGCGTTTTCCTACCGCTTCATTGTCTCTGCGATGCGCATTGGTGAGATCAGCTTTGTCACATCTTTCCGGTACACGCGGATGATCTTCGCCTTGGCCATAGGCGTCCTTGTCTTTGCGGAACGTCCCGATCAGCTGACGCTGATTGGCGCAGCCATCGTGATCGGCTCCGGCCTTTATACACTTTGGCGGGAAAGGCGAGTGATGTCGCAAACATCTGCCTAGCGTCTTCACCTATTCACACCGCGCCGCTATCAGGGCGTCAAAGCAGTTGAAGGAACCGTTTCCATGAGCATCATCGTCGACATCCATGCCCGCGAAATTCTGGACAGCCGCGGCAATCCCACTGTCGAGGTCGACGTCACGCTCGAAGACGGAACGATGGGCCGGGCCGCGGTGCCGTCTGGGGCATCAACCGGCGCCTATGAGGCCGTCGAAAAGCGCGATGGCGACAACGGGCGCTACATGGGCAAGGGCGTGCTGGAGGCCTGCGCCGCCGTGAATGGAGAAATTGCCGAGGCACTTCTGGGCGCAGACGTCACGGAACAGGTCGAAATCGACGCTGCGATGATCGAGCTGGATGGAACCGACAATAAAGGCCGCCTCGGTGCCAACGCGATCCTCGGTGTGTCGCTGGCCTGTGCGAAAGCCGGGGCAGACTTTACGAGCCAGCCTCTCTATCGCTATGTGGGCGGCACTTCGGCCCGCGTTCTGCCCGTTCCGATGATGAACATCATCAACGGGGGCGAGCATGCGGATAACCCGATCGACATACAGGAATTCATGATCATGCCGGTCTCTGCCGAGACGATCCGGGATGCCGTGCGCATGGGGGCCGAGGTTTTTCACACGTTGAAAAAGGAATTGTCCGCTGCCGGTCTTGCAACAGGTGTCGGCGATGAAGGGGGATTTGCCCCCAACATTTCCTCGACCCGCGATGCGCTCGATTTCATCCTTAAAAGCATCGAAAAAGCAGGCTACAAACCGGGCGACGATATCCATCTGGCGCTTGATTGCGCGGCGACAGAATACTTTAAAGATGGCAATTATGTGTTTGCTGGGGAAGAGAAAACGCTCAGCTCCGATGAGAATGCGGATTACCTATCGGCTTTGGTAAATGACTACCCGATCATTTCGATCGAAGACGGCATGAGCGAAGATGATTGGAACGGCTGGAAAGCCCTGACCGAAGCGCTTGGTGACAAATGCCAGTTGGTTGGTGACGATTTATTCGTGACCAACCCGGCCCGGCTGAACGACGGGATTGCAAAGGGTTGCGCAAACTCGATGTTGGTGAAGGTCAACCAGATCGGCAGCCTGACCGAGACGCTTCAGGCCGTCGAAATCGCGCATCGGGCCGGCTACACCAACGTGATGAGCCACCGGTCGGGCGAAACCGAAGATGCCACCATTGCCGATCTCGCTGTGGCGACGAATTGCGGTCAGATCAAGACTGGCTCACTTGCGCGCTCCGACCGTCTGGCCAAGTACAACCAGTTGATCCGCATTGAAGAATCGCTGGGGGCTGCCGCCGAATATGCTGGACGATCGATCCTGCGTTGATCAGTTCGTCGCGGCTGTCGGCACGCGGATCGCGCATGTGACGCCCGCCCAGAACCTGACCGGCATCACGGCGCAAGGCCTTTTGTCGGCGGCGATGCTTGCCCAGCGGGCCGGGATTGAGCCGGGCAGTATCACCATGCGGCAGAACCGGCTTGAGATCGGCACTACCCTTCTGACGCATCAGCGCCCGCTACTGCAGGGTGCGGCAGCGGCAGAGCGCATGCTGGAAGACCACAACATGTACAGTTGGGCCGCTCAACTGGACATGAGGGTGTTCTTCTGGCCCGAACGAAAGGGACATGCCTTCGCCAAAAGCATTGCCCGGGATGTGGAAGTGGCGGTGATCTGGCTGGATGCCGCGCGCTTTGCTGCTGCGCTCACCGACCATATTGACCTTGCGCCGATCAATACGGGCAACTTTTGCCGCAGTGGTGCGAAAGTGCGGCGCGGCGATTGGATCTACTCTCCACTGCGATCCGGGTTGCAGGCCTTTCGCAGCAACAGACAGATGCGTGGATTGAAGCAAAATACTGACATTGTGACAGAAATCTCGATCCGCAGCGTCATTTCACCGGGGCTGCTTCGTAGCATCCGCAGCGATTGATTGCGCTGACGGACGGTCGTAGACATGATCCATGAACCCTGACGACATCATCATCAAGCTAGGTCTGCAACCCCACCCGGAGGGTGGACACTATCGGCAGACATGGGTCGCGGACGGGCCCGGACGACCCTCGGGTACGTGCATCTACTTTCTTCTCGCCAAGGACGAACGCAGCCATTGGCACAAGGTCGATGCAACGGAGATTTGGCTGTATCACGCCGGCGCGCCGCTGGTTCTATCGATCAGCGCTGCGGAGACAGGACCGCGGAAGGATCATCTGCTGACCCCCGATCTTGAGACCGGCGCGCCACAAATCATTGTGCCCACCGGGCATTGGCAATCGGCGCAAAGCAGTGGCGAATGGACCTTGGTCAGCTGCACCGTCTCACCCGGCTTTCAGTTCGAAGGTTTCACGCTGGCCCCAGAGGGCTTTGAAATCCCCTAATCCTCGGCCTTTTCGGCCAGGGTCAGCCATTCATCTTCCGATGTGGCCAGTTTCTCCTGCCGCTCGGTTAGCGCCTCAGTCGCCTTGCGAAACTTCACCGGCTCGCGGTTAAAAAGATCCGGATCGGAAAGCAATTCTTCGAGCTTTCCGATTTCAACTGTGAGACGGTCGATTTCGGTTGGGAGCGCCTCCAGCCGGTGTTTCTCGGTGAAACTGAGGCCAGGTTTCACGGTGCTTTTGGTTTGTGGCTTTGGCAACGAACTCTTCGATCTAGGAGTCTTTTCATCGGCCTTGATGTGCGGCTTTTGCGTCTGATAGTCGGACCAACCACCTGCATAAACGGTTGCCTGCCCGTCCCCTTCCATAACAATCGTTGTGACCGCCACGCGGTCGAGGAAGTCGCGATCGTGGCTGACCAAAAGTACTGTCCCTTCGAACGCGCTGATCAGATCCTGCAACAGATCCAGTGTTTCCACGTCAAGATCGTTTGTCGGTTCGTCCAGTACCAGAAGGTTCGAAGTTTGCGCGAGGATACGCGCCAGCAACAGCCGCGCCTTTTCACCCCCCGACAGCGAACGCACCGGTGCGCGGGCCTGGGCTTCATCGAACAGAAAGTCCTTGAGATATCCTACCACGTGCCGGGGCTGACCACGCACCATCACCTGATCTGATTTGCCACTGACGCGCATGTCGGGATCTTGCGTGAGGCTGTCCCAAAGCGTGGCATCGGGATCAAGCTGCGCGCGGGTTTGATCAAAGATGGCGAGCGTCAGGTTGCTGCCAAGTGTCACGGTTCCCAAGTCCGGTTTTTCTTTACCGATCAGCATGTTGAGAAGCGTTGTCTTGCCCACACCGTTCGGTCCGACAAGTGCGATCCGGTCACCGCGCTTCACGGTCAGCGAAAACGGTTTGAGGATTGTCTTGTTGCCGAAGGCCTTGGTGATGCCCCGCGCTTCGATCACCTTTCGTCCAGACTTCGAGCCTGCTTCGAGCGACATGTCTGCGGTGCCCTGACGCTTGATCTGTGCCGCGCGCTCGGCACGCAGGGCGTGCAGCGCCCGGACCCGACCCTGGTTCCGCTTACGACGGGCTGAGATGCCCTCGACCGCCCAGCGGGCCTCGGCCTTGATCTTGCGGTTAAGCTTGTGGCGGGCGGTGTCTTCCTCTTCCCAGGTCGTGTCGCGCCACGCCTCAAACGCATCAAAGCCTTTGTCCTGACGACGCACAATTCCTCGGTCAATCCAAAGGGTTGCCCGTGCAAGTGCGCGGAGGAAGGCGCGGTCATGGCTGATGAGGACAAAGCCCGATCGGGTGGCACGCAATTCGCTTTCGAGCCAACCGATCGCCTCGATATCCAGATGGTTTGTCGGTTCGTCCAGCAGCATCAGATCGGGCTCTGACGCCATGAGACGGGCAAGAGCTGCGCGGCGGCGTTCGCCACCCGACGCTATGCCGACAGGGCGCGCCGGATCAAACTTCAGACCCTGGCCCGCCCGTTCGACGCGGTACATCTCGGACGTTTCCAGACCATCGATCGCGAAGTCACCAAGCGTGGAAAATCCGGTCAAGTCAGGATCTTGCTCCATGTACTTCACAGAGATACCGGGGCCCGCCACGATCTCACCGCGGTCGGGTTCGACCAGACCGGCCATGACCTTCATCAACGTCGACTTGCCCGAGCCGTTGCGCCCGACAAGCGCCAGACGATCGCCCGGTTGAACGATCAGGGACAGGTCATCGAAGACAGGATCGCCGCCAAAAGTCAGCGAGATCTCATTGACCTGCAAGAGAGGAACGCGCGCCATGGCCCTCCCGTAAATCGGAGGGCGCAGCACGTCAACGGCACCAGGCGAAACGGTTCAAAAAGACGCAAGTTCGAGGTCGGTATCACATCGGTATTGTGTCGGTAATTCATCGGTGCCGACATGTTTGTGGTCGCTTAACCCGACACAGCCCGCAATAGGCGTTTGCGCGTTGGTGGAATCGCCCCAATCTCGAGCCCGGTGAACACGTGAAGCGTATTCATCTGTCGGTCGACCACGGCGTGATCACTGACCCATCCGCCCATGACGAGGTAGGTGCGCAGCAATGGCGGCATTCGCAACATGGCCTTTTTGGCGTCGGGCTTGCGGCGCAGACGGGCGGCGAATTTGAAAACATCGGGCGCCTTGACCCGAGGCAACCAGCGTTTGGGCGCAAGATGCCGGTGCTTCAGCATGGCAAAGGCATCAAGATAGTCGGCTGTATCGATACCAGCGAAGGAGGAACAGCCAAACAGAAGCTGCACATCGTTTTCGTCGACATAAGCTGTCATCGCGCCCCAAGCGACGCGCAGGATATCCGGATCAGTCACGTCAGGATGTACGCAGAAGCGGCCCATTTCGACCATCTTGCCTTCGAAATCCCGCAGAGCGTCGAGATCATAGAACTGGGCCGAATAGCTGTTGGCGATGTCGGCCCCGGAAAGCGTGAGCATCCGAAAGCAGCAAACAAGGCGGTGACTGTCTGCTTCTTCGATCAGCATGTGAGTACAAAACGCGTCGAACGCATCGGCGTCACGCACTTCGTCAGTCGAAAAGCTGATGGCCCGCAATCGCTGGGCAGCCTCGATGTCGTGCCGCGTGTTCGCGCTACGCACGTTGTATCTGCCCTTCTTGAACAAAGTCATGTGCCCGTCCGCCGTCTGATTTATGAGGGCCCTACCACAATCGACATGACGATTGCGTAACGCGCCTAAGGTGACGTACCCGGCAAAGCATCAATACGACCGATATTCGTCAGAAGCTGACGCAGGAAGGTGCGGTTGTCGATGCCTGTATCCGTCACGCGCCGCGCGAGGGGGACGACTTGCCCGTCTTCGAGACCGAAGCGTTCGATGTTTGTAACGACACCGGCCTGATCAAAGCTGATCGCAAGCACCTGGCGCTCGACCTCTCTCGGCTCCATGAAGCCAAGGGTCCGCATGCGGCTGCGCACATAATAGTAACCGCTTTCGTTCAGAACGCCTGCAGATGAGGGTGAGCCGATCGTCTCCTCAACGGATGCGCGGGTGTCGATGCCTACGACGATTTCATCAAGCTGTTCCTGCGGTGGAATGTAGCCATGGTTCTGAAAGGTTGGCGAGCAGGCACCCATCGCCAGGACGACCAGGAAAGATCCCAGCGTTCGGCTGCGTGCGAGAATGCGCTTGCTCATGTGGCCCTTGCTCCTGTCGCGTCCGGCTTTTATCAGGCATTACTCAAGATATAGACCCTGTTCAAGAAACGAAAGGTCTGTTCCCATGCCCAAATTGCCTTCGGATACGGCCCTGCGGGTGCCGGATCTGTCCAGCGCTGCACCGACCGGATTTGATCTGCGCCCTGCACCGGAAAGCCTTGCAAATCTGGCCGAAACGCTGGGTGTTATCGGTTTGCGTAAAGTCCGATTTAGAGGGGACATCCGAGCAGAAGGCCAAGACGACTGGGTGCTGCGGGGAAAACTTGGCGCAAGCGTGATTCAGGCCTGCAGTGTCACGCTTGAGCCGGTAACGACGCGAATCGATACAGACGTGACCCGGCACTACACGCGCGATTTCCAAGAGATCGAAACGCCTGAGGCCGAGATGCCCGAAGACGATAGCGTCGAGCCACTGGGCCAATGGATTGATCCAGGTGCTGTTCTGCAAGAGGCGCTCAGCCTGAACCTGCCACTCTATCCGAGGGCAGAAGGTGCCGAACTAGGCGAAGCCATCTTCACAGAACCCGGTGAATTACCGATGCGGGACGAAGATGCGCGCCCTTTTGCTGGTCTTGCCGGGTTGCGGGACGCGTTGAAAAAGGAAGATTGAGGCCTGCAAAGTTTCCGCTTGCAAGATCAAGACTTTTGACTATTTTCCCGCGACCATCGAATTTAAGGTTGGACAGGCGTGCGACAGAGGCATAAACGCCACCAGACGCCCTTTCGCTGAACGACCGATAAGCAGGCCCGGATGCTCGGGCAAGACGCAACCCAGACCGCCCGCGTGCGGCAGCTAGAACGAAAGCCCGAAGCCATGGCTGTGCAACAGAATAAAGTGTCGAAATCGCGCCGCAACAACCGCCGCGCGCATGACCGACTGATCGCCTCAAACCCCAACGAATGCCCCAATTGTGGTGAGTTGAAGCGCCCGCATCACATCTGTGCGGCATGCGGTCACTACAACGACGCCGAAATCATCGCTCTGACCGAAGAGATTGATCTGGAAGACGACGCGGCCTGATTTCGGACGACGCAACAAACAGCAGGCGGCCTGCGCAAATGACGGCTGAGACCGATCAGACTGCATCGCTGGCCTTCCCGATCATTGTTTCTGTGGATGCCATGGGCGGGGATCAAGGCCCCGCCGCTGTTGTTTCTGGCTGCTCGAAATCAGCCAAAAAGAATCCACGGCTTGGATTCATTCTACACGGACCCCGTGACGAGCTGGAAAAGCTGATCCAGAGGCGCAAGCCACTGAAGGGACGTTGTGAAGTTCGGGATGCGGTCGAAGTCGTCAGTATGGACGACAAACCCAGCCAAGTTGTTCGCAGTGCCAAAGGCACGTCGATGTGGTCGGCCATCGAGACAGTGCGATCGGGCGAGGCAACTGTGGCCGTGTCCTGCGGCAATACCGGCGCGCTGATGGCGCTTTCCATGATCCGCTTGCGCAAACTGCCGGGGGTGAATCGCCCCGCCATCGCGGTTTTGTGGCCCAGTCGAAACGCACAGGGTTTTAACGTTATGCTGGATGTCGGGGCCGATATCAGGGCAGATGCGGATGATCTTCTGCGGTATGCGTTGATGGGTGCCTCTTACGCGCGCAACGGTCTGGAATTGCCGCGCCCCCGCATCGGGCTTTTGAATGTGGGCACTGAAGAACACAAGGGCCGGGCCGAGCTGAAAGAGGCCTATGATCTGATCGGCGCGCAGGCGGATGCGGCAGAGTTCGACTTTGTCGGATTTGTCGAAGGCAGTGATATACCGGGCGATGTGGCGGACGTTATCGTCACCGATGGCTTCACAGGCAATGTTGCGATCAAGACGGGCGAGGGCACGGCGAGCCTGATCGGTGATCTTCTGCGCGAGGCGTTTCGTTACACACCGCTGTCGCGGCTGGCCTCGATTCTGGCGCTGACTTCTCTGCGTCGGCTCAAAAAGCGGATTGATCCACGGCGGGTCAATGGCGGCGTATTTCTGGGCCTGAACGGAACGGTCGTCAAATCGCATGGGGCGGCAGATTCGACGGGCGTGTCGGCAGCGATCAAACTGGCCGCGCAACTGGCCGAGCAGAACTTCAACGACAAGCTGGCCGCGCGTGTCGCGGGCGCCGCGCCGCCTGCCATCGACGAGGCGCAGGCCTGATGCGCCGGGCCGTCGTAATCGGAGTGGGACACCACCTGCCTGACCGCATTGTCGAAAACGCGGAATTCGAAAAAACGCTCGACACATCGGACGAATGGATCCGCGCCCGGTCGGGCATCGAACGCAGGCATTTTGCATCCGATGGCGAGACGACTTCCTCTATGGCCTCGGCGGCGGCCAATGCGGCCCTGGCTCAGGCGAGCAAAGCCGCAGATGATGTCGACGCCATTGTACTGGCGACCTCGACGGCCGATCTGACATTTCCCTCAGCGGCCACGATGGTGCAGGATCAATTGGGCATGACACGCGGTTTTGCTTTTGATGTGCAGGCAGTGTGCGCGGGCTTTGTCTATGCCTTGGCCAATGCGAATGCGCTGATCGCTTCTGGTCAGGCGGAGCGGGTTCTGGTGATCGGGGCGGAGACGTTCAGCCGGATCATGGACTGGACCGACCGCAGTACATGTGTGCTCTTCGGCGATGGCGCCGGTGCTGTTCTACTGGAAGCACAGGAGGGTGACGGGACATCGCAGGATCGAGGCATTCTCTCCACCGATCTTAACTCGGACGGACGCCATCGCGACCTGCTTTATGTCGATGGCGGTGTGAGCACGGGGACCAGCGGGTATCTGCGGATGCAGGGCAACCAGGTCTTCCGCCATGCCGTCGAAAAGCTGGCGCAAACAGCCGAGACCGCGATGGAGCGAGCCGGCGTATCGGCGAGCGATGTCGATTGGATCGTTCCGCACCAGGCCAATATTCGGATCATACAGGGCACGGCCAAGAAGATGGATTTGCCTATGGAGCGCGTCGTGGTGACCGTACAGGATCACGGCAACACGTCGGCGGCGTCGATTCCCCTCGCACTGTCTGTCGGGGTCGAGCGCGGCCAGATCAAACGGGGTGACCTGATCGTGACCGAGGCTATCGGCGGAGGATTGGCCTGGGGCGCGGTTGTGATGCGCTGGTAAACGCGCAGGCACCGGCAAATCATACGCTCTGCAAGCCATTGATATTGACTCGGAAATTGGCCCGGACCTATTCTCAGCGGAATCAGGGGGACAAGATGAGCGAAAAGACATTGACGAGGATGGACCTCAGTGAGGCCGTCTTTCGCGAAGTGGGGTTGTCGCGCAACGAAAGCGCGCAACTGGTGGAAAGCGTGCTTGAGCACATGTCCGACGCCCTGGTGCGCGGAGAGCAGGTCAAGATCTCATCGTTTGGTACATTCTCGGTCCGAGACAAGTCGGCACGTGTGGGCCGAAACCCCAAAACGGGTGAAGAGGTTCCGATCAACCCGCGCCGCGTTCTGACCTTTCGACCGTCACACCTGATGAAGGATCGAGTTGCCAGCGGCAACAAGAAGTAGATGAGCAAATCACCCGAAGCCTTTCGCACGATCTCCGAAGTCGCAGATTGGCTGGGCGTTCAGGCCCATGTACTGCGTTTCTGGGAAAGCAAGTTTACACAGGTCAAACCGGTCAAACGGGCAGGCGGTCGGCGATATTATCGCCCAGCGGACATGCTGCTTCTTGGAGGTATCCGAAAGCTGCTTCATGATGATGGACTGACGATCAAAGGCGTTCAGAAGCTGCTGCGCGAGGAAGGCGTGGCGCACGTGGCGGATCTGTCACGCCCGCTGGATGATCTGACGACGGCGCAACTGGATGATGACCTGACGCCTGAAGCGGCAAAGGCCGACATCGACAGACCTGATGTGACATCAGCGGTGACAGAACCTGCCCCCGAACCCTCCGCCGAAGAAACGCCCGAGCCGGCGGTGGTGGAAACGGCTCCAAAAGACACATCAGAATCTGAGACAAAAGAGGCTGCATATCCTGTCGCGAATGAAAACCCACCAATGACGCAAGCCGCGTCCGAAGCCTCGGAACCGGCCGAGGATACGTCGCAGCCGGGCCTGCCATTCGGGGATCCCCTGCCAGAAGTTGCACCGCCCGCTACGGAAACGGGCTTGCCGTCGTTTCTGCACAGGCCGAGCCGTATGGCACAACCGATCGAAGCTGATCCCGCGCCCGTCGAAGAGTCGCCCCCCCCGGAGGAGGATGCAACCGCCGAGCCAACCGCGCGGCCCGCGATTGTCGATGTGCCCCACACGCCCGACGAGGCGGACTATGCGGCGGAGCCGTCGATCCTGTCGCGCGCGGGACGGGTTTCACGGATCTCGACACAGGATGCTGGGGCGGTGAAACCCTTGCTGGCACAACTGGCGGCTTTGCGCGATCAGATGGCAAGTGCGCATCAGGAAGATCGCGGGCGTTAAGATACACCTATGCGAATTCGTCCTTGCCCCCGGCTGGAATTCGGGTATGACGCTCAGCACGTCGGGCTATGGCGCAGCCTGGTAGCGCGTCCGTCTGGGGGACGGAAGGTCGCAGGTTCGAGTCCTGCTAGCCCGACCAAATTCTCGCTCTGCCTTGCACCACAACAGGGATGAGATGACCGGCGTATTTCCCAACCAGATGATCGAAGCGATGGTGGCAAGCGGCCGGATCGCTATCGATGCCCCGCTGGTCGAAGGCCAGGTACAACCCGCGAGCCTGGATTTGCGCTTGGGATCCGTGGCCTACAGGGTGCGGGCCTCGTTCCTTGCCGGACAGGGCGCAAAGGTCAGCGACCGGCTGGAAGAATTCGAGATGCACCGCATCGAGCTGTCACAAGGCGCGGTCCTCGAAAAAGGCTGTGTCTACGTGGTGCCTCTAATGGAAAGCCTGAAGCTGCCGGATGATGTGCAGGCGGTGGCAAACGCCAAATCGTCGACCGGTCGGCTGGACCTTCTGACGCGCACAATCACCGATGGCGGCACGGAATTTGACCGAATCCCGCAGGGCTATCACGGCCCGCTTTATGCGGAGATCTGCCCGAGGTCTTTTTCTGTGCTTGTGCGCCCGGGCATGCGGTTGAACCAGATCCGCTTTCGCAGCGGTCAAGCGGTGCTGGATGACGATACCCTGCGCGACCTGCACGCCAAGACATCTTTGGTGAATGTTGACGCGGTGATTGATGATGGCTTGGGCTTTTCAGTCGATCTGCGCTTGGCCGACACAACGCTCGTGGGATACCGCGCCAAGCCGCATACAGGTGTGATCGATCTGGATAGGATCGGGCAGTATGAGCCGGCCGAGTACTGGGAGGAGGTGCATTCGCAAAACGGGCGGATCATCCTCGATCCGGGGGCCTTTTACATTCTGGTCAGCCGCGAGGCGGTGCATATACCACCCAGATATGCCGCTGAGATGGCTCCCTATCTGGCAATGGTGGGTGAATTCCGCGTGCATTACGCAGGCTTTTTTGATCCCGGTTTTGGCCATGATGCTGCTGGCGGTGCCGGATCGCGCGGTGTTCTTGAAGTCCGCTGTCACGAGGCGCCCTTCGTTCTCGAGCACGGGCAGATCGTGGGCCGTTTGGTCTATGAGAAGATGGCCGAAGTTCCCACGCAGCTATATGGTGCGGGGATCGCCTCGAACTATCAGGGGCAGGGCCTAAAGCTGTCGAAGCATTTTCGAAGCGTGTAAGGCCCCTGCCCTAGTCGTCGTGTCGGCGCTTTTCAGCTTCGGCCTTACGGACCTTGGCGAGCTTCTTGAAACCCGTATTCATGCCCAGATGAATCACTTTGCGCATGAAGATGCGCAGGACCATATTGGCGATCTGATTGGGGTTCATGCCCATACCTCCTTTGTCGATGCTCCGGTCAGATATGCATCAGAGCCTGTTAATGCGAGGTCAATCCTCAAAAAGCTCGCTTTGACCTTCGATCGCTTCGTCTTCTTCCTCGGTCTCCGGGCCGGGCAAAGTGCCGGGAGGCGGACGGTTTTCCAGAAGGCCCGCCGCGCGCAGTTCCTTTAAGCCCGGCAGATCGCGCGCGTTTTCGAGCCCGAAGTGATCAAGGAAATTCTGAGTGACGACAAACGTCACCGGACGGCCAGGGGTCATCTTGCGGCGGCCGAAGCGGATCCACTCAAGTTCGATCAACTGATCGACAGTGCCCCGGCTGACGGACACGCCGCGGATCTCTTCGATCTCGGCGCGGGTCACGGGCTGATGATAGGCTACAATGGCAAGCGTTTCGATGGCTGCCCGGGACAGTTTGCGCGTCTCGACCGTTTCCTTTTGCATCAGAAAGCCAAGATCGGGCGCTGTACGCATGGCCCAAGCATCGCCCACCCGCACGATGCGCACCCCGCGCCCTTCATAGCGTCTGGTCAAATGCACCAATGCTTCCGCAGGATCGCAGCCATGGGGCATCCGCGCCTCAAGCTCTTTCACCGTGATGGCAGCGGCCGTCGCGAACAACACAGCCTCGACCATCCGTTCCTGTTCAGCCATCGGCGGAGCTTCAAACAGGCTTTCTTCTTGTTCTTCAGGCGTTTCGGTCACGTGACCCATCTTTCTTTCGCAGCTGGATCGGGGCGAAAGTCTCTGATTGCCGCATTTCCAGATGACCTTCCTTGACCAATTCAAGCGAGGCCGCAAAGGTTGATGCTGTCGCTGATCGTCTGCGAACCGGATCCATCTCCCAACCCTCGGGCAGATAGCTAAGGATATCCGTCCAGTCGCCTGCAAAACCGATCAGCCCGCGCATCCGGTCCAGCGCCTGTTCCATAGTAAAGACGCTGTCGCGATCCATCACGAACGGGCGGAATTCATCTCGGGTGCGTATCCGCGCATAACCCTGCATCAGGTCCAGCAGCGTTGCTGAGTATGTGACACGCCGAATGCGAGTTACGTCCTCCGCCTCACCTCGCGCAAAGAAATCGCGGCCAAGCTGATCTCGCGCCATGAGCCGGGCCGCCACGTCACGCATGGCTTGCAGGCGTTCAAGTTGAAAGGCCAGATGCGCGGCGAGATCCTCACCCGACGGGCCTTCCTCTTCTGGATCTGGGGGCAGCAGGAGACGCGATTTCAGGAAGGCGAGCCAGGCCGCCATGACAAGGTAGTCGGCCGCCAGTTCAAGGCGCAGTTCCTTGGCCTTTTCGACAAATGCGAGGTATTGGTGGGCGAGCTGCAGTACCGAGATCTTGCGCAGGTCAACCTTTTGCGTGCGCCCAAGTGTCAAAAGAAGATCAAGCGGGCCCTCAAAGCCATCGACATCTACGATCAGCGCCTCGGCGGCAAGCCGATCAGCAACCGAAACACGGTCTTCTTCGAAAGGGATTTCAGCCATGCACCTGTCCGCCGAGCAGCATCTCAAGTTCGGCGCTGAGGGCGGAAATGTCAATGTCATCGGGCGTTTTGCGCCGTGCCAGTGCAGCTACGGCACGGGCCTGGGCTGCGGTGCTCATCCGGCCCGCAGCAGCAGCGACCTCTTGGCGTTCGGACAGCGGCGCATTGCAATGAAGGATCACGTCACATCCGGCTTCAAGAGCGCGCGTGGTGATGTCGGACAACGATCCTGACAAAGCCTTCATACCAATGTCGTCGGTCATGATCAGACCTTCAAAGCCAATATCTTCACGGATCAGATTCATAACAGGTCCGGAAAGTGTAGCGGGGGCGCTGTCGTCGACATCCATCAGTCGGATATGGGCGGTCATGCCCAGTGGGAGATCGTTCAGAGCACGGAAGACAGCAAAGTCGGCAGCTTGCAGATCGGCCAAGGGCGCGTCGATCCGGGGCAGTTCGAAATGGCTGTCCTGTGTGGCGCGACCATGGCCGGGGATATGTTTAATGACAGGCAGAACCCCTCCGTCGAGATGGCCTTGAGCCCCTGCGCGAGCGAGCTTAGCTATCGTGGCAGGCTCTGTTCCATAGCAGCGGTTGCGCAGGAATGCATGCGTTTCAGCAAAGGCGATATCGGCCATTGGGGCGCAATTGCTGTCAATGCCGAGATCGCGAAGCTCTGCCGCGATGAGCAGATAGCGCAAGTACATCCCGCGCTCGCCCTCTTCGCCTGCTGCCGCCACGAAGTCCAGCGGTGCGGTCCATTGGCGGGCCATGGGCGGCACGATGCGTTGCACCCTACCCCCTTCCTGATCGATGGTGATCGGCGCCGCACGTCCCACCGCTTCGCGCATCTGATCGCACAGCGCACGCACCTGTTCAGGATTGTCGATGTTGCGGGCAAAAAGGATGAAGCCGAAAGGGTCTGCGTCACGAAAAAACGCAGCCTCATCGGCAGTCAGCGCCAGACCGTCGGCATCAAGGATCGTGGCGCCGAAACTCACCGGGTGACAACCGGAATGCATTCGGCTCCTTCGGCGAGCAGTGCAGAGCAGAAGCGGCGCGCGTCGCTCAGTGCTTCGAAACCGGCTGCGCGAAGGCGATAGAAGGTGCGCCCGCTGGTCTCAGCCTTTTGTACGACGCGGCCCTTGCCACTGAGATAGTCGGCGAACTTTGCATCCAATGAGCTCCACCTCTCGTGTGCCAGGTCGACCGTGTCGAAGGCACCAAGCTGAACCAGCCGGGTGCCGGCCGGTATCGTGTCAGCTGCGACGTCTTGTACGGTACGCGGCGCAGGCGGCGCGACGGTCCGAACAGAAGCGGGGCGCAAAAACGGACGCAGTGAACTTTTGAGGCCAGGCGCGTCAATGACATCCGCCGAGGTTGCACTGGCGAGGATCGGTTGAGTTTCTTCGGCAAGTTGCGCCACAAGTCGATCGATGTCCTGATCAAGTGAAGCGGAAACGTCCAGCGGTTGCGGCTGTTCAACGGGGGCGGCAGGTTCAGCGGTAGGTTGCAGATCCTCTTCGGTCAAATCCACAGGTGGCGGGGCCAGGACCACGGTTTCGGATGTCGTCTCGGCACTGCCATCTGCGGCCACTGCATTGACGGCCAGGCCCTGGTTCAGTGCAAGCTGCCCGCCTGGATCTTCGGGGCTCACCCGCATCTCGCCCTCTGCGGCGCGGACAACCGGAATACCGCTGACATCGCGGACCACCAGTTTGTAGCCCCAGACCGATATGCCGACGATTAGCGAAAGCGACATTATTGCGCCAAGCACGTTGGCAAACGAAGCCAGTCGGCCCGATCGCTGTTTTTCATAACCACCGTCGGGATCATCATACCCCGGCGCGCCCATGTTTTGGGTGTACTGCACGTCCGCCATTTTTGCCTCTTTGTCCGGCGGATGCGTTGCCCGCTAGATCATCTTGGAGTTGCCTGTGTGCCGGTGGCCGCGTTAACGCAGCTCTTGTTCCGGTGTTACGCCAAGAATACCAAGACCGGCCTGAATCACAAGCATCGTGGCACGGGCGAGCGCGATTTTTGCCTGCGAAATGGCACTGTCATCCTGCAGAAAGCGCAATTTCGGCAACTCATTGCCCTTGTTCCACAGAGCGTGGAAATCCCCAGCCAGTTCATAAAGGAAAAAGGCGATCCGATGTGGTTCGTTGTTGCGCGCCGCAATCTCGACCAGTCGCGGCCATTCGGACAGTTTGGCGGCGAGCGTTAGCTCGGCCTCGTGCGCAAGCATGGACAGATCGGCGGTTTGCAGCGTGGCATCATCGGCTGCGATGCTCTCATCCGCGGCCTTACGCAGGACAGAAGCCACCCGCGCATGTGCATATTGAACGTAGAAGACGGGATTGTCGCGCGATTGTTCGAGCACCCTGTCAAAATCGAAATCAAGCGGTGCGTCGTTTTTACGGGTCAGCATGTGAAACCGTGTGACGCCTGGGCCAACCTGATCGACCACGTCGCGCAGGGTCACGAAGGTGCCAGCTCGCTTGGACATCTTGAAAGGTTCCCCGTTCTTGAAAAGCTTCACGAGCTGCGTCAGCTTGATGTCAAGGGTTACATTGCCCTCTGACAGGGCAGAGACCGCCGCCTTCATCCGTTTGACATAGCCGCCATGATCCGCGCCAAACACATCAATAAGCGCGTCGAAACCTCTGGAAACCTTGTCATAATGATAGGCGATGTCAGGCGCGAAATAGGTCCAGGAGCCGTCGGATTTCTGCACAGGCCGGTCGACGTCATCGCCATGGTCAGTCGATCTGAACAGCGTCTGTTCGCGCGGCTCCCAGTCCTCGGGAACCTTGCCTTTCGGTGGTTCAAGCACGCCTTCGTAGATCAAGCCCTTGGAGCGCAGATCATCAATTGACGCCTCAATCTGACCTGTGCCGTAAAGCGATTTCTCAGAATAGAACACATCCATTTCGACGCCCAGTGCAGCCAGATCATCGCGGATCAACTGCATCATGGCTTTGGTGGCGAATTCGCGGATCTCGACAAGCCAGAATTGCTCGCCTTTGTCGACAAACGCATCGCCAACATTGTCTTTCAACGCCTGACCAACTGGGATCAGATAGTCGCCGGGATAGGTGCCGTCTTCAAATGCCACTTCCTGCCCATGGGCTTCCAGATAGCGCAGATAGACTGAGCGAGCGAGCACATCGACCTGCGCGCCACCATCGTTAATATAGTATTCGCGCGTCACATCGAAGCCTGCAAAATCCAGCAGGCTGGCCAGCGCATCCCCAAAGACGGCGCCACGCGTGTGGCCCACATGCAACGGGCCGGTCGGATTTGCAGACACGTATTCCACGTTAACACGTTTGCCCTGCCCCATCTCGGACCGACCAAAGCGCGCGCCTTGCTGAAGAACCGTCCCGACAACATCCCGCCAGACCGACGGATCAAGCCGCAGGTTCAAAAAGCCCGGACCTGCAACCTCGGCACTTGTAATGCGCGGATCACCGGCCAGTTTGGCTGCCAGCGCCTCGGCAATGTCGCGTGGTTTTTTTCCGGCAGGCTTTGCCAGCACCATCGCCGCGTTGGTCGCCATATCGCCATGCGCGGCATCTCGCGGTGGTTCGACCGTCACATTGCCCATCGCAAGGCCCGCTGGCAGCACGCCATCGGCCTGAAGCGTCTCAAGATCAGACAGCACACGGGCGCGGATATCAGCGAAAAGGTTCATTGTGTCATCCTGGATAGAGTGCGCGGGGTTTAGCAGATGATCGGGGCGCGTCAATTCAACCAAAAAGCCGCACATGTTCCTGAAGGGCGAAACGGTCCGTCATACCGGCGATATAGTCGGAGACGATGCGTGCGGTTCGGGTCTGATCACCGGCGGCTTCGACCACGGAAGGTGCCCAGCGTTTCGGCAGGTACTTTGTTTCATGCAGGTAGAGCGGAAAGAGATCATTTACGACCAGCGTCACCTCTTCGCGTTTCTCCATGACCTTGGGAGCGCGGTACATGTTGGTGAACAAAAATGATCTTATGTCCTGCAGGTCGGCCCACATTCCGGGGGAGAATTGAATGACGGCGCGGCCAAGCGCCCGGATATCTTCAACGCGCTGCGCACCACTATCGGCCAGGTGGCGGCGCGACGTGTCGATCACATCCGCCACCATCGCACCAAAGACGCGGCGCAGGGCTTCATGTCGGCGACGGACCGGGTCAAGGCCAGGATATCTTTCATCGACATCGCTGTATGCCGGACCGATGATCGGCAGTTGCGTGATCGCATCCTCAGTGAAAAGCCCGGCACGTAACCCGTCATGCAGATCGTGATTGTTATAGGCGATGTCATCGGACAGGGCCGCCACCTGTGCCTCGGCGCTGGCATGGGTGTTAAGCTCAAGATCGTGCTGGGCATCGTACTCTGCCAGCGCATAGGGCAGATCGCCGGTGACGGGCCCATTGTGCTTGGCAATGCCTTCGAGACTTTCCCAGGTCAGATTGAGCCCGTCGAAATCGGCGTAGTGGTTTTCGAGCTTTGTGACGATCTTGATCGCCTGCGCATTGTGATCAAAACCGCCATAGGGCGCCATCAGCGCAGCAAGAGCATCCTCGCCTGTGTGGCCGAAGGGCGGATGGCCGAGATCATGGGCCAGGGCGACGGCCTCAGTCAGTTCATCATTGAGGCCAAGGGCACCGGCGATGGTCCGGGCCACCTGAGCGACCTCGATCGAATGGGTCAGCCGCGTCCGGTAGTAGTCGCCCTCATGTTCGACGAAGACCTGCGTCTTGTGCTTCAGCCTGCGAAACGCGCTGGCATGAATGATCCTGTCCCGGTCACGCTGAAAACAAGACCGAAAGTGCGATTCGCCCTCCGGGATGCGCCGTCCCCTGACGCAGCCCGGATCCGAGGCATAGGGCGCGGGCATTTGCCTTGTCCTTGCCGGTTGTCATTGGGCCGCATATATTCGGCCTGCGTGGCGGTTGAAACCACGAATATTGCGATAAGTTCCGGAGAGATGTGATGCAGTTGCCTCCAAAGGTCACGCCCCGCGCGTTTGAAAGACTGGCTGAGATCGGAGCCGCCGGTCAGGGACAAGCGTTGCGCGTTGCGGTCGAAGGTGGGGGGTGTTCGGGCTTTCAGTACGAAATTGCGCTGGATGCACCACGTGAGGATGACCTCGTTCTCGAAGGTGGGGGCGAAAAGGTTCTGGTTGATCCGGTCAGCCTACCTTTCCTCCAGAACGCAGTGATCGACTTTTCCGAAGAGCTGATTGGGGCGCGATTCGTGATCGAAAACCCCAATGCCACGAGTTCCTGTGGCTGCGGGACGTCGTTTTCGATTTAGACCGCCAGTCTTGTTCTGGCGAAGCCTTCGAAAAATGCTTCAAAATGCGGCGTCGATGCCTCGACCGCACTGAGAATATGGCGACCGCTTTCATCTATCGATTTTTCGAGGATCGGACGCATGGTCGACCAATCGGGGCTGCGCGTACCTTCCATCTGCATCATTGTGGCCGAGATTGTGCGCAACGGACCGGCGCGACGTTCAGGTCGGTGGAAGGTTGTGCGATCTTCACTTAGCGCTCGACCGCGGACACGGTCGCCACGCAGGGCGGCCAACCAGAATGAGACCAAGTATTCGTGGTAGTCGTCGGCAAGCGGTGCGTGACTTTCGTCATCCGCACTGAACATGTCGAGATTGCGCAGAACCGCCTCTTCCCAAACCATATTGGGTGCCTCGCCCGCGAAGCGCAGCGCGATGCAAATTTCGGCAAGCAGATCCATGTTCTGATCCAGAAATGCGAGCACGCCTGCAAACTCAAGCGAGGTGATCGCGGCCGCGTCCAGTAGCGGGTCGCAACGGCCATATTCGCTTAGGTAGAACACGATGTGGGTCAGTTCATAAGCCGCTTTCTTATTTGGCAGCGCGAATGTTGCGGATCGACGCATGAAGGCGCGCAGTCGATCGTTGAGCCCTAGATCACTCGGTCCGCAAATGTTTCTACGGGCCAGAAGGCGCCGGGCCTCGGCGCGCTGCAGGTCGCTAAACTCGGCCTCTGGCAGACCTTCGCGGGCTACAAATTGGCAAAGCTTTTCTCCGCTGTTTTCCGGCAGACCCAAATCTTCCAGATCCAGGCACATCGACAGCAGGAACCGATAATATTGCGGCAAGAAGGCCAGCTTTTCTGGCAAACCGGCATAGAATTCCGCGTGAACACAAAGATCGGCCCGCTCAACGGCGCTGCCCGTGCATTCCAGAATGTTCAGAAGTTCTGCATTCTCTTTCAGCCAGAACACATCCTCGGCGTTGCGCCGACATTCCGCAAAGATCGGGAGCAGACGACCTGCTCTTTCGGGCAGGCTCTGACGGCGGTGCGGGACCGGCAGTGAAATGACGTTGTCGAACATGTGCGTCTCCTTGCGTCTAAAGCTGGCGATCCCGCGCCCGTGTCGTTACGAGCCGGACGAGAACAATTCGGTCCGATCACCGTCGTCTGTCGAAGCGGTTGTCGGCGCCGAGCCGGACGAGAACATTTGAACGCCATCGCCCAGGGTGGTCACATTCGCCATCGTCGGCGCAGAACCAGAGGAGAAGAGACCGGTCTCGTCGCCAGCTGTGGACACAGCGGTCATAACAGGTGCGGATCCTGACGAAAAAAGCTCTGTGGCGTCGCCATGCTGGGCGTCCGTCGAGGCAACAGGTGCAGAGCCCGACGAGAACATGGAAATGCCGTCGCCCGCGATCATGTCCGTAGTCGCGGAAATACTTCCGGATGAAAACATCTCTACAGCCTCACCGCCGTGCAAATCCGTGTTGATAACTTCGGTGATTGATGTCTGAATTTTGCGTTCTGCGCTCATGGAATGTCTCCTATTTCAAGCGTTGGTTGCGATGTGCAATTCCATGCCCGCAAAAGCTGATCCTGCAAGCAAAAATTTTACCAACCTATTGAAAACAAACACTTATCCACACTAACATCGATCATCAAACTTCACCGGACAAACGATTACTCAGGCGGGCCTAACCGATAAATTTTTTTTGTCCACACGCCCCGACAGCTGCGGTTTTTTCTGCGGATTCAACCGCAGGGTGGTGCAGCTTAAGAGCGAATCATGGTTAATGAATTCTCCCTAAAGCGGTTAACAAAGAGTTTACCTTGTACCAGATCATAGGTTCAGGCAGACCGGGAGGGCGTGGGAGGCCAGACATGAAAGTAGCAACATTCAACATCAACGGAATCAAGGCGCGGATCGAGGCTTTGCCCGCGTGGCTGGATGAGGCCCAACCGGATGTAGCACTGCTACAGGAAATCAAATCGATCGATGAGAATTTCCCGCGCGTGATTTTTGAAGAGCGCGGCTACAATGTCGAAACGCACGGGCAGAAATCTTTCAACGGGGTCGCAATCCTGTCTAAGCGCCCGCTCGAGGACGTAACACGCGGCTTGCCGGGCGACGATAGCGACGAGCAAGCGCGCTATGTCGAGGCGACGGTGATGGGGGATACAGAGGCCGTGCGAATCTGCGGGCTGTATCTGCCCAATGGCAACCCTGCCCCCGGCCCAAAATACGACTACAAACTGCGTTGGATGGAACGCTTGAAGGCGCGGGCCGAAACGCTTTTGCACGAAGAAGTGCCGTTCCTGATGGCGGGAGACTACAATATCATTCCGCAAGCCGAAGACGTGGCCAGGCCGGAGGTATGGCGCAAAGACGCCCTGTTTCGCATGGAAAGCCGCACGGCGTTCCGCAGGTTTTTGAACCTTGGTCTGACAGAGGCGTTTCGGGCACGCAATGCGGCGACGGGGCATTACTCGTTCTGGGACTATCAGGCGGGTGCCTGGAACCGGAATGATGGGATTCGGATCGATCATTTCCTGCTTTGCCCCACCTGCGCTGATCTGATGACCGATTGCGGAATCGACAAGGACGTCCGTGGGCGGGAAAAGCCTTCGGACCACGTGCCAGTCTGGGTGGATCTCGCCGCGTGAGGCTTGTCGTGACCTTCAGGCGGCGGATTTGGAGACTCCCGTCGCCGATGCCAAATCGGAGGCTGTCTGCGGCTTTGGCGGTGCAGGGCGGAAGCGCTGAAAGTACGCCTCAATTGTGCGAAAGCTAAGCTCTGCAATCCCATATGAAAGAGCGATGTAAGCCAGGAATGTTAGCCATTCCGGTGGATCTCCGGCGCGATCCGCGATCCGGTTGACAACATCGAGCGCGAGCAAGTGATAAAGGTAGATGCCATAGCTGACGGCACCAATGCGCATGACAGGGCCCCGCGTGAGCAAAGGGGTCAGAACATTCCGCTCAGCGACGACCAAGGCGATCAGCGTGTAGGCCATGACAAGGTGCAGGATCATGTTGGGCACGCCGCGCAGATCGGCGGGAAGTACATGCATCAATCCGAGGAGGACTACGAATCCCGCAAGAGGCGCCAAATACCAACCGGCAACAACACGCCCGACCGCGAAGCCGTCAGGCCGGTGCAGGAGGATCGCCACAAGCGAGCCAAGAATGATCGGCGCATAAGTGGCATTCGGCAGTTTGAACAGGAGCGGCCCGGCAGAAGGCGGCGTGTAGGGCGCAGTCCCGCTGATCACAAGCACGTTCAGTAGAATGAAGCCAACAGAGATCGGCACAAGCCAGCCTCGCGGCAGCAAGGTCAACAAGAGCGGCCAGAGCAGATAGTATTGCTCTTCCACCGCGAGGGACCAGGTTATGGTCAAAAGCGGAATGTCTTGGGTTAGGAAGTTCGACAGAAAGAGATAGTAATAGGGCAGGATTTCCAGAAACTGCGTCTGGCCCTTCAAGCCGATATAGTAGCCCGCCACACAGGTCACCACGAAGAAGTAGACCGGCACAATCCGGAGAATGCGGCGCAGATAGAAGTTGCGCATGGCGAGGCGACCCGTATCTGCGATTTCGCGGAGCAAAAGAGTCGTGATCAGAAAGCCGCTGAGAACGAAGAAAAAGTCGACCCCAAGAAAGCCGCGTTGCAAGATCGGCAGACCCGATGTGTCAATGGGGGCATTGTGATGCCAGAGCACCATCATGATGCAGACAAAGCGCAACCCGTCCAGATTACCGAAGTGCTTGCGGGCCCTGAATGCCGCAAAATCTGCTGATAGATGCTTTGTCATGCCATCACTCACCAATACAAAAGGACTTGAGCCACAAAAAAGCAGCCTGGAAATCTGACCTGCACAGTTCAATAATTCGCTGTGATGGGATCTGTTAACTGTTTCGTAACCTTCTGATCCAGAAAAGAATTCTATTGTTCGCGTTTTGAGAACAGACCACAATAATACCGTGAATTGTTCTGCAAGCTAAGCAAAAGCTGCCTGCTTCTTGCACACAGCAAACACTGACCTTTTGCAACTATAGAAGCGCAGGGGCTCTCAATTGGCGAGTGCATACAATCCGCAAAATTCCGGGTTGCAACAAGGTCGAGATCGTCAGGTTCGAACACGCACTCAAATCGCGTTCAGTCCAATGAAAAATGGCGCCCGAAGGCGCCATATCTGATCAATCGTCGCGGTGGACTTTTTCGCGCCGCTCATGGCGCTCTTGCGCCTCAAGGCTCATCGTGGCGATGGGTCTCGCGTCAAGACGCTTGAGCGAGATCGGCTCGCCCGTGACAGAGCAATACCCGTATTCACCTTCATCGATCCGGCGCAGGGCCGCATCAATCTTGGCAACCAGTTTGCGCTGGCGATCCCGCGTGCGCAGTTCCAAAGCGCGGTCAGTTTCCTCGCTTGCGCGGTCGGCCACGTCCGGAATGTTGCGTGTGCCGTCCTGCAACCCTTCGATCGTGTCGCGGCTGCCCGCCATTAGCTCTGATTTCCAATTCAGGAGCTTGCGGCGAAAATATTCAACCTGGCGGTCATTCATGAATGGTTCGTCCTCGGCCGGGCGGTAATCATCCGGCAGAAACACTTCCTGCTTCATTGGCTTCCCCTCAATTCGACTGGCGTCGGCCATCACTCGTATCCTACGTTGCTGCCCCACCAGTTCCCATGCCGCAGCGTCTATACCGGCCCACAGGGATTGTCACTACACAATCCCGCGCCAGTTTGGTTAAAAGCTGCCGATGGAATGCAGGGAAGAGCTATGAGATTTGAAGGCACTGACGCTTATGTGGCAACCGATGATCTGACGATTGCGGTCAACGCCGCCGTAACGCTGGAGAGGCCGCTGCTGGTCAAGGGTGAGCCCGGCACGGGCAAGACCGAGCTGGCCAAGCAGGTCGCGACAAGCCTCGGGCTGGAGATGATCGAGTGGAACATCAAATCGACCACGCGCGCGCAGCAAGGGCTTTATGAATATGACGCGGTCAGTCGACTAAGGGACAGCCAGCTGGGCGAAGAGCGTGTGCATGACGTCAAGAATTATATCAAAAAGGGCAAGCTTTGGCAGGCCTTCGAGGCCGACAAGAAGGTTGTTCTGCTGATAGACGAGATCGACAAGGCGGATATCGAATTCCCCAATGATCTCCTGCAAGAGCTTGATAAGATGGAGTTCTTTGTCTACGAAACCGATCAGACGATCAAGGCCAGGCAGCGGCCGATCGTCATCATTACCTCGAACAATGAAAAGGAATTGCCAGACGCATTCTTGCGGCGGTGCTTCTTCCACTACATCCGCTTCCCCGACATGGAAACGATGAAGCAGATCGTAGGCGTGCATCATCCGGGCATCAAAGAAAAGCTTTTGACAACCGCACTGACGCAGTTTTTCGAGATCCGCGACCAGCAAGGGCTGAAGAAAAAGCCGTCGACCTCAGAAGTGCTCGACTGGTTGAAGCTGCTGCTGGCCGAGGACATGAGTGCAGAAGATCTCAAGCGCGATGGGGCGACTGCCCTGCCAAAGCTTCACGGGGCGCTGCTGAAGAACGAACAGGACGTGCACCTTTTTGAGCGGCTGGCCTTCATGGCGCGCGGCCAACGGTGAGTGCCGCACTTTTGAGCGAAATTCTGGCATGCGAGCATGCCGTTTGGCAGGCACTGCAAGATGGCGATGCCGCGGCGGACAAGGCGGCCTTGGCCGCCGATTTTCTGGGGGTCTATCCGGACGGTTTTTCCGGGCGCACGGACCATATCGGGCAACTGGCCAATGGGCCTAGCATTGCGACCTTTGAGATATCGGATACGCATATTCGCCATGTGCCACCTGACCACGCCTTGCTCAGCTACCGGGCGGATTTTATCCGCGCCGGATCAGAGATATCTGAGGCGATGTATGTCTCATCCCTATGGCGGCGCTTTGACTCGGGCTGGATCAACGTGTTCAGCCAGGACACACCCGCCATGCTGATCTGAGGTTGGGACGCTGAAGTCCTGCTTCCCTTGGCATGCAAGAGCGGCTAGTGTCTCACTCAAGGATCCTCAGGAAGAGGACCATCAAAGAGGCAGGCAGGCCCAATGGCAGATCAAACCGCACTTCATGTGCGCCCTCTTCTTCCATCCGACCGTGCGCAATGGGATGTGCTTTGGCGTGACTATTTGGCATTTTATGAGACAGAGCGCCCTCAAGAGATCTTTGACACCTACTTTGAGCGTCTCTTGGGCGACGATCCGCAGGATTTCAATGCTTTGGTCGCCGCAGCGGATGGTCGCCTTCTGGGGTTAACGCATTTTCTCTTTCATCGGCACGGCTGGCGGAGAGAGAACGTTTGCTATCTTCAGGATCTCTACGCTGTGCCGAACGCCCGGGGGCAAGGGGTTGGGCGTGCCCTCATGGAAGCGGTCTACGCGGCGGCCGATGCAGCAGGAGCACCGGCAGTGTATTGGCTGACCCAAGATCACAACAGTGAGGCGCGCAAGCTTTACGACCGGATCGGCAAGCTTTCAGCGTTTATCAAGTACGATCGGGTCCCCACATGAGACGGCGTCTGGTGGCCTTGTTGTTGCTGGCACTGAGCGGCTGCGTTCCGGCAAGCCATGGCGATGTCGCCGCACGGGCCGATGCAGGGCCAAGCGCCCTGCCCCCGATGAAGATTTTTGCGTCACCGCAACCTGCTGCGCCAGCGATTTCCAACGCGGATCTGACACGCGACTTTCTGGATCTGATGTTCAAGCTGGAAAGTGGGCGGGATCTGCGGGTCTTCACACGGTTTGAAGGGCCCGTCAGCCTGCGCGTGACAGGAGATGTGCCGCCTTCGCTGCGGCCGGACTTATCGCGGCTGCTGGGTCGTCTGCGGCGCGAGGCAGGGATCAACATTCGGCAAACCAACGACCCGCGCGCAAACATCACCATCGAAGCGGTGTCGGGCGCGGCGATCCGGCGAAACCTACCCCAAGCAGCCTGTTTCGTTGTCCCGAACGTAAGCTCACTTGATGAGTATAACGGCGCGCGGCGCGCGGGCTTTACAAGTTGGGCGCGGTTGGAAACGCGCACCAAGCTTTCGATTTTCGTGCCGTCCGATGCCAGCCCGCAAGAGCTCCGCGATTGCCTGCACGAAGAGTTGGCACAGGCGCTCGGGCCCCTCAATGATCTCTACCGCCTACCGGATTCGGTGTTCAATGATGACAATGTCCATACGGTTCTGACGGGCTATGACATGCTGATCCTGCGCATCGCCTATTCGAGTGATTTGCGCAGTGGAATGACCCGGGGTGAAGTTGCGGCACGCCTGCCCGCCATCCTGCGCCGCCTCAATCCGGCGGGCGACGGGCAGCAGGCAAGCAATCTGAGCGAAACGCCTTCTTCCTGGCGGAAGGCGATTCATACAGCACTGGGGCCCGGCACGTCGCCAGCCGGGCGGCGTAATGCCGCGCAGCGCGCGCTCAACATCGCGGAACGGGCCGGTTGGCAGGATCATCGGCGCGCTTTTGCACACTACGCATTGGGGCGGATGCTGGCCCCGACCGACCCACAGGCCGCCAACCGCAATCTTGCGCAGGCCGACGCGCTTTATGCTCGCTTGCCCCGAACGGACTTGCACAGAGCTTATGTTGCCACGCAACTGGCGGCTTACAAGATCACGCAAGGCGATGCAGAGGCTGCGGAATTGCTCATCGCGCCGCATATCGCGACCGCCTCGCAATATGAAAACGCCACGCTTCTGTCGACGCTTCTGCTATTGCAGGCCGAAGCGCTGGATCTGCGCGGTCAGCGGGCCCAGGCACGCTCCGTCAGGCTGGACAGCCTCGGGTGGGCACGCTACGGCTATGGGCCTGATTGGGCGGTGCGCGCGAAGCTCGAAGAGGTCAGCGCGCTGAACCCAGCGAACGGATAAGGCGGCAGATATGATCGTGATCGGCGGCGCCCTTCTGGGGGCCATAATCGGAGCCATGACGGCCCGGCGGCGCAAGGGCAACACGCTGGACATGTTGCAATATGGTGCCGGCTACGGCCTGGCTTTTTCGGTGCTGGGCATGATCGCGACTGTCGTTCTGGACCGGATGGTCTGATGTTTCTGCCCTTCTTTGAAAGTCTTCGAAAGAACGACGTGCCGGTATCGCTGCGCGAATTCCTGACCTTTCTGGAGGGTATGAAATCGGGTTTGGCCACCTATGATGTCGAGGCGTTCTACTATCTGGCCCGCGTGTCGATGGTGAAAGATGAACGCAACATCGACAAATTCGATCGCGCCTTCGCGATGGCTTTCGAGGGACTGGAGCAGATCAGCCTTGATCAGGTACTCGAGGCAGTGAACATTCCAGGCGACTGGCTGGAGAAGATGGCCGAAAAGCATCTGTCCGAGGAAGAGCGTGCTGAGATCGAAGCGCTTGGTGGTTTCAACAAGCTTATGGAGACGTTGAAAAAGCGGCTTGAGGAGCAAAAAGGACGGCATCAGGGCGGCAACAAATGGGTCGGTACGGCAGGTACCTCGCCTTTTGGGGCTTACGGCTACAATCCCGAAGGCGTGCGCATCGGCCAGAAGGAGAGCCGCCACCAGAGGGCCGTCAAGGTTTGGGACAAACGCGAATTCAAGAACCTAGATGACACCGTCGAATTGGGCACACGCAACATCAAGGTCGCCCTCAAACGCTTGCGTCGCTGGGCGCGCGACGGCGCGAACGAAGAGCTTGACCTCAACGGAACGATCCGTGCCACTGCCGAACACGGCTATCTGGACGTTGTCACCCGACCTGAGCGGCGCAATGCGGTCAAGGTTGTCCTCTTTCTCGATGTGGGCGGCTCGATGGATCCACATGTCAAGATCGTGGAAGAGTTGTTTTCGGCCGCCAAATCCGAGTTCAAACATCTGGAATATTACTACTTCCACAATTGCCTTTATGAAGGCGTCTGGCGGGACAATCGCCGCCGCTGGGATGCGCAGACCCCAACCCAAGAAGTGCTGCGAACCTACGGGCCGGATTACAAGTGCATCTTCGTCGGGGATGCCAGTATGTCACCGTATGAAATCGCCTATCCCGGCGGAGCCAACGAGCATTGGAACCCGGAAGCAGGTCAGGTTTGGCTCGAACGCGCCTGTGATCAATGGGCCAGCCATCTGTGGATCAACCCAATCCCCGAAAAGTACTGGGGCTACACCCATTCAATCAAAATGATTCAGGAAATTTTTGGACCGGATCGCATGGTTCCGATGACCTTGGAGGGGCTTTCTCGCGGTATGCGAGAATTGACGCGATAATCCCGCCTATTTTCCTAAAAGTTGACCCAATTGTAACACAATTCAGGATCATATGCTCACTCAAGATCCAAGTACCTATTGTAGTGGTGAGTGATATGAAAAAGACGTTTGCAATCGCAGCAGCAATGTTTGCCCTCGCGGGCGGAGCTTCGGCATCGACGATTGACGCGACTTTCTGGGACGCATCGCGCGGGTTCGGAACGATCGATCAGGCGATCTCTTATGCCGAAACGAACGAGGCTACAGCTACGTTTACATCAACGGCCGTCGACTACCCGAATGCTGGTAAGGTGGTACGCAGCGGGCTGACAACAATCTCCGACTTCATAGGGGCGGATGTGTCCAGCCTCGTGGGTGACGGCTCGGCCACTCTGGGTGAGTCGGTCTTCCGCTTTTCGGGCAGACTGGCCTTGGCACCCGGCACTTACAACATCAGCGTTGGGTCGGATGATGGCTTCCGCCTGTTCTTCGGTGGTACAAACGTGGCCGAGCAGGTGCGCCCTCGCGCCTTCCGCCTGACCAATCGGACCGTTGAAGTCACAGGCAATACCGACTTCGTCCTCTATTACTACGAAAACTACGGTCGGACAGGCGTCGAATTCCGCGTGGACAACGACATTGTGGACACTGCCGATCTGGTACCGGTGCCGCTGCCTGCAGGTCTGCCCATGCTTCTGGCCGGTCTGTTGGGCCTCGGCTATGTGGCGCGCCGCCGCAAAACCTAATTGCCGGTTCTGCTTGCCAAAGTGCGTCCCGTTTCGGGGCGCCTTTTGCGTTTTGTGCACCCTTACGGCCCCAGAGCCGGGATTTGGATCAATACCGCTTGCCGCGTATGGCCCCGCGCCCCATATGCAATCTATGATCAAGTTGATGCCCATCCTGCTGGCCGTGATCTATGGCCTCGTCATGTACCGCTTTTCGGTTTGGCGGACGCGAAAAGAGCTTGATGAGCGCTCGACCGAATTGCTGGATCCGATGCTCAAAACACTGACGGATCGGATGGCGAATGCGCTGGATCTGCCGCGCATCCCTGTCAACATCTACGAGATTGATCCGGTCAATGGCCTTGCCGCGCCTGATGGGCGGATCTTCATAACGCGGGGCTTTTACAACAAGTTTCGTCAGGGCGAGGTCTCTGCCGATGAAATGGCCAGTGTGATCGCGCATGAATTGGGCCACGTGGCTTTGGGCCATTCGCGGCGCCGGATGATCGACTTTTCGGGGCAGAACGCCTTACGAATGACGCTGGGCATGATCCTTAGCCGGTTCATTCCCGGTTTGGGGGTTTGGGTCGCGAATGCACTCACGACATTGCTGGCCGCACGATTGTCGCGGGAAGATGAGTATGAGGCGGATGCCTATGCGGCAGCTCTGCTGACCAAAGCGGGCATCGGCATCGGTCCGCAAATCTCGTTGTTTCGCAAGCTGGAATCGCTGACCCAAAGCAATTTGGGGGCAGCTCCAGCTTGGCTTTTGAGCCACCCAAAGACGGAAAAGCGGATCGAGGCGCTGGAAAAGCTGGAGGCCCGCTGGATCGAAGCTTGACCCCACAAGGTGGACGCGACGCCCATCTACCCCGTCATGTGGCTTGATAAACTGCGGATACTTCAGCGCGGATAATCCGGGCGATTAAAGCGCAATCATCAATTGAGAAGGTCAACGGGACACGAAGATCGACGATCCCCGCCAACACCCTGTCGCTGGCCGGCATCGGAGCCGTCTGCGCGTATTGCCACGAATCGTAGCGGCTGGTGAAACCTGCCGGCTCCGGCGCGCCAAACCATTTGAGTTCGACCCCTCTTGAGCCACATCTTGCGATCACATCGCGTACACGATCCGCAACCCAATCAAGCAGCAGAAACTGGAAAGAGGATCCGACGATGCTTTCTTCGTGAGGGCGATGTGTCAGACGCAGACCCGGCGTGTCACGCAAGCCATCTTCAAGGACGGCGTAGCGTTCATTCCAACGCGCAACCTGCATATCGATATCGCGCAGTTGCGGACGCAGAATCGCGGCCCGCAGATTGTCCATCCGGCCAGACACATTGGGTGTCTGGTACTTGATCTGATCAAAGGCGTCGGCCGGCGGGGCCGCGAGATGCCGTTCAAACAGCATGTAAGAACCCGACAGCATGACCGCGCGCGCGGCGATTTCCGAATCATCTGTGACGAAAAACCCGCCCTCGCCCGAATTCATGTGCTTGTAAGTTTGGGTTGAATAACAGCCGATCACGCCATGGCGCCCCGACGGCACACCTCTCCAGGCCCCGCCCATGGTATGAGCGCAATCTTCGATCACCTGAATACCAGCGCCATCGCACATGGCGATCAGGCGATTCATGTCGCAGATGTGGCCGCGCATATGGCTCAAGAGCAGAACCTTGCCCTGATCCAATTTACTGCTCAGATCATCAAGATCGATAATCAAGTCTTCGGTCACGCCGACAAAGACGGGCACCGCACCAACAGACGCAATGGCCCCGGGCACTGGGGCCAGAGTGAATGCATTGGACAAAACCTTATCGCCTGGCTCAACACCAAGTGCGCGTAAGGCCGTCGCCATCGCATAGCCGCCAGATGCGACGGCCAGGCAGTACTTTGCCCCCAAGTAGGCTGCGAATTCCTGTTCCAGCAATGCTGTTTGAGAAATCTCGCTCGCCGCCGTGTTGTAGCGATGGAGCCGTCCGCTGCGCATCACTTCGAGTGCAGCCTCAATCCCTGCTTCCGGGATAGGTTCCTGCTGGGTGAAACTACCTTGAAAACGCTCAGTCATGTGTAACTTGTGCGTCGGGGTCCGCCAAGCGTCAAGCGGCGCGCGCTCTTTGTGACAAAGTCAAATTGGCGCATCCGCTTAGGCAATCAGTCGGGCCGCAATCGCAGGAAGATCCGCGAAATCATCAAGAAGAGCATCCGGTTGCAGGGCTGCCATATCCTCGCCGGAGGGTCCGAAGGTCACGAGGACCGACGGCACGCCCGCCGCCGCAGAGGTTTTGCGGTCAGTATCGCTGTCGCCGACCAGAAGCGCACGTTTTGGGTCTGCCCCTGCCCTGCGCGCTGCCTCAAACAAGGGTTTGGGATCGGGTTTGCGGGTCGGCAGGGTGTCGGCCCCAATAAGCGCCCCGAAGGCATTCCTGACACCCAGCCGTTGAAGCAAAGCATCGGCCAAACCTTCCGGTTTGTTGGTACAAATCGAAACGGCAAAGCCATCCGATTTCAGTGTTTCAACTGCCGCCATTGCCCCGGGATAAAGCCGGGTGTGGGTGTCTAGGGCTGCACCGTAGGCCTCAAGCAATACCGGATAATATGCGTCGATCAGGGTTGCGTCACCTTCGACGCGAGACAGACCCAGCCTCAACATAGACTTGCCACCTCGCAGCGCTGTGCCGGCATCGTCAGGACCCAGCAAATCACCGAACCCCATATCGCGAAAGCAATGGTTGGCGGCGGCGAGAAGATCACCGCTTGTGTCCGCGAGTGTCCCGTCGAGATCAAAAACCACTGCCCGCATCTGTCCTCCCTTCGCGTTTGTCCGCATGCCGGTGTTGCAACCCGCAACCTTCTTTGATCGCCGCGCGCCTTGCACTGTTGCGACAAGCGGATAAAACGAATTGAACGAGAACAAAAGAGACGAGAGATGAGCATTTCTCTGATCATCCTGGCCGCAGGCAAAGGCACACGGATGAATTCGGACCTTCCAAAGGTTCTACACCCGATCGGCGGTGCGCCGATGCTGCACCATGCGATGCAGTCCGGAGCAGCATTGTCGCCGGACAATATTGTGATTGTCGCAGGACATGGGGCAGATCAGGTCAGAAAGTCCGCCCTTGAGTATGACGAGACTGCCCAGATCGTGCTGCAACAGGACCAGCTGGGCACCGGACATGCCGTATACCAAGCCCGCGACACCCTGAAGGATGTCGACGGCAAGATCATTGTCCTATACGGAGATACGCCCTTCATCCGACAAGAAACGCTCGAAAAAATGGTCGCTGCCGAGAGCGATCTGGTTGTTTTGGGGTTTGAAGCGGCAGATCCAGCCAGATACGGACGGCTTATCCACGATGGCGACCGCCTTGATCGCATCGTAGAGTTCAAAGACGCTTCGGATGAAGAGCGCGCTGTAAACCTATGTAACTCTGGCGTTATGTCGGGGGATGCAAGGCTTATGCTAGACTTGGTCAAAGCACTTGGAAATGACAATGCCGCAGGCGAATACTATCTGACTGATCTGCCCGCCCTGGCCAAGGCGCGGGGGTTCACGACCTCGATCGTGATCTGTGACGAAGCTGAGACAATTGGCATAGACAGCCGCGTCGCCCTCGCCAAGGCCGAGACCATGTTTCAGACCAGCGCACGTACCGAATTGCTGGAAAATGGTGTGACATTGCAGGCCCCAGACAGCGTTTTCCTGTCGCTTGACACCCATATTGGACGCGACACGCTGATCGAACCGAATGTGATCTTCGGTCCGGGCGTGACCGTCGAAAGCGGAGCGACCATACGGGCCTTTTCGCATCTTGAAGGCTGCCACGTGGCACGCGGATCGGTCGTAGGACCCTATGCCCGTTTGCGCCCCGGTGCAGAACTGGCCGAAAACACCCGGATCGGCAACTTTGTCGAGATCAAGAACGCACAGATCAATGAAGGTGCGAAGGTCAATCATCTGTCTTACATCGGCGATGCGCATGTGGGCGAAGCCTCTAACATCGGGGCCGGTACGATCACTTGCAACTACGACGGGGTGATGAAGCATCACACGGATATCGGCGCGGGCGTCTTTGTCGGGTCGAATACCATGCTCGTGGCCCCGGTCAGTGTGGGTGACGGTGCCATGACGGCGAGCGGGTCGGTTATTACCTCGGACGTTGAACCGAACGCCTTGGCTATCGCGCGGGCACCGCAGGTAGAAAAGTCAGGTATGGCAAAGAAACTGATGGAAATGTTGCGTGCCAAGAAAGCCAGACGCAGCAGGGGGAACTGAGTTATGTGCGGTATAGTGGGCATTCTAGGCGATCATGAGGCGGCGCCGATCTTGGTGGAGGCGCTAAAAAGACTGGAATATCGCGGCTATGACAGTGCCGGGATAGCGACCGTGAATGACGGCCAGCTTGATCGCAGGCGGGCCGTTGGCAAGCTGGTTAACTTGTCCGACCGCCTTGTCCATCATCCCCTGCCAGGAAAAGCAGGGATTGGGCATACCCGATGGGCCACACATGGTGCACCGACCGAGCTCAACGCCCATCCACATCAGTCCGGACCAGTTGCCGTCGTTCACAACGGGATCATCGAAAACTTCCGCGATTTGCGGGGCGAACTCGAAGCGCACGGGATCAAACCCGAAACCGAGACCGACAGCGAGACGGTGGCCCTTATGACCTATCGCTACATGAATGAGGGGCTTTCCCCGATTGAAGCCGCGAACAAGACTGTAGATGCGCTTCACGGGGCCTTCGCATTGGCGTTTCTCTTTGACGGGCAGGAAGATCTGATTTTCGCCGCGCGCAAGGGCTCCCCCCTCGCGATCGGACACGGGGATGGCGAGATGTTTGTTGGATCCGACGCGATCGCCCTGGCACCGCTGACCGATCGCATCACCTATCTTGAAGAGGGCGATCGTGCGGTCGTGACCCGTCAAGGGGTCCAGATCCGCGATATCAATGGCACGCTTGCCAATCGCCCGGTGACCGAGATCCAGGCCGGGGCCGCGCAGATCGACAAGGCAGGCTACAAACACTTCATGGCGAAGGAAATCGCCGAGCAGCCACAGGTCCTGTCGCAAACCATAGCAGCTTATCTGACCGGGGATGGGCACATCGCCCTGCCCGATCCCGGCATTGATTTCACAGCTTTTGATCGAATTACGATGGTGGCCTGTGGCACGGCCTATATCGCCTGTCTGACGGCAAAGTACTGGTTTGAAAAGCTGGCGCGGATCCCGGTCGAGGTCGACGTCGCTTCGGAATTCCGGTATCGTGAACCACCTGTTCCGCCGCGCACCTTGGCGATCTTCGTCAGCCAATCAGGTGAGACAGCGGACACCCTGGCTGCTTTGCGCTACATGGCGGGCAAGGCTGGTCGCATCGTTTCATTGGTTAATGTTCCAACATCTTCCATCGCACGGGAAAGCGATCTGGCCCTGCCCATTCACGCAGGTGTTGAGGTCGCCGTTGCCTCAACGAAGGCATTTACATGCCAGTTGACCTTGTTTCTGCTACTGGCTCTACGCGCGGCGCACAATCGGGGCGAAATTGACAAGAGCACACTGGCCAGTCACCTCGAAGAGGTTCGAACCCTACCGGGTCTGGTGTCGTCGGGCCTTTCACAGGAGGCGGCCATCAAAGATGTCAGCCGTCTTCTAGCCGAGGCCCGAGATGTCCTGTTTCTTGGGCGCGGCATGATGTTCCCACTTGCCCTCGAAGGCGCGCTGAAACTGAAGGAAATCAGCTATATACACGCTGAAGCTTATGCTTCCGGCGAGCTAAAGCACGGACCGATCGCACTTGTGGAAAAGACGGTTCCTGTGATCGTAATGGCCCCACGTGACGCCCTTTTCGACAAAACAGTCAGCAATATGCAAGAGGTTATGGCGCGCGAAGGACAGGTCTTGCTGGTCTCGGATGCGGAGGGCATTGAGATTGCAGGCGACGGCATCTGGAGATACGTGGCGCTGCCCCCGGCGCCAGAGGTTCTTACGCCCATCCTCTATGCCATCCCTGCTCAACTTTTGGCCTATCATACGGCCGTTGCGAAAGGCACGGATGTGGATCAGCCGCGAAACCTTGCAAAGTCGGTGACGGTGGAATGACACCGGAGGCGGCGCTGTTGGCGATCCGCGCGGCGGGCGATGCCACGCGCGCCAAAGGGGCCAGGGCCTATCACAAGACAGGCCGCGAATTCCTGGGCACGCCCAACCCGGTTCTCAACGAACTGGCAAAGACGTGGCGGCGATGCCTTGACGTGCCTGAACGGGTAGGTTTGGCCGACGCCCTTTGGCGCACTGACATTCACGAAGCCCGGATCGCGGCAGCAAAGCTTTTGACGCAGGCACGTCTGCGCCCCAATGACGCGCCCGCCTGGCGACTGATCTCTTCTTGGGCGCCTGATTTTGACAGTTGGGCCATTGCCGATCACGCCTGTATGGCCGGACAGAAGCGGTTGGTGGCAGACCCAAGACGGCTGGATGAGGTGGAGATCTGGACAAAATCAGACCACATGTGGCGTCGCCGCGCCGCGCTTGTCATCACCCTGCCTTGGACAAAACAGAACCACCCCAAAACTGCCGATCTTGCCATCCGGCAGCGCGTGCTCGGCTGGGCTGCCGATTATGTGGGCGATCACACATGGTTCATCCAGAAGGCAATCGCTTGGTGGCTCCGGGATCTCAGCAAACACGACCCGTCCGCGACCCGGGATTTTCTGCAGGCACATGCAGAAAAAATGAGACCCTTCGCCCGCAAAGAGGCCGCCAGACATCTCTGACCCGAACTGTGGCAATCATGGAGTTTGAGGGGGGCAGCGTCTCTTCAAGCCCGTATGACCCGGAGGGCAGCAAACGTCAGATGCGGTCGCGGCCCGCGCCTTTGGATCAACCTTCCGCAAAGACTTCGATCTCGAGAAGATCCGTTGGTGATGCACCGATCGCCTGAATGGCCGAAAGGGAAATCCGGCTGCCGCTCGACTCAGCCCCTTCGATCGGCTGAAGCGTCACATTCGCTGACTGCCCCGTCGTGGCGTAGACAATTCGCCCGGGCCGTTCCGCCGAGACGAGAGGCGTTTTGAGCCACAGGCCCTGCTCGGACGGGCTGCCAAGCGATGCAATCGTCTGACCAAGCGAGCCCGAGTCAGGCGCGTTTTGCTCAGCCTGGGTGGGCTCTAGCGGCGTTTCCTCCACTTCGGCTGCTTCCGGTAAAACGGTCTCCGCCTCCGATATAGGCGCATCCGCGCGATCACTGCCCACACCAACCCGTTCCAGGATCGCGCACCCGCTTAAGATCAACACGACCCCAACACACATGAAAGATATTCGCATGATCCGAAAATGCCTCTCCCAAGACTTTGGTGCAATCCCCCTTGCGAGCCTTGCTTCAGGGGCTTAGCAATTAACCTATGACAGAACAGCTCGTTGATCCCTTCCAACGTGCGATCTCGTATCTGCGCGTATCGGTCACTGACCGGTGCGATTTCCGATGCGTCTATTGCATGTCCGAAAACATGACCTTCCTGCCAAAGAAAGAGCTTCTGACGCTGGAAGAGCTTGACCGCATGTGTTCAACCTTTATTCGCCTCGGCGTGCAAAAGTTGCGGATCACGGGCGGTGAACCGCTTGTACGCCGTGACATCATGACATTCTTCCGCAGTATGGGCCGCCATCTTGAAAGCGGTGCACTGAAGGAACTGACGCTGACGACAAATGGCAGCCAGCTTGAGCGCTTTGCAGGCGATCTGGCGTCGGCTGGTGTGCGGCGCGTCAACGTGTCTCTCGACACGCTGGACGACGCCAAGTTCGCCGACATCACCCGCTGGGGGCGGTTACCCCAAGTGCTGAGGGGCATTGATGCTGCGCAAAAGGCCGGTCTGCGGGTGAAATTGAATGCGGTTGCTCTGAAAGGCTTCAACGAAAACGAATTGCCGAAAATCACCGAATGGTGTGCTGAACGAGACATGGACCTGACGTGGATCGAGGTCATGCCAATGGGTGATATCGGCAATGAAGACCGGCTTGATCAATATTGGTCCCTCAAGGATGTGCGCGCCCGCTATGAAGAACACTATACGGTCAGCGACCTTGCGGAACGGACAGGCGGACCCGCCCGCTATATCCGACTTGAGGAAACGAAGCAGAAAATCGGTTTCATCACCCCGCTCAGCCACAATTTCTGCGAAAGCTGCAACCGGGTTAGGATCACCTGTACGGGCGAGATCTATCTTTGCCTTGGTCAGGAAGACAGTGCCGATCTGCGCGCGCCCTTACGGGCACATCCACGCGATGACGGCCCACTGGAAGATGCCATTCGCGGGGCCATCGCCCTGAAACCGAAGGGTCATGACTTCGACTATTCGCGCCAACGCCTTGACGGGCAGATGCCCCGCCACATGAGCCATACCGGCGGCTGATGACGGCCCTTCTGCGGCTCTATAAGGCGGTCTCGGCCGTCGCCCTGCCCTTTGCCGCCCGACGCCAGCTTGCCCGCATCCGGGGAGCAGGCTTTTCCGCTTACCGGGCACATGAGCGCCTTGGGCATGCGACGGCCGAACGTCCATTGGGCAAGCTCATATGGTTGCATGGCGCGTCGGTCGGCGAAGCCAAGTCGACGTTGCAACTTATCCCGCGACTGATCTCGCAAGGCGCTCAGGTTGTTCTGACCTCTGGTACGGCCACGTCGGCACAGGCTGTAGCTGACCGCCTGCCCGAGGGCGTTATCCACCAATTCGCCCCGCTTGATGGCGCAGGTCCCATGCGGCGCTTCCTCGATCATTGGCGTCCGGATCTTTGCGTTCTGATCGAATCCGAATTGTGGCCAATCTTGCTAACCCAAACGGCCGAGCGCGGCATCCCGGTCGCCCTTTTGAATGCGCGTCTGTCGGATGACAGTGCCAAGGGCTGGAAAAGATTTCCAGGAACGGCGCAACATGTAATGCGCGGGATACGCTATGCGCATGCCCAAGACGTGCGCACCCGGAACCACCTGCGTGATCTGGGGCTTGATTTCGCGCGGCACGGTCTGAACCTGAAATCGGTGCAAGGGCCCCCGCTGATCAAGAGTGAGACGTTGCAAGCCGCACGCGACGCAATCGGTCAACGTGCGCTTTGGGTGGCCGCCTCCACACATCCCGGAGAAGAAGAGATCGTGCTTGCGGCACATCGAATGCTGCGCAAAAGTCTCCCTGATCTGCTTTTGATCCTTGTGCCGCGTCACCCTGAACGCGCTGACGACATCGCCAAGCTGATTGACCTGCCATTCAGTACGCGCAGCACCGGTGCACCTTTGAACGAAACGAGCGCGGTCTATCTTGCCGACACAATGGGTGAAACGGATCTTTGGTATGCGCTTTCACCAATCGTCTTTCTCGGCGGCTCGCTCACCCCCGTTGGCGGGCACACCCCTTTCGAGCCTGCGGCAGCCGGATGCGCTATCCTGCACGGCCCGCTCTATGCGAATTTCGCCGAGGTCTATCGGGCCTTTCAAACAGCCGGGGCAAGTCTTGAGATTGAGGACACAAACAGCCTGGCAAAAGAGGTCGGTCGCCTGCTGGAGCATCCTTCCAAAGCCCAAAGCCTTGCCATGGCAGCAGAACCTCTTGCGCAAGCTGGGCTGGACGGCCTTGACCGGATCGCGTCTGATCTGTTGGGCTTGATTCATGACTGACTTGCGCAATATTCGCGTGATCGCCCCCAATTTCAAACGGCGCTTGTCAGGCGTTACGGCGACAGTCATTCGACTGGTACCTCTGCAGGCTCAAAAGATCGCCATCTGCGCCTGCGCACCCGAAATGCCGGACCACGTGCCAAACGTACATTGGTTGCGCCTTTTGACGATGTCGCGAGGCGTCCGCGTGTGGCACGCCCGCCGCAATGTCGAGATGATCGCTGGTCTGGCGCTCAAAAGGATATTGGGCAAAAAACTCAAACTGCTTTTCACATCCGCGTCCCAGCGACATCACACGGGACTGACCAAGTGGCTCATCGCGCAGATGGACGACATCATTGCAACATCGGCAAAAAGTGCGGCCTATCTTGACCGTCCCTCCCATGTCATTCACCACGGGATCGATTGTGACACGTTCCGACCCGCAGAGGACAAGACCAAGCTGCGGGACGATCTGGATCTTCCAGGTGGTTTGCTCATCGGCTGTTTCGGGCGCATCAGGGCATCGAAGGGCACAGACATCTTTGTGGATGCCATGCTGCATCTCTTGCCCGCCATCCCTGATGCCAAGGCCCTGATCATGGGCCGTGCCACCGAGAAAGATCAGCGCTTCCTCGCCGATCTGCAAGCAAAAATCCATGAAGCCGACCTGCAAGACCGCATTCGCTTTCTGGCAGAAGTGCCCGTCTGGGAAACGCCGCAATTCTATCGGGCGCTCGATCTCTACGTCGCACCACAAAGGTGGGAAGGCTTCGGCCTCACTCCATTGGAGGCAATGGCCTGCGGCGTTCCTGTTATCGCCACACGCGTGGGCGCCTTCGATGAACTGATCGTGGACGGAAAGACCGGAGCGCTCGTACCGCCGAAAGATGTCAAGTCCATGGTTGCCGCGATCCAAGTTGTGCTGTCCGACAAATCAAAACTGCATGCCTGGTCGATCGCCGCCCGTAACCATATGGACACCCATTTCCGCATTGAAGGTGAGGCCAATGCATTGATCCGCATCTACGAAGATCTGTTGGGTCTTTCACCGTCCTGAGGGTCCCCTGACTTGCTCTTGGTGATCCACTTCAAAAGCGCTCCCGGATGGGAGCGCAAAACATCATGTGCGCCGCAGGCGCTCCTTTTGGCAGAAATTCAAGCCAGCTGAAGCCAGGTCGCCACATCCGGGGTCGTCGGCCGGAAGTAGGCAACGATCCGTGCTCCGTGCCCCCCCGCCCAAGGCGCCACGCCGTGCAAAAGCATCGGATGTAACAGCACCGCCTCCCCGGGCTCCAGGGGCACTTTCCGACGCGGGCAGGTCTCAAAGCAGATCTTGCGGGCAGCAACATAGGCCTCAGTCACGTCCACCTCGGCAAGCGGTCCGATTGAATTTGAAAGCGCCTCTTGGAACGCCCCAGACATCACCGCATGGCTGCCTTCCCAGACCGTCAGTGGGGCCGATCCGGCCTGCAAGCCGATGCCCAAGATGAACAGATGCGGCTCTTTCACGAACCGCCGTTTCGGCGTCCCCACACCCAGAACGCCGTCCACATGCGCCGCGAAGCGAACCCGTCGATATCCGAAGGCCGCATCTGTCTCTCCCTCGCGGGGTCGCGGATAGCCGGGAAAAACACCCGACACCTGCGCCGGATGCAGATCGGGCCAGCCAAATCGATCGCGCGCGGCCTTCACCGCCGCTCCGGATAACGCTTCAGAGCCGCCAACGGCCCCCCTCACGTCATTCGACAAGGCGTCCAAACCCACAAACCAGGTCTCTTCGCACACATACCAACTGGCATTCGCAGGATCATGCATCGCATGCAATGCTGCCGGATGCGCGTGCGACACCCACACCGTTGTTGCCGCCTCTGCTGGAAACCAAGCCCAACCCGATTGTTCAAAATCAGTGTTGGACGGTATGTACGTCGGGCCGCTGGTCAACCCGCATGCCTTTCTGGATGCGCGATCATAACCAATGCCGCCTCGACAAGCTCAGGGCCTGCCGCACGAGAGGCAGCACCCTCCGACAACATACGCCGCCAGGCGCGCGCGCCCGGACGTCCCGCAAAGAGCCCCAGCATGTGCCGCGTGATCTGATGCAGCCGCCCCCCTGCAACCAGATGCGCTTCGATGTATGGCAGCATCGCGCGCGCCACATCCTCCGCCAACTTGTCGGGCCCATGGCCAAAAATCCTTCGATCTGCGGTCGCCAATAGATCCGCGGGCTGATGATAGGCGGCGCGCCCGATCATCACACCATCCAGACCACCGTCAAGGAATTGCGCGGCCTGATCCAGAGAGCTTATCCCGCCGTTAATCGATATGTGAAGATTGGGAAAAAGCTCTTTCATCGCCCGAACCAGATCATAGTTAAGCGGAGGGACGTCTCGGTTTTCTTTTGGGCTAAGGCCGTGAAGCCACGCCTTGCGCGCATGGATGATGACCCGTTCGCACCCGGCCCCCACGATCTGCGCCAAAAACTCCGGCAGGACCGTTTCTGGTACTTGTTCATCCACGCCGATCCGGCATTTGACAGTTACGGGGACGTCGACCGCATTCTGCATCGCCTTTACGCAATCGGCCACAAGTGCGGGTTGCCGCATCAAGACCGCACCAAATGTGCCCGATTGCACCCTGTCCGAAGGGCATCCCACATTCAGATTTATCTCGTCATAGCCAGCCGTCGCCCCCAAGCGCGCAGCTGATGCAAGCTCTCGCGGATTCGAGCCCCCAAGCTGCAAGGCAACCGGATGCTCTTCTTTATTGAAGTCCAGCAAGTGCAGCGCGCCACCCCGCACCAAGGCGGGTGCCGTGATCATTTCGGTGTAGAGCAAAGCCTCACGCGACAACAGTCTGTGCAAATAGCGGCAATGCCTATCTGTCCAGTCCATCATAGGGGCACAGGATAATCTAGCGTGTTGATTTATCTTCATTTTTTTGTATCTTCAAACTGCTGACGGCGGATGCTGCTAAGCTGGAATACGCCCCAATATCCCCGAATTTGCCCCTCTACGACGATTCATTGCACACACAGCGCACACGAAAATGGCCTCCATCACCAAGCTCACCTCTGGCGCCTACCGAGTCCAGATCAGACGAAAGGGCCGCTACGCGAGCGAGACGTTCCTCCGCCGCGACG
>CALCOY010000064.1 GCA_937897325.1 uncultured Shimia sp.
TCTTCCTCCGTTTTCCTAAACATAGCGGAGGACCACTTCAGTGGGGGAAGACCAGTAAGTTGAGCATGAGGCGCTGTCCCGCCGGTGTCGGAAATCGCCACGTCCACTTCCAGAAGAACCGATCAATTTCTTCTTGTAAGACTGACGAGAGCTTTTAGCGCCTGATCGGCTGTGCCATCTTTCCGAAGAAGATAATTGAGCAGGTGTCAAACAGCGTCGGCGATGGCTTATCTCCGTTTCATCAAAACGAATTGGCTGTTCCTCTCCGCCGGTTTCCTTCTCACTTTCACTTCATCTTACGGCCAGACCTACATCGTTTCTCTCTTCGCTGGGCAGATCAAAGCTGACTTTGGCCTGACGGACGGAGAATGGGGCGGCCTCTACACGCTGAGCACGTTGCTCTCTGCGGCGGCGATGGTTTGGGCCGGCGCCCTGATGGACCGCTTCCGCGTCCGCACCTTGGCCCTCATCATTATGTTGGTCATGGCCTTCGCCTGCCTCGGAATGAGCCTCGTCACAAGCTGGTTCACGCTGATCATTGTGATTTTCCTTCTACGCTTCACGGGACAAGGGATGCTGACACAGCTCGGTACAGTCGCCATGATGCGCTGGTTCGAGCAGTCGCGTGGAAAGGCGTTATCGCTGGCGTCCACCGGCTTTGCTGTTGGGCAAGCTCTTCTGCCTGTGATCTTTGTCGCGCTATTCGCGATCTATGACTGGCGGCTCGTATGGGTACTCGCCGCATTAGTCACTGTGACCACCATCCCGCTTTTGTGGATGACGCTTAAACAAGAACGCACCCCACAATCTATCGCGCAGGATGCCGAGATCGCAGGCATGGGCGGAAGGCACTGGACCCGCTCCGAGATGCTGCGCTCAGGCTTCTTTTTCCTTATGATCCCGACTGTCATTGGTCCGTCCGCCTGGGGAGCTGCACTGTTCTTCCAGCAGGTGCATTTCGTGGAGGTGAAAGGATGGTCTTTGGTGTCTTACGTTGCGCTAATGCCGATCTTTACGATCTCATCGATTGTCTCAACGTTTGCTTCCGGTTGGGCCATCGACCGCTTTGGGGTCAGCCGCGTGGTCCCTGTCCAAATGCTGCCTGATGCGGCTGCATTCGCCATTCTCGCCTACGCCGATACGATTTCTATGGCAGGCGTTGGCCTCTTGATCTTTGGGCTCGGGCAAGGGCTGCAAGGCACATGCATCGCAACCATCTGGCCCGAATACTTCGGCACGCGCTATATCGGTGCAATCAAGGCCGCAGTGGCTGCGCTCATGGTGTTTGGAACCGCAGTCGGCCCCGGGATTACAGGCTGGTTGATCGATCTGGGCTATGATCTCCCGAATCAAATGCTGCCAATCGCAGCCTTTTATTTGTTTGCTGGAGCCCTCGCGACTTGGGGCATTCTTCGATACCGGCCAACTCTTGAAGAAAAGGCATATTCCAAAGCTTTGTTTGGTGCCAAATCGTCGTAAGCGACGTTTCAAAGGGCTCCCATAAACACTGGCTGGCGCTGCTTGCGGTGGTTTGAGACATCATCTTCCCGCTAGGGGAAAATTTGGAAGACCTTGTATGGCACGCCGCATAACTGTCGGAAGGCTGAGACGATAAACCCGCTCAACTGGCTTTTGTAGCCCGTTGCGCAACTTCTGACCAAAATGATGACTTCCGCTCATGGCTATTTTTCAAAGCTTCGAGATAGTCATCATGCGAACCGTAACTTTCAAAAGAATGGATCTGTCCGGCCACCGCAGCGCAATCCTTTAGGTGTTCTGCCACGTAGGGATACCTTGATGCGCGTCCTTCGCTAAGGGCGAAGTCAATCATCGAACGCCAAAGCAAAGTGGCCGCTAGGGGATAACGCTCTCTGAGGGCGTCCGCAGCCGGAGTGAGCAACTCGTAATGGTCGCCGTCAATCTCTTCGGCACGTGATAAAACCAACTCCGACGCCGTCAGAAGATCGGGCCACGCGAGACAGAAGTGCAATGCTACTAAGACGTTCGGGTAGCGCAACGCATAGGCGCGGGCGCGATCCTCGGCTTCCACATCTTCAAAATCGGGCAGATCCTTGAGGAATGCCCGCAGATGATCGACGCTCAGTCGCTTCTCAAAGCAGTGCCATCGATGCGCCTGCGCCTCGGCCTCTCGCCCCAGGGCCAGCAGCGCCGCGATATAGGCGTCATCCCACGCCTCATGTCCGAAGACGCGCCCTTCTTCGGCAGCTCTTAGAAGCGTCAGGGCGTCCTCAGCCCTCCCATCGTTTAGGAGCAGCATGGCCACCTGGGCGGCGATGGCCTTGTTGTGCAGATCATCTGGGGTGTATTGCGCGATGAATGCGTCAGTATCTCCCCGCTCTCTTGCGATGTCTTGAAGGCATTGCTGGACAAAGCGCTGCTTTTGCATCGCTTTGTAATCCGTGCCGCCGGGCAACTCGCGTAGGAACGCGATAGCCTCATGTTCTTGCGCAGTTTCCACCGGCGCGGCAGCGGCAAAGCGCTCCACGTGAGATTGTAGCTGCGCCAAACCAGCCTCACCCAGTGAAGGCGCCATCAGCTCAATCAGGCCATCCCACTCGCCATACCCATTGTCCGAGATCGCGCCCCAAACTCGATCTGCCAAAGCCTCAACATCGGTCTCCATACGCGGCGTGATAACGGCAAAATTCAGAATGGCTTCGCGAAACACAGTACCAACGTCGCAGCGCCTGTCATCGACGCGCTCATAAAGCGCAGGCGCCAGATCGATGAATTGCCAAAGCAGCTCAAATGCCTCACCCGGATCATCAGGTGCGATCTTATCAACGATCATGGAAACCTGAGTTTCAAGGTCTTTGATCAACGCCTTGCGTTTGCGCCACGAGATGAAGCTTTTGGATTTGCGAAGGGAGGCCAGCCGTTTGCGGACCTCATGGGCCAGTTCTGCCGCGCCCAGATTGTGGCTGAGCTCCAGCCGCAGCCGCCGTTTGATATCCGCGCTGCCCTGGCTCACCTCCATGAGCAAATCTGCCAGGCGATCCGCACCTAGGGCTGCAAGGTTTGCTTTGTTCAGGGTCTTTTTGGACATGTCTTTCGCACGCTTTGCCTATTTGTAGTGTTCGCGACGATCGCCAAAAGCCCTGACGCGCCGGCGCCATGCGCGGTAGCTGCCAGGCTTTAGCGTGTCGCGCATCAAAGCTTTGACGTCTTTTTCTCGCAGCCCGTACTGTCGCTCGATATCCGCAAAGCTCACGTGATCCGACAACGCCATCGACACCACTTCGCTGCGATCCGCATCGGTTAGGTCATGATCTTTAGCCATCAGCGTCTTTAATCCTTCGCACTTGACGTAGCGCGCGCTCAGAAGGTGCAAAAATGCGTGTCGCCGTCCTCGCCCGGGGCGGCCTCAAAATCCTCAGCCTCCGGGATCCGGCCAAAGGCGATCTTGGCACCGACATAGCCGCCCGGGACAGCATCATGGGTCCCCAGAGCGAGGGCGTTGCTGCCAAACCGCGCGCGGAGCGTGTCCATGACATCGCTCACGCCTTCCCATTTGTCACGCTCCTGCGTGTCGTCGGAAAGCGCAGACAACAGGTCCCCTGTGATATCAGCCTCGGCTGTAAGACCGTGCAACGTGACCGTGACCGCATGGGGCTCAAACCGCACGTCTCGGCGCACAGCCTCAAATCCTTGCATCAAGCAGCGCCGAAAGGTCCGGTCATCACGGGAGGGGGGGAAGTGCCCCTCCCAACTCCAGCGCTCCACTTCCGCATTCTTGGCGCGGCTCGAGCGGAACCGCTGACTTCGCGTGGAGAGCGTGAGCTTCGAGGCGCGCAAATCTGTTCGGCGCAGACGTCTCGCCGCGCTGGCCAGCAGCTGTTTGGCGCAGTCCTCCACCCTTTCGGGGCTACGCCAATCATTCGGGAGCACGCGGCTATGGCCAAACATGCGCTTCTTGGTCTCTGACCGCGGTGCATGGGTGCCGTGCAGCTCTTGAAGAAACCGCTCCCCTTCCACGTTGCCCCAAATTGCGCGGGCCTGTTTTGGGGCCAGTGCCCAGAGCTCTGGAAAGCTCGTAACACCCGCTGCCGCCAATCGGGTTACCATCCCCTCACCGATGCCGGGCAACTTGCTAATTGAAAGATCTGCGAGCGCGCCTGGCAGGTCTTGGGTCTTCAGAAGAACCGCACCGTCCGGCTTTTGCCGCTCGGCGGCGACTTTCGCCAAAAGCTCTGTCGCGGCCATACCGATGGAGCAGGTCAGAACCGGGCTGAATGCTGCGCGCAAGGCCGTCTTGATCCGTGCAGCAAGTGCAAGGCCCTGACGCCCTTCGCTCGGCAGCAAGGCGCAGACAACTTCGTCAATGGAGCGCACATGCTGGATGGGAACGATGGTCTCCACGACCTCCAGGATGCGCTTGTGAAGCCGGACATAGACATCTGGGCGAGCCACGACAAAGATCATGTCGGGGACTTGCCTGCGGGCATCTTTGGCGAGCGTATTCGTCTTGACGCCGAGCAGCTTGGCCTCCCGGCTCACGGCGATACAGCCCGTATGAGGTGAATCCAGCGCGACAACGCCCACGGGCTTGCCGCGCAAAGCCGGGTTGAAGTGTTGTTCGGCGGACGCAAAGAAGCTGTCGAAATCGAGGTAAAGTCGTTCAGGGTCGCTCGTGTTGGCCGTCATTCTCGCCTGCTCTTTTGCTCCGTCCGTGGAACGTAGCGCCGCTGGTTTGCCCGCCTATGTTTCGCCCCAGAGGATCGGCGCAGCCTGCCACGGCGGGCGCTAATCAGAGTGAGACAGATATCCTATGGCCACTACAGCGACCATTGAATTGCGGGACATGATGCTTCCCACCGGTATTGGCACCTACGGACAACCGGACGAGACGCCGCCGGATTATCACTTACTTGATCTCACGCTCGACATTGACCCCGGGAAGGCCCTTATCCTGGAAGACGGCATAGAACACGTCCCCACTGCGCCGAATTCGTGCAGTCAAATTCACAGCGCTCACTTTAGTGCACCTATTTCCAGACAAGTGAGGCTGTCTGCTTCTACTGCGTGGGCCGGATTGCGTACTTAAAGATCTTAGGATGTCGACCCTCTACATCGTTTGATGACGCACCTCTCCCCACCGTAACACGATAGGTAAGAGGCATCTGGATGGTATGGTCGTCGGCGGTGACTGCCGTCCAATCCACATTGGCAATAACTTCGACCCGACCTTCTTCGCCATCAGCAGTCTCAATGCTCAGGATATCATTCGAGTTTTGTTTGATCGTACCCCAAGCAGCTTCAAAGTAGGCGCGGAGCTCAGCGACGTTCTTGATCTCGGCATTTGTATAAGACCATTGCTCAAAATCGCCGTCCGGCAAGTATTTGAGGTACTCTTCCACCGGGGTATTTGCGTCGATCATACCAACCCATGTTCGGAAGAATGCTTCTGCCTCCTCCTCGGTGATGACCTCTGAACCGCTCGACTGAGCGCGCCCCTCCGAGGTCGTAAATGCTGCCATCAGCAGAACGAAGGCGAGCGCTGCGCAGATTGCTTTTAACGGGGTCCAAACTCGTGGCATGGTGTCTCTCCTTTTGGTCATTAGATGCGCGCCGTCGCAAACTTCGTGCTTGAGCATCGCATCAGAATCAGTAATGAATATTCATTACCATAAAAGAGGCAGCGAATGGCAAGACTCTCAAAGGACGAAATCCAGTTGAAGATCCGGGACGCCGTTGTGGATACGGTTGTCAAAAATGGTGCCGGGGCAGCATCTGTCGGAGAAATCGCAAAGCACGCGCGCGTGTCCGCAGGGACAATCTACCTGCACTATGAGAACAAGGAAGACATGCTCCAAAAGGTCTACCTGCAGGTCAAGACCGAGTTTCATGCTCTGATGATGGCGTCTAAAACTGAGCAGTCATCAGAAGCCATGATCAAACGCATGTGGTTTGACATGTTCGCGTTCGCAGAAGCCCACCCGCTCGATTTTCAGTTCATTGAGGATGCTGGGATGGTCTCAACGCTCACACTTAATCAGCGAAAACAGGTTACCGCCATGGGTAGTGAGATCAACGACCTCGTGCAGCGCTCAATTGATGATCGCACACTCGACGAAATGCCCGTGCCCGTCGCAGTCAACCTCCTCATCGGCCCGGCGCTCCTTCTCGCGAAGAAACGCGCAAGCGGTGGCTCAGGGGCATCGAGGGACGTTGTAGATCAGACCTTTGAGCGGGTCTGGCGGGCTGTTGCAGGTGGGTAAGCCTTGCTTCTCTGAGGACCAACTAGCTTCCAATTCTAAGCTCATGCCCCTAAGATCCGACAAAGCCGCTTATAACGATCTGTGACTTGGGCGGCATGGCTAGCGTAGATGGCGCAACTATCATCTATCCCCGTCTCAATCTCGTTTATCAAAGTGAGAGCCTGTGCCTTGGTAAGGATTGCATTCAGCTCTTTAAAGATCAACCGTTCTGAGGTTGGGTTTGCAGCTGAAATTTCGGATCGAAGTTCTGAGAGCTCCATCCTCAAAGTTTCAGCGCTTTCGTTCCGGATGCGCCCTTCCCACTTTGTCAGGTGGTAGATGACGTTGAACGGCGAGAAGCTAAATGCGGCGACACCACAGCAATCCTTTTCGCAGATCGTTTCGCAAGTTTGGCACAAAGCACGGATGTTCGGTGGCAACTGGATTTCCGTCATGTGCGCGAGTTTGAACCTTCACTACAGGAGCTTGCAACCGCCGCGTCTGAAAGTCTTGGAAGTTAGCACCCTCCTTATGGACACCGGGCCAATCTCCAGAAAGAGCATAGCTTTGGGCCGGTGCTTGGAGAAGCTTGGTGCTTCATCCATGCTAGTAAGGTGAAGGGTGCTTGGATATGTCCCACGACAGCATAATAAGTGCTGGCATGTTAACACCCGTGTATGAGTGGACGACATTCCTATCATTTACGGCACCGAATGCCCGCAGGAAGCATCGAACATGGACCAAGCACCCTTTTATCGCCTGGACTTAGATGGAGGGAAATCGCCCGTCTCGTTCGATGAGCTTTACCCCCTCCTGCGCGATATCGTGTTCTACTTCGAACTCAATCTGGCAGAACAGCAAAACGTCCTGGTGTTGGATGAGTTTTGCACATCACAGTACTGGAAGTTTCTGTCAGTCTCTTGGGCGGAGCCAGAGTTCGCGGAAAGCAGGCGCTACGCATGGTTATGTGAACGCGGCTGCATGGCATTGATGAACGGAGCGGCGCTTTGCTTCCTCACAGAACAGCAATCCGTCGAGTCAGCGCTGTGGCTGCGCACCAAAGCTTGGGCTCGCGAAGCCATGCCTTATCTCCGACATTTTCAGCCGTCCGATGAAATACTTGAAGAAGGTCGTACCCAGCTCCTCGACGCGCTAGGGTTCATCGCTGATATGTCGGAAGAAGACCTTGATGAGCATGGCATCCCGGCATTCGACACGACATCGCAAGGAGTTTGGTTCACAACAAACATCGTTGGGGACTATTTCCGCACCACGGCACAGCTTGATTTCGGATAGGCGAAGAAGCTGCGTTCCAAGAGCTATCTCGGAACCGAATGCGGAGCCTCGGACCCTGTGATTTGCCTTCACTAAAAGGGCCGCAATTTCAGAGATGAAAGACGGCCCAAAGCTGACCTTGGCCATGCACAACCATCGCTGCGTTGCGGCCCGTCAGACCGGCCATTCGCTGCGTGTGCAATATTTCGGATGCGGTGAAATGGTGGTGTGCGGGACTCTGCCGACATTCCTTTTTGAGCGTTCGCTGACGCAGCATCCTCTCGGGCCTGCGGCACGTCGTGTGTTGCAGCGCGGCGCGTGTCGTCATTGCGGTCGTTCGCGCGGGTCGATTTCGTCTGAACCGACACCGCACTTTCGCCGCAGCGTGATCCGACAACTCAGACGCGGACAAAGATGCCAGTCGTCCGAACGATCTGAATGGCCAATAACCGCCCAAACCGGGCCTTGTTTTTGGTGGGCGGTCCTAATGCTACACGCACTTCACTAAACATGTAACTGCCACCAAGGGTGAAGCGGTCCTTCGTTGAGGAAGCAAAAGCGCCTTGGTGAGTTTGTATGTCCAACATTTACAGTTACTGAAGAGTGCGAGTCTGAAACACATTATCGCGCCGCTTGCTTGCCAAACGTACAGACCAAATATAGCGGAGCGTTTACAAATTTCTTAGATTCAAGCGATAGCCCAGCCCAACCACGTCTGGGCGATCGACTTCGTGCATGACAAGCTGAGCAACGGACGGCCTTATAAGATGCTCACAGTGCTCGATGAGTACTCCCGTGAGGCGCTCTGCGTGGCAGTGCGACCCAGAATGAATGCAGCTGACGTTCTGGACGTTCTGCACCGGCTGCTAATGAAACACGGCGAGCCCGAGTTTGTTCGTTCAGACCATGGCCCGGAGTTCATTGCTGCACCGCTTCAGGAATGGCTCCGACGGGTCGGCATCGAACCGATGCAGATCTATCCAGGATCACCATGGGAAAATGGCTACAACGAACGCGTTAATGGAACACTCCGTCGCGAAGTCCTCAACGCCGAATGGTTTCATACAACCAAACAAGCTCAGGTCGCCATCAATATCTGGCTGAAGCAATACAACCAAATCCGGCCACATCATGCTCTGAACATGCACCCGCCGGTCCCAGAAACCTTATTAGAGAAACGCCAAATTAGTGGCACTGAAACAGGGGGCTAGACATAGAACACTGCCTGCACCGCGGCGGCTAGCTGTCGCAACCGTGATGCGAGCAACTAGTCGATCGCCGTACTCACGCTAACTCTAGTGTCAGAGAAACTCAGCATGTGGAGGCCCGGCATGGTGCTATCAACTATGGTCAAACTGAAAACTATTGGTCTGGCGAACAAGGTTATTCTCGGCGCTTTCATCAACGGCGCTCTGATCGGAGCGACCGTTGTTGCGGGTGCGGCGATCGCAAGTCGGGCAAAGACCGGTAAGGGCGGCTTTTGCGGAAACTCGCCCGATCGCGACGTCTCTTCGCAGGAGTAGCTGACGTACTGAGCCAAGAGTAAACGAGTGCTGCGTTCATGCACCGACCTACTCTCAACGGGGTCGCCGTACTCCCTGCTTCAGCTTTGCTCAACGCCAGCATCTTCTCGCCCATCAGTGACCGGCACGAGCACTTCATTTCGTCTCAGGAAGGCAGGCGTGAAGGGGTCGTTGTAGTACCCATACTCAAATGGACCTTGAATGCTGAGGCCCTTGTCCTCGATCCATTGTTGAAGACGATGGGCGGCGTCATCGAACCGGCGATCGCTCCAAACGCCAGAAAAGCGAATTGTGGCCACCAAACGCGTGGGCTCGGTCACAAGCGTTACATCCCCTGTAGGCGTAGGTGCGTCTTCCGCTGCGATACCAGACGGAAGGATAAATGACACAGCCCACGTCTCACCTACTGATTTCTGAACCACGGGAGCCGTCATGGCGATCTTCTCACCGACACGATCTTTGGCAAAGATGTACCGGGCCAACGGCGAGAAACCGGCTTGGACTGAGCTACGCCGTGTGCCCTCTCGCGTGACCTGTGCGAGGGTCATTTCTGGGTAACGTCGCACCTCGATATCGCCATCTTTCTGCACCACTGAATAGGCTGGGGTTTCAACCGATCGAGTGGCTGCCAAGTATGCGCCACCCGCCGCGAGCGCGCCAACCCCGACGGTTCCGAGAACGATCATCTGCATCATGGTCACTGCTCCTCTATACGGCACGTCGGGCGCGCCCCCTTTGGTTTCTTTGAAAAAAGAATTATCCGCTTTGGTTGGCAACTTCTGATCTCACAGGAGCGGACGTTTCTAAAGTCCGCAGGACACTGGCAGCAATGTCCGTGCCCGATCGCCAAGCATCTTGGACTTTGGGACCACAACACCAGTCGCCGCCTGCCCAAAGCGTTCCATCTGATAGAAATGGCTGACCTAGGTGGGTCTCCACTAGTCCGTAGCGCCACCCTTGCAAGCCCGCATGGCGAAGTTTGGAAGGCGCAACGCTGAGTGCGGAACAGAGCAGATCCACCATTCGCGTTTTGATCTCTGACCGATCAGCATCAATATGCGTCTCACTCCAATCCGGATGCGCCTGAGCCACCCATGTTTGAAACGCCGTAGACCGACCTGGTTTCGTATTGTTTTGCGCGATCCAAGTAAGCACTGCGTTCGCATCACGCCGTGTTACAAAAGGTGCAGGCGTGTCGCGGTCGAAGGCTGCCATCAAGGTCAAGCAAGGACGCATGACGGCACTGGTGGCCTGCTGAACGATCGCGTGTGTCTCACCCAAGATGGGTTCAAGTTGAGGTGCCGGGACCGTGACGACCACGTGTGAGGCCGTCATGTTGCCCGCGTCTGTCTCAATCTCCCAAAGGGCACCGCGCTCCACCACTGTCGTTACACGTGTGTTCAATGTGAAGTCGAGACCATCAGCCAAGGCCTTGGGCAACGCCGCCATGCCAGGCACACCAACGACGCGACTTGTCCGTTCTCCTAGCTGCCACACATCTACCGCGCCTCGCCCAAGTTTTGCGATCCTCTCGGCGTCCTCACTTTGATCGAGGTATTGCGTACCGTGATCGAACGTAATGCTCTCGCCAGCGACATCCGCGCGTCTCGTTGCAACGCGCCCGCCGAGTCCACGCCCTTTGTCGACCAAACGGACGGGTACGCTCGCTGTTTGCAGTGCCCTAGCGCAGGCAATGCCGGACATACCTGCCCCTATGACGAGGACGTCGGTCACATCAGCCCTGTATTGTGGAGAATGGCGGGGATCTGTTTCTTGACCTTGAAGAACCCGGCCGTGGCATAGGGCCAGATTGCGCTGTCCCAATCTCTGCGCCACTCGATCAGGTCTATTCCCGCTTCATCCAAGCTTCGCTTGGCTTCGAGTATCCAATCCCGCAGCGGACCGGTGGGAATGTAGGGCGTTGCTATCTGTGTTGCGCCTAGGCGCGAGGCCCAGCATGATAGATCAGTGGGTACGCCCGCTCGCAACGCTGTGGCGTCCAGAGCGATCCGCGATGCGGTGTCCCTTAACGCGCCTTGTTCAAATTCCTCGACTAAGGGTGAAACTGGCAGACGCGAGCGCAGGTGGCTCGCGGAAAGTGTCGCATGTCCGACGAAGTTCAGAGAGGAGAGGTCAAAGTCTTCAGGGCGGCAGTCTTCTTCAGTGATCAGTAAAGCCGTGGGACGGTCTGGATTGGGGACCTGCAAAGTACGGAGTGGTGTGACGCTTGGCAGGCCTTCTGGTTCTTCGCTTTCAAGACCTTCGACGACTTCTGCAAGCTCCGCTGGTCGCGGATCAAAGCGGTTATTGGTGAACTTCGCGATATTCCAGGCTTGTGCATGATAGGGCTTTCCGCGTGTGTGAAGGCCAGCCACCCACCTCCATCCCAATGTGTTTGACGCAGGATCGCCGTCGAGGAGATTTCGGAAAAAGAAGTCCGAGCCCAACCGCCAGGGCAATTCGAGCGTGAAGATCCAGATCGAAGCAAACCACATGCGAGCATGGTTATGAAGGTAACCAGTCTCGACCAATTCTTCGGCCCAACTGTCAAAACAGTCGAGCCCGGTTTTCCCGGCCTCAGCGGCTGCCACACGGCGGCGAAGGCCACGATCCCGATCCAGAGATGCGAGATCCCTGATCAAGCCCTCTCGGTATTGGTCCCAGACAACCGGTCGCCGTTCCATCCATCCTTTAAAGTAGCCACGCCAGATGACCTCTTGAATGAACTTCTCTGCAGCCTCCGCTCCGTGCTCCCGCACCGCGATTGCGACTGCGTCTTGTTCGAGCACAAGACGCAGTCGCAGGTATGGAGAGAGCATTGACACATCGCGGTGTTGGCCCGGACCGCGATCATAATTGCGGCCGTTGGTATACCTTTTGCCCATGCGCGGCGCGAATGCCCGAAGTGCAGCCTCAGCTGCTGCTCGTGTTGGCGCGATCAGCTTTTTGTCTGAATGATCAAGCGGCATAGCCTTTTGCCTCCTCATAGATGTCTTTAAGTAAGCTGAAATGCCGAACTGTCGAATTGGAGGGCGGTGGATTGAGCGATGCTCAGGCGTTCACAATACTCTTTTAAGGATTGAGCTTACAACGCGATGTCCTAGCTCACTGCCAACGAGCAAAAAAACGAGTGACGGGTCATCTGGCTTGAAAACAGATACGGTAAACACGCGCAATTTGGTCGACGCCTACCTGCATCTGACGAAAGAAGTCCTTCCGTCTTTGGCGCGGAGTGGCGGAAAGGCTTGGCCGGTGCGCGAGGACCATTGCTTTCAGCGGATCGTTTTGGACACCATTTGTGGTGGCGTTTGGTACGCGCATCTTGATCGTCCTGCCTACAAGAATCTGACGCACGACCAAGCGCAACGCGCGGTTGCTCTTTGTCGCGAGATTGCTGCAGGGCGTGCTGACCTCCGCCAGTTGAATAACCAATCACTGATCTGGCGTGGCAAACGGCGCGAAGGTGTGAACAGCGTTTGAGGAGTGGTTGAGATGCCTAAGCGAACGTCGCTGCACGATGCAAAGTGGGTTGAGACCGCAAACGATCTCGACGACGTGGTTCAGGACAAGCGAGAAGGCTGGCGTGCCACGGCTGCAAAAGCCCGCCGCCGTCAGCGCCGATACACGAAACGCATGACCAATGAGATCGCGCGCCTGGCTCAAGACGGCGCGGACGAAGCTGACGAATAATTGTGCAAGGGTGACTGCAAAAACATGAAGAGCACAATCGAACTCAAGAATCTGGAGCTTGAGCCGTCTCTAGGAACATATGGTCCCGGCGATGTGGTTCCTGACGTTCACCTCCTTGATCTCAAGCTGACAGTCGATCCGAAGTTGGTTCTCATTGATACCGATGGCATGGACCGGGTGTTTGATTACGATCCGCTGATTGCGGAGATCGATCGTCTCGCAAACGACGGGCATTATCACACGCAAGAGCGGCTGATGACGCGAATTGTTGCGGCCTGCGCGGCATATGCAGCGATCGACGCGGTCGATATCTGCCTCAGTAAGCGCCCGGTCCTGCGGGACAGTGGCGAACTCGGGGTCCGATTGACTGTTGAGAGCGAAGGGCTTGCAGCAGTTCGTTCAACGTTTCCCGCGAGCTGAAGCCAACCAAAAGGCAAAACCAGTGGAAGTGCGACCCTTCGTCGTGAACTCTCGATTTCTCGGCGTTCACTCTAGCTCGCAAGATATGGCTTTCGGTCGCAACACTCCTTTCGACAGGCTTCTGGCACTGGTCCTTGGGCTTCTCAGGATGCCGCCTGGGCGGCGGCGCATCAGCATCGCCTTTGCGTATGGCCTCATGTGCCATGTCGTATTCGCGTTGGCTGTTGGGGCGATGATTTTGGCCATGTTCTTTGGGATGAGTGAAAGCCTTGGGCGCGTCCCGGAACCCTGGTCTTATCTGGCAAACGGATTCTTGGTCCTTCAGTTCCCCTTGATGCACTCGCTTTTGCTCAGCGCACGCGGCAGCAAACTACTGAATTGGTTTGCACCGGCAGACTACGCACGAACCCTGAGCACGACGACGTACGCGATGATCGCCTCCCTCCAGCTTCTGATGCTGTTTGCGTTGTGGACCCCGAGCGGTGTGGTTTGGTGGCGCGCAGAAGGCGCAGGTTTCTATGTCATTTGCGCACTCTATGCAGCGTCGTGGCTCCTGCTCATCAAGGCGAGCTATGATGCCGGGGCAGAGGTGCAGTCGGGCGCACTTGGCTGGATGTCACTGGCTCAAGGTAAGAAGCCAGTCTTCCCGGGTATGCCGACAACGGGACTATTCCGAGTTATCCGGCAACCGATCTACGTCTCCTTTGCCCTGACACTATGGACCGTCCCCGTTTGGACGCCTGATCAGTTGGCGCTTGCGGTGACGTTGACCGCCTATTGCCTCCTTGCCCCCAGGCTCAAGGAAAACCGCTTCGAAAAAAGATATGGGGCGCAGTTTCGAGCGTATCAGAGTCAGGTTCCTTACGCCGTGCCGTATCTGAAAGGATCAAGAAAACATGACCAGCATTCCTCGTAATGATCTCTCCATCTATGACCGTGTCGCCGATCAATGGTGGTCAGATGAGGTGCGCTGGGTCCGTACTCTCAAAAACCTCGTGCCTGGCCGCCTTGCTTGGTTCGGCCGCCACGTTGATTGGACGGACAAAGACGTTCTCGATCTCGGATGCGCCGGAGGTTTCATGGCCGAAGCATTGGTCACAAAGGGAGCGCGGGTGACAGGCATTGACCCTGCTGAAGATGCCATCGAAGCTGCACGAAGCCGGGCAACCCTGGTTGGTCAAGAGATACAATATGACGTTGGTGTTGGTGAGGCGCTCCCGTATGAAGACGCGGCTTTCGATGCGGTCGTCTGTGTCGATGTCTTAGAGCACGTCAGTGATTTAACGCAGGTGGCCGCGGAGGTTGCTCGCGTGTTGCGTCCTGGCGGTATGTTTCTGTACGACACGATCAACAGAAACCCGGTGTCCAGGCTGGCAACCATTACTGTCGCTGAAAACATCCTTGGTCTTCTGCCAAAAGGGACACACGATCCCGAGCTCTTCATCAAGCCGAAGGAGTTGGTGCGCGAACTCACGGACGCCAGTCTTGTTGCTGGACCTCAGACCGGACTTGGCCCGCGCGGCATCAATCGAAAAGGCGACTTTGTCTTTGGGCCGCTCCCCCTCAAGTCTCTCATCTACATGGGAATAGCGAAGAAACCGGAGGGTCCGAAATGACTGAGGTTGCGCTTCTGACGACAGCCCTCCTGTTCGGAGGAATGGTATTATACTCTTTCGGGTTTGCCGCATTTGTGTTCAACGCATTGCCTGCCGAAACAGCCGGGCCACTCATCCGACGTGCTTTCCCACACTTCTATTTGTTTGTGTTGGGCACCTCAGCACCGGCAGCTGCGGTAGTCGCTTTTTCCGACGATTGGATCTCGGCGAGCCTGCTCGCAGTCATTGCGCTAACCACCGTGTATGCAAGGCAAGTCCTTATGCCCGCAATAAACGCGGCTACTGACACAAAAAGGAAGGGCCGCTTCAAGGCCCTCCACGGTCTTTCTGTGCTCATCACACTGGCCCACATCGGTGCAGCTGGCGCGGTCATTGTTCGTTTGGCGAATACCTAAACCGGGTTCTGTGCCCCAGCAAAGAACATAAGCCGGCCTGACGGGTCGTAGATCGGCCGGATGCGGAGTCTGTTCACGAAAGCCGTGCCGTCTTTGCGGTAGTTCAGAATGTCGATCGTGAAGCGGGTCTCTGCCTTCAACCCTTGACGGATGGCTTCAATGGCATGTGGGTTGGTTCCAGGCCCCTGTAGAAAGCGGCAATTCTGTCCGATTGCTTCTTCCGGCGCGTAACCAGTTTGTGTCTCGAATTCGTCGCTGACATAGATCATCGGGTTGTCAGGCTGAAACGGGTCCGAAAACACAACACTCATTTCTCTTTCATCGGCTTCCAGCAGGGCGCGTAGTTCTGCCTGACTTAGGGTGCTTTGGCCAAGTAAGTCGGTAGTCATTATTCGAAGACCTCCTTCGCAGGATTTGTGAGCTGCACAAATACCATTGCTCGATCCTATGCCGCTGCTCGGCTCGGAAATTTGAGGAAACGGCCCACGTTCAAGGTAGACTGAACAGCCACGACGTCTAAGAAGTTGGAGACGTCGTGGAAGCTTCCGGGGACCGCTAAGCAGTTGGTTCCACTCCCAATAGCCGCTAGCGCCCCATCCGGATTGTCTTCGACTGACAGCACATGGTGAGCTGGGACTTTCAGCTGATCAAGAGCGTAAAGATATGCGTCAGGATGGGGCTTGGGGCGGGCGACAAGACCGCTATGCACGACCAATTCGAAAACGTCCTCTGGAATTCCGAGCTTCTCAAGCAACTGTCTCACGTTGTCTTGGCTCGTTGAAGTGACAAGAGCCAGCTTGCCGTCGTTAGACTTCACATACTCGATTGCTTCAATGACACCAGGTCGAGGCTCTACGATCCTAGAACGTAAAAGGTTGCGGTAGATTTCAGACTTCAGCCGATGGAGTTCGGCCGCATCGACCAGATCTCCCCTCACTTTAGCATAGTATAACACACGATCGTACCCGCCAGCACTTAGGAGCATTCGCTTATAGTCGCAAACAGACCACCGCCAATCCAAAGCCGACTGGGCGAACGCCTCGTTATAGGCTTCGAGTTGAAGACTTGACGTCTCTGCCAGAGTACCGATGGAACCGAAAAAGAGTGTATGCATGCCAACCCGCCTATTGTGTGCTGTGGGCAGATGGATCGGCCAAGGTAAAAGTCAACGACGGTTCAGTTGGTGATCCGCTCTATGCTGGTGGGTTTGAGCAAAGGATGCCGGCTTGAACTCGGTGGGTCACCGCGGCTTGCAATTTGTGATCGCACCAAATGCCCCATCGGACGGGCTGCGCCGTAGCATCGACACCCATACGCAAAGGGCCGCTGCGGGCCGATTACGCCGCCTGATTAGCTAAACGACCGGAAAGTATGCTGCATAATCCGGTTTCCGGTCGGCTCAACAGCACTGTTAAAACTATAGCTCAGGCCATGACCGATGAGGCAAGTATGGGCGATGCCATGTTATGAAGCCGCATAGTGTACCGGCGAGAAACCCGCCTACATGCGCCTCCCAAGCAATATTGCCAGGACTGGCGAGCGTCAGCGCCACGTTGATCGCCAGAAAAGCGAGCCCATTTTGGACAACCGGCATCAGGCTGTCGCGGCGCGCACATCGGTCGAGGATCTCCCACAGCGCCACGGTTCCCAAGAAGCCGAAGAGCACGCCGGAGGCCCCAACGGACGGTGTGCCGGAACTGGCGAGCGCCGCAAACAAACCGCCAGCCCCCAGCGCCGACAATCCTGCAATCGGCCAGAATGCCGCCTTTCCAACTCGATCAACGATGATAGGCCCCAACCACAACAGGCCCACCATGTTCATGAAGAGGTGCAACGGCCCCCCGTGCAGGAAGGCCGTGGTGCCAAACATGAAAACGGGTTGGCCCGCAAAAGCCGGGGTGGCCCCTTTCAAAAGGTCCGGCCAGAAGCCTCCAACGGCAACGAGAAAGCCGCGCATGCTGGCACCATATCCGGCCAGCATGCCAGCCAGCGCGACAATCTCGAAAAACACGCACGCGAAGAGGAACAGCTTCACCGGTTGTGGTTGTAGAGCCCATGGAACAGGCACGTGGTCACCCCGTCATGCGTTGTCTTCAGCCGTACGCTGCTGCGGGACGGCTACCATAATTGTTGCCGCGCAACAGGAAAAAGGCCGACAAACCCAGTGCCATCACTTGCAGGTCGGCGATGGTCAACGCGCCCCAGTAGAAAAACGCGATGACGCCCAGGACCGCGGCAACACCTGCAAACCCGCCACCGCGTGTCAGCACGTCACCGATCAAGCGCAGCTCGCCAAGCGCGGGTCGCCACGTCTCAAAAATGCCGCCGAGGATCAGGGCAACAGCGCCCAGAACTTCTGCGAAGGCAGCCAGGATGTAGAGCACCGCGGGAACACCATAATCACCCGGTGCAACCAGTGCGCCAGGGAATTTCTGCAGACCGTAGTACATCAGCAAACCGGCCAGCGGAATGCGGATGGCCCAGTGTGCGAAACGGTCGGACCAGGAGAATCCGGGCACATACCCGGTCGATGTCGCCCGGTTGAACATCGCACGGGCCGTGTCGCGCAAGCGCGCGGTATTCTGCGAGTAATCGATATCCGTCGGCATTGAGTATCCTTTCGTATCGTCTTTCATCTCCGGCGCGCTGACATGTGCGAGCATGACGTCGCGCCGTGGAGGTTGGCTAGTTAGCGAGGTGTTCGAGAAAGCAAGGTCGGAAGCGCGACCAAACGACGCGAATGGTGCCGCACCTCACGCTGTCGTGAACGTTTGTGAGGACCGGCCTGAACGTGGGCTCAGGCCATAGTCTCACGCGCGCGACATGAACTTGCGTCCCGCCAGCGGATGGCTGCGTCAGACCGTCGCCATCGCACAAACAACGGCAGAATTCGCGCCATCGCGCCATAGGTGCTGGCCCACACGAAAGGAAAGGAAAGTCACATGAAACGCTTTGCAACAGCTGCACTTCTGCTGACGGCGTCGATCTCTCCGGCCTTTGCAGAGACCATCGAGGTCGAGATGCTCAACAAGAACGATGCGGGTGACCGTATGGTCTTCAGCCAGGAGCTGATCCGCGCAGAAGTCGGTGACGTGATCCGCTTTGTGCCCACCGACAAGGCGCACAATGCGCAATCCGTCAAAAATGCTTTACCCGCCGGGCAGGAGCCGTTCCGCGGCAAGATGAACCAAGCCGTGGAGTACGTCGTCACGGAAACGGGACTGACGGCGGTCATCTGCGCCCCGCACCAATCCATGGGAATGGTGGCGCTTGTGGTGGTCGGTGACGACCTCAGCAATGCGGAGCAAATCCTGGACGCGCGTATCCCGGGCAAGGGTGGCAAGAAGATCGCGGACCTTGTCGAAGAGGCACGGTCCACCATCGCAGCTGAAACCGTAGAACCGACCGGCAACAGCTGATCAACGGTGCGCCAAGGGCAGCGGGTCCATGATCCGCTGTCCTAAGCGCCCCGACCGATCCAAAACCCAGTTGAAAACGAAAGCAACACCATGCTTGAGACACTCATACTTGTTGCACTTGGCCTGACCGCCGTGGTGGTCGCCGTCACTCTGCGCGCCGACCGCGCGCGGCGCAGTTCCCAGCGCGTCGCCATTCCGGTGACGTCCGAGCGGCGCGACAAGCGCCGTACGCCGCGGTGACCAAACCCAAACCGCCGTCCACGTTCCGCCGCAAGGCCGTCCGTGCCGTGGCCATCGCATTCATTGCGCCCGTCATCGCGGGAAGTGTCGCAGGCATTGCCCTTGCGGCGGTGCTGAACCTCTAGGTTCGTCGCACCGCTCAACCAGCCTATCTGATGCAACCTGGCGTGCGCGCGATTGCGACCGGTCCGCCTGTGAAAGAACGGTACCCACATGACCCATTCCAGCTTCAAACCGCGCTTCCGCCTGTGGCTCTTGGCTTTGCTGTCTCTGGCCGTCGGCATGCTGGTGACCACCGACGCGGCGGCCCATGTGCGCTGGTTTGTCGATGCCTACGCCACGGTTGAAACCTTTGAACCCTACAGCCTGACGGATACTGCGGTGCTTGTCTGGATCGCCGTCGCGCTTCTGCTGGTCGGAGCCTCGGTCGCGCTCGACATGCGCCTGCCGAATGTGCGCATCGTCGACACCAAGACGCGGCACGATTTTATCGAACTTCTGCGCGTGTTCACCGGCATGTCCATGCTGTTGACCGCGTATGAGGGTGCGGTTGTGGCTCCTCATCTGATTGCATTCGGTCCGTTCGGCACCCTGCTGCTCTTTGCGCAGGCGGGCATCGGGATCTTGCTCATCGCGAACCGTTTCGTGCGCCACGCGGCGATCCTGATGGTCCTGTTGCATCTGGGTCTTGCGATCAAGTTCGGGCTACTGGCGGCCTTCGAATATTTGATCATGGTGGCCATTGCGGTCTTTTTGCTGATCAACAACCTACCGACGGTCGCGCTGCGGGAGCGGTTCAAACCCTATTCCGTCGACCTGCTGCGGATCCTGACCGGGATCTCGCTCATCACGCTCGGCTTTTCTGAAAAGCTGTTGGGCGCGATGATGGCCGAAAGCTTTCTTGCGCAATACCAGTGGAACTTCATGAACGAGCTGGGGTTTGAATTCTTCACCGACCGCCTCTTTGCGCTGTCGGCCGGTGTGATCGAGGTCGTATTTGGCGTGATCCTTGTCCTTGGCACCACAACCCGGCTCAATGTTCTGGCGTTCTCCGTCGTTCTGTTTGCGTCCAACGTGCTGTTCCTGATCCAGGGCGAGAACGAAGCGGCGATGGTCGAGTTCATCGGCCACATGCCCGTGATCGGCGTTGCCCTTATCCTGCTACTGCTCGGGGCGGGTCAGCGGCTGAAGGTCACGAACGTCCTGCCGCAACGCCGCATCAACACCGCCACCACAACCGTGCGGGTACCTGCCGATGTCTGATATTTCACTCCGATTGCCCTACCTGATCTACCTCAGCATCGGGTCGCTGTTGCTGGGCGTTTTGGTGGCACCCGCCTTTCGCGACATGCCGCCTGAAGAGGCACCTGTGGCGCAGGGTGCGGCGGCGCATGACGCGATGCACGGGTCGATCGAGGTATCTCCCGTCGGGGCACCGGAGGTCGCGATGGATATCACCAAGGACCCCACGGGCGGGTGGAACATCACCCTGCGGACCGGGAATTTCGCCTTCACGCCCGCGGCGGTGAACCAAGCACACACGCCCAACACCGGCCACGCGCATCTCTATGTCGATGGGGTCAAGATGGCGCGCCTTTATGGGCCCCATTTCCACATGCCGGACCTCGCACCGGGCCAGCACGAGGTCACCGTCGCGCTCAGCAGCAATGACCATGCACTCTACATGGTCGACGGCGTCCGCATCGAAGCCCGGGCCATCGTGATGCAGGGCGACGTGCCTGTGTCCGGCAGTTGAACGGATGCCTCGAAAATCCTGGAGAATACCTTGGACAAGCTCATCTTGATCATCGGTGCCACGTCGGGCATTGGAAAACTTTGCATGGAAACGGCGCTGAACCGCGGTCTTACCGTGCGTGCGTTTGCACGATCTGCCGACACACTTGCAGAGCACCCCGAGCTGGAGCTCATGGCGGGGGACGCGCTGAACGCGGACGACATTGCCAAGGCGCTTGACGGTGTGCGGGCCGTTGTAGTCGCCTTGGGCATTCGCGAACGCGTGGCCATGCTGTGGGATGAGAAAACGCTCTTTTCGCGCAGCACCGAAATTCTGCTGGCCGAGATGCAAAAAACGGATGTGTCACGACTGCTCGTCGTTACGGGTTTCGGCGCGGGTCGCAGCCGGTCGGCCATGAGTTTGCTGGAACGGCTGGGTCACAATGCGGTTCTCGGACGAGTTTACGCCGACAAGAAGCGGCAAGAAGCTATGATCATGGCGAGCCCCCTCGACTGGACCATTGTCCGCCCTGTGATCCTCACCAACCGCCCCGCCTCAGGCAAGCTGAAGGTGCTCGAAGACCCATCGTCGTGGCGCAACGGGCTTGTCGCGCGGGCCGATGTTGCCGCCTATCTTGTCGACGCAGCGGAGCAGAACCTGCATGTGCAAAAGGATGTTGTGCTGACCCGTTGATCTATCGGTTCAATCGGCATTTCCTGGCCTTGGGCAACAGCAAATGCTGTGCGGCATAAAAATGTCGACGCAGGGACGGCATCGCCTTCGCGCCACGACCAGGTTTGTGTGCGTCAGGTCATTCGGTATGCCGGTAACCTGTAAGCTGCAGCGTAAGACCGGCGTGTTGAATAGCTAATAGTCTATAGAATTTGAAAGCGTGTTTGGCTTTCTAGAAACGCCGCCACTTGCTCGAGGCAGTCAGACGACGTGCGCACGACCGGGAAAGACCAATCCGGATCGCGAATGCAGACGCAACAGAGAGACATGCGTTTTCGTGCGCTACGTGTTGCCATGTAGGTCACGTCCGTCAAGGTGGTGTAATTTGTTGGGTGGCCTGAGGTCATGATCAGGCGGCCTTTATGCTGAGAATTGGGTCTGTCTCCTCGTGGTCGATCTGGGCGAAGGCGTCGACCATCATGTAGCGGCTTGCGGTTTGCCATTCGTCATTCTGCTCGAAGAGCACGGCGCCGATGAGCCGGATGATGGACGCCTCGTTGGGGAAGATCCCGACGACATCCGCGCGGCGTTTCACTTCCTTGTTCAAGCGCTCGATTGGGTTGGTGCTGTGAAGCTTGGTGCGATGCTGGCGGGGGAATGCCATGTATGCGAGAACATCGTGTTCGCTGCTGTCCATGAGGTCTGCCAGCTTGGGCCACCTGGGTCGGAGTTGGTCTGCGACTTTGCGCCAGGTCTCGCCTGCCGATGCACGGTCGGGCTGGTCGAAAGCCTGACGGATCGCAGCTGCCACGACGGTGTGCTGGCCGCGTGACACATGCGCCAGAGCGTTGCGCATCCAATGGACGCGGCAGCGCTGCCAAGTCGCTTCAAACACGCGCTCAATTGCGGCTCTGAGGCCGCTGTGTGCGTCGCTGATCACCAGCTTTGTACCCTCCAGCCCACGGGAAATCCATCCAGAATGTCTCCGCCTCAGAGGGCCCCAGACCCAACCCTATGATCTCCCTGCGCCCATCGGTGTTGGCTGCGACAGCAATTATGGCCGCGACGCTGACGATGCGCCCGCCCTGGCGTACTTTCAGGTAGGTGGCGTCGAGCCAGACGTATGGCCATTCACCAGTCAGAGGGCGGGTGAGAAACTCATTCTCCCGCTCGTCGATGTCCTTGCAGAGCTTCGACACCGTGCTCTTGGAGATACCCGACAGCCCCATGGCTTGCGCCAGTTCATCGACACGCCGGGTCGAGACGCCGCCGATCCACGCTTCCTGGATCACGGCCACAAGGGCTTTCTCCGAGGTTTTGCGCGGCTCCAGGAAGCCTGGGAAGTAGCTGCCCTGGCGCAGCTTCGGCACCTTGAGGTTTAAAGTGCCCAAACGGGTATCGAGAGCGCGCTCTCGATACCCGTTCCTCCAGGTCGTGCGCTGATCAGCCCGCTCGTGTTTGCTTGCACCGATCAAGCCTTCAACGTCAGCTTCCATGATCAGCTGAAGCACGGCCTCGGCGACAGCTCTGAGAAAGTCGCCGCCGTCCTGCTTGGCCAGAAGTTCGGATAGGTCCATGGTTGGTTTGGTCATCGGGGTCTCCGTATGGGTCGTGGTTGAAGCGTCGAAACTCCACCCAACCATACACCTCGGTGGCCACCCGGGATTACACCGTCGAAGGCGCAGAAATTACACCACCTGCGCGGACACTAACTGCCATGTACGTACAACGCAGCATCGGAAAGTCGGGTTAGACCAAGTCGACGTAATACTATATCTCCGCGCGGGCAGGCCGTACTGCGGTTCATCTAGCAGAAACAGTGAATAATCCAATTATGGACCTTTCTTCTTTGCCGCTTACCCGCGATCTGGTCCTTGTCGGCGGCGGTCACACTCATGCGCTTTTGCTCAGGGCTTGGGCGATGAACCGGTTACCCGGTGCGCGACTGACCGTCATCAATCCCGAGCCCACTGCCGCGTATTCCGGCATGTTACCGGGCCATGTGGCAGGCCATTACGCGCGTGCGGACCTCGATATTGATCTGGTGCGTCTTGCCCAGTTTGCCGGTGCGCGGCTCATCTTGGGGCGGGCTGAGGCGATCGACCGAAACCAAAAGCGGATCACCGTGTCAGGCGCGCCTGATGTTGCGTTCGACATTCTGTCACTCGATGTCGGCGTCACCAGCGTCATGTCCGATCTGCCAGGATTTGAGGCGCATGGCCATCCAGCCAAACCGCTGGGACCTTTTGCGCAGGCGTGGCAGAGCTACCTGGATGGCACGCCAGGGCTGGGTGTGGCCGTGCTTGGCGGCGGAATTGCAGGCGTTGAACTCGCCCTTGCCATGCGCCATCGGTTGCGGTCGCTGAGCCGTGACGTGCCCGTGACCATCATCGAGAAAAACCTTGCGCTGTCGACGCTTGGCGCATCGGCGCGGCGCTCCTTGTTGAGGGCTATGAAGAATGAAGGTGTAATTCTGCGCGAAGGCACAACCGTTACCCGGGTGAGCGACAGCGGAGTGCACTTGGATTGCGGCGACACCATCGCTTCCGATTTCGTTGTTGGGGCGGCTGGTGCCGCGCCACATCCGTGGCTGAAAGACACGGACCTTACCGACCAGGATGGCTTTGTCCCCGTGAACGCGCGCCTGCAAACCATGGATCCATCCATTTTTGCGGTGGGCGACTGCGCTCATCTCAGCGAAACCCCCCGGCCCAAAGCCGGCGTGTATGCCGTGCGACAGGCGCCCGTTCTCCTCCACAACCTGCGCGCGGCCCTTTCCGGCAGCGGCGGCTTGAAGCGGTATCGCGCCCAGAAAGACTATCTCAAGCTTGTCTCTCTCGGCAGGCGCTCTGCACGAGCCGAGCGGTTCGGGATCTTCGTTGCGGGTCCTCTTCTGTGGCAGTTGAAAGATCGCATCGATCGAAAGTTCATGGACAAGCTGAACAGGCTGCCCTTGCCTGCGCATCCTGTCCGGCCCTGGCCGCGGGCTGCTGGCGATCGTGAAGCGGCGGGCGCGTCCGAGCGATGTGGTGGCTGTGGCGCAAAACTGGGTTCCGAGGCCTTGCGCGATGGTTTGGCGAGTGACGCGCTCGGCGATGATGCCGCGATACTCAATTTTGGCGGCCAGACGCAGGTGATGAGTACGGATCACCTGCGGGGCTTCATGACCGACCCCGTCACGATGACCCGCATTGCGGCGGTGCACGCCTTGGGCGACATCTGGGCGATGGGCGGACAGCCCCAAGCCGCAACCGCGACGATCATCTTGCCGCATCAAAGCGACGCGCTGGCCGCACGGCACTTACGCGAAATCATGCAGGTCGCCCGGGATGTCATGACACGCGCAGGGGCCGAGGTCGTGGGAGGGCACAGCACATTGGGCGCCGAGTTGACGATTGGCTTTACCGTCACTGGCATGTGTGACCGCGCGCCGATCACGCTGGCGGGTGCCCAACCGGGTGACCGGCTGATCTTGACCAAGCCCATTGGCACGGGCGTGATCATGGCCGCGCATATGCGGTGGCGTGCGCAAGCGGCGCATGTCATCGGAGCCGTTCGTGAAATGGTGCGCCCCCAGCACGAAGCGGCGCAAATCCTTGAAAACGCGCATGCAATGACGGACGTCACCGGATTTGGTCTTGCAGGTCACCTGCGCGCAATCTGCGAGGCGTCCGATGTCGGTGCCCGACTGAACCTAGGGCAAGTGCCCATTTTGTCGGGGGCGGAGACGCATGCAAATGCGGGTGTCCGCTCCAGTCTATTCCGAGAGAACTCCGCAGGCTTTGGTGAACCCGCTACACCGCGTGCGGGTCTCATGTTTGACCCGCAGACAAGCGGCGGTTTGCTGGCCTGTGTCTCTGGGGGTGCCGAGGCGATCTGCGACCGGCTACAAGCCGCCGGGTTCACCGCCGCCATCATCGGCGAGATCACCGACCGGAGTGGTCAAATCGAAATGCTTTGAACTTCCCAAACGAGTTCGCGGGCCGCGCGGTCGAGCGCGTCAGGTGAAACGGCGTGCATGTTGAACGTCGCGATGGGCCGCACTCCCTGTTCGCGATGTGTTTTGGAATATGCGGGGTCGTAGTGCCGGTCGGCAAGCGATTGGCAAAGCGCGACGCGGTCACCTTGGTCGATCAATGCATGCCAGTGATCAACAACTTCATGGCCTCGGAACCGTCGCAGTGGCTCAAGTTTTCGTTTCAATTCTGCACCGTTCTCCAAAACCGATGCATATGCGCGCGCCAGATAATGGGCCCGCGCGTCCAGTGGGGCGGTCACTTCGATGATCGGCGAAGATTTCATCGCGTTCCACAACGCAGGCGGCAATGCGACCTCGCCGATCTTGCTGCTTTCCGCCTCGACAAGCACCGGGCGGGACGGATCGAGGCCTTGAAGCTCGAAGGCGAGGCGTGTTTCAAACGCCTTCTGGCTCGGCTGTCCCGTGTCCAGGCCACCGAGAAGCGAGCCGCGATGCTGCGCCAGCGCTTCCAGATCGATTGACTGCAGACCGCGCGCGCGCACCTTTGCCAGCAACTCTGTCTTGCCCGTTCCGGTGTGACCGGCCAACCTGATAATGCGCAGCGGCAATGCGTTGTCGTAAATGTAATCAACGATTGTCCTGCGAAAGCTCTTGTAGCCACCGGATAGGGTTTGCGCCGGCCAGCCGATCTGATTGAGCATCCAAGAAAACGCGCCAGACCGCTGTCCGCCGCGCCAGCAATAAACGAGTGGTCGCCATCCGCCTGGCTTGTCTGCGAGCTGGGTCTCAATATGCGCGGCGGCGTTGCGAAAGACCAAAGCTGCACCTGTCTTGCGGGCTGCAAATGACGACACCTGTTTGTAAATCCTGCCCACCTGCGCGCGTTCGTCATCGTTGAGCACGGGGAGATTAATGGCGCCGGGCACATGATCGTGCGCAAATTCGCTTGGGCTGCGAACGTCGATGATCGCATCGCATTCCAACGAGGCAAAATCCGAGATGTGGTTGAGACTGAACATGCTAGACACGTAGCGCGACCAGCGGCGCAACAAAAGAACGTCAGCCACAAGGCGCTCGGTATACGACGAGGTGGCTCTGTTTGGCTCGACACGAGACGATTTGACCACATGCCCTTAATGATTGGGCGGAGAATTCTCGTCGCCGGTGATTGAGTTGCTTTCCTAGCACACATAGTTCCCTATGGTACACAGGTTCAAAAACTACCACGTAGAGACCACCGAGATGGCGACGACGATCAAGACGCTGATGCCCCGCATAGGCACACTCTGCAGAACCATTGCGGTGGCCTTGATCGCGGGTGTTTGCAGATGGCGTTCGATCCGTGAAGTAAACGACCGGATTGTGGCGCGATCGGTACAAGAGCAAGCGTTAATAACTGCCGCGGTATTAGGCGTTCTCTTCGCGATTTGCTTGTTTGCTGCGCAATTCGGCTGGATTGGAATGCTAGTGTTTTTCTTGGCCGTAATCATTGTCGTCAACTAAGTCCCCAATTGGGCAGGACTTTTGAAGTATACAATTGTATGCTGCTGTTTTTATTGTGATATTTTGTTCATCTTTATGATCTGGCGCTGAGATAGCCACGTACCTGGTACATCTCAGCAAACAGGAGCAGATATGGAAATTGGTCTTGGAATTCTCACCTTCGGCACGCTCGGCTTCGGGCTGCTGATTCCCTATCTTAACATCCGCGCACTTCAGAAGCTTAAGGAAAGTGACGCTCCGAAGTCGTCGCTTTCGCGAGACGGAATCGAAGAACGTTTGGCTTCGGCAACGGCGGCAGACCGCTAATTTCTGCGGGCCTCAGCGGGCGCGAGGTCAGGCCTCGTGGTCGCGGCATTATAAGACGGACGAGCAGGCGAAACGGGAGGAACAAAGTGGCCAATAGATCAGGTGCAGAACCGTCCGACAAGGCGCTGTTTCGCCTTGACCGCGAGGAAGCTTCGGCGGGTGTAGTGCGAGGGGAAAACGGCGGCTCGCTCGACCTTCGCTCGCAGGATATATCTGCTGACAGAGATCGCGCAGCACATCGGCGGGCAACGTGGCTCTATGACGATTTGTTGAACTAAAGCTTTTCACCTCGTGAAATATTTTCTTAGCAATGCACGAGGCTTGAAGACCATAATGCGCCAAAACCTCAATACAGCCGAGCCTTAGACCTAGGCTTTTCGAACCGCTAGCTCTTGCGCATATTAAGAAAGGCCACTTTGTCCACGACCCGTGAATTGCCCAGTCTGTCTTTGCTGCGGCCAGCACCAATGACCGGTATTCCCGCCGCGAAGCAGCGCACATAACTACGCAGATGCAGCGATTTTCGTGCTGCGTGCGCGTGCGGCGAGAAAAAGCAATGGCCGGGTCGGGCTCGCTGCCGACCTCGGAGGCAGTGCGGCATCATGTGATATGTTGGCTTGGTCAACGTCGGGTTGTCGTTGTGGGAGGGCATGGCGGAGCAGAGGATCAGTTATGGAAACACCAAACTTACCAGCCATTCGCGCGCTTCGCCCTGCATGGAATAAGGGCCGCATCGTCGGTCAGAAACGGCCGCTTAAGCCGAAGCATGTCTGGGCGATCCGAGTTCGACTTGAATTGGCCGAGAACCACCGCGATCTCGCGCTGTTCAATATGGCCATCGACAGTAAATTGCGTGGATGTGACCTAGTTAAGATGAAGGTCGTCGACGTCATGGCGTCTGGTCAGATTAAGGAACGGGCGTCGGTTCTACAAAGCAAAACGCAGAAACCGGTGCGCTTCGAGATTTCTGAAGGCACACGTGCGTCGGTTGAGAAATGGATGGAAGATGAACTCATGGTCGGCTCGGAGTACCTTTGGCCTGGCCGCTTCCATGAGCGCCTGCACATCTCGACACGCCAGTACGCCCGGATTGTTCGCGACTGGGTTACGTCAATCGGTCTCGAGGCGAGTGCTTATGGCACCCATTCGATGCGCCGAACCAAGGTCACCCAGATATACAGGAAGACCGGCAACCTTCGAGCCGTTCAGCTTCTTCTCGGTCACACAAAGATGGATAGCACTGTCCGATACCTGGGTGTTGAACTCGAGGATGCCTTGGCCATCGCGGAAGCCATTGAAATCTAGAGAGTTTGGGTCGCTTTCACTAGCGGCCCAATCCTGCCGTTCAAGACGACAATTCATGCCACGATGCAGCTACCTGAAATCAGACCTTTGGAGCGGAGCCCGGATCTCAAAAAGCCAAGGTCACAATAACCGAGAGTTATAAGTATTGAGCGACCGTTTCAAAAGTAGTTCAGGAAAGCCCTACTCTGAGGACAAATGGCTCGAGAACCACATTGTTATCAAGTCACACTTGAGAGCAGAATTGGTGCAAAAGATCGACTTACGCGCAAGTGACCGCGTGTTGGATATTGGTCGCGGAACAGAAAGCTGGACGTTCTTAATAGCGGACCGGTTTGGCCACTGAGGCTCAGTCGAAGCGATTGAATTGGACGAAGTCGCATTGGAGGCGGCTGAACACAAGCGGCACTCTCACCATCATCGGGCTAGGGAAAGTTTCGATAAGTTAAGCGTCTTCGACTTACTTGAAGAACACACGTATGACGCGATAACGGCGTTCAATTCGTTGTGCTGCATAGATCGACCGGAAGTTGCCTTGAACGCAGTCAGCCGTTCAGGAGGAGAACAAAAAAGTAGGGCAAAGACCCCGACCCAGCTATAGCATGTTCGTGCTGCACGTGCATACAGAAGGAAAGTCGCCGCAGATGTTTGGTCCAGTAGACCACGCGACAGCAAAAATTGCGGCCATACGTTGGTGGCGCAGAGAGCATCTCGACGAAAATTCACGGATCGTGAACAGAGCGCCAAATTACCGTGACAGCGTGAACGGATGGTTTGAAGCCAAAGGTTTTGGACAGGAGAAACGTACCTGCATGAATTGAAGTTACCGAACCGGTTGATCGTGTGCCATTCGTAAGTAGGGATCGAGACAGGCATGCTCGCAAGGCTGCCGACAACCACTTTTTGAGAGATGCTTCAACCATGCGCCAAAGATACGCTTCCGACATGGCGGCAGTCGTCTTTCGCGACCTTCGGGTGCCATAACCATCCTAGTCGCTTTCATAACAAAGATGTGTCATGCCTATGTCGTCGGACGTACAAAGACGGGACGCAACAGATGGAAATCGCAGCCGGCCTGATCAAGCTTAAACCAAACATGTGCAGTGAACTGAGGGAATGGCGAGACACGTTGCAGGGAAAGTGCCGCGAGGTGCGGGCGTGCCTGCGAGAAGAAGGTGTAGCTCTTGAGGCTTGGTTTGAAATCGAAATCAAATGTGAGCCTTATCTTCTTTGGGTCATGCAAGCGAAATCCGTCGCCGAGGCTAGACGAGTTTTTATGAATTCTACGCGTGAGATCGACGCCTTCCATCTCGAAAAGATGATGCGCATCGGTGACGATCAGATCGAAGCAAGATTGCTTATTGATATGGGGCGCACTCCCTAGGGTCTGACCCTATCGATTTAGGGCAGACGTAATGTCAGTTTATCATAGCGAGATGTTTTATCCGTGAGCCCCTCCCATTCCCTAAATCATGAGTGACACGGAAAGACCTACACTTTTTCAAGGCCGATTTGAGGACCAACGAGCATATATCAGAACGAGGAGAGCCCTACCATCAGATCCAATGAACAAAGCTCGATTTGACCAATAAGTCACATTCGATTCCAAGAACCTACCCGTCACATAGAGACCGAGCAGACGGTCATTTTTCTCAGCATTGGCTTGGCTTGATCCTCGACCATTGGAGCGATATCCTAAACCTATGTTAATTGGTCAGGAATTTGGAGCGGATTCCCGGTCGCTCGATGTAGAGCTGGCCGCGTCCATCCTTCGGTGCAATTTGAGATCTGCCACAGGCGTAACCGAAGCTGAACAAAATGGGGCCCTGCAAGGCAGCCTGTTGGCGCATGAGGTTCTCCCGGGGCTGTTTTCGATCGGACAGCGATTAAGTTTCGCAACAAAGCATTCCTTAGAAAACGAGCTCGAAGGCGTCTTAAGCTGTTTCTTCACAGTATCTGGTCACCTCCCAGCGATCGAAGTCGGTAATCTTGCGCCAACGCAATTCAAAAATGGTCAAACGCTGACAGTATGCGCGGACGGAGCCACGGATTGCAGATCGCATCTTGAAGAGGGACATCACGGAACATTTGTGGGTTTTATGATCACAAAACAGTGGTTGTCAGAGATAGACGATGAGGACGTAAGCTTTAACGGCGTGAAGGCCCAGTTTTATAAAGGTTTGTCACAAGAAAAGGTCGTCAGTCTCCCCTCATTGGTGTCGCTCGGGGCTGAAATGCAGAACCCCTCGCTCACTGGTTATGCTAGGCAATTGTTCATTGAAGGGTGCACAATTGCTGCTGTTGCAGAGCTTGCTGCCTTTTTCTCAAACACAGATGGCCAACGGATTGGTCTGTCTGAACGAAACAGACAGCACGCGATGCAAGCCAAGGAAATCCTAGACGATCGTCTTGCAAATCCACCGTCCATGCAGGAGCTATGTTTCGAAATCGGCGCCAACCCAACGACGCTTGGAAAGAGCTTTCAGGCGGTCTTTGGTGACACAGTTTTTGGCTATTTGAAGCAACAGCAACTTGAAGCAGCTAAGCTGTTGCTGTTGGAGACCGGGCTTCCAGTAGGTGACATTGCTGCGGCGATAGGGTTTTCCAACGCCGGTGCTTTCGCAACAGCCTTTCGAAGGAAGCACGGAGTGTCACCACTGTCGCTGCGACGTAAAGGCAAGTAGAAATTTTGTCCGAAAAAGAAAAAGTTTAGCGCCGCGAACGCGCTAACGCCGCCGGCATGTCATTAATCCGACGAAAACAGTAAGCTTTTTCGGGGACGGATAATGGATAAGCACTTCGGCAGATTCCTTGTATGGATAGGGACAATATTGGCATCTGGGCCTGTTGTGGCTCAATCAACAAGCGAGTTGGCCGCAACTCAGCCCTTTGATCTGGGCACAATAATTCTGGAAGGTCGAAAGCGAGAGGAAGCTGTATTGGATGCGCCGGTGTCCGCTTCGATTGTGGACGGAGAGGACATTAGGCCTGGATCTGCAGACCCCAGCCGCGACATCGCACTACGCACGCCAAACTTCAATTTCATCGATTTTGGCTCACCCGGCTACAATTTCGCGGCGATAAGAGGCGTTGTCCCGCTTGGCACCCCTTTGAACAATCTCGACAATACGATCGGCTACTCCACCAACGGGGTACCGACATCTGGATTGGGCTTTTCGTCTCTACCGCTGGATGTTGAGCGTGTTGAGGTCCTTAGGGGTCCTCAGGGAACGCTCTTCGGTCGCAACGCTCTAGGTGGAGCGATCAATGTTGTGACGCGACAAGCGGATGGTGTTCGAGACGCCCGTCTCGGCATCGAGGTCGGTGACAATGGAAATCGTGTTGTGGATTTTGCGGCAGGTGGTTGGCTAATTGATGACACTTTGGCAGGCCGGGTGGCGCTGCGTTACCAGACGATTGATGGAGATATACCAAACCCGTTAACTGCCAGTGAAATTGGCGATGCAGAAATCGCTGCAGCCCGAGTTTCACTTGGTTTCAACCCTAACTCTGACTTTCGCGCACAGCTAACGTTTGGGTACGAGCAGGACGAGCGGGCGAACCCGCAATTTGTCCTCATTGAAAGCCCAGAGTTTCCAATTGCTGGCGATGCGTTTGAACCTTTGGAGCGGAGAGAGATCAGTCACGTATCCCTGAAGGTTGAGCGGGAGTTCGAAGCCTTCACATTCACATCGACAACTGGCTTTCAGGATATTGGTATTACAATTCGGAATGACAATACAGATTCCTTCTTATACTCAGCCTTTTTTGGCGACTTAGGGTTTCCCACACCGCCTTCAGCATTTGCCGATCCCTTAGCCGATACAACCGACCAATTTGAAGAGGAACAGATCTTCAGCCAAGAGTTTCGGCTTAACTCGACAGAAGGTAGCGCAATCGATTGGGTTGCGGGGCTTTCATACTTCCGATCAGAGTATGATCAAGATCGCGTTCAGCAAGATACGAACTTCCCGAGCCTGAATGGCGTCTATGATACACAGATTGATAGTGAAACAATCGCGATTTTTGGCGATGTAACAGTCCCGATTGGAAGCCGGTGGAACGCCTCAGCGGGCTTGAGGCTTGCCCGAGACACACAGGACTTTGCGACGACATTCGTTTCGAACGGGTTTCCAGGAACCGTGCCATTCTTTTCGCAAACAGGCACCTTTGAAGATGATTATGTGACGGGTCGTCTTGCCGTCGACTATCAGTGGAGCGACGAAGTATTGTCGTATGCTTCTATTACCCGCGGCTATGCGTCTGGCGGATTTGAGAGGTTCTCACTTGATGCTTCCAACGGCAGGCCAGCACCGCCATTCAGACCGTCTGAAATCACCACTTACGAAGTCGGCGCGAAGGCGCAATTTCTTGACGGCGATGTTGTATTGACCGGCGCTGCTTTCTTTAATGATGTGACAGACGGTCAAGCACTTGCCTTCGACCCGACCACTTTCGCCGTGTTTTTCGACAATCAGGACTACGAGAGTTACGGATTTGACATCGAATTGCAGGCCAAATTGTCATCCAGGCTCTTTTTGCGTGGCGCTGTCGGTCTCACAGAAACCGAGTTGGTCAATGTCGATCCGGCCAACGCGACAGGCGCATTAAATGGTAACGAGGTCCCAAATTCACCCAATGTGACTGCAAGCCTTGGGCTGGAGTACATTCAACCCTTAACGCTTTTCGGCACCTCTGGAGATTTGTCATTCGCAGTTGATGTCTCGCATGTGGGAAGTCGCAAAGCGGACATTGCGAATTCCACCGAGATTGACAGCTACACCTTGACCGATTTGCGGGTTGGCTGGAGCCGAGGGGACTTTGAAATTTACGCCTATGGCCGCAACATTTTCGATGAACGTCCGGTTTATTTTGCCTCTGTGTTCTCGGCCAACGCGAATGCGGCAACGGTTGGACGTGGCAGTCAATTTGGTATCGGCGCAAATTGGCGTTTCTGATTTCGAGCTCAAAGGCCGGAGACATGATCGGCGTTTCAGGCCTTAACGTAGTGCAAGGATTGCCGGGTTTCTTTTTTACGATTGCGATGCCTGCTGTTCTTAGAGAGCGTGGGGTCGGACTCGACGTCGTGTCGATCTCATACATTGTTTGGCTCCCGCTCGCGCTAAAATGGCTCTGGGCACCTGCCTTTGATCTTTACCCAAGTTTGAGGCTCTGGACGCTTAGGTTGGCACCCATGGCGATCGGCATAGTGTTCGCATTTCTGGCCATATTCCGAATGGATGGTGATGTCTTGCCGATTATCGTTCTGGCGCTTGTGAGTTCTGCGATTGGGGCATCGCTACATGTGGCGGTATCGACTGAGGTCATTCTACGTTTTGAAGGGACCGCGAGAGCAAAGGCAAATGCAATTCAAGTCGGATCTTTGACGTTCGGCGCATTCCTCGGAAGCTCGGCACTTCTCTGGCTTGGTCAACACTTTGGCTGGACTGCGACGATTCTGTTGTCAGCTGGGTTTGTTGTGCTCACAGGCCTGACGGGATTTCTGCTTCGTCCGACATCAAGTTTTGCCGCGCCTGCTGCCGCATGCCAAGTGTCGTTTTTTCTGCCCAATAAACGTGTCTATGTGCTTATGACCTGCGCCGTCATCGCAGCGCTGAGTGATGGCTTCATAGGCGTCTGGCTCATCGACAATGGAGAAAATGCTTTAGACGTGGCCTTGGCCCTTGGCTCAGTTGGAATGTTGATGATGATCCCAGCTGCGGCGCTCGCAGCGCGTATGGTGAAGTTGATGGGGTGCACGCAAACGCTCTTCATGTTGATGGCTGCTAAAGCCACGCTGTTGTTTGGTGCAGCTGCTCTGCCCTACCACAGCGTTTCAGGCTTCACCCTCGCAGTTTTGATCTTTGGCTTATCAGGAGCAATTTTAACGGCATTTTGGCAGCTCTACATGGACGAAACTAACAGCGGGTCAGCGGCTAGTGGCTTTGCTTTCATCACCTCAGTTGAGGCAGGTCTGTTGATGCTGGGAGGCATTGCTGTTGGTCAACTCGGCGAAGCGACTGACGTGAGAGCGATTTTGCTATGCGCGATGGCAGGCTGCCTAGCCGCCAGCCTTCTCTCCTTGCGGATTGTGCCAAAGATATCGCGACAACTCAATTGACATATCTCAGTCGCCGTCAAACAGGCTTTCTTGCTCTAGCAACGTTTCTGTCGATTGCCGGTGCTGCTCTGGGGCTTACGCCCTTTGTTGCCGCGTACAACATTTCGCTTGGTTTCTCATCAGAGGATGCATCTGTCGCATCAGTCATCCAATGGTCAAGCGTCGCTGCGCTCGCCGTGGCAGTCAAATCCCTCTCTTTGGGTGCGGCAACAACCCTATCGCATCGCGTCGCATTTCAGGTAATGAAACATCTGCGCATTCAACTCGCGCAAAAATTGGTTCACGCGCCTCTCGGTTTCGTACTGTCGAAGTCTGCGGCCGAAATTCAGAAGAATCTGGTCGAGGATGTAAACGAGTTAGAAGACGCCGTTGCGCACGCGGTGCCTGAATTAGCGGTGGCAGCGTCGATCCCGATCATCTCAGCACTCTTGATTGCAGTGGTTGATATTCGGCTTGCGCTTGCATCCGTTCTATTTATTCCATTTTTGCTACTCGCTTATCGTGCAAGCATTCGACAGGCGGCTGATCTCGCCGGACCATACGGGCAAGCAATGTCGCTACTTCAGGCGCAAGCGATCCAGTTTGTCAGAGGCATGCCGGTGCTGCGAACCTTTTGGCACAGTGGAAAGCTCTTTGAAGGGTATGCTGAGGCCGTTGCCGGGGCTGAGCAAACTGGTAAGGCCTATGCCTCCGCAACCCTCTGGCCAATGGCATTTTTCTATGCCGGCATACAATCCAACTTGCTCATCGTTCTTCCGTTAGGCTGGTATCTTCTGTCAAATGGTTCCGTGACGGTCAACGAGCTCGGTTTTGTTCTTCTTGTTGCATACGGTATGAACACTCCGCTTCTTCGTATCATCTTCACTGCCGGAACTTTCTTTCTGAAGCTGCGGACGACGAGCGAACGGCTGTCTGAGGTTTTGGAATGGCCCAGTCTCGTAGACGGACATGATAGTACTCTCCCAAGAAGTCACGCACTGATCTTCGACAACGTGAGTTTCTACGCCGGAGACCAGAGCATTCTGCAAAATGTGTCCTTCAAATTAACCGTCGGTTCGACGCTCGCATTAGTTGGAAAATCCGGCTCTGGAAAATCGACTATCGCAAAACTGGCCCTTAGATTTGATGATCCCACGACGGGGCGAATTATGGTGGGTGATGTAGATGCAAAGACCATTCCCATCGCAGACCTTAATCAGTGTTTCAGCGCGGTTTTTCAGGACCCTTGGCTGGAAAACAAAACACTGCGTGAAAACATTATGCTTGGTCGAAAAGACGCCTCCCAAGAAGACGTGATGCGTGCAGCAAGAGCAGCCGGAGTACTGGATTTTGCACCCGATCTCGATGTGAATGTTGGTGAAGGAGGCCAAAGGCTTTCGGGCGGTGAGCGCCAAAGGGTGGCTATAGCACGCGCCCTTCTCAAGGACGCCCCGATCCTAATCCTGGATGAGCCAACCGCGTCGCTTGACGGGGTGAATGAGGATGCCGTTCTCTCCAATCTGTTCGAGTACGCGAAACGAAAAACTATCATTCTCATCTCACATCGCCTCAACACAGTAAAAACCTGCGATCAGATCGCCTTTCTTGAAAACGGATCGCTCAGCGCTCTTGGAACACATGACACCCTCTACGAGAAAAGTACTGGTTACCGTGAACTATGGACGCGATATGAGGCCGTTGAAGGGTGGCGCTTAAGACCTGGCGCACCCAAGACTATGCCCAAACATGTATCATTGGGCGAAAGCGCAATACACGAGCACGGGTTGCGTTCAAGTTTCATCGGGCTCGTGCGTGACGTAATCCCGTCCGACATGTGGCAAACGCTCCAAAAGGCATTCGGATTTCTAGGGCTCCAAACACTCCTTTCTATCTGTCCTGTGATCATCGCTTTCGCGGCTCTCTATCCTTCCACGGTTTCGTCAATTGTTTCTCTGAGTTTAGTTTTTTTTGCGGTTTCACTTATTGCTATTCTTTGTCTACAGACGATCACGAACCGATTTGCCTACGCAAGTCTTTGGCATGTTCAAACCGGAACCGTTGCCTCTCTTCAGCGGCGCATTGCTTCACACCTTAGTCACGTTCCTGTCGGGTATTTTTCATCGAATGCAACGGGTTCGACGGCGGCACTTGTTACGCGACACGCGGCAGGGATTGACTGTGTGACCCCTGCGACGCAGTTCACCCGCCTCATTGTCTGCACACTTGCCGTCTCAGTCATCCTGATCATCATAGACTGGCGCCTTGCTCTACTGGGATTTTCAACGCTCTCCTTGGCGATCTTGTTGATAATGTGGCGTGACAGTCAGAATCGAGTATTCTTCGAAAAATTAAACGAAATCAATGACAAGCTTGCATCAAACGTCTTTTCTTTCGTCGAAGGCGTTCCAACGATGCGCACGTTCAACCTTCCAGAAGAGAGCATTTTGAAAATGACGGCAGGCTTTGAGCGGTGCGAGCAGGAAGCTAACATGGCCGTTAAAGCCCTCGTTCCAAGCCTTGCGATTGGATGGGCGTTTCTGGATTTAGCATTCTGTGCCGTCATCTGCCTTGCCGGCGTGCTTGCGGTCGCAGGCCAACTTGAGTCGCATCAGTTTTTCATATCGACGATACTCGTTTTGGCTTTGTTTGCACCTTGGTCAGATCTGTTCGATTTAGCTTCTAGAATTCAGAGCATGCGCCGCTCAACCTTCCGCATTGCTAATTTGCTGAACCAAAAAATGCTGGAAGAGCCGACATGCCCGTCAATACCTGAAGATGCCAGTATTGAGGTGAGAAACCTTTCGTTTTCATACGGGGGTCAATTGATCTTCCATGATTTCAGCGCGGCCTTCGCAGCTGGAAAGATCCACGCCATAGTTGGACCATCTGGTTCAGGAAAATCCACTCTCCTAGCTCTGATGGCACGCTTTTGGGATCCAGATGCCGGACAGATCATAATCGGTGGCGTTGATATGAAGAACATCCCCGGCCCTCAACGATCTCGAGTTTTGGCCGTTGTCCTGCAGGACACGTTTCTTTTTGAGATGTCGATCGAAGACAACATCAAGATTGGCAAGCCCGATGCATCGCATGAAGAAGTTGTCGCGGTTGCCAAAGCAACACTCTGTCATGACTTTGTTTCAGCACTGCCAGATGGCTATCAAACTCTGGTTGGTAACGAGACGCATTTTCTGTCTGGCGGAGAGAAACAGCGGATATCAATTGCAAGAGCCTTGTTGAAAGATGCGCCCATTGTGCTTTTAGATGAAGCCACTGCGTCTGTTGATCCGGACGGTGAATATGAAATCAGGCGATCGATAGCTGAACTATGTGCGGGGAGAACTGTTATCCTGATTACGCACCGTCAAGAGACGCTGCGATCAGTTGATCAGATTGTAGAATTGCCAGTTTGACATGGAATTCTTAGAGAGTGATGCTTCCGTTTCGACATCTCTGATCTCCTAATCGTCGAAGACCAGCAGACCGCAATTTTTGGCCTATGTCAGTGTCCGAATTTCGGGTGGTAGCTCAGCCTAAGTAGGTGACCTGCGTGAAATCCACCGTGATAATGAACGGCAGATCATAATGGGTCCCATTATCGTTACCGCCCTGCCCGCTTACAAGCTGCGCGTCACGGGTTACGATTTGGCGCTGTTCTGGATGGTCAAAAACGAATTCGGGAATTGGAGCTCTGGTTTACCCAATTGACAAGCGAACAAAGCCATTGTGAAACCGGATCAACGAAACCTACACGCGGCGATAAATCGACATCGAAACTCCGTTCGCCAGCGCTTCGAATTTAGCCAGCGACATATGCAGTTGCTCGCGGGTGTCCTCAACCAGCCGCTTTCCCGACCCCAGAAACACAGGGAACGTCCAGATGCGGTATTCATCAATGAGATCATGCGCCAGAAGCGTTTGAATTAGGTTGGCGCTCCCATGAACTTGAAGAAGAGGACCGTCTTCTTCCTTCAAATCCTTTATCGCCGAGGCGATGTCGCCCGAAAGCAGTTTCGCGTTCGCCCAGTCCAGCTTTGGCGTGCCTCGGGAGGCTACATACTTGCGAGCAGCATTCATCATGTCCGCAGCGGGATCGTCTTGCACATTGGGCCAATGCGCCGCGAAGGCGTCGTAGGTCTTACGACCAAAGACTATGTCGTATGGTTGTGACATGGCCTCACGTCCGACATGGTCCATGACACCGGACCAAAATGGGGCGGCCCATCCTCCGTGTGGGAACCCGCCTGATGTGTCTTCGTCAGGCATGCTTGGTGATTGCACCACACCATCAATGGACTGAAACATCAGAATTGCGAGCTCTCTCATTGTCTTCCTTTCAATGCGGCTGACAGCCCCGTTCGAAGGCTTTTCAGCTCGCGAATCTTATGTTACTACTTGGTAAAGTAACCAATAGGTAAATAATTTGTCAACAGACCATCTGAGCCTTGCCTTATCTGCACTGGCCCACCCTGTAAGGCGGGACATCCTGGCAAACCTAATGTCAGGTGAGCGCACCGTAACTGAACTGGCAGACCCGTTCGACATGACAGGCCCGGCCATAACCAAGCATCTAAAAGTGCTTGAACGCGCCGGGCTCATCGAACGCTCTCGTGACGCGCAGCGGCGTCCGTGCAAGCTGCGCGCGGACCCTTTCAGGGAAATACAGGCCCTACTCAGAGTGTATCAGCCGTTCTGGGACGAAAGTTTTGAGAAGTTGGACATCCTTCTCGCCGAAGAGGACAATCGAGTTGAAGAGTGATGCTCCGCCCATCGGTTCTGATGCGACACCGGAATTGGTCTTCGAGCGCTTATTTAACGCGCCGGCCAAATCCGTGTTTCGAGCCTGGACCGATCCGACGCGCTTGGTCCAGTGGTGGGGTCCGCATGGATTTCGCACAACCATTGAAAGTATGGATGTCCGTGTTGGCGGGACTTGGTCCTACGTCTTGCATGGGCCTGACGGGGTCCAATACCCAAACACTGCCGTGTTCGAAGTTCTGGAGCCGCCGCATCGGCTCGTTTTCCACAACACGGGCGGGCACGTTGAAGACAAACACCTTACGTGCCGGATGGTCGTGACATTTGCGGAGGTGCGCGGGCAAACACAGGTCACGCTACGCATGCAATTCCGATCGATTGCCCAGCTTGAGAGCGCCAAGCAGCGAGGCGCTGTTGAGGGCGGCAGACAGTCATTTGAAAGGCTCAAAACTTTGCTGCTGAGGAACTAAGGCCCCTACCATTTGGGACCGCTCAGTTGGCTTCAAGCAGTCCGGATCCATTCCTTCAGTCACCGCTGCTCTGGCCCCTTGCCTGCCTTTCCAGGATTTCCTGACGCTCCACATCCATCGCGGCGCGCCACCGGGCGCGCAAGATGTCCATGCGCTCCGGAATGCGCTCGTCCAGAACTTTTGCGTCTGCGATGCGCTCCGTACGGAAGTACCGGAATCTCGCCCTCAATTCACACCATGCCGCAATGATCCGTCCGGCGTCGCGGTATCCCAACAGAATTGGCCAAATAACCCGCTGTGTCACATCGCCCGATCCAGCACGATATGAGATCTGGATTTTTTGCCGCCGCCGAATGCACTGGCGTACATCTGCCGAGCTCAACACCTCAGCCATCTCTTGAACGGGCGCCACACTGGTGGTGGGCTCGACGAAGGAAAGGGCTGATTGTTCCGGAACGACTGCAGCGATCTTAGCCAAAAGTCGCTGAGCAGCGGTCGCCAGTTCTGGCTCTGCCCGTGTTTGAACCCACTGGGCGCCAAGGAGTGCTGCATCAATCTCGTCCTGTGTCAGCATCAACGGCGGCAAGTGAAATCCGGGCTCCAAAACGTATCCGACACTTGGCTCTCCCCGGATCGGGACGCGCTGCCCAGTAAGTGTCGCGACATCGCGGTACACAGTTCTTTTTGAGACTCCCAAAGTCTCACCAATGCGTGCGGCAGAGATCGGCGCCCTCGCGCTTCTCAAGACCTCAATAAGCTCAAACAGTCTGTCCCCGCGTCGCATGCGAACCTCCTAAACCTTCAAAGTAGGATACTGCCACTATGCTGCCAACACGCTGTCAGCATGGCTCGCGTAGCTTTCCAAAAATTGCAGTCGAATGAGGAAACCATGACCATCAATGGAAGCTGTTGTTGCGGCGCTGTCCGCTTTGTGATCAAGAGCGCGCCCAACACAATGGGGACGTGCCATTGTTCGCGATGCCGCAAGTTGGGCGTGTCGACGATCGTCTTTGTGAAACGCGATCAGTTCCACCTCGAAGCTGGTGCGGACGTAATTGAAACTATGGAGCCAACTGCGCCCTACAAATACTACCGATCCTTTTGTCGGCAATGCGGGACGTCCCTGGGAGAGCCGATGTCGCCAGATGAGAGTTTCCCAATCAACGCGCATTGCCTTGATGACGACCCGGGCATTCGCAACGCGTTCCATGAGCATGTTGCCGAGGCACCTGCGTGGATCGAGCTACCTTCGGCAACTGCGGTGGATCAGGCACAATGATCCGCGCTTGGCTCCTTGTTCTCATGCTGCTCGTTCAGGTTCCGGAACCATCCAGCGCGCAAGATACACATCGACCAGATCTCTTTGTCCGTATGGGAGCTTATATAGCGTCAGATGATCTTGCGCGCAGTGAGGAGTTCTATTCAAAGCTGTTTGGCCGCGCGCCCGTTGTGCGCCTAGAAGCCTTCGTCGCATTTGATGTTGGGGGTGGGTGGTTTGCAGTTGTATCGCGCGCGCATTACGCGGCTGACGCCGTACCCGGGTCCGGTGCCGTACCGTATGTCGAGGTGCTTGATCTAGAGGAAATGCGGGACAGAGCAGTTCGGATATCAGGGGCTGACGTCTCCGATATTATTGTTGAGCCAGGTATTTCTCTGCTCAAGGTCATTGACCCGGACGGACAGCTAATCGAGTTTTATGCTCTATGACCAATACCCACGATCTCGTCCCATTTCTGAAGAACGCCATAGTCCACTACCTGGACCGGTCAGGGCGATTGTTGGACATAATCATTCGGCACCCAAAGGCGGCGGATCTGCTGGCTACCAAGCTGGCACCGGACGGCTTTGACACCGGTTTTCATCTAGCTGTTGGAATGCAATTTGCCGCCCGCGCAGTGTGCTTTCCCGTTGGTGCGCCAGTTCCGGAGATTGTCGAGCCCTATGGCGCAGAGAGCTTGAAAGCCTTGCATCAAGATGTTCTGGCAGCGGTTCAAAACGCTCCGCCAATTGATTGGTCGCACGAGATCACGCACACGGCCGGCCGGGCTTCGTTGCTGCAGAGTGCGGCCGATTACGTGATCAGGTTTGCCTATCCGAATATGCTGTTTCACCTATCCCAAGCCTATGCGGGGTTGCGCCTTGCCGGCATGGACATCAGCAAGGAGGATTTCGACGGGCTTCACAAGTACCGCTAGGGCGCTCGATTCAGGAGATCACCGACAAGCATGTGTAGATTGAAGCTCTTGGAAACACGCACTGTCGGAGATGTATCTCGCGAAATGAAAATCCCGGATGCTGGCAACTTGCTCGTCCCGACAATCCAGCACGATCAGGAATGGTGCCCCACTGCCGTCATCGATGTGAAGAGCCGGGTGCCCCTCAACCTGACCGACGCGCGTCGACCAGTCGTCCAGGCTTGCATAGTTGCCAAAGTACTTCGCAACGCGGTCTTTGCCCTCGGCTCGAACCTTGGCAACCAGATCGAGTCTTACGTCATCGCGGAGCATGGATTGGATCCCGGCAATGTCGCGGTTGCGAAAGCGCAATGCATAGGCCTCAAGCACCGCTTGGGTCTCGCGTTCCAAAGGCACGGGAACTTCGTCCTCCACCACCTTTGCCAGAGACTTCAGGTTGTTGCGCGCTCTGAAAAGCGCTGTCTTCACCGACCCAGTACTCTGGTTAAGAAGTTCAGAAATCTCTGCGAGGGAATAATCCAGGACGTCTTTCAGAATGACAGCGCTGCGCTGCAGAGGCGTCAACTGCAGAAACACCGACAACGCGAACCTGACTGTCTCGTTTGTGTCATACGGCGCTGGCTCAGGGTCCGCGGCATCGTATCCGTCGATTGGCTCGGTTCGCTGGCGCTGCAACCTACGCAGGTGATCGATTGATTTGTTATGGGCAATCTTCATGAGCCAAGCCTCAGCATTGCGCACCCCGTCTTCGGGCCATTTTTCATGGGCGATAACATACACCTCCTGGACGATATCCTCGGCATCGATTGCCGATCCGATCATGCGGGCACAGTACCGGTGCAGCTTTGGCCGGAAGGCTTGGAGATCTTCGGTTGGCGGCGGTTCGATACTTGCGGGTGTAGGGCGCATCACATGAGCTTTCTTGTCAACGGTCGGCTGCATCAAGGCGGCCGATCCTGTATGTGCCGACGATACGGGGTTGCGCGAATTCTGGTCCGTCAGGGCAGTGCCTCAGTAAGCTATCTGACCACCGACGAAATGTCGCCAAACTATGCAAAGGGTGCTGATCGACAATGTCATCGACGACTGCCAGGTGCAGGAAGTCTTCCTCACTAATCTGAAGCGCAAGGTAGGAAAACGCGTCGGGGCGGGTGTCGTCCAACTCCTTGAACACCTGCGAGAGAAGCTCTTTGTTCCGGTCGGATGCAGACCCGGGCAGCCGATAGCTTACCAGCCTTTTGTAGGGTGTTTCCGATCCTCTCACGGCATCTCTCCGCTGACCCATTAACTGCTCCACTTTGAAGACGATGGACAGTCGCAAAAGGTTACGGGTTCCGCAGAATTTCCAGAACCTTCCTTGCCGCCCGTATCTTTCCACGGATCCACGTCGTCTTCGAAGTGAGTAACCCAAGACCCAATGGAAAGAGCGCATTCATGACATTTGAAATCACTCCGATCTTTGTTGCGATTTTCCTGGTTTTCGGGATCGCCATCGCCTTCCCGATCGGCCCTCTTCGCGGTAAGGTCGACATCCACTTTTGGGGCGGTGAGCCGAGGCTGGACAGGTTGGTCCGGGGCCACGGCAACTTCATCGAGTATGTCCCATTCGCTCTTCTCGGCATGGCCACGGCCGAGCTTGTTGGCACATCGGCAGATTTTCTGATCGGAGCGGGCACCATTCTTTTGGTCGCCCGGGTCTTGCACTACTTCGGCCTTCAGGTCAGCGGCGTGGGGCCGGCACGGCTGATCGGGACGGTCGCGACCATGCTGGTTACGCTGTCGCTTGCCTGCGCGATCCTTTGGCGGGTCATTACCTGAGAGAGCGAGACACAGCCTTCAATAATCACCCCAACCCTTTCGAGAGGTAACCCCATGATACTCCATGACAACGATGCCTACGTCTTTGAAGAACTTAAGCAAGACCGTTTGCTACTCTTCACGTGGAAGCACGTTCCGGGCCTCGGCATCAAACTCTTCAAGGACGCAATTCTCGAGTTCGCCGAACTTTGCCAAAAGCACGAGCCCGCAAAGGGCGTCATTGATGCGCGCCAGTTGGATCAGTCCAGCCCCGCTGTCGCCTGGTTGAGGGGTCAAACCTCCGAAGAAGCCGAGCCATACGACGATTGGTGGGCCCAAGAAGTTCTGCCAAAATACGTCTCCGCAGCCCTTGGCCAACTCGCCGTGGCAACCGGTGACCCAAGCGCACCAGGCGAAGTCCCAAAGCCGCAGCAGGATGCGGCGCTTAGGATGGGCTACTTCCCTGACTTGGACGCCGCCCGCGAGTGGTAGACTCTAGCGTGGCGATGCCTAAGAATAGATCGGCTGCAATTCTCCAACAACGCTGTTTGGCTCGGGGCACGATAGCGCTGTTCAAGCTCTTGTTCCCTGGGCACACTCAGCATGACGTGCGTTCGATAACCATAGAACCAATCTGATACTTTGCGATGGGATAACATAAGGCTTCCCAAGATAAGAGTTTCGGAACCCTTCGGCCTTTCAAGTTCCCGTGGTATGCAATGCGAATGAGCCTTCTTCACCTTTCAATCAATGCCGATACTCCTGAAGAAGTAGCGAACTTTCTTGCGCATATTATGGGTGGCGTAGCGATGCCCTTTCCGCCGTTCCCCGACTGCTGGATAGCTTTCGCCGAGCGGGATGATGGCACAGCAATTGAGGTCTATCCAACGACACATGTTCTGAAACCGGGGCCAGAACAAGTCGCCTGCGAAATAGAAGAGCGTGACGCGAAGCCTACGTTTGCACATGTAGCGTTGTGCGCAAAACTCAATCAATCAGAGATAATCTCTTCCGCCGATGAACTTGGTTGGCGCGCACGTATCTGCAATCGCGGTCCCTTTGAATGCGTGGAAGTTTGGCTTGAAAACAGACTGTTGGTCGAGCTTCTAGACGATGAAATGCAGCGAGATTACCGCAACGGGATGACCGTGGCGAATTGGGCGGCAATGTTTGGATTGGATCAGAGATCGTAGTCGACGCTGCATTTAGCGATCACTGGATTCCTCCATAACTAGCGGCCCATAGCTGCCGTTCAACCACCTCGTTCAATGCTACGGTGCGGCCCGCCAAAGCCGCCGTTCGCTACCGTCGCGAAATCTGACTGGGCACGGATGTCGGCTAAGCGGATATTAGCAGCCGTTCAATTGAGCGATAAAGCTCTTGCATAGCCTTCCACGAGTTAGGTCAAGTCGTGTGAACCTTCCCGCTTGGTAACCATAATTTGAGAGTGAACACGTATCAGGTATCCGAAGCCGCAAGTCCGCGTGCGCGACATCCGCAGTGTTAGGAGGATTGGATTGCAAGAGTTGGAGACATCAGGCGAACTTGAAGCAATGAGCCTTCCCGTTTTGGACTTTGAACCAGCCGAAGGCTCCATGAAAACGCTCGAAAAAGTCTTGAGATACGCAAATTTGGGTTTTCCCGTCCATCTTTGCGGGCCTTCCGGTGTTGGAAAGACCGCAACCGCGATTGAAGCCGCAAGGCGTATTGGTCGGCCGATCAGCTTCTTCACCGGAAACTCCGGCCAAGACCCCTCAAGCCTCGTTGGAAGCGTCAGTGGTAAGGTGTCACACAACGTCGTTGACAGGTACATATCAAGTGTTCGCAAAACGACGTCAAACGAGAGACAGCTTTGGGTGGATGAAAGCCTGTCCGTCGCCTGTCTTGAAGGCCATACACTAATCTTCGATGAGTTTCATCGCTCACCGCCTGAAGCCACATCCCCTTTGCTGTCTGTATTGGAGGAGCGCATTCTTGTGCTGCCACGAAAGGCACATGAAACGCCTGTTATTCCGGTCCATCCCGAGTTTCGCCTTATCCTGACTTCGAACTCCACGGACGCTTCCGACACATCAGACGTTCTCAACGCCCTTTACGACCGAATTGTGACCCTTGAGGTCAACATGCCCGACACAAGCTCCGAGACAAGGATACTGGTGAGTTCCACCGGTGTTTCTGAGGCCGACGCAAATCGAATTTTGGAACTGCTCGGTCGGCTCCGCAAAGACGAACGTTGTCGTTCAGCACCGTCACTCCGTGCGGCTCAGATGATTGGGAAGGCGGTTGTTGAGTTTGATCTTGACACATCGCTCGACGACCCGGACTTCGTTGAACTTTGCAAGGACATTCTTGGAAGCAAAATTGCTCACGACACCAAGGCTAAGCTGACAAGGGAAGAAGTTATCCTTCGCGCACTGAAAGTCTCGAAGGCTAAGTCCGCTTAGGAGATTGATATAAACTCAAAGTTGGCGCGAGTCTGAGATAACTTGTTTCAACCCGCCTTGAGCCAGAACAAAAAATTAGCGTTTCTTTGCTATCAACCTTCTCAAATCACCGGTCTAGGGAGCGCCAAATGGAACGCAAGACCCGTCTACCAACGATTGGCCGACTTCGGTCGGAGCGGTCGATTGCGAGGCAAGCTGACTCGTCCGCGAGACGGGAAGCTCGAGAAGAGTTAAGCCTTCAAGTTCAGATTGATCGCGAGGATGCCCTCCGTACGCTATGTGACATCGCAGAAGATGTGACTAGGCTGGCTCAAGAGACCCATCGCTACATAAATGCTAGTCGATCCGAACGGATATCCAATGGGCATTCACAGAGAGCGGCCCGCCGCGAGAATAGAGGCAGAGTACGCATGGAAGCAGAACAGATCGTTACATCGGATTTTCGATTGTGAAGAAACCTCGAAAATTTGTGCCGAAGACCGCGCGCTCGTTTGTGCGGCGTACCGCCAAGGCGCCCCATCGTCCTATTGCCAAAAACTCCTTGCTAGAGCTTCGGCTTTCAAAAAGTTTCGGTGTCGCGCGCAACGATGGCAGGCGCAGCATCAAACGCGAAGCGCCTCCTTTTTGCTAGGGGAAGGGGAAGCTGACTGGACGCGAGTTTGCGTCGTGGATTGAAACGCGGACCGCACTTCCCATCGATGGGCTACACGACCCAAGTTCACAGAAGGGTTTTATTGAGGCCGAGCTTATTGTAAGTTCGCGCTCAAAGCGGTCATCCGGCGTTTTTTGGCCGGGTTAGTTCACAAGTCTGAACCCTCCGAGGGCAGATGAGCGGACAAAGCGACCGTTTTGCATTCAACTTTGAACGTCCGCTCTCAGGTCCAAAAACTTACCCATTTGGAAAAGTTTTCCTTGCGCAGACATCTCAGCACATCTAACTTAACCAAATGGATAAGTATCTACACACAAGCTTTCATGCTTTGGGCGATCCAACGAGGCTCGCAGTCGTCGAAAGGCTGCTCGATGGGCCTGCGTCGGTGAGCGACCTTGCGAAACCACATGCGATGGCACTTCCAGCATTCACCAAGCACCTTGGCGTGCTCGAGCGTGCCGGGCTCATAACAAGTGAGAAGAAAGGCCGAGTTCGGACCTGCTTTATTCACCCGCCAGGCATTCAAGCAATCGATCATTGGCTGACTGATCGACGCGCTATGTGGGAAGGACGCCTCGATCGTCTGGCAAAGCACGTCGACGCTAAACAAAGGAACTGACACATGGACATCTATCACGAAACGCTCGTCTTCGAGCGCGAGTTCTCGACAACGCCAGACAGTTTATTTGAAGCGTATGCGGACCCCAAACAACGTGAAGTCTGGTCCGCACCGACGCCCGAGACCATCATCGTCATTGATGAAAGCGACGTCCAAACGGGTGGTCGTGAAATCGCACGGTGTGGCAGCGCGGAGAACCTAAGCTGGACGATGAAAGTCGCTTATCACAGCGTCATTACGAACCGGCTGATCACCTTCACAGAAGAGCTTTGGGACGGCGACTCCATTCTAACCATTGCTCTGATTACCTTTGATTTTCAGTCCAGTGGTACAGTTGGAACGAAGCTCAAGTTGACCGACCAAGTGACGTCCCTCGTTGGAGAAGGCGGTGTGGCGGGGCATCGTGATGGATATACGAAGGCTCTTGCCAATCTTGCTGCGTCTCTGGTTTCCGCTTGAGCTAGAAGCGGGACAGAGCCGCCATTGGCTGCATCCAGACGATAGTCTGCTTTGCATCTCAAGCGTCATAGCTCGCAATTTTAGGCAGATTCCGCCTTACCTGAGTTGTTTTGCGATAGTGGTTTGCGCGTTCATTTCGTTCCGCTTTCTCGGCCGTATCTTGGATGCGTTTGGTCCTGGTTTCGGGCCGCTTTGCCATTTTGATCCACTCCAGGATGATCTTCTTTGACGAAGGTGGGAAAGCGTCGAAGTGCCTTTGGGCATTCGGGAATTTTGAGAGTTCTTCCAGGAGGTCAGGCGGCGCGATGCCGTTATCGACGTCATCCAAGAAGGACCACGCACCGTCCTCCTTGGCTTTCTCAATTAGAGCGAGACCCGGAGGTGCCATCAATCCCCGTTCTATCAGGCTGGTGACACGCGTCTTGTTGACTTTCGACCAAGCGCTGCTTGGCTTGCGCGGCGCGATGTAATGCATGGATCGCTTGTCGTCCAAGGCGCGGGGTAGACTATCAACCCAGCCAAAGCACAAGCACTCCTCCACCAGGTCATCGTATGGCAGGTAGTTTGGTGAGACCTTTTTGTGGCTGACAAGCCAAACACCGTCGTGACGACCGTGATTGACCGAAAGCCATTCTCGCAATTCTGCACGCGAGATGACCTCGACCTGCTCAGCCCCCTCAGACGGCTTCACCATGCAAGTACCTCCCCGTCGCGGAAGAAACCGGCCGTCGGCCCATCTTCTGGCAGTGTCGCTGCCCATAGGACACCTGTGGCGCTTTCATGCGGCGGTCTTGCGCCCATCGCCTCTCCTCCCTCGAAGGTTGCGGTGAAGCCGGGGCAAACGGCATTTATCTTGACGGTACTTTCCGCCTCCTCAAGAGCAAGCCTAACAGTGAGAGCGTTCAGAGCGGCCTTTGAAACGGCGTAGCTCGTGCCCATCTGGTTGCCTGTCGTCAGGCCAAACACCGGGTCACCATGTGAACCCGCACCGCTTGACACGTTCACGATCCGGCCGGCGTCGCTCTTGCGCAACAGCGGCAGCATGGCCTGGCACATCGCCCAAGTCCCAAAGAGCGTCGCATCGAACACTGCCCGTGCTTCTTCCATATCTGCCGATGCAGCCAACTCGCCGTAAGGGGAGGTCATTGCCGCGTTGTTTATCAACACGTCGAGTTTGCCGTACTCGGCATCGATTTTGGTGGCCGCCACTGAGATGTCATTGGCGTCACTAATGTCGAGCGCCATCGGCACAGCCGTTCCCATGCCTGCGGCATTCAACAGGCTTGCGACTTTCTCAGCTTTCCCCTGGGTGCGCGCTGTGACGTAAACGGTCATGCCCTGCGACATGAGTGCCTGTGATACGGCAAATCCGAGACCGGTTTCTTTTCCGACGCCGGTTACCAAAGCGATTATTTCATTCTGTGCCATGTTCGAACCTATTGCAGTTGTGTGTCTTCAACTCTAGTTTTGCGCAAGCATGCAAAAAGTAAAGTACTGTCATATTTGTCAGTATGGAAAGACACAGAAATGGAAGCGCAGACACCTTGCCCTGTTCAGACAACCGTCAACGTCATCGGCGGCAAATGGAAACCAGGTATCGTATTCAGATTGCAGAACGGGACATATCGCTTCAGCGCGCTAAAGCGCGAGATGCCCTGGATTTCCGAGCGCGTGCTGATCCGTCAACTGAAAGAGCTAGAAGCCGATGGCATCGTGACACGCAAGGACTATCGAGAGGTTCCACCACGCGTCGAATACTCTCTATCAGATTACGGTGAGACACTGAGACCGCTATTGAGGGAAGTCGCAGCTTGGGGAGAGGCGCACCTTAGTCTTGAACTCTAGGGCGTTGGAGATTCGCAGTGCTGCGGTAGCTTCGCAGAGGATCGAAAGCAGACATTGGTTTAGCGCGCAGCATTGGTAGAATTGGGCTCTGAACGGAGCAATGCCGGTGCGGCAATGCTCTTGCAACAGGCGGGTTCGAAGCGGCCATCGAGACTTCAGGCCAAGCCGTTGAAACCGCTATATGTTGCGCGAGGCGCAACCGTTGGCGGATCGAACGCCGTAGTTCGCACAGCTGGCGGCGAAACCTGACTGCGAGCCCAAAGCAGAAGTCTTCGAGTTCCGCTGCGTGCGCTCGCAGCACGAAAATCGCTGCAATCGCAAAGTTGCGATCGCTGCCATGCGGCGGAGAAACCGGCCATTCGAAATGCGCACAGCGCAGCTCGTCAGGGCAATTTACAAGTTGACCCTTGGCGAGTGCGTTCGATGGGGCGAGATGGAAGGATAACCTGGCTGAACTGCTCGCAGCGTTTGCAGGAAAAACGCGGGCGGGTGATCTTGTTCACAACGAACCGGCCCGGCACATACTCCAGTTCTTCAGTCACATCCTCGCCAATCTGACGCAACGCGCCGCCGCATGTGCAGTGGTCCTTCGGCGGCGAGAACTCAATGTCGTTGCGCGGGATTTGATCCGGAAGCGGACGGCGCTTAGGTTTGTCCTTGGGCTGATCTGGAGGAAGCTTCATCTTGGCCGTCATTGCGGCCTCAGCCATCTCGCTCGCCTCAAGCGCCAACGTAAGCTATTTGGTCTGTTTCGAGGTCGAGCCGTAGCGCAAAGCTTTTTGTCCGGCGACCTGATGACGGAGCTTCTCAATGAGCATCGATTGAGCTTTGATCTCGGCCAAAAACTGGGTCGTGAACTCTTTGAGCTCCCTGTAATTCTCCGGCAATGTCATCGCTTCAAACGCCATGGCTAAAGCTTGCAACATTGGATTTGCGTAAGGAATCCTAGCCCGTGCGCAACGTTTGCCAAGTTCGCCCCGGAATGCGCCAGTCGATGCCTTCCACAAGCATAGTCAGTAGAGCAGTTGTGAGAGACACTTTGCCTTCCTTGGTAGCTGGCCACACGAACTTGCCGCGCTCCAGGCGTTTGGAGAACAGACACGCCCCTTGCACGTCCCACCAGACGATCTTGATCAGATCACCCCGGCAGCCTCGAAAGACAAACAGATGCAAGAAACCAGCGGCGTATGGTGATGCCGAGATCTTGAAGGGATCAGACCGGGCGGTTCGAACGATTGTGAACCGGTGACAGAGACCGATTGGAACATTGAGCTAACACGGTGCCGGCTTGAGGCAACTGCAAGGTCTTCCAATGCCGCGGCACAAAAGGCCACCCACTCGGAGCCGGGCCGACCCTTTGGCGGCGCGTCGCAGCCCGATATGACCGATGCCCCAAGGTGTTCCTCTCAGCCGTCGCTCTCGCTGCGCTCGTCATCTAATGGCTTTGAAACTAAATGAGGCCAGACCCTAGGGCGTATTCCTCAGCAAAGATGCCGCACAATCTAACCAATCAGATTGACAAAACACTCTTAGCTCAGGCAGCAGTCTGTCCCAAAAATCTCCGAGGACGAACAATCAACATTAGCGACAGTTTCTTCTAATTCTTCTCACCATAGAGTAGACATAGCATACGTTGAAAGAACCACCTTCAAGGAGACTGCGTTTGATGACGGCCATCGCTATTTTCGTCTCTCTTTTGGGCCTTGCGTACCTTGCCGCCACTGATGCCAAACGGCGCAGCGTCTACAAGCAATCGCCAATCGCGTCTCGCGATTGGGTCATTGTTTCAAGGGCTGCGGTCTTTCTTCCAGGGGTGCTGTTTCTTGTTTCTGCGGACTGGTCTGGTTTTACAATCTGGGCCGGTTCAATCACGACATTGGGATGGCTGATGGTCGCAGTATCGCCAAATGCATACGCGTCCGCTGTAGTCTCAATTTCAAGCTTGATAGAACCATATGCCGCGTCAATCCAACGCCAAGCCATACAGCTGAATGCGCGTCTGCGCTCCCGACTTGCCGGTCAGCGGGTAGATGCGCGCGTAACAGCGCTTGAAGCCCGCGTAGACCTACTGGAACGAAGGCTGTCTGCGGTCCAAGTCAGAGAAAGAGTTAACTCGGCAGAGTAGTTTTATTCGGCCGGGGCCGCCGCTTCATGCGTATTCCTGCGCTGCTGCCGCGATCGTGCATGGGCAAGGCACGAAAACCCAAGTCCCGCACATAAGACATCCATCGCCAGGACGCTCCCAGCGCCGGCTTGCGCAGCTTCTGCCCAGGGTGTTCCGCCCATCTGTAGACGAACCAGTGGCAGCACCAGCAGTGACAGACCGAGGCATTGTATCATTCGAAACGCCAAACGCTCGACCGGAGTTTTGCGAGCAATGCGTTCCCAAAGGATGCAAGCAGTTAAAGCGCCCAGGAAAGAACACACTGTTAACGCTTCTTGTGCGTTTCCGAGCCCGCCGAGAAAGAACCCATAAGCCGATGCGACAAGCGCCAATGGCAGTCCCCAGACGGTCATCATCATAGCACGTGCACCAGATTGCCATGCTGGATCATCAGACCGCCGTCGCAGCCACAGTTGAAGCCCAGAAACGATCGTATAGGTCATCGCAGCACCCAGCAACACCCAGACGATCTTGGACGGCAACCCTGCGAAATCGCCAAAGTGAAGCGGTGCCATCAGTTCAAGCAATGCATTGCCAAATGACGGCTGATCACCAATCGAAACAACCTGCTCGCGCAGAGCACCGGTGTTTCCGTCAAAGAGAAGTTGCGTGCGCAGGAGCTGTCTGTCCATCAAGACATGTCTGGTGACGATTTCAGAGTTGGCCAGACCCCAGTTATACGCGATGACAAGTTCGACAGGCGCATTGGCCTCTTTCTCGGCCCGCTCAATGATCTGATCAAAATCGGCCATGTCTGACTGTTGTTCGATATGCGGCGGTGTTGCACGCAAAACGGCAGCAAGTGCAGCCTCCTGATCTCCATTGAATGCGGATATGGCACCGACAGGCAGTGCCAGCGACGTTGCAAAACTGTAAAATGTGCCTGTGATAGAGAGGATTACGGCAAAAGGCAGTGACCAGACGCCGACCAGATTGTGGCGATCCCGATAAGACACCAAACGGTTGCCGGGGCGGCCGCCGACAAAGATTTCCCTGATGATATGCCGGTGGATCAAGACACCAGTCACCGCCATCACAAGCATTGCCATTCCGGCAATTCCAGTCAGATAAAGCCCCAAGGCGCCGGGTACATGCAGCCGCACGTGCATCTCCCGCCAGAACTGAGCGAGAAAATGGTGAGGCTGCTGAAACTCAATGTCCTCGGCGCGACCGGCTTGTGCGGAAAGCAGATGCCCTGTCGTGGAGTTCACTTCGAACACACGATAGAACTCCTCATGACCGCCTTCTTGCGTCTCAATATGTCCGTGAAACATCAGTCGGGCCGACGCCGGGCCAGACCCTGTCACAATCAATTCCTCTCTCAGGGGCTGTGGCACCTGCGCTGCATAGTGTTCGAGGACGTCGCCGAACCCATCCTTGAACGGCGTTTCGATCTCTGCCTTCCCGCCGGACCAATAGGCGATTTCGTCTTCGAGCACGACGACAGTTCCGGTCAGCATGACGACATAGAGCAGAATGGCCAGAACAGTTGCGGACCATCCGTGAACAGATATGAGACGCTTTTTTGCCGGGGCTGCGAGTGGCATGTCGAACCTTGTTTACAAGAGTGCCGCCATAACGACGAGGAGGCAGAGGAAGATCAGCCCGGTGTATACAGCCAGGCAGGTCGCCAGCTTTTCCGTGGTGACAGGCCAGACAATCGCGGCCGTCCATGTCACCGGTAGAATGATCGTCGGGACAATGAGATGATTCACACCTCCGGCACCTTCTGGCAGCACATGCGGTAGGGCGGCGAGCGACAGAATAGACACGACAAAGGCAAGAGGGCCGACCAGTATCCACCTCCAGACGTATGCGCGACCGTCAATACGCTCTGTCACGTCGATCCAAGATCGCTTTGCAACAGCGGCCCAGCTCTGAAAGTCAGCCTGTGTCATCAAGGCTTCCCACTCAGCTTTGCCGCCGTAACACACGATCCACAAAACATGCTCTCAACACGCATCGGTCGGTTGAAGCATTGTTGGTTCCGAAAGGTGATCACCGTTCTTTGAAAGTACAATTTGCGCCCTCAAAACACATGTGATCAGAAGGTCCGTTGTGCAAAAACGCCGATTGCCCTGCGATCGCCAACGCTGAAGCGCGCTGGCCCGCCGAGGCGCGGACCACTGCTGAAAACCTTGTACTTTTCATCGAACAGATTGCGCGCGTATGCACCGATCAGCCAGTCGTCTCTTTGATATGTCAGGTTCAGATCCACCAGCCATCGGCTGTCAATCGGAAGCATATTGTCGGCATCACTGAACGCATTGTCGCGGTAGGACGCCGTCATACCAAGCTTCACACCACTGTCCCAAGTATAGCTGCCGCCAAACGCCGCGGTGACCTCTGGCGCGTCCGGAAACACGTTGCCCCTCAGATTTGCACCGGAATCCAGCGGAAAATCGTCAAAACGAGTATTCGCATACGCCACAGACCCAAAAAGAGACAGCCTCTCAGTGGGTTCGCCCGAGACAGAAACCTCGCCACCCCAAACACGCGACTCGCCCGCATTCACGGTTTCAAAAAACGTGTCCGTCGTGCCCGGCGTAGTCACCTCGCGTTCAATCTGCTGATCTCGCCAAGACGTGTAGAAAATGTTGGCCGCAACTCGCAGGCGCTCCTCGTAAAACTTTCCGCGATAGGCAAGCTCATAGTTGGTCGTGTATTCGGGATCAAACTCGGTAAAGCGCGAAAATCCGGCCACAAGGCCGCCAAGGTTCACGCCCCCAGACCGGTAGCCCGCCTGTACGGTGAACGAAACCGACTGATCGTCGTTGAAGTCGTATGTAACACCAGCTTTTGGAAGAAATGCCTCAAACGATGTTGTCGTTGCGTTATCGGCATCTTGAAAAGGCGGCGGAAGCAGGCTGGAAAACCGCGTCGCCGAGCCAAAATCAAGATCCTCACGATCATAGCGTGCACCAAGCGTAAAGCTTAGGCCCTCGGCAATTTCATCTACGCGAATATCGACCTCACCGAAGATTGCAAAATTCTCGGTCTCCACTGTGTTGACGTTGTCTTGAGTAATGGAGAACCCATTCGGTATTCCGACTGTTGCCAGGCCAAGATCAACCCGCGTTTGCGTGAGTCTCGACTCATCTATCTGGGTATAAAACAGACCAACAACACCGGAAACTCGACCAGATGAGAACTTGAGCCGCAAGTCCTGCTCGAACACATCGCTTTGTTCACGGTCATCGCGTTGCGCGAGGTCTGCAACACGGTCATCCAGATCAATGATACCGATCCGATCCAGTGTGTAGAAATTCGTCTCGGATTCCAGTTGCAGTGTATCCGAAACGTCCCATGTCATTCGAAGTCCGGTGTTGCGATGCGTTGTGTCGTCAGTATCATTGAAAGTCTGCCGGACAGAAAAGTCATCAGGAATCTCATCACCGTCAAACTGCGCCCGCCCCCGAAAGTTCTCTGTGTAGCTGTGGGACAGAACGGCATCGAAATTGTCGGCGGGCGCCCATCTCAGCTTGGCGCGGTATGTTTCATTTTCGCGATTATCCGCATCATTGCCCAAAAAAGCGTTGTTGATGAAACCATCGGAGCTGAGGATCTCCGCCGCAAATCGAAACGCCAGCCTGTCTTCGATCAAGGGTGTGTTGGCCATGAGGGCAAACCCTTGCGTGGATTGTGTACCAACCTCCGTGCGCAGCTTAAACTCGGGAAATAACTCAGGATCCTTTGACCGGACGATAACCGCCCCGGCCAAGGCGTTACGCCCCTGTTGAGTGGATTGCGGGCCCCGCAAAACCTCAACCTGCTCAAGATCCCAAGTGGAAAACGGGCCCTCGAAAAGTCCGAAACTGGGTAGGGCAACGCCATCGACCTGTGTCGAAACTGTCAAGCCCGATCCAGCCCCACCGACTCCGAATTGACTGATACCCCGGATAGAAAATCCGCCATCATCGTTCAGCACAGACACACCAGGCGTACGTTCAATAGCTTCAGTGATGTCGATATCCCCACTTGCTTCGAGTTCTTCACCCCGAATGACGGCAGCTGATGTGGCGCTGTCCTGGAGTGGCCGATCCAACAATTCTCCGCGTAGGATAAGCGTACCCAGATCAAAGGGGGCTTCTGTTGCATCTTGCGAAACGAAGTTCATCTGGGCGTCGTCCGACACAACAAGGCTTTCATCCGGCAACTCGCGGACGGACAGGCGCGTTCCGGCAATCATGCGCTCCAACGCCTGCCGTGGCGACATTGGGCCCGTCACAGTCACGCTTTGGACATCTGCCAAGAGATCGCGGCGCACCATAATCGGCGTACCTGTTTCTGCACTCAGTTCACTAAGCGCCTCTAGAAGCGGCTGAGCTGGCACGTCTATTGCTAGCTGGTCTTGGGCCCATGCCCCGGAGGAGAGCATGATTAGGATAGCTCCCAGGGCGGTTGTTTTGCGCAGCTGTTCCATTCCGATTGTCCCGTCGTGTGCTTTTGGGTTTTGAACCCTTCATTTGTTTAACGAAGGGGGGTCCGAATTTTGCTGCAAAAAGCTGAACTTTCTTAGGGCCGGATCAGCACACCCAACGGCGAAACGGCAATAACGTCGGCATCCACAGTCGCTGCGAGCGTGCGCAGGGCATCAATTGGTCTGGACAGGTCCAGCCGTCCGGAGACAACTGTCTGTGAGAGATCATCTGTCAGAACGATCACCGGACCAGGGATACGACGGTCAATGATTGCTGCGACCTCGCTCACCGTCAGTTGGTCAGTAAACAACAGATCGTCGCGCCACGAAGCAATCGCATCGCCTTCGACAAGTTCAGGCTGCTGGTCGATGATATCGGTCCAGCCAATACGGTGGCCCGCTGGAACCTCAATTGAGGCATGGGCTACTCTCACCCTGACAGCGCCGCTTGCGACAGAGACGTGGGTTTTCATGCCGTGCCGCGATACTTCGAAGGCTGTCCCGAGTGTTTCCACAGTTGCATCGCCAACCCTCACGACAAAGCTGCGCTGACTGGTGTCCACTTCGAAGTAGCCCGCACCTGTCAGCAGGGTCACGGATCGTGAAACGGTGTCCGTTTCATCCATGATTGCCGAGGCTGCGTCCAGGATGACGATATCACCGGATGCGATCACAACCTCCTCGACGCTGCGACCGCTCTGAAAATCAGCTATCATGGCGAGTTTCGCTGGCTGCCAAAAGAGTGCCATGGTCAGAAGACTGCCGCCGAGGAGGGCGAATGTGTACCGCTTGTTCCGATCTCGCCGCAAGCTTGTTTCGGCTTTGCCAAGAGCGCGGAGAGTGCGATCATATGTCTTCCGCTCTGGTTCGCCGCGTTTCAGAAAGGCTTCCAGATCCTTCCGAGCCGCCGCGTCGTCAGGGCTTTCGTCCAGCCGTCTTATGATCCGTACGGCTTCGCGCGTCCGGTCTATTTCTTGGTGGTTTGGCTCATCGGATTTTGACATGGCTACTGCTACGATCTTTGGTGAGGCTTCTACTCACATAACGAAACAGACCTTTCGATTTGCTGCAAAAACCTCATGTCAAAGCGATGGAAATCTCCACCATCGCATTTTCGACAAGCGTGCGTGCGCGGGAGAGTGACAGATCAATCCGCTTGCCAATCTGGGCGTAGGTCAAGCCGTCCACGAACCTCAACCGAAATGCGCGTAGCGTTCGGGGGGGCAGTCTGTGCAGCGCTTCGACAACGCGCCGAAGTTCATCTTTTGCAATAACCGCACGTTCGCTACATGGTACCTCGCCACGAAGGGCCGCCAGGTCCGGCAGTGACGAGAACTCGCGGTGCCGCGCGCGCCGCCAGTCAAGGGCCAGATTCCTGACAATGGACTTAAACACAGGCGCGGCGTCATCTGCTGAATAGTCGTGCTTGCTCCAACGCAACCAGCTTTCTTGCACGAGTTCCTCCGCGACCGCATGGCTGTCTACAATTCGAACAGCCAGCGCGATCAGCGCGTGCCGCTCATCGACATAGGTCCTGAGCCCTGGTTCACATGGCCGCGCGGTCATCATTCTCATCCAGTCAAAGTAAAAGAACTGGCTTGCACTGGCAGCGCTGGCTTCATAACAAACTACATCGATTGGATGAAGATTCAAAGATGCCGGGGCTTCGCACCGTGCCACGTAGGGCGGTCGCTCCAACGTATGCACAAAGCTAAGACAGTCTAACTTGTTTCGCCATCCAATCAAATGGCAGCATTCAATAACGGGCAGTCCTTCATGGTAGCTGCAGCGAATTGGTGTTTTGTACTGCGCCTCGTTGGTCTGATCCGATTGCAGCGAAGTTCGGTATAGTTTTGGGTCATATCGGCGCCATTAACGACTGCTTCGGTGACATGAGCTGCATCGCAAAAGCAGGTGCGCTGCGGCTGCGAACCGATGCTGCGTAAGCGAAGGCTCGAAGTCCAATGTCTGGTTGGTCCCGCACCTTACCTGTTGCAGGGCGTTCTTGCAAATGGCATTGATTGCCCGGTCGGGACTTTCGTCGGTCTCGCGGCGAAGGCGTTAAGAGAGCCCAACCTGTACATTCGATTTTCTCGCTGCGCGCGCACGAAGCGAACAACTCGCTGCACCTGCTCTGTTAAAGATGCGGCTTTGCGGCAGAGAAAACAGCCATTCGTTCGCGATGCGGAGAGCAACGAGCAGGAGGCGAAGAAATCTGTTCCTCCCGCGGCCGAAAAACACTGCTAAAGTGGTCTTGCGCTTTCTTGTTGCTCAATTTTGCGATTTTGCAACAAGGTTTTGACACACTGCATCTTGGGACTGACAAGTCGGCTCGAAGCAGTTCAATCTATGAAGGACTGTGATTACAGCAGCTTGCGCAACTTCACTCTGCCGCAGAGTGTTGTGTTTTCGGACGTTTATGCGCTTGTGTTCTTCATCGCCGCGGCTATCACGCATTCAACTCTTCTTCCAGCCAGGCGATAAGCTGGCCGGTGTTGGAATGTGGTTCACGCGATGTGCCACGGTAGACCGAAATCTCCGTTGGTCTCTCAACCTTCTCTTCACACGGTCGGATCAGCTTGCCTTCGGCGATCATGCCCTCGGTGGTCCTGCGCCATCCGAGTGCGACGCCTTGCCCTGCGACAGCGGCTTGGAGTGCAACGGGATAACTATCGAAGGACACATAGCGAGGCCGCTTTGATGGTTTGACGTCTACGGTTTGGAACCAGTCATCCCACGTCGTCCAGTCTTGTGGCGCGATATTGTGAGCCAGAAGTGGGAACGCCGCGACCTGTCGCGGATCAAGAGGCAGCGTTTTCTGGGTAACGAGCGATGGCGCGCAGACCGGAAAGATGTCGTCGGCTGCGGTGAAAGCCAGACGGGCCGATCCCGACGCCCGGCCTGAGGTCTGCATCGCCACATCGAACGTCTCAGAGGTCTCCGTCAGCGGATTAAGGCTGCTCACCACGCGCAGCTCGACGCCGGGATGACGTTCGTGGAATCCCGATAGGCGCGGCATTAGCCAGTAGAACGCCTCGCAAAGCTGGCAGTGCAGGATCAGCTCGTCAGCGCGACGCCGACCTTGCAGCGCGGCCAGCTCAGCGGTGATGTCTGATAGCGCAGCGCTCACCACCCGACCCAACCTGCGACCGGCATCGGTCAGGAACACCGCCCGGTTGCGGCGCTCGAACAAGCTGACCCCCAATTCTCGCTCTAGCGCGGCGATCTGCTTGCTCACCGCCGTCTGAGTCATCCCCAACTCGGCTGCAGCCATAGAAAAGCTCTCAAGGCGGGCGGCGGCCTCAAACGGTCTCATGCGGTTTAGCGGAGGCAGGGCCATGTAACGACGATCTATTCCTCTGGCTCATGCGAATGAGCCGAAAACTCCTTTTTCGTATTGAACGATACATGCTTTATCGGCGCCGTCGAAGCCATTATCGGAGATCGAGTATTCATGTCGGACGCCAGGATCGCTGTCTTCGCCATCATCCTGTCCGTTGCCGCGCTTTCGCTTGGGGATGCGGTGATCAAAGCGACCGGCTTGTCGCTGCCGCTCTGGCAGATGTTCATCCTGCGCTCCTCCATCGTCGTGCCGATCCTGTTGTGGCTCGCGCGTCGCAAAGGTCCGATTGCCGTGACGAATATCGGGTGGGCCGCGCTGCGAAGTGCGCTTCTGGTTCTGATGTGGCTGAGCTACTATTCGGCGCTGCCTCTCATGCCGCTGTCGCTTGCGGCGGCAGCCTACTACACCGGCCCTCTGTTCATCGTCGCCCTGGCGGCTGCCGTCAGGCGCACATTGCCGCCCTGTCGTGCGATCCTTGCTATCGCGGCGGGCTTTGCTGGTGTTCTGCTGGTCATCCGCCCCGATACGTCTGGAATGACACTCGGCACGCTGCTGCCGGTCGCCGCTGCGTTTCTCTACGCCTGTGCCATGGTGCTGACCTCGGCCAAGTGCCGCGAGGATGATCCTTTCGTCCTGGCTCTTGCCTTGAACGCTGCCTTCATCGTCAGCGGTGCGTTGCTTGGTCTGTTCTCAGGGCAGGACGGGTCGTTCATCTTCGGACCTTGGCAAGCGGTCGATCTCCGGCTCCTCACGACTGTGGCCGCGCTGGCCGTCCTGATCCTGATCGGCAGCGTCGGCGCGGCCGTCGCCTATCAGAAAGGGCCACCAAACACTGTAGCCGCCTTCGATTACAGCTATCTCGTTTTCAGCCTGGTCTGGGGCGGTTTGTTCTTCGCCGAATTGCCGAGCATAGCTGGATTGGTTGGCGTCTCGATTATCGCCACCGCCGGGCTTTTGGCCCTTCCGGCGTCACGACAGGAGAGGGCGAATGAGTTGTAAAACAATGGCCTTTTATTGTTGGCAGAAGCGCTGAAAGTGCTGGACCTGGCATAACTTAGCGCAATCGTCTCCCTTTGTTGCACAAACCAGCGGTTAAGCGCGAGTCACTTGGTCGGAAGAGCGGACGGAGTTGCCGTTGACTACTTTCCAGTGAAAGGCCCTGTCGCGCATCAAGTGACAGTCGGTTCAAGTCGGATGCCGTCTTCCTCATAGATCATGCTCAGTCGCCAATCGGTGAGGTGCGACGGGTCGCTGAACAGCTCAGACACACGCGCCGAGAGCGCATCATTTCGCGCGCCAGTGCAGGGGTAGAAGCCGCATCGTCCCAGCGTCATGCACTCGAATCCTTCGTCTGTCGGCGAAGCAAGGATCATCGCGCCCCACCACTTGTCTCCGGTAAGTGGGAGCAGGAGCCGGGCACCAGCGGCAAGGCACTTGGACCACGCCTCCGGCACATGCGTGACACCTGCGAAAGCGACAATCAGATCAAACCTGTCTTTGTCGTCCAGATCAGTCACCGCGTTCCCGTGGCGAACCTCGACATTCGGCCAATTAGCGACGTTGGCGGCCGCACGTTCAGCGAGTGGGGCCTCCATCTCGTAGGCGAGGACGCTCCCATTTGAGCCAGTCAGCTGAGCGAGGATCGCGGTATAGTATCCCACACCCGCCCCAACCTGGAGGATGCGCGCGCCGGGCTTCACGTCCGCGCAGACGAGGAGGCGTGACCAAAGGCCAGGGTCTCCGATGTTGATTCCCCTCTTCTCGTCGAGGACCAGGAGGACTACGTTGTAGAGCCACTTGGGGTTCGCGTTGGGCGTCTCTCGAACCGGTAGGTTGAACCCAGCTAGCGGCGAACGGTATTTCCACGGTCCAGTACCCGCGAAGGCTTCGCGCGGGACGGCCCGGAAGGCGTCCAGGACCCGGTCCGTCGCCGACCCTGATTCGAGCATGCCCACGATGCGAAGTTGGTCGGCGAAATGGTCTGCGTGCATCGGGGCAACTCCGGACTTCTTGGCACTCGACCCACTTTATACTCAAACCGCAGCCCGAGAAACCGCGAGGCAACGGATCGATTGACCGTCATTGCGCGTCGATGCAGGCCACCGCTCCTGAACTAATAGTGGTGCGACGCTTCGAACCGGCTATTCGTGCGCACCGCAGCATCGGTCAAAATGGGCTCATTGCGGCCATCAGATGCAACGCAGCATCCTCATGGCTGTGCGATTGAACCATCTTCGAGGACGGCACATAAGAGACATTCACCAGCCAACTTCGATGCTGCGGTCGCAGCCCGCATTGCGGACCTTCGCCGCGGGAGCGCAATTCATGATCACTGAGAGGTCAGGGGTGCGGACGCTGACCAATTCTTCGCCGCCGCATGAAAAAACATATCCCTTCAGCCCAGGAACGACTTTAAACAACTCACATAATGGTCCCTGATAGCGACCTGGGATAGGGGGATTCACTTCTTGCAGCTGGGTAGTAGTTGTTCAGATCACCTCAGCAAAGCGGCTTCAAAGTCGTCGCAAAATGCCGAAGCAAGGCGAGATATCGGGCGCCCTGGACGCGTCAAAAGGCAAGCCCCCACTGGGATCATTGGATCGAAGGCCCGTTTGATCAGGCCCATATTCGGCAAGAAAGATGCGGTATAGGGATCGACCACAGCCACCCCGTTGCTGGATTGCGCGAGAACAGCGGCAGTGTGGCAATAGCGGACCTCGACCTGAGGGGTGTACGGCACACGGGCGCTCTCAAACGCAGTTTGCAGCAAAAGACCCAGCCGGGAAGCCCGATCAAGCCCGATAAACCCGTGCGTTGCAGCATCTGCGGGTGCGATCACCGAAAGATCTGCCAACGGGTGACCAGTCTTTACCAAAGCCACCATACGATCGGTTCGTAGTGTGCGTATGACCACGCCGGGATGGGCGTCCAAACCGAGGACCAGGCCGAGATCAACCGCGCCAATGGCCACCGCGTCGATCACATTCTCCATTCGCCGCACGTCGTACTGCACGGTTACACGCGGGCGAGATGCAAGAAACGCGTGCAGAGCCACAGGCGCTACTGAATGGCCCAATGGTGGGGTGGCCATGATCCGGAGCTTACCCGTGGACGCGCCACGCAGATCACGTACCCGGCTTTCGACAGAACGGAGTTGTTCGAAAAGCGGCTCGACCTCCTCGAACAAGCTGCGCGCTTCGCTGGTGGGCAGCATGCGTTTTTTGTGGCGCTCGAAGAGCGCGAATTGCAATTGGTCCTCAAGCTGTTTTATCGCAGTGGACACTGAGGGTTGCGATATGCCCAGCTCTGCCGCAGTGGCAACAGTCGTCTGATGGACCATAAGCGTGCCGAAAATCTCCAGCAGACGCAGAGAAAGGTCGTTTCGGCGCTTGATCTTCATGCGACCAATATATGCAGCCTAGAGCTGCGAAGCCAGAACGGTGCCCATTGCCATCGCCACAGCAGCTTGTGTCGGGTCAATCACTGGGCAGCCCAGTTCAGCTTCCAGTGGCGCGCGGTGAACGGCCATGCCCGCGCACCCCAGGACAAGCACATCTGCGCCATCCGCTTGCAAGGCCTTCCCAACCTCGGTGAGGCGCTTGAACGTGCCCTCCCCCCGGGCACTTTCATCGACGGTCATGTTCAACGCGCGCTCCCCGGCGACGCGGTCAAGCACACCCATCCGCCGCAAATAGCGGCGATGGCGCAGGATTGAGGCCTCGGCGATGGCCACGACGCCAACCCGGTCGCCACGGGCCAAAGCGGTGAGCATACCGCTTTCCTGAATGCCGAAGACCGGCACCGGAGAGACGGAGCGACATGCGTCTATGCCCGGATCGGAGTAGCAGGCGATGATGAAGGTCGACGCATCCGCTCTTTGCGCGATCAGATCGACGAGCGGCAAAACGACCTGATCGGAATGGACCTGGCTTTCGATGCCAAAGGGACCGTCGGTGAGTGTGACACAGTCGATCGCTGGGCCGTCAGACCGCGCGAACGGTGCAAGTACCTTCGCAAGCCCGTCGGTCACGGCCTGATTGGAATTGGGGTTGATAACGACAATTGGCCCGGTCATGGCGCGATCTCGGCCCCGAAGTTGGTGGCCGGATCCAGCTCTGGCACGACATGGCCGGGATGCCCGGTCATATCGACCGGACGGCGGGGCACGAATTGGCCAGCGCCGGGTTTGGCAACCAATGTCCCTTGATCGACCACCCGCGCCCCGCGCGACAATACTGTCACAGGCCAACCGGTAAGCGACCAGCCGTCATAGGGCGTGTAATTCATCGCGTCGTGCTGGTTTTCGACAGTGACAGTACGCGTCTCCTCCGGATCCCAGATGGCGATGTCGGCGTCCATGCCGATGGCGATGCTGCCCTTGCTGTCCATCCCGTAAAGTTGGGCCGCATTGGTGGCAGACAGGGCCACGAATTGCTGTAAGGTAATGCGCCCTTTACCGACTCCTTCACTAAAGAGAAGCGGTAGGCGGATGCCGATACCCGGCATGCCGTTGGCAATCTGCTTGAACGAGGCGTCGGGGCCGTTCGCCAACTTGCCGGTCTCGTCAAACCGATAGGGCGCGTGGTCAGAGGAGAAGACGCTGAACGTGCCCGCCTGAAGGTGACGCCAGAGCGCCTCTTGCGTGGGGACGTCCCGAAGGGATGGGGAGCACATGTATTTCGCCCCCTCCATGCCCGGACGGTCGAGATCGTCTCGGGTGAGGAACAGATATTGAGAGCAGGTTTCGCCAAAGACCTTGGCGCCGGAAAGGCGCGCCTTGGCGATCAGTTCCGCACCTTGAGGGGTGGAGACGTGTACGATGAAAAGGGGCGCATCCACGAGGGCGGCGAGAGAGATGGCCCGGTTGATCGCTTCGATCTCGGCCAGCGCAGGGTGGCTGGGCGCGTGATAGCGCGGCGCAGTGTGACCCGCCGATACCAGACGGTCAGAGATCCAACTGATCATGCCGGAGTTCTCGGCATGCACCATCGTGAGCGCGCCATGGGTCTTGGCAACGGTCAGGATATCGAGGAATTGTCGGTCGTCGATGCGCATCAAGTCATAGGTCATGAAGACCTTGAACGAGGTGATGCCCCGCGCAAAGGCGGTGGGCAGTTCGTCATTCAGCGCCTTTTCCGTAGGGTCGGCTATGATCAGATGGTAGCTGTAGTCGATCACCGAAGCCCCATGCGCCCGGCTGTCATAAAGGTCGAGCGTTTCAATCACGCTCATGCCGCGATGTTGCGCGGCAAAGGGGACGAACGACGAATTGCCGCCGTAGGCCGCGCTGATGGAGCCGGTGCGGTAATCATCTGATGTCATCCCGCCAGTCGCGGATTCCTGGGCGATATGGCAATGCGCTTCGATCCCGCCGGGCAGGACCAGCTTGCCGGTCGCATCAATCGTATCGTCGGCCTCAAGTTCCTGGCCAAGGGCAGCAATCTTGCCGCCCGCGATACCGACATCGGCGTGGAAGCGGTCTGTTGCCGTAGCGATCTCTCCGCCTTTTATCACCAGATCATATGACATGTGTCTCTCCCCTATCAGACCGCACGGATGGCACCACCATGGCAGCGGATCAGACTGCTGGTGACATAGCTGGCCAGGAACGTGGCAAGCTGACGGATTTCCGGACTGGGTCTCTGCACCCGTCGGCCGCCAAACCCTCGGCGATCCCAAAGCCCCGCCCACGGGAATAGGAGGACATAACGAGCGCGCCTTTGCCTTGCAGTCCCAGATCCATCAGCCCAGCGCCTCCAGACGTTTTTCAAGACGAGTAGTCAGCCGGGTCAGTTCATCGGCATCTGTCGACGTCAGCGCCGGTCCCGGTGCGCGCACCTTGGCGCTGGCAATCACGCCCCGGCGGCGCAGCACCTCCTTGCGGATGGCAAGGCCCAAGCCAAGCTGCTGTTCATAGCGCACAAGGGGCAGATAGGCGTCGAAAAGATCCTCTGCCCCGTCCACGTCCCCCGCCTGATGGCGGGCAACGACCTGCACCAGCATCTCGGGGTAGGCAAAGCCTGTCATGGCGCCGTCGGCGCCGCGCTGCATTTCCTGCGGCAGGAAGAGGGCCGAATTCCCCGTGAGGATCGAAAGGCGCGGGATATCTTCGGTGCCCGTCTCCGCCCGAACGCGGGAAAGCTTGGTGAGGCCCGGCCAATCCTCGTGTTTCAGCATCACGATCTGCGGATGATCGACCGCTATTCCGATGATGCTTTCGACAGATATCTGTACGCCGGTCGTTTGCGGATAGTCCTGAAGGCAGATCGGCACGTCCGGCCCCAAAGTGGCGCAAACCTGGGCCATGTAGCCGCGCAGCTTGACCTCGGTTCCCAGACCCGGTTGCGGTGCGACCATGACGCCTGCCGCACCCAACTCCATCGAAGTTTGCGCGAGCCGGGCCATGCTGTCGAGACCGGCGGCAGAGACGCCGACGATCACAGGCACGCGCCCCGCAACCCGGTCGAGGACACAACGTGCAAACGTCACAGCCTCGTCGCCTATCATCTTGGGCGCCTCGCCCATTATGCCGAGTATGGTCATGCCGCTGACGCCGCAATCGAGGTAGAAGTCGACCATGCTGTCGGTGCTACCCAGATCCAACGCACCGCTGTCGTCAAAGGGCGTGGCGGCGATTATGAAGACTCCGCTGGAATGTCGGTTGATGAGGTTGGTCACTTGCGGTCTCCGGTCATGTCGGGGCGGGCGGGATGGACTGGGGTGCGATCTCTTCCAGCCGTGCATAGCGGTCAGCAAAAAGCCGGGCGATGGGGTAGTCGCCGTTCCAATGCACATGCCAGTTTGCCAGATCCACCATGCCCTCGCGTGCCGCGAGGCCCACTGCCTCCCCGATGACGATCTCGCGCTCTGGGCTGAAGGTCAAGGCAACGGTACGGCGGCATTCGATAGCGACGGGCACATCGGCCAGCCTCGGCGGCGCGATATGAGCCGAAGGGGCCGTCGGCAAGCCAAGCGCCTCTGGCTCTCCAGCCGTGGGCGCATAATGAGCAGCAGTGCCGACCATGGCTACGGTCAAGTCAGGCGTGGCAATGTTGATTACGAATTCTCCGCCCGCGCGGATGTTGCGCGTGGTGTCCTTTGGCGATCCATCCGCGTGATGTTCGAGGCCAAGGGCGACCAATGCCGGGTCCTTGCCGAAAAGATTGAAGAAAGAGAACGGCGCTGCATTGACGATGCCCTCGTCACTGATCGTCGTTACCCAGGCGACGGGACGCGGGATCACCACCGCGGTCAACAGCTTGTAGCGGTCTTTGGGATCCAGTGCGCCCAGATCGACATTCAGGGTCATGTGTCGGGATACTCCACCCCGGTTTGGGCGGTGATGCGCCCGTAATGTTCGGTCCTGCGGTGGCGGGCAAAGTCGAAGATAGTGGACTTGCCGAAGGCGCAGAGGTCCATGTCACAGGGATGCATGATCAACTCATCCCCTTCGGTCTGCGCCCGGGCTACGACAAAGCCGTTGGGATCGACGATGATGCTGCCCGCCATCAGCGGATGGCCGTCCTCGTCCCCCGCCTTTGCGACACCCACCACCCATGAGGCATTCTGATAGGCCCCGGCTGTCATCGACAGGTCGGAATGATAAAGCCGTTTCTCCAGCCCTTCGGCAGAGGCCTGACTGTTCACCGATGGCGTGTTGTAGCCCAGCATGATCAACTCTGCCCCCTGCAAGCCCATCACGCGGTAAACCTCGGGCCAGCGGCGGTCATTGCAAATACACATACCCATCCAGGCATCCAGATTGCGCCAGACCGGAAAGCCCAGATCACCCGGTTCGAAATACCGTTTCTCCAGGTGTTGGAACGCACGGTCAGAGTCGTATTCGGAGTGGCCCGGCAGATGGACCTTGCGATATTTGCCAACGATCTCACCGGCCTTGTCCGTCAAAATAGAAGTGTTGAAATGATGCCCATCCGGCGTGCGTTCTGCATAGCCGAAGCTGATCGCGATCCCGTAGTCGCGCGCGCTGTCAAAGAGCGGTTGCGTGGCAGCGTTGGGCATTTCGGTTTCGAACCACTCCTCAACCTCTGCCTGGTCCTCCATGTACCAGCGCGGGAAAAACGTGGTGAGCGCCAGTTCGGGAAAGACCACCAGATCACACCCGGCAGCCTGCGCCTGATCCAGCAGGGCAAGCATGCGGGCAACGACCTCCGCGCGCGTGTCGTTGCGCTGAATGGGACCCATCTGCGCGCCTCCGATGACGATTTCCCGCATGATGTTCCTTTCTTGTCTCAGCTTGCGATGCGCCGTTCGAACCGGCTGATCAGTCGGACCACAGGCCAGAGCATCACAAGGTAAATCACCGCAGCCAGCACCAGCGGTGACGCGTTGTAGGTAAGCGAGCGCACAAGACCCGCGGCATGCAGCATCTCGCCCAAAGACACGACAGAAGCGAGGGAGGTGAGCTTGATCACCTCGACCACGTTGGACATAAGATCCGGCAGCACGTTGCGCGTGGCCTGCGGCAGAACGACGTGGATCAGGGCCTGGGTTTGGGTGAGACCAGTTGAGCGGGCGGCTTCGGTCTGTCCCTTATGGACCGAAAGCAGACCTGCCCGAAAAATCTCGGCGAAATAGGCGGAGTTGTTCAAGAAAAACCCGATGGCAACGGCGGCAAAGGGCGACAGGCTAAGCCCAGCAAAGGGCAGCCCGGCATAAATAAAGATCAGAAGGACCAAAGGCGGAACCGCGCGGAAGAGGTCGACAAAGGCAATAGCCGACCAGCGCAGGGCGCGATTTTGTGAGACGGAGGCAAGAGCGGCGAGAAGGCCGCCGACCAGGCCCAGAGGGATCACCACCACACAGATCAGCAGCGTGATGCCGAATCCTTGCAAAACCAAAGGCAGGGCTTTTACCATGATCTCGATATTGAAGAATTGGGTGACGATCGCCTCCATCTCACACCCCCGGCGCGGCAAAGCGCGTCTCCAGCCAGCGAGAGAATATCACCAGAGGCAGGAACAGGAAGACATAGGCAATGGCTGCCAGCATCAGGGGGGACGCATTGGCAGAGAAGCTTTGCGCCGTGGTGGCCTGACCAAGGATGTCGGGCACGCCGATCACCATGCCAAGGGCGGTCATTTTAGTGATGGCGATGGCCCGGTTCGTGAGGGGGGGGATGACTATGCGCACTGCCTGCGGAAGCACGACCCAGATGAGTGTCTGGGTAAAACCAAGGCCGGTAGAGCGGGACGCCTCCCACTGGCCCTTCGGCACGGCAGTGATCCCGGCCCAGACGATCTCCTCGGCGAAAGCAGCGAGGACAAGGGTGAGGATCAGGTAGAGGACTGTGAAGCTGGAGAGGAGAATGCCAATGTTCGGCAGGCCGAAGAAAACCAGCAGGATCAGAACGAGCGGCGGCAGCGCACGAAAGATGTCAGCGTAGATGACGATCAGGACAGAGAGAAGCCGAATGCGATAAGCCCGCAGGCAGGCCAAGGCCGAACCGCCGGCAATCCCACTGATCACGATCAGTACCGACAGAAGTACGGTGACCCAGACGCCTTGCAGAATCGACGGCGCATAGCGGGCGAGCACCGCACCGTTGAAGAAGGTGTCGAGAAATGCCTCCACCTCAGCCCCGCCCGGAAAAACGCGCCAGGAAGGTCTCTGTGCGCTCGTGTTGCGGGGCTTCGAAGATCTGTTCAGGCGACCCCTCCTCCACGATCCGACCGGCATCCATGAAGATCACCCGGTCGGCGGCGTCGCGGGCGAATTTCATCTCGTGGCTTACAACCAGCATCGTCATGCCCTGCGCCTTCATGTCCTGCATCACTGCCAGCACATCGCCCACCAGTTCCGGATCCAGCGCCGAGGTGGGTTCATCGAAGAGCATCACCGATGGCTCCAAAGCCAGCGCACGGGCAATGGCAACGCGCTGCTGCTGACCCCCGGATAGTTGCGCTGGATAGCTGCCCGCCTTGGCCTTTAGGCCCACACGGTCGAGCGCGGCCAGCCCCAGCGCCTCAGCCTTGGCACGTGGCAAACGACGAACCTTGCGCAGGGCCAGCGTGACATTGCTGAGGGCCGAAAGATGCGGGTAGAGGTTAAAGGCCTGAAAGACCATGCCCATACGCAGGCGGAGCCGGTTCAGGTCTACTTTCGGACCGGTGACGGGATCACCTTCCAGTGTGATCTCTCCTGCATCGGGTTCCTCCAGGCGGTTGCAGCAGCGCAGCATGGTGGATTTGCCAGAGCCGGAAGGGCCAAGGACGAAGACCAACTCACTGCGTGCAATGGTCAAGTCGATGCCCTTAAGCACCTCCTCGGCCCCGAAGGATTTGCGCAGGCCACGCACCGTCAAAGTGGGTGGTGCCACGGCCCCCTGCGCGGCCTGCGTCATCTCAGTTGCAGGCTGGTGTATGACCATTGTCCGAATACCCGTTGAAGCCCGGTTGTCCGAAGCCCGCAACAGGCGTGACAGCGGCGGAACCTTCGGCGGGTGCGGTGCCGAACCACTTCTCGCTGAGCGCGGCAATGGTGCCGTCGATCTTCATACATTCGATGATCGCCTCGACCTCGGCGCGCAGGTCCTCGTCACCCTTGCGGAAGGGCATGCCCCAGACCAGGCCAGTGGAGTGCAGATAGCTGAGCTTGATCGCCGGATTCTGCTTGGCCGCCCAGGCCGACACGGTGTTGCCCGCGACATTGGCAAAGGCCCGGCCCGAGACCACAGCCTGCACCGCGTCACTGTTGGTGCCGTAGCTTTCGACGGTCCAGCCGATCTCCTCTGCCAGCCCGCGCGCCCAATTGTCATAGACTGAGCCCTTGTTGACGGCGATCACCTGCCCTTCAAGGTCATCCAGATCGGTGATGTCGGCGGCATCGGCAGCGATGACAAACTGGAAGTCTGTATTCAGATAGCCTTCGGAGAACAACAGGTTTTCCGCGCGCTCCTTGGTGATGGTGACGGGAGCGACCACAAAGTCATACGTTCCCGCTGCAAGCGCCGGAAGGATGCCGGAAAACTGGGTCGCAACAATGTTCATCTCCGCCCCCATCCGGGTGCCAATCTCGTTAGCGAGATCCACGTTGAACCCTTCGACGCCGCCGCTGAGGCTGGGCATGGCATGCGGGGCGAAGGTGCCGTCGAGCGCAACGTTAAAAGTCTTGGTCTCGGCCAGCGCCGGTGCAGATAGGATCAGGGCGACAGCCAAAGCGCCCCAGTTCAATAATGGTGTCATACTCACCTCCTGACATCTTCCCTCCCTAAGTCAGGCTAGACGGGACCAGACGAACGACATAGGAAAATTGATAAATATTCGATTTAATTTCGGATGACATCATAGCTTTTGCCTATGCTTTGCCTACGGATCACATCACCGCTTCGATCAGAAACGGGCCGGGTTCTTGCGTGGCCGCGCCGAGCGCTTTGAAAAGGTCATGCACGTCGTCCACCCGAACGCCAGGGACGCCCATGCCCTTGGCAAGTGAGACGAAATCGAGCGTGGGGCGATCGAGATCCATCATATCGAGCGCGGAGCGACCGGGATTGGCGCCCACGTTGAAGAGCTCATGTTTGAGGATCTGATAGGTCCGGTTGGCAAAGATGACGGTGGTGACGTTCAGGCTTTCCCGCGCTTGGGTCCAGAGGGCCTGGATCGTATACATGGCAGAACCGTCAGCCTGCAGCGTGACGACCGGACGGTTCGGAGCGGCAAAGGCCGCACCAACCGCGAGAGGCGGGCCAATGCCGATGGCGCCACCAGTGATTGAAAGCCAGGAATGAGGCCTGCAACCAGCCGTCGCGTCATAGACTGCACGGCCTGACGTGATGCTTTCATCGACAACGATGGCATTGTCCGGAAGCGCTGCGGCAATAGCGATGGCGAGGCTGTCAGGGGTAATGGCACCACTTGCGGGAGGTACGGCCACAGGCGCGTCTACCGGCGTTACGGCCTGCGCACCGAGGCGGTCGGCCAGGGCAGCGATGGTGGCAGCCCCGTCTCCGTCGGGACCGCATAGGGTGAGCACCTCATATGGCTGTGGCAGCAATAGGCTGGGGCGGTCGGGATAGGCGAAGAACGCGACCGGCGGCACGGTTTCGATCAGGATAGCCTTGGCATATGTCTTGAGCTGGTCGAGGGCGAGGTCGATGGCATAGGGAATGCGCCGAATAGAAGGGAGGCTGCGGCCCCGCTCGATCCGGCGGTTGGAGGTGGGGGCCAGCAGGTCGGCGCCTGTGCGGGCCGCAACACCTTGCAACAGCGCAAGCGCATCGGCGTCCTCAAGAACCGAGCCACCGACAATGAAAACTGTCGGATCGTCACTCTTCAAAGCGCGGACCGCATCCCTCAACGCCACCTCGTCCGGGGCAGCGCTGACAGACGGCGGAGGAGGTGGGGCGAGCACGCCCCCTGCATCCCAGCCCACGTCGGCTGGCGCGATGAGCGTGGCAATCGCACCGGGTTTAGCTGTCGCGGCAGCAAAGGCGTCCATCGCATCAGCGGCGAACTGGCCAGGCGTCATAGCGGTGCGCACCCAGTCACTGAAAGGCCGCGCGGCGCCTTCGACATCAGCCGTGAGCGGGGCATCATATTGGCGGTGGCGCAAGGCATGATCACCCACGAGATTTATCATGGGCGTGCGTGCCTTGCGGGCATTGTGCATGTTTGCCGCCGCATTCGACAGGCCGGGCGCAAGGTGCAACAGCGTCACCGAAGGCTTGCCCGTTATCCGCGCATAGCCATCTGCGGCCCCTGTCACCACCCCTTCGAAAAGTCCCAGCACGCAGCGGAGACAGCCGGTGCGATCGAGCGCATCGACAAACTGCATTTCAGATGTACCGGGATTGGCAAAACAGATGTCCACACCAGCGCCGTGCAGGCTGCGCACCACGCTTTCGGCGCCGTTCATAGGAGGATGGTCTTTCATATCGCATTCTGCCTTTTGAGGGCCTCGCCCTGCAGCACGTCGAGGCGGCGTTGCAAGCGTGGCGCTGTAGCCGATGGTTGAGGTGTGGCTGTCTCGGGGACGACCTCTTCAGCAAAGTGGCAGGCCACGCGCGTTGCGCCAAGCGTACGCAATTCGGGACGCTCGTCGCAGCAAACCTGCTGCGCCATCGGGCAGCGGGGATGAAAGGCACAGCCAGGCGGTGGTACCAGCGCACTGGGGGCATCGCCCTGAACCGGCTTACTCCTGTCACGATTGGTAGGATCGGGGCGCGGGGCAGCAGCGATCAGGCTCAGTGTGTAGGGATGGCGCGGGGCGGCAAAGAGCGCCTCTGCGGTCGCTTCTTCAACAATCCGGCCCAGATAGATCACCGCGACCCGCGCCGCGATATGGCGGACGACGGCCAGGTCGTGGCTGATGAAGATATAGCCAATGCCGAATTGCGCCTGCAGATCCTGCAACAAATTCACGATTTGCGCCTGCACGCTGACATCAAGGGCCGAGACAGGCTCGTCACATACGATCAGGCGGGGACGCGTGGCGAGCGCCCGAGCGATACCCACACGTTGACGCTGGCCCCCGGAGAATTCATGCGGATAACGCTGGGCGTGAAAGCTCGACAAACCACAGGTGCGCAGAAGCTCGGTCACTTTGTCGTCGACATTGTCGGGCGTGGCGAGACCGTGCAGAAGGAGGGGTTCGGCCAACGTCTCGGCCACGGTCATCCGCGGGTTGAGAGACCCGAACGGGTCCTGAAAGATGATCTGCAGCTTGCGCCGAATGTGGCGCATGGCGTCAGTAGACAGGTTGAGGATCTGCTCTCCGTCCAGCCGCACGGAGCCATCGGTCGCCTCCACCAGACGCAGGACAGTGCGCCCGATGGTGGACTTGCCGCATCCGGATTCGCCGACAATGGCAAGGGTTTCGCCCTCGTTCACATCAAAGCTGACATCGTTGACGGCCTGCACCTGTCCAACCACCCGGCGCAGCAGACCCCGGCGAACCGGAAAGTGCTTGGTCAAGCCGCGGACTTCCAGCATTGCACTCATATCGTGGCCTCCTCGATGGGCGCGTGCCAGCAGGCGACGGCGTGGTCAGGGCCGTTCTCACGCAGCGGAGGCACGGCACTACGGCAGCGGTCGTCTGCGAGCGGACAGCGGGACGCAAAGCGACACCCGACCAGCGTGACCCAGGGCGGCGGGACAGACCCCGCGATGGTTGAAAGTCGGTCTACAGTGGCGTCGATCCGGGGCACGGCGGCCATGAGGCCGATCGTGTAAGGGTGCTGCGGGTCGGCGAACAGCGCGTTGGTCGGGGCCCGTTCGACCACACCGCCGGCGTACATGACAACCACATCGTCGCAGGTCTGGGCCACGACGCCCAGATCGTGGGTAACCAGCAGGACGGCGGCGCCGGTGCGTTCGCGCAGATCGGTCATGAGGTCGAGGATCTGAGCCTGAATCGTGACGTCGAGCGCCGTTGTCGGCTCATCCGCGATCAGCAGGTCGGGGTCGTTTGCAAGTGCCAGCGCGATCATCACCCGCTGACGCTGCCCGCCGCTAAGTTGATGGGGATAATCATGCGCCCGCTCACGTGGGGACGGCAGACCCACGAGGTCGAGCAATTCAACCGCTCGGTCCATGGCCGCCTTGGAAGACAACCCGGAATGCACCAACAGGCTTTCGACGATCTGCTCGCCACATGTATAGACCGGGTTGAGCGAGGTCATCGGCTCCTGAAAGATCATACCGATCCGCCCGCCACGCAGGGCGCGCATTTCGCGCTCCGGCAGGCTGAGAAGGTCACGCCCTTCAAGCAGGATACGCCCGCCCGCGTAATGCCCCGGAGGCTGCGGCAGCAGCCGCATGATCGAGAGCGAGGTGACGCTTTTGCCGCAACCGGATTCGCCCACAAGACCCAGCGTGCGACCCCGCTTAAGGTTCAGGCTGACCCCCTGCAAGGCGCGCTGGACGGTGCCACTGACATGGAAGTCGACGGCGAGGTCTTCGACCTTCAGCAGCGGTTCGGTCGTTGCCTCGATATCCACCTCCCCCATCTTCATGCAGTGATCGGGTAGACGTAAGGCGAAGCCTGATCGTGCCGCCGGTCAGCGAAATCTAGACCGCGGAACGCCTCCTCGGCCCGGCGCTGCGCCGCTTCCAGCCGGGCCAGCGCATCGGGCAGATCGAAGGCCTGAACGGTGCCGTCCATGACGACGTGGCGCCCATCGACAAACACATCGCGCACGGCCCGCTCGCCTGCGACATAGATGAGCGAGCGCAGGGGATCTCGCAGGGGGCGCATAGAGGGTGCGGTGACATCAGCCAAGAACAGATCGGCTTTCGCGCCCACAGCCAGCTTACCAATGTCGTCCCGGCGCAGGATCGCCGCACCTCCGGTCGTGGCAGCGTCGAAGATATGGCTGGTGCGCAGGTCATAGGCGTTCCGGGACGTGACACGGCTGAGGTAGAGCGCATTGCGCAGCTCTTCGAGCATGTTATGTGGATAGGTGTCAGTACCGATGCCGACGGGCACACCGCCGCGGATATAGCGCCCGACTGTGTTCATTGTGATGCCGCGGCGTTGAAACACGGTTGGGCAATGGGCGACCGCGACGCCACTCTCCTGCAGCAGGGCGAAGTCGTTCGCCTCGGGCCAGTAGACCATGTCGTAATCGTTGAGGAAAATCCCATGGCCGATGATGGCGCCCTCGGCCAGCACTCCAAGATCATTAAGCCATTCTAGAGGGGTGCGGCCGTGGCGGCGGGTGATCTCATTGAACTCCACCACCGACTGGGCGGCGTGGATCTGGAAGGGCAAGCCTTTGTCCTGAGCGGCGGCGAAACTGTCGCGGATGAGATCAGACGTGCAGGTGTCGATTTGCGACGGGGAAACCATGCCCGATAAGCGCCCCGACGGATGAGCCGCGGCGGCATCTACGAGTGCGAGAGCAGCTTCCATATCAGCACGGCCTGCAGCCTCGTCCCAGTCATATTCGACCGTGCTACCGGTGTCAGTATACCAGCGGGCCGAGCGGTACATGGGCGAGACCACGCCCCGCAGGCCGGATGCAGCGAAGGTATCAAGCCAGCCGTCCCAGGCGACAGAAAGGTCGACGAGGGTTGTCACACCAGACAGCAGAAGCTCGCTATAGGTGACCTCGACACAAGCCTGACGGCCCTCGTCATCGGGGCGAAAGAGCGGCATGAACTCATAGAGCGAGGACATGCCCAGCTTGGGGCTGCCCAATTCGTCCAGCATCCCCTTGTTCATCGCCTCGGACGACGGATGCGAGTGGATGTTGACCAGACCCGGCGAGACCAGCCGATACCGCCCGTCGATCTCGATATCGGCCGCCCCCTCGTATGGGCCGCCGACATGGATGATCTTGTCATCTTCAAAGGCGACATCGCCGTCCTTAAGATAGGTATGCGCCCCTGCCTCATGGGCAACGATCCAGGCAGCGTTACGGATGACAGTGACGGGCATGGGGATCTCCGGCTGGTCAAGGGAAAGCAGGGCCGATTAGGACGGCCTTGCGGATTTTACTCTTTGAACTTGAGGTCAAGACCCTTGTAGAGCCCGGCGCCGTAGATGTTGTGCGGCACGACGGTCTCCAGATCGGCCGATTGCGCAACGACCATCGGCTCGTGATAGAGCGGCAGCCAGACCGCGGCGTCATGCACGATTTCCAGCACTGCGCCGTAGCTTTCCGCGCGGGTGGCGTCGTCCAAGGCGGTCTTGCCCGCTTGCAGCAGTTCATCCGTCTCGGCGTCGTTCCAGTTCATCCGGTTGGGCGTCGGCATGTTCTCGGACCGGAAATAAAGGTTCAGCGCATCGCCCGAGGAGACGTAGGGGAAGCTCATCCCGAACATGTCAAACTCCTGCGTGGCAAGGCGGCCCCAGGCGACGGTTGCATCGAAGGCCTGAATGTCCATCGCCACGCCAATCTCCCGCAGATAGGCCTGCACGGATTCCGAGATCTTGCCCCAGGTGGATCCGGCAAAGACATAAGCGATGGGCTCCAGCCGCACGCCGTCCTTGCTGCGCACACCATCCGATCCACGCTCCCATCCAGCTTCGTCGAGGATGCGGTTCGCCTCTTCCGGGTTATAGGTCAGCAGCGTGTCATTAAGCGACGTGTTCCAGTCGAGCGCGCCTTGCGAGACGTAGCTATAGGCCGGTTCCACTTCGCCAAAGAACAAGTCCTCGGCCATCGCAGTCTGATCCACAGCGAGGTTGATCGCCTGTCGCACGGCAGGATCGGACACGGTCGCCTTATCGATCTTGAAGCCCATGAAATAGGTCCAGAATGCCAGATCCGAGCGGACAACCTCGACCGTCGACGCGTCGCGCAGCTGCGCCAGGGCAATGTCGGGCACATATTGCGTGATCTCGCTTTGACCAGTAAGCACGGCGACCGTGCGGGTGTTTTCCTCGGGCACAACTTGCCAGGTGATCCGCTCCATGCTGGCGGGGCCGGTGTTAGTGTGGAAGGGCGCGCCCCAGCTATAGGCCTCGTGCCGTTCGATGATCATCTTGTCGCGCGGGGTCCATTCAACCCAGCAGAAGGGGCCGGAGCCGTTCAAGCCGGAGACGCCGAAATCCTCGCCCAACGCCTCGACATTGGTAGAATCGATGATCGTGCCGAAGGATTGGGTAAGCTGGTAGAGCAGTTCCGAAAAGGGCTCGCTCAGCTTGTATTCGACCGTGAATTCGTCGACCGCCGTTACACTCTCTACGTCACCCGCGCGCCAGGCCACAGGCGATTTCGTCTCTGGATCGACCCAACGGGTGATGGAATAGGCGACATCCTCGGCCGTCATCTGCTTGCCGTCGCAGAAATAGACATCTTCGCGCAGGTTGAAGGTGTAGGTCAGGCCATCTTCGGACACTTCCCAAGATTTGGCCACGCCCGGCTCGATCGTCTGCATGTCGGGGTTCAGCGACACCAGCGTGTCGCCCAGCATGAACAGCACTTCGGCGGCGGCACGGGCTACGGCACGGTGGGGATCATAGTTGTTGCTGTCGACCTCGCGCACAATGGTGATCTCTGCCGCTTGCGCGAAAGCTGGCAGAGCAAGCGCCACAGCGGCGGTTAAAGTCAATCTTTTCATTTTCTTTATCCTCTTCCTGTTGGGTCTTTTTTTGGGGTCAGGACCGCAGACGCGGGTCCAGCACATCTCTGAGCGCGTCGCCTAGTACGTTGGCGGCCAGCACGATCACGAAAATCATCACCGACGGGATCACCGCGATATGCGGTGCAAAGAGCAGAAAATCGCGCCCCTGAGCGGCCATCATGCCCAGTTCAGCCTGGGGCGGCTTGGCGCCGAGACCCAGAAAGCTGAGGGCGGCGCCGATGAGGATGATCTGGCCAAAGCGCAGGCTGATGAAGATCAGGATCGACGAGATGCAGTTGCGCAGAAGGTAGCGGGTAAAAAGCGCGAGATCCGACAGACCCACGGCGCGGCCCGCTTCGATATATTCCTGTTTCATCACGCTGACGGCGATGGACCGCGCGATGCGTGCGCAATCGGGTACAGTTGCGATGGCCAGCGCGATCATCACTGGGATGGCACCTGGCCCGAAGACGGCAACAAGGGCCAGACCCAGAAGGATGGCCGGGAAGCTGAGCATCACGTCTACCAGCCGCATCACCCAAGGGTCGAGGCGCGGGCGGAAGGCGGCAAGCAAGCCGAGAAGAGAGCCCAGCACACCGCCCAGCCCGACACTGACAAGACCGATCAGCAGCGTCAGGCGGGTGCCATAGAAGATGCGGCTGAGGATGTCCCGGCCCTGCCCGTCCGTGCCAAGTGGATGAAGCCACGCGCCCCGGTCGCTCCAGACCGGAGGCTGCATCACGGCGCGGGACGAAGCGTAGGGATCATGAGGCGAGATCAGAGGCGCGAGGATGGCGCATAGAACGACGATGGTCAGAACGATCAGCGCGACGAATGCCGCAGGATCATGGACCAGCCGCCTCCACCAGGGCAGGCTGGGCGCCGGGGCGTCGAGATCGGCGGGTTCAGCGATGCTCATGGCGTCTGCACGCGCGGGTCGAGCAGCGCATAGAGCACGTCGACGATCAGGTTGATAAGGATGAACGCTAGCGCGAGGATGAGGATGGCCCCTTGGGCGAGCGGAAAGTCACTCGACAGGATGGCGCCCACAGCGAGACGGCCGATGCCGGGATAGGAAAAGATGCTTTCCGTCACCACCGCTCCGCCCAGCAGATAGCCAGCTTGCAGACCCACAAGCGTCACCACAGGGATCAGCGCATTGCGCAGCCCGTGACGCAGTATCACACGGGGTTCGGATAGGCCCTTGGCACGGGCAGTGCGCACATGATCAAGGCGCAGAACCTCCAGCACCGATGATCGGGTCATCCGCGCTACGGGACCAATAAAGATCAGGCCCAGAGACAAAGCGGGCAATGCGATGTGGCGCAACCCATCCATGGTCCAGAGCGGCCCGCCCCGCCCGATGAACGGCAAAAGGCGCCATTGAACACCCACAAAATGGATCAGCATCAGGCAGATGAAGAAGATGGGAAGCGAGACACCGGCCACGGAGAACGCCATGATCGCCCGGTCGGTGATGGAGCCCCGCCAGACTGCGGCCAGTGTGCCCAAAGCGATGCCCAGAGGGATCGACCAGATCAGGCAGGCCACCATCAGCTCGGTCGTCGGACCGATGGCGGCACCCAACTCGCTAATCACCGTCTTGTTGGAGATCAGGGAACGGCCCAGATCGCCCTCCGCCATGCGGCCCAGATAGCGAAAAAACTGGGTGAGTACTGGTTCATCTAGCCCCATCTCGGTTCGGATGGCCGCGACAACCTCGGGGGTGGCCATGGGGCCGGCCATCACAATGGCCGGATCACCGGGAACGAGGATCAAAAGGCCGAAGCCCAATAGCAAAACGCCGAAAAGAACGGGGACGGAGATAATCAGACGGTTGAGCACCAACGTCATCATGTCGCCGCACCCTCCCGCTGATAAACAACCTCTCCTCCCAGAATGGTGAGGTCACATTGCGCCTCGAGCAGACGCTCCGGCTCTCCTGCCTCGACGGCGGAGAAGAAATCCTTGTCAAAGACCGCGACATCTCCCAGCTGTCCTGGTTTCAGCCGCCCCTTGATCTCCTCTTCGTGTGCCGCGTAGGCGCCAGAATAGGTGTAGGCATCCAGCGCTTCTTCGAGGGTGAGCGCCTGATCTGCACCCAGCAAGGTGCCTTGCTGTGTCTTTCGGGTGATCATTGTGTAGAGGTTGGGGCGCGGATCGATCTCCACCACCGGGCAATCGGTGCTGGCAGACGGGTGCAGACCCCGCTCTAGCCAGGTGCGCATCGGATGCGACGCTTCGATCCGCTCACGCTCCAGCAGGGTTAGGTAGAGATCACCAAAGTGGTAAAGAAAAGCGGGCTGCGGCGCAGGCAGGATATGGGCGGCGACCATCCGCTCCATCTGGTCAGGGCGCAGCCATCCGCAATGTTCGATCCGGTGACGGCGACCCGGATCAGGCGTCTTGGCCAGAGCCGCCTCAAGCGCATCCAGCACCTGATCGATTGCCGCATCGCCAATCGCGTGGATCGCCATGCGGTAACCCGCATCGTGAGCAGCCGCGACCATTTCATTCAGCTCATTCGAGGGTAGGCACAGCAGCCCTTTGTCCTCTCCGCCGAGATACGGCTTTGTCATAGCCGCTGTGCGCCCACCTGCGCTGCCGTCGGTAAAGATTTTTACCGGGCCGATGCGAAACATGTCATCGCCAGAACCGGAGATCATGCCAGCGCCCATCGCCTCTGGCAGCACGTTCCGTGTCTTGTCGCCCATCAGCGTGGCATAGACCCGCACCGGCAAGCGTCGCTCGCGATGCACTTTCTGATAGGCCAGCATCTCCGTCCAGCCATCACGGATGCCTACGGCGGCCTCCATACAGGATGTGATGCCGTAAGACAGCAGATCGCGACCACCCCGTTCGATGGAGGCAACCAGTTCATCCACAGTAGCTGGCGGGAGAATCTGCATGACCGCGTCCCGCCCGTTTTCCGCCAAAAGACCAGTGAGACGACCATTCTGACGCTCGATCAGGCCACCGGGTGGCGATTGGGTGTCTTCGGTGATCTCGGCAAGCTCCAAGGCGCGCGAATTCGCGACCGAGAGATGCCCGCAAGTGCGCACAATGTAGACAGGGTGGTCGGGCGCCGCCTGATCCAGCTCTTCACGATATGGATGACGCCCGACATCAAGTTTGAAGTGATCATAGCCCCGCCCAATCAGCCACTCACCTTTGGGAGTACTCGCTGCCCGCTGGCGAACTACGTCGAGAAGCGCCTCGAGCGTTGAGGCCTCAGAAGGGCGAAGATCCATCTCGGCCATGGACGTGCCATACGGGATCAGGTGCATATGTGCGTCGTTGAGCCCCGGCATAGCAAAGCGTCCGGCGAGATCGACCACCTGCGTATGTGGTCCGATGAGCGATGCGACGTCCGCAGCCCCTCCGACCGCTAAAACGCGGCCGCCCCACAAAGCGATTGCTTCGGCCCGGCCTAGACCCTTGCCGCTCCAGACCGTCCCGCCCGTCAGCACAAGATCGGCGGACACCTTCGCGCTCATGAGAACTTGCGTCTTGCAAGTGGTCGGCCCGATCCCTGATAGTTTTGCATACGCCTCTCCAGTCTCAGGATGCTCTCGGTGCCGCGCTACCGTTAAGTAGACGACCGCATCTGAGCACCTGTCAACGTGAGCTCGATTTGGGCACAGGCAGGAACACTTTCGTTAAATCTCTGACTTTGAAAGAAGAATTAGGAGCTAGGTCGTTCGGCTCGCCCAACGCCAGCTTATTAAATTTCCGATAAGATCATAGCTAAAACGCGGCGTTTCTGAATATTCTCGATTAGGATATCTTGGTCGCCGATTAAGTCAGTGGGCCCTCAGTTTTGTGTTTAATGTTATCCATCACGAAGCTGGCGGAAATGTCCGCGATCGGGACCGCCGAAAGGAGACGCTAGTAGAAACGGTCACAATTCGGCGCATCCTCTACGCGGCCCCTCAAGACGTAGTTCAACTCCGCGCTGAAACGTGAGCACCTGCAATCTCTGGGAGCGTTCTGACAACCCGTTCAAAAGCCCGCAACTGGGGGTCAGGACGTTCGCGTTCCAAGTTCCAGACGTCTGTAAAGTCACGATGGGTGACAGGTCGAATACCTAAGTCGGGTGTCTTGGTGATCTAAAATGCAGTTAAGCATCAAGACGCTTGCTCTTTCAGAAATCAACGTAAAACGGTCCAGATAGTTGACCGAGGTCAGCCTCGATCTGGTTAGATGTCACTTCGTCACCAAAGTCCGCTAAGAACTCATCCATATCTTGTAATGCAAATGCGGCGAACTTCTGCTTCCCGCCCAACATGCAGGAGCGCGTACCAGTCACCACGCCCTTGATTGTCAGAAAAACATACCCCATTTTCTGACACAGAGTCGAACCATGATTGCGTCAAGAATCATGCAAAGCATCGTTCGGAAGGGCCGCGGCGCCATCTTCGCGCCGTCCGACTTCCTCGACATCGGGTCCCGCGCAAGCGTGGATCGGGCATTATCACGCCTAGCCGATCAGGGTGTGATCCGGCGGCTGACGCGTGGACTCTACGACTATCCCAAGCACAGTTCGCGTTTCAGTGCCCTAGCACCAACCGCTGATGACATCGCGCGCGCAGTAGCACGGAAGGACAACCAGGTCCTGCTGCCTTCGCCTGCAATGGCGGCAAACCAGCTGGGTCTGTCCACTCAGGTCCCGTCCAATCCAACCTACATGACCAACGGACCTACACGAACCAAGAAGGTCGGACAGCAGGTGATCCAATTCCGCAATGCTTCCCCGAAGACCTTGGTTGGTGCCGGTTCAAAGACGGGCACCGTCTTCCAGGCACTGCGCTATGTCGGTAAGGACCGCGTGGACGATCAGGTTATCGGCAAGATCGCTCGCGCGCTGGACGCAAAGGATCGAGCGCTGCTTGCAAAGCAAAGCCGACATGTTCCGGCATGGATGCATCCTGTTGTTGAACAAATCATAGCGCGGGTCTGAACATGGATGTTTTAGGGAACGACACGCCTGAACACCTCGAACTTTCAGACAGCGTACGCAAATCTCTGCTGCAAGATCTTCAGGAGGCCGCCGAGGTCACTATAGCGGGACCCTGCTCAACGAAATCAACACCGGTTTCGCGTCGCGTTTGAAGCTGCCCATTTCCCTTAAGATCAATGAGGGCGAAGGCAAATCAGGCTAGTGTGACACCTGTGAGATCGTCCGGTTTGAGGCGATAGCGAATAACATTGCCTTCATGCAAACCCGCGAGCTGCTCAGCCACATATGCGACTACGCTCTCTTGATCAGCCTCGGGGACACCAGCCTCCGCCGCCATGATCATGACGTCATCGTATCGAAAACCCTTGAACTCAAGAACACTTCGTCTGACTGCAGCACGGACAAAGTCTCTGTATACAATCGCCGCTTTGTGCGGACTTTCTACCTCTGCTCTGAGGACCCGGTACTTCTCCGCCGAAGCAAGGTAGGCATCGATGTACACTTCCCGAAAGAGGGACACGTTGTTTAACTCATAGATGCCGATCAATCCATCAATATAGTCCCGGTCATCCATTGTTGTGAACGACATCGGCGCAAGGTCGGACTTCAACAAAGGAATGTTGGAGGCAACACGCGACGTGCGCTTATTGATGTCAGCAAATCCTTGCAAATAAGGAATATGCACAAGCAGGAAGAATGACTGCTCGAAAGGGTTCGTGATCTGCGTTGCTTTCTGAAGCAGGATGTCAAACTCCTCTTCGATGGTAACGGCATCATCAAGCGGCCTGTAGCTCGAATGCGAAATCCCGACAGGCATAGCTCGTAAACGTCCGGACATTGCCGGATCAGCTAGCAGGCCATCGGACAAGAGCGCATGGATTGCAAAGAGGTCGGGGCGACTGAGACTGACTTCTTCCAGGTTATCCACGACATATTGGATGGCCTCTTTGTGGTTCAGGATCATCAAAGCTTCTTTGCGATCCTTGCCCTCGGCCTCCTCGCCGAACCGGATAAGCCGCTCCGTTTGCAGAATGTCGTAGGTGTTGCCCTCCATCCGCGAGGACGCCCAACTAAGGTCGACCAATAGCTGTTCGAGGATGCGCCGCGCATACGTGCCGGCTGGCATTGCACCGCCTTGAGGCCGTCCCGCCTCCAGCATTCGATCCCGGTCAGCCTGCGACAAGTACCAAGTCTTGTCAGGTACGTAGGCGTCCAGGAACTCAGGCTTGTAGGAGATCGGTGAGCGCCTGTTATACGGTACTGTAAGATGGGCGCGCACGACCGCCGAGCCTGCAAGCTGATAACCCGTCGCCCTTCCTTTGCCAGATACCTCGAGACGACCTTCTTCAACGAGCCTCTTGAGCGCGCGCCAAACGGTCGTTTCACTTACATCTTTTGCCGCACCTTTACGGATTGCATCGCGCCCTGCCCCGGGGTTTCCGGAGACAAAATCGAGGATGTCTTGCTCTAAACGGGTCATGAAACGGTTTTCTAAGTGCATGAAGCGATTATCGCATTGTTATACATATATTTTCCGCCATAGCAAATTTTCGTTTCAGGTGCTTTGCAACGATTTAAGTAGTTGATGTCCATCACGACTGGTACCTCGTGAGCGAAACGATTAACCTACTGAAATCCGGCAATAAGTCAGCCTTTCGAGGTATACGTTGCATATAGATTGCAACGAAACTTCCTGCTGGCGAGTGACAAACACCAACGAGGCAAACAGTCATGGACTACAGAGCGCGCATAACTTTCGGTCGCTACATAAGAGCGTCGTCATTTGCATCCGATCTGGGAAAGCTGAAAGCCTTTCGTGGAGGGTACGCTGGCGCCTCACTGCTGGAAGGCCTTGAAGAACTGGGGCTTCTTCGACCACGCATGCGCCTTCGCTGGCCAGATCCAATTGCACGACGGATCTGGCAGGAAACTCGCCGAAGAGAAGGGCCAGAACTACACGATCCGGTTGAGCCCGATGGCCCCCGAATGGACGCAGCGGCAGACCTTTGGAATACTCTGCAAGATGCAGGGATGAGAAGTCTGAAGGGTGACAATCATCCCTTTGACGCACCAAAGCCCGAATGGTCAGAATTTCTCAAAAGGCCAGAGCAACAGACGTTCGTGCCGCACAGAGAGCGCCGAGTCCGTGTTTCGAGCGACGTTCAGCCCGACCTTCATGACAGTGACAATGTCCAGGATTTCTATTCAAGCTGGCAGTTGCTGACCGCCATCGAACTTGCTGACATGGGAATTCATATTCGGATTAACATGGCGGACGAAGACATCGCACGACGGGTGCGTGAAGATATCCGCAGCAAGCGATGGCCAGGCGGACGCGCAACAGAAGCGTTTGCACCTGTAAGAGCGCTTAGAGATTTTGAGCGATACCAGGCAGGGCTCGACGCGATAGAATGGGCACGCGAAGAAGAACGCGACCGAACCTTCAGGCTGCTTCAAGGTTCGGGCGGCGGACGGATCGTTCTTACCGACGAACAGGTCGCCGCCAGAGATGAAATCCGGCTTGCAGTTGCCGGTGAAGCGCTCAGCCGTTTCTCGGTCGGTAAAGACCACCTTCTGGCATGCTGCAAATTTCTCGCGGGGCGCTGGCATGAGTGGGCGCACGAAGGAAGGCCTATCGCAGCTGATGCCTATAAGATTTTCCTCGCGGAAGGCGTACGCCTGCTCCAAATCCGACATGATATGAGGTTCGATGAAATAAACGAACTGGTTGGCTTTCAGGGCGGCGGTCGCCAACGCACCCTCGAAGTCATATGGCCGGATTGGGCGAAAGAACAAATCAATCGCCTTGTTCAAACACTTAAGTCACCGGATCTGACTGAAAAGAAGTTGCGGAAGTTTGGCGAATTCCTTCAAGCCTCGCACCAAGACACCATCTTTCACCGCCTGCGATCATTCGAAAGACACGCCTTCGAGTACGGACATTCCCGGCTTGCGGGAATGCACAGTGACCTGTCGCTTGGCACTTAAATCTGAGACTGTGCCTTCAATGTTTTCAGGGGAGTGGGCAAAAGCTGGGGGTGTTCTGGTAAGCTGCAGGGGATTTTTTGATCG